>JAFXHU010000001.1 GCA_017533565.1 Clostridia bacterium
GGGTCTTATCACCGTAACCGTAGTCGGACAAACGAATGCGGGCGCGTATAAGACGGGCGCAAGCTACACCCTCACCGACAGCGCGAACTACACCGTAAGCGGCGCAATCGCGGAGCTTGACTGGTCCATCGCAAAGGTAGTTATCAACCTTGACGAGCTTACCTGGTCGGATCTTGAATTCACCTACGACGGCACCGAAAAGAAGCCTACGCTTAACGTACCCGCAAAGTACGAGGGTCTTATCACCGTAACCGTAGTCGGACAAACGAATGCGGGCGCGTATAAGACGGGCGCAAGCTACACCCTCACCGACGGCGCGAACTACACCGTAAGCGGCACAATCGCGGAGCTTGACTGGTCTATCGCAAAGGTAGTTATCGACCTTTCGGGCGCAGATTGGATTGACGAAAGCTTCGTTTATAACGGAAATGCACAGGCACCCGTGCTTAATCTCCCGACGGGACTTCCCGATTTTGTAAAGGTTGCTTACACCTACTACAAGGACGGCAACGAGGTACAGAGCGCAATCAACGCGGGCACCTACACCGCAAAGGTTGTTATCTCGCTTGACTTGACCGTAGCGGGCGTTGAGGATAATTACGAGCTTCGCCTTCCCACCGAAGCAATTCCCGACGTTACCTTTGAAATTGCAAAGGCTGACTACGATATGTCGGGCATCACCTTCGACGGCTTGACCGTTGACTATAACGGACAGCTTCAGAGCGTATATATTTCGGGACAGCTTCCCGAGTTTATCACCGTAAGCTACACGGGCAACAACGTTAAGTACATCGGTACCTACACCGTAACCGCAAGCTTCACGGTTAACAGCGAAAATTACAACGATAACATCGACCCGATGACTGCGACGATTACCATTAACTTCGTGGCAAAGACCGAGCACGTATTCGAGGACGATAAGGGCATCGTAGTACAGGTTAACTCCTCAAAGGTTCCCGCCGATAACGATTTCGTTGTAAATAACAATACTCACCTTTACACCAACGTAACTCTTCCCGACGGCAGAGAGGGTGTCGTTATCGTTGCATACGATATCTACTTTGCAAAGGAAGGAACACACCAGCCTATCGAGGACGATTTCAAGGTTAAAATCCGTATTCCCGAGGGCTACCGCACGGGCAAGACCCTCACCGTCGTATATATCACCGCCGACGGAGAGGTAGAGGAGATAGAGGCAACCGTAGAGGGCGATTACGCGGTATTCGATACCACGCACTTCTCGGTTTACGGAATTGTGAGCCTCGGCGACACTATCGCACCCACTCCCGTAAAGGATACCGACCTTACCTGGATTTGGATTATTCTCGCACTTATTATAATCCTCCTTCTTATCGTGATTATCATTCTCCTTATCAAGCGTCACAAGGATGACGACGACGGCGAGCCTACCGATGACGAGCCTGTTGTTGCACCCGAGGGCGAGCCTGAAGCAGAGGAGGCTACCGAGGAAGCAGCCGAGGAAGAGCCTGCACCTGCTCCCGCCACGGAAGAACCCGCACCCGCAGAGGAGGAGCCTGCTCCCGTAGAGGAAGAGCCTGCACCCGCACCTGCGGAGGAAGAGCCTGCTCCCGTAGAGGAAGAGCCTGCACCCGCACCCGCGGAGGAAGAGCCTGCTCCCGCTACCGAGCCTGCACCTGCTCCCGCACCTGTTGTAATTCCTCTTGGCGAGCCTGACGAGGACGGCACGAGAAGCGCTATCGTTGACGGCGTGGTCGTTTACGTACGTTACAGAAGCTCCTTTGAATCCAGACTTATCCAGTCGGATACCGAGATCCAGGATTACTACACGATTATAAAGAACACGCTTCTTTCCTACAAGGGCGTGAAGGCAAGAGGAAGCTGGAACTTCGAGTCCTTCAATAAGGGCAGAGTACAGTGTGCAAAGATTAACGTAAAGGGTCGCGCACTCCTCGTTTACCTCGCTCTCGATCCGAAGGAATACAGCGAGTCGAAGTATCACTTCACCGATGCATCCGACAAGCCGAAGTTTGAAAGCGTTCCTATGCTTCTCAAGGTTAAGTCGGATAGATCGCTTAAGTACGCGCTTGAGCTTATCGAGGAAATGATGAACAAGCTTGAAATTCCGCAGGGCGACGTTCCCGGCACCGATTACCATATGCCTTACGAAACCACGGAGGAGCTTGCAAAGCGCGGACTTGTAAAGGTTATCCTTCCCACAGGTATGAAGCTTGACGAAAACTCCAACATCGTAAGAGTTGACGTCGGAGAGCTTCTTGACGGCTACGAGGCAAAGGAAAAGCCCGCACCCGCTGAAGAGCCTGCACCTGCACCCGTAGAGGAAGAGCCTGCTCCTGCACCCGTAGAGGAAGAGCCTGCTCCCGCAGAGGAAGAGCCTGCTCCCGCACCTGTTGAGGAGGAGGTTGCTCCCGCACCCGTTGAAGAACCCGTCCACGTTGACGCCGTAACCGCCGATGAGCTTCTCACCGACGAGGAAGCGGAAGCGCAGATAGAGGTTGTTCACGCTACCGTAAAGCACACGGGCAAGCTCGTTGAAATCAACGTTGACACCATCTGCGAGAACTTCGAGGACGGCGAAACGGTTGACATCGACGCACTCAAGGAAAAGAGACTTATCAATAAGAACGCAGGCAGAATTAAGGTTCTCGCTCGCGGCACTATGACAAAGTCGCTTACCGTAATTGCATCTAAATTCTCGCTCCAGGCGGTTAAGATGATTACCCTTGCGGGCGGAAAAGCCGAGATTGAAGACTGATTTTGGCATAAACGCAATTAAAAAAAACTAAAAAAGGAAGAGGTACCCTCGGGTGCCTCTTTCTTAATTTATAAAGCCCTCTCCCCCGAGAATGGTGTCAGAGTTGTGTGATAACTCGTCGGATAAGGTTCTTTGCCTTCTCTTGTGAGAGAAGGTGTCACCGCAGGTGACGGATGAGTAGTCCCCGCCTTGGCACATAAGAGCCTTGTAGCGCAACCCATTGCTCTGCGTAACATCCCGCTAACGCCTCATTCGTCATACTCGCTTCGTTCGTATGCCACCTTCCCCCACCGGGGAAGGCTTACCCCCCCGCACAAAGCTTGTACATCAAGCCTTCTCCTTGGAGAAGGGGGACCGCTTGCGGTGGATGAGGTTCTTTGCCTTCTCTTGCGAGAGAATGGGGACGAGAGCTGCAAGTAACTCGTCGGATGAGGCGCCCCCGCCTCGCCCCGCAGAGAGCCAAATCCTGCGTCACCTTGAGCGCAGTCGAAATTTTGCTCCCCCGCGAGCAAAATCAAGGAGCGATTTTTCGCTCCGCAGGGGTCTTGCCTTGAAAGATGCGCTAAAAGACAGTCTAACGTCATACCAACTCAAAGAAAAAAAGCGGGAGCAAAAGCTCCCGCTATACCTTAAAATCAAAACTCTGACAAGGCGATTGCAACAATACATAAAACGATAATAAGGCTCGCAATTGCCAAAACAACCGAAAAAACAAACGCCGCAAGATTGTAAAGCGTATATTTGATTTTCACCCGCTTTATTAACAACAAAGCAAGATAGGAAATGATAAACAACGGCACCAAAGCATAAATCGAATACCACGAAACAGTGTACAAGATATTTAAAAATGAATTCAATTCAACGTCACTTGTGTAAATAGCGATTGAAATCGGTACAATCACTGCCGCCAAAACTGTCAAAGCATTAAGCACCGTCAAATAAATTTTAAAGCCGTCAAGCTTAAAGCTTGCCTTAATATTTGCCTTACACTCCTTTAACACGGCTTTTTGCTCGCTCGGCTCGCAGTCGGAGAGCTTAACCGTCAATCCGTCGGAAAGGCTTTTTCTCGCATCCGCATCCGCAACGCGAAAATAAAGCGCATTGTAAAGAAAAAAGTCGATTTTTCTCATAAAGTCCTCCCGAATTATGATTTACGTAAAAATTATAACAAAAAATCGGCTTTTCGTCAATGCTTTTCACCGTATCACCCTACGCGAGTTACCGATAGGGGTATTGGTTTTTTTAATACACGGCTACCGAAATGCCCGCAATGCAACCGTGTAATATAGCGAAAGTCTAAAAAACAACCGCAAAGCACCGATACGGCAGGGAAGGCTTCGCAAAACAAAAAGGGGAAAGCTTCGCTCTCCCCTTGCGCTTATTTGACTCTTACGGTGTATGCTCCGCCGCACACGCTCGCGTAAACGAGGTCGTTTTCAAGCTCCAAATCCCCGCCTGAAAAAAGCTCGCGCACCTCGGAGGGCGAAAGCTCCAGCTCGTGCAACACCCTTGTAAGCTGCTTTTTTATATTGCGGCTGCGGTGAGTTGAAATATGCACCCCGTCGCGCAAAATATTCGTTTCAAATTCGCCGCCCGCGGTCCTTTGCGACCGAATTTCAAGACCGCCCGAAAGCTCGATTTCCTCAAAATCAAGCTCCAAAACCGTCCTTTTAAGCTCAATACGGTATTCGTCGCGCCCCTCCGCGGTTTTGTGTATGCTGACTCTGCATTCGGGGTAATCGCCGTTAAAATCCGCACCCGAAACAATCTTTTCAATCTCGTCGGTCGGCACTTCAAAATACGAAAGCGTATCCGCCACGGTGCAAAGACCGCCCTGTGTCCGTCCGCGATATGTGCAAATCTCGTCGGGGTTTGTGGTCTGGTCGCGCATCCAGTCAAGCTCGGGCAGCCCCGCCTCGGCATAAACGTAAACCCTTACCCTGTTTTGCTCCATCGGGACGAGCCGTATGCTGTTTCCCGCGGAAAGGGTGGTAAAATCGCGGCGCGAAAAGCGCCCTACGTCGCGGACCCTGCATCTTGAAATGCTTACCGCGCGGTAAAGGAATATATTTGAAAAAATAATCGCCGCCACCATCGCCGCCATAAGCGGGTAGAGCCGCGCCATTCCCTCGGCATACGGGTTGTAAATTATTGCAAGCACGAGGATAATTACAAACGGCACCTCGGTAAGATACATATAAAACGGCGTTGAAAAAAAGGAAATTCGCTTCATTTTCCCCTCCAAAAAAATCTACTCTATTATAGCATATCCGTCTTAACTTTGCAAGAGGGGGACACGGGTAAATTTCGCGGCCCAAAAATCTTTACATTCTTGACACAAAGGATACGGGGAGATGTAATAAGAATGTAAAAAAACAAAGCCCGTGAAAATCACAGGGCTTTGAAAAATTAAAATCCGATGCCTTTATTTTTTTAAAATCTTTTTGCACCAGGTGCGCTTATTGCATTTGGGGCACTTTAAATAACGGGTTGTTCCCGCGTGCATTGCATTAAGCGCCTGCGAGTAGGTAGGTATAATTTCCTCACCGCAATTCTTGCACTTATATGCACCAACACTTACCTCAAGCTTTAATGCATAGAAGCAGGGAATCAGAAATACAACCACAATCCCGATAACTGCAACCGCCTGCCATATTCCCTCGGGAATTACAAATGCCGCAATCGCACACCCTGCCAAAAGACCGATTATGGATACAGTCATAATTGCCCACATCGCACTCCAAATTGTCTTGTTTTTTCTCTCCAATTCCTTTGCCATTTCAAGCAAAAGCTCTTCGTTCCTTTTCTCGTTGTTTTCCATATTGATTTTCTCCCCGTTTAATAAATCGTTTACACTGATGCAAAGAATGTCGCAAAGCTCAAGCATAATGGAGGTATCCGGCATTGCAATGCCTCTTTCCCACTTTGACACCGCCTTGTCGGTGATGCCGAGCCTATCGGCAAGCTGCATCTGCGTCAAGCCTCTTTCCTTTCTTTGCTCTTGAATGAATTTTCCTATTTTTATTTGATCCATCGTAGCCTCCTTTCGCATACAGTATAACCGATATCGCGGAAAAAGTACACCTACCGTTGGTTTACCGGGGAAAAATAAACCCTACGGAGAAAAAATTTAATCAAAGCCTTTGCTTTTTTCTATAAATCGCGCCTTATTTAAGCCGTGCAAGCCTCGCGGTGTTTGCGATAACGATCAGGGTAGCTTCGGAGTCAAGCAGCTCCTCGGGGTTTACGTCAACGCTGACCCTGCCGTGCCTTTTGAGCGCGACGATATTTATGCCGTATTTTTTACGTAAATTAAGCTCGATAAGGTTTTTGCCGCACCACTCCGCCTTCACTCCGATTTCAACAATCGACACGTCCTGCGAAAGCGAAAGCATATCCACAAAGCCCGAGCTTAACAGATTTTTCGCAAGGCGTATTCCCGACTCGTTCTCGGGGAAAACCACCTGATCCGCGCCAACGCGAAGCAAAATTCTCTGGTGCATTTCGTTTGCGCATTTCGCGATAACCGTCTTGACGCCCGCCTCCTTCGATAGGGTGATTGCCATAACGCTCGCCTCGAGGTTGCCCGCCATACATACGATAACCGTGTCGATATTTCCGATACCGAGCCGTTCTATAACCTCCGCATCGGTTACGTCGGCGCATTTACAAACGGGAAGGTACGCCGCCGCGTCGTTGACGATTTTTTGATCGGTATCGACGGCAATAACCTCCATACCGTTTTCTACAAGCTCCCTTGCCACGGCTGCGCCGTATCTTCCAAGTCCAAAGACCGCATAGGTTTTGTTGATTTTCATAGCAATTCTCCTTTATCCAATGCTGATATCCTCGGTCGGCTCGGATATCAGGTTTTGTGCTTCGCTCTTGCTTCCGAGTGCAATTGCAAGCGAAATCGGCCCGACTCTGCCGAAATACATCGTAACGGTAATTATAAGCTTACCAAATGTGCCAAGGCTCGGCGTAAGATTTCGTGAAAGTCCTACCGTTGCCGTCGCACTTACCGCCTCGTAAACCGCATCGACGGCAGACGCCTCGCCCGTAGCCAAAAGCAAAACGGTTGAAATTACGCAAATCGAAAGAAAGGCAACCGAGGCGGCAACCGCCTTTTTAACCGAGTCCTCCGAAATGCGGCGGGAAAACAGCGTCGCGCTGTTCTTGTTTTTTATAGTCGCAAGCGCCGAGCAGAAAAGCACGGCAACGGTCACGGTTTTCATACCTCCCGCAGTTCCGACGGGAGAGCCGCCCACCGCCATAAGAATAACCGAAACCGCCGCGGAGGCGTCCGTAAGATTTTCCTGTGCAACCGTGGCAAAGCCCGCCGTCCTCGTCGTAACCGACTGGAAAAACGAAACCTGTATTTTATCGAACAGCGACATATCCCCGATTGTAAGCGGATTATTGTACTCGAAAATGAAAATCAGCACCCCGCCGATAAGGATAAGAGCCGCGGTAACCGAAATTGCAATCTTGCTTTGAAGCGAAAGGTGCTTAAGCACCCACTTTCTCCCCTGCGAGCGCATTTTTAAAATGCGAAGTATATCCCACCAAACGATGTAGCCGATGCCTCCGAGAATTATAAGAGTGGAGGTAACCGCGTTTACAAGCGGGTTTGTCGCATAGCTGCAAAGGCTGTCCTCTGCGATAATGTCGATTCCCGCGTTGCAAAAGGCGGAAACCGAATTAAATACCGATATCCAAATGCCCCTCGCGCCGAAATCGGGAATGAAAACGAGCATATAAAGAATTGCGCCGATGCCCTCGACCGCCAGCGTGCCGAAAAGCACCTTCTTTACGAATTTCGTAAGACCCGCCATTGTGTTAAGGTTGAACGCATCCTGAATGAGAAGGCGGTCGCCGATGCCCATTTTCTTGTTTAAGAGGAGCATAAGCCCCGACATTATCGTAATAATACCGAGTCCGCCGATTTGTATTAAAAGAAGGATTACGACCTGCCCGAAAATGCTCCAGGTGCTAACCGTCGGCAGGGTCACAAGCCCCGTTACGCAGGTTGACGTCGTTGCCGTAAACAGGGCGTCGAGATAGGGTACTGCCTCGCCGCTTGCCGAGCTAAAGGGCAGAGCAAGAAGCGCGCTTCCAACAAGAATGGTTACAAGGAAGCTTAACAGTATAATTTGTGTTGTTGAAGGTGTGAATTTCTTTTTTTTGACCATAAAGCTTTCCCTCTAAAAAAGCATAAAGGAACCAAACACTTCACAGACAGCCGGCTCCTCACATTTATTCGTATATATATTATAGCACGTTCCTTTCCGCTTGTCAAGAAAAAAGAAAACGTCGGGCAATGGCGGAAAATAAAAGCAAGCCGCAATGCTCCAAAACGCCTCGGATAACCAAAAGGATACCACCCACCAAGCAAAAAGATAACGGCACCCACCAAAATGATGGATGCCATAGAACCACAGGGGTGGTTTCTGATTATCTCTTAGAGAACTGTTCGAGCGTTAAAAAAACAGTCTAAATGACTGTTTTTAGCGAGAACGCCGAAGCTGTGCTTTGGCGGCCTCGGAACGAGGCGGGATAATCAAAATCCACCCCATAGCTATAAAAGAGAAAGGCACCCACCAAAATGATGGATGCCATAGAACCACAGGGGTGGTTTCTGATTATCTCTTCGAGAACTGAGGAGCGCGGCGAGCAGCCTTCAAGCCGTACTTCTTTCTTTCCTTCATACGAGGGTCACGAGTGAGGAAGCCTGCCTTCTTAAGAAGGGGCTTATAGCTTTCGTCAGCGGTAAGGAGTGCGCGAGCAACGCCGTGACGGATAGCACCCGCCTGACCGGAGAAGCCGCCGCCCTTTACGTTAGCGACGATATCGAACTTACCAACGGTTTCGGTAACACCGAAGGGCTGGTTTACAATAAGCTTAAGGGTCTCAAGACCAAAGTAATCGTCAATATCTCTGCCGTTGATGGTGATAGCACCGGTACCGGGGTAAAGACGAACTCTTGCAACGGACTTCTTTCTTCTGCCCGTGCCGTAAAAATAGGGTTTTGCACTGGTATACATTCTTCTTATCCTCCCTTATCAGTCAAGTACGATGGGCTTCTGTGCAGCCTGCTCGTGATTTTCGCCTGCGTAAACGTGAAGGCGGGTGAACGCCTTTCTGCCAAGAGAGTTGTGGGGAAGCATACCCTTTACTGCAAGCTCCATTGCCATCTCGGGACGGTTAGCCATAAGGGTCTTGTACTGAACCTCCTTAAGACCGCCGATGTAACCGGAATGGTGACGGTAGTACTTCTGCTCAAGCTTCTTACCGGTGAGAACCGCCTTGGAAGCGTTGATGATGATAACGAACTCACCGCAATCTGCATGAGGGGTGAACTCGGGTCTGTGTTTGCCGCGAAGAATGTTAGCGGCCTTTACCGCGGTCTTGCCAAGAGGCTGACCGGCAGCGTCGATAACGAACCATCTGCGCTCGATGTTGTTCGCGTTAGCCATAAAAGTGGACATTTCTTTATTCCTCCGTTTTGATTTGTGCGCCCGTGGCACACGTCTTTTTTCAAGCCCGTTAATTATAGCACAAGCACCCGTCTTTGTCAATGGGTTTTTGAAAACTTTTTTTCGTAAAAATGATTTAGAAAACGAAAGCTCGTTTTTTCTCCCGTTTTCTCGCGTTTGCTCGTTTTTTCGCAATCGCAAAATCAAAAATTTTTTGAAAATTTTTCACGGCGCACACCGCTTTTTGCCGAATTTATATTCATTTTCGCTAATTTCCCGCCTCTTTCTTTGTCCGTTACGACGAAGCCACTCCCACCAAAAAGGGGAGTGGCTTTTCGTTTATAAATCCTAATTTTCGCCCCAAAAAACGGGGAAGGGCGCGCCCCGTAGCTCGGTACGGTGCGCCGTCAAATCTGCTTGTTTACGCTCTTGTATTCGTCGTAGCGGCGGTAGTATTTGCACCCGCGCGTATTTCCGCCGAGAAAATCCACCATCTCGTCCTCGTCGAGCGAAAGGGTACAGGAATACTCGTCGGTAAGCTCGTCGTAATCGTAGAATTGACAGTCCTCGCAGGTGGCGTTGCCCACCCTCGTATATTTTGAAAAATCAAGTGCCATAAAACCACCTACGCCGAAAGGGTTGCCACAACGAATAAAATAACGATGCCGATAACCGCAAGCGAAAGCCCTATCGCCGAGATAAGCCGTTGCTTTTTCTGATCGGCACGAAGCTTTTCGAGAAGCCTGCCGTATTCCGCCTCCGCCTCGCTTGCAAGCACGCTTACTCCCTTTGATAGGCTGTCAAAGCCCGAAAGCCTTTCAACCGTTTCCTCCACCATATCCGAAAAGGAGGACAAATCCCTCTCGAGCAGGCTGTCGTCCACCGCGCCGCCGCGAATTTCCGCCCCGACCGAAAGGCAATACTCGTCGCCCCTTGCCGTATCCTCCGCGGAAATAACCACCGAAACTGTGACGAATTTCGCCCGCTTGGGGCTTTCAACCGTTTGCAAAAGCGCACTCATATAGCTGCATTCAACGCTCGCCGAAAGTCCGATTTCGCGTATTTTCTCCGCCGCAAGCTCCGCCGCCGCGGTCATTTTCTCTATCGCAAGTCCGCTTTGCATAGCCTACCTCAAAACGAGCTTCATCGCAATGCAAATTGCCGCAACCACGAGAATTACCGCCGTCGCACCTATCGCAATCCAAAGCCTGTCGGAGGTTTCGCGGTTAATTCTTTCAAGCTCCGCAGCATAAGCGGCGTCAAGCTCCGCATCTATCCTCTTTCCGACCTCCAAAATTGTGGCGGTCTTATCCTCGGAGTCCTTAAGCGCGGCGGCAATTTCCGAAAGATTTTTGCGAAAGCTCTCGATTTGCCCGTCAAGCTCCTCCTTGTCAACCGTATCGTCGTCGTTTATATCTACCTCGAGCGAGATGTATATCCTGTCCTCATCGCTCATTCCCTCCGTGCCGAGCATTACCGCGCCAAAGGTATAGGAGGACTCCTCCGACCCCTCGACCTCTGCGGAATATTCGATGCCCTCTATGCCCGAAAGCAGCTCTCTTGCCCATTGCATCTCGCCCTCGAGCGCGATTTTTAATTCGTTTACCGTCATTCTTCTTTTCCTTTTTATTCCTTTAAAGTTTTTTCTTTTCGTTAAGTCCCTCGCTCAAAGCGTTTTTCCGTCGATACAGTATTTTCCGTGTCTTTTTTTGATACCGTATTGACACTCTATTGCCATTTCGAAAATCTTTTCGCCGTTTACGCCGACACAGTTGTCAATGCTCTCGAGAAACGCGCTTGCCGACGGGTGAAAATCCGACGTAGTGGCGTAAATCCCGCGCGACCCCTGTGCCGCGCAAACCGCCCCGTAAAAGCCTCTTACCGAGGTTTCCACCACAAGCTCGTTGCGGTTTTTCGCCTGTATCATAATCTCCTCGCGAAAGCCGAGCGCATCAACCGTCCGTATTATTCCGTCGATGCCGCCGTCCGCCGCCCCTCCCGTGGTAAACGCCTCGGTGACCGTCTTTCCGTTTTTGGAAAGGTACTTTGACAAAAGGGTGACTATGTAATGCTCGAAAAACTCTCCGCCCTTTGAATGAAGTCGGGTGATGAAATCCGCCTTCAGCGAGAGAATGGAGGAAATATCGTCAACGCTCGCCATTTTTTCGGGAGCTATCAAATACCGTCCCTCCGAAAGCGTAATAACGCCAAGGGTTGTAAGCCGCTTTAATACCTGTCCAATAAGGCTGTAAAGCGTTTGGTCGTCCTTTTGCGTTGCGGTCCTGTCTGTGCCGAAAAATCTCTCAAGACGGGAGCGTATCGCCGCCCGTGTAAGCGGACCCTCCCGCAAAAGATTTATAATCTCTCTTTCACAGTTTTCCGCACGGAGTGCGACGGGTCGGGTGGTATTCAAAACGAGATTGTCCTTTGCCACCGAAACGACGCCGTTTTCCTGCATCTCGGTGATAACCGCACCAACCTCTCCGCGAAGGCGCGACCTGTCGGCGGGGCAGGTGTCCTCCTTACAGATTTTTCCCACCGTCCTGTCGATAAGCTCGCCGCGCGATGTCGTACCGCGCTCTATCTCGTCGATAATCAGCCTGTATATTCTCTTGTGATTAACCTGCATAGCGCACCTCCGAAAAAGCCTTTTGACAAAGGGGCGAAAATATACCTCTACCATAATAATAGCATATTATTTTGAAAAGTTCAATAATAATTTTAAAATTCTCCCGCGCCCTCCCGCGCCGCACCCTGCAAAGCCTTCGCACCTTCCAACGCCCGCCCGTGCCGCACCCTGCAAATCCTCCGCGCCCTCCCGCGCCTGCCGCCTTACGAAAAAGGGGCGGGGAAAAGTCCCCGCCCGAAGCCTCGGCGTAATACCGCCGTTTCCGTCGCATTGCCGTATTTATTTTGCAAACTGACTGTTGAAAAGCTCAAAGTAGAAGCCGCCGCGCGCCAAAAGCTCCTCGTGCGTGCCCGTTTCGACGATATTTCCGTCGCGCATCACGAGAATGAGGTCGGAGTCCATAACAGTCGAAAGCCTGTGCGCCACGACGAAGCTCGTGCGCCCACGCATCATCTCGGAGAATGCCTTTTGAATACGGATTTCGGTGCGCGTGTCGATGGAGGAGGTCGCCTCGTCGAGTATAAGCATCGGAGGCAGACAGAGCATTACCCTCGTTATGCAGATAAGCTGCTTTTGCCCCTGCGAAAGCTCCTCGCCGCCCTCTCCGATGCGGGTGTCGTACCCGTTTTTGAGCCTCTTTATGAAGCTGTGCGCGTGTGCTGCCCTCGCCGCCGCGATAACCTCCTCGTCGGTGGCGTCGGGCTTGCCCATTTTGATGTTATCCCTGACGCTCGCGGGCGAAAGCCAGGTGTCCTGAAGCACCATTCCGTAATTTTTTCGCAGCGAATGGCGCGTAATATCGCGAATGTCCGTGCCGTCAACCGAAATACCGCCGCCCGTAACGTCGTAAAATCTCATTAAAAGGTTAATAAGCGTCGTCTTTCCACAGCCCGTCGGACCGACGATGGCAACCCGCTTTCCGCGCGTTACCTCAAGCGAAATCCCCTCAATAAGCGGTATTTCGGGAGTATAGGAAAAGCTAACGTCCGAAAGGCTTACGTCACCCTCCGCAACTCCAAGCACCACCGCATCCGCCCCGTCGGGAATTTCGCACGGCTCGTCGATAATCTCGAGAATCCTGCCCGCCGAGGCAAGCGCGTTTTGAAACTCGGTAACAACTCCCGAAATCTCGTTAAACGGCTTCGTGTACTGATTTGCGTAGGAGAGCAGAGCCGCTAACTCTCCCACCGTAAGCAGTGCCGCGCCCGCACCGTTATCCGTAAGCACGAGCAAAGCTCCGACGAGAGCCACCGCCGCGTAAACGAGCGAGTTTACAAACCTCGTAAGCGGGTTGGTAAGCGAGGAGAAGAATATCGCCTTAAGCGACCGCGCCTGAAGACTGCCGTTAAGCTCGTCGAATTTCGCCTGCGACTCGTCCTCGTGCGAAAACGCCTTGACAATCTTCTGGTTGGAAAGCATCTCGTTGACGTGGGAGGTCGTTTTCGCCTCCGCCTCCGCGCGAAGCTTGAACATATTGAAGGTGCGGGAGGCAATAAATTTTGCCACCAAAAGCGAAATCGGGGTAAGAACGAATACCACGAGCGCAACCGCCCAGTTGAGGTATATCATAATTCCGAGGGTTATCACTATCGTAAGAATACCCGAAAGCAGCTGCGTAAAGCCGAGCAAAAGACCGTCGGCAAGCTGCTCCGCATCGTTGATAATCCTGTTTACCGTGTCGCCCGTGCGGTGCGAATCGTGGTAGGAAAGGGGAAGCCTTTCAAGCCTCTCAAACGCATCGTTGCGAATGTCGCGTACCACGCCGAGCGCGATACGGTTGTTAAGCGTGGAGCATATCCATTGCGAAAGCGCCGCCCCGCCGACGAGGATTGCCGCAAAAATCAAAATTTCAAGTATTGCATCGAGCTTTACCTCGCCGGCCCCCGTGATAAGATCGATTGCATCACCGACAAGCACGGGAATATAAAGCGAAAGTGCAACCGTAATTACGGTAAAAATTGCCGAAACGGGCAAAAGAAGCCTGTATTTTCCTATGTATTTAAGAGCGCGGCGAAGAACGCGAGCGCCCCCTCTGCCGTTTTTCTTACTCATTTTCGCTACCCCCCTTCTTGAACTGGGTGTAGTAAATCTCGCGGTAAAGCTCGCATTTTTCCATAAGCTCCGCGTGCGTGCCGATACCAACCGCCGCACCGTCGTCAAGCAGAATGATTTTGTCCGCATTCATTACGCTGGAGGCTCTTTGCGATACGATAAAGACCGTCATTTTGCCCTTCATATCGGCAATTGCCCGACGTAAAGCCGCATCGGTTGCAAAGTCAAGCGCCGAAGCCGAGTCGTCAAGCACCAAAATTCTCGGATTTCCAACGAGCGCGCGAGCAATCGTAAGCCTTTGCCTTTGACCGCCCGAAAGGTTTCTTCCGCCCTCCTCGATAACCGCGTCAAGACCGCCCTTTTTGTCAAGCACGTCGGACGCCTGCGCGATTTTTACCGCCTCCATAATTTCCTCGTCGGAGGCATTCGGGTCGCGCCATTTGAGGTTGTCGCGAACGGTGCCGCTGAAAAGCACCGCCCTTTGCGGACACATACCTATCATTTCGCGAAGCGCGCGCGGGTCGTAATCGCAAACGTTGACCCCATCGACGAGGACCTCGCCCGCCTCCGCCCTGTAAAACGCGGGAATAAGGTTGACGAGCGTTGATTTTCCCGAGCCTGTACCGCCGATAATGCCGACGGTTTCGCCCCATTTCGCACTAAAGCTTATATTCTCGAGCGCAGCCTCGGGCGCGCCCGCATATCTTGCATACACACCGCGAAGCTCCACCGCATACTCCGAGCCTACGCCGCATACCGCCTTACCGTCGGTGTCGGTTGACTCCACGTCCAGCACGTCGGCAATTCTCGTCGCGGAGGCAAGAGCCTTCGATATCGAAATTATAAGATTTGCAAGCTTTATAAGCTCTACGAGAATTTGCGACATATAGTTATAAAGCGCAAGCACCTGTCCTTGCGAAAGGTTGCCGAGATTTACCTCCACCGCGCCCGCATAAATAAGCACCAAAATCGCCGCGTTTATAAGCAGGAAGGTAAGCGGATTCATAAGCGCGGAAATGCGTCCTACCCGCTTTGAAACGGTGGTAAGCAGCTGGTTTTCCTCGCGAAATTCGGCAATCTCGTCCTCCTCCTTGCCAAAGGCGCGAATAACCCTCACACCGTCAAGGTTTTCCCTCGCGGTGCAAAGAAGGGCGTCGGTTTTGCCCTGTACCCTTTTGTACATCGGCATCGTAAGAAGCATAATTCCGAATACGACGATAGAGAGCAGGGGAATTACCGCAACGAAGGTAAGTGCCGATTTGAAATCAATCGTAAAAGCCATAATTGCCGCGCCGAAAACCACGAAGGGCGAGCGCAAAAGCAATCGGAGCGCAAGGTTAAGACCGTTTTGCACCTTTGTGGAGTCCGCGCTCATTCGCGTTATCATCGTGGACGTGCCGATGCGGTCGATGTCGGAGTAGGAAAGAGAGCCGAGCTTTGCAAAAAGCGCGCTTCTTATTCTGCCGACGAAGCCAACCGATGCACGCGCGCAAAAAAACTGCGCCGTTACCGAAAAGGCAAGACCGATAAGACCCATAAGAGCGAGAAGGAGCGCCATTTTGAGAATATAGCCCCTGTCCCCCTCGGCAATACCGCGGTCAACGATAGTCGCAATTACAAGCGGAACGATAAGCTCAAGGGTCGCCTCGCAAAGCTTGAAAAGCGGACCAAGCACCGAATCCCGCCAATGCGGCTTCAGATATCTTAAAAGTCGTTTCATAAAACAAAACCTCTTGTCGGCACAAAGCCGAAGCAGAAATATTTATCCATATAATTCTATCATATATAAAAAAATAAATCAAGTACCAAAAACGAATATAAATGCGTGATAACAAACCGAGCGCCAAAGTGCAAGACGCGGCTGCTGTAAAAAACACCCCACCCGAAATTTAACACGGGTGGGGGTGTAAACCTAATAAATGTAAATAACTATTTACTTTTTGGGGATAACGGCGTATCTGTAAATTTCGCTTTCGCCGCCCGAAAGACGGCTCATAGCCCTCGTGTCGAAATTTTCGGGTGTCAGTCCGTCCGCGGGAACACCACTCCACGGCTCAAGGCAAAGGTATCTTGCCTCGCTTACGGGAGCCTTCCAAATGCAGAAATAGGGGAGGTTTGTCGAGTATAAAAGCTGTACCCCGTGTCTTTCCCCATCACTGATAAGCGTTACGTCATTCGGCGCATTCTCGATAATGAGGGTGTCGTTTTCGTATATTTCCTGCTCGTTAAGGTAATACCTTCCGCTTTGAAGCGGAAAATCCACGCTTTCGGGATTAACAAACGGACCGTTTTGAAGCGAATGTCTTTTAAGAGGACCGTCCACACCGAAATTGATGTAAAAGCTTGAAATATCCTCCCCGCCGCCAAGGTTGAATGCGGGATGCCAGCCGAACATATACGGCATAACCCCCTCGCCGAGGTTTTCAACCGTAAAGGCTACGTTCAGCATAGAAAGCGTAAGAAAATAGCGCGCGGTAAGCTTGAAATTGAACGGATATACGGCAAGAGTTTCCTCACTTGCCGAAAGCGAAAGGGTTATTTCGTCCTTGGAGGCATTTTCAACCTTAAACTCGCTTTTTCTTGCAAAGCCGTGCTTCGGCATTTTGTATTCTACGCCGCCTACCGTGTACCCGTCACCGAGTAGAGAGCCGCAAACGGGGAAAAGCAGGGGGGCGTGACCGCGCCACGCCTCGCCAGACCATACGTATTCAAAGCCGTCGTTACCGAGAATTGACACAACCTCCGCGCCGAGGGTGTCAACCGTTACGGTAAGATATTTGTTTTTTATTACGTATCTCATATCAATGCTTCTTCGTTTCTATCTCGTAAACGAGCTTTTGGATAAACTCGTCGATGGTGAATTTGCCGCCCTCGCCCTCGGTGCGCGCTCTTACGGTTACGCTGCCCGAGCTCATCTCGTCCTCTCCGACGACAACCATATAGGGAACCTTTGAAAGCTGTGCCTCGCGAATACGGTAGCCGAGCTTCTCGTTCCTGTCGTCAAGCTCCGCACGAATGCCGCAAGCCTTCAGCCTGTTTACAACCTCCGCGCCGTAGTCTGCGAAATCGTTTACGACGGGGATAACGGTAACCTGCACGGGCGAAAGCCAAAGCGGAAGCGCACCCGCATACTTTTCGAGAATGAGCGCGAGCGTCCTCTCGTAGCAGCCCATAGAGGTGCGGTGAATGATGTAGGGCGTCTTTTGCGTGTTATCTCTGTCGGTGTATTCCATACCGAACTTCTTTGCAAGGAGCATATCAACCTGAATGGTAACGATGGTGTCCTCCTTGCCGAAAACGTTCTTGTACTGAATGTCAAGCTTCGGACCGTAGAACGCCGCCTCGTCGATACCGATAACGTAATTCTCTCTGCCGAGTGTCGCGTCGAGAAGCTCGCCCATTATCCTCTGCGCCTCGTCCCATTGCTCGGGAGTGCCCTCGTACTTGTCGGTGCGCTTGGGGTCCCACTGGGAGAAGCGGAAGGTACAGCCCTCCCAAAGTCCGAGCGTTTCAAGACAGTACTTTGCAAGCTCAAAGCAGCCCTTGAACTCCTCTGCAAGCTGCTCGGGACGGAGAACGAGGTGCCCCTCGGAAATTGTGAACTGGCGCACGCGGATAAGACCGTGCATCTCGCCCGAATCCTCGTTTCTGAAAAGCGTGGAGGTTTCGCCGAAGCGCATCGGAAGCTCGCGGTAGGAGCGCTTTTTGTTAAGGTAAACCTGGTACTGGAAGGGGCAGGTCATAGGACGGAGCGCAAAGCATTCCTTCGTATAATCGTCGGGGTCGCCCATAACAAACATACCGTCGAGATAATGGTCCCAGTGACCCGAAATCTTGTAAAGCTCGCGCTTTGCCATAAGCGGTGTCTTTGTGAGAAGATAGCCGCGCTTTTGCTCCTCGTCCTCAATCCACCTTTGAAGAAGCTGAATTACCCTCGCGCCCTTCGGCAAAAGAATGGGAAGACCCTGACCGATTGAGTCAACGGTGGTGAAATATTCAAGCTCGCGTCCGATTTTGTTGTGGTCGCGCTTGAGTGCCTCCTCCTGTGCCGTAACGTAAGCGTTAAGCTCGTCCTTCGTGGGGAAGGCGATGCCGTAAACTCTCTGGAGCATCTTGTTATTTTGGTCGCCCTTGTAATACGCGCCCGTGCATTGCGTAAGCTTGAACGCCTTTATCATACCCGTTGAACGGAGGTGCGGTCCCGCACAAAGGTCAACGTACTCGCCCTGACGGTAGAAGGAAATTACCGCCCCGTCCTCCAGCTCCTCTATTCTCTCAACCTTGTACGGCTCGTCGAGGCTCTTCATAAGCGCGATTGCCTCCTCCTTCGGAAGCGTAAATCTCTCGATAAGGAGGTTTTCCTTTACGATTTTCTTCATCTCCGCCTCGATATTTTTGAGAATATCGGGGGTAAAGGAAATCTCCGAATCGAAATCCTGGAAATATCCGTTATCGGTTGCGGGTCCTATCGTCTGCTTCGTGGAGGGGTAAAGACGCTTGACTGCCTGTGCCATAACGTGTGCCGCGGTGTGTCTGAAAATGCGCGCGCCCTCCTCGTCGCGGAAGGTAAGGAGCTTTACCTCGCTCTCTCCCTCGACAATATGCGAAAGCTCGGTGGAAACGCCGTCAACGACGCACGCCAAAACCTCGCGCGATATGATTTCGAGAGCCTTTGCCGCCTCGTAAACCGAAACGCCGCCCTCGCACTCGTAAAGCTCGCCGCTTGTAAATTTAATTTTTGCCATAATATTCTCCTTTGCCAAAAGGCATATTTAATAATCTTCTTAACCCTGAAAACGGGAACGCTTAACCCCGAAAACGGCAGTCCCTGAAATTCTTACTCAAAGTGGACGCAAATCCCCAAAAAACAAAAATCCCCAACCCAAAAGGCATACTACCTGCCTTCGGGGTGAGGGTACGCAAAGCGTAATCCCGCACGGTTCCACCCGAGCGTTTTACTCATTCTATTCGGTTTTCATACCGTATTCTGCTTTTGCTTTAAAACACAGTACCGTATGCACGGGCGGTACCAAAGCAACCTCTTTCACCGCGCTCTCACCTGCCGCGACTCTCTGTAAACGACCCTTTGCCTTGACTTGTTCCGTTAAGAGCATATTAGCACAAACTCCCCCGCTTGTCAAGCGGTAAAACAAAAAAATCGCCCCAAAAATGAAAAACCCTCCCCACCGTTGACAAAATCTGCAAAATATGCTATAATAAATACATAAATCCCTCTGCGGAGGAAAAATATGAAAAGAAACCGTAACCGACAGGAAAAATATACCTTCTATTAGATAAAGCGACCTCTTATGGGGTCGCTTTGCGCTTTTTTAAAAAACGGTTAAAATTTCAGCTACGACGCGTGGGGCAAATGCACCGCCTACTATTACAATGGCGGAGCAAGCACAAGCGCGACGAAAAACAATCTCCGCTACCGCGGCTACTACTACGATACCGACCTCGGGCTTTACTATCTGCAAAGCAGGTATTACGATGCGAATACTTGTAGATTTATAAGCCCCGATGCAATAATGTCGGGCGCAAACGGAAGCCTTCACGGACTTAACCTCTACGTCTATTGCTTCAACAATCCCATTAATATGACCGATAGCCAAGGTGATTGGCCAACTTGGAATGAGTTTTGGAACGAGGCAAAAAGAATTGTTAATGGGGTTATATCACAACGCTTTATCACCATTTCCTGTAATAATATACGATATGGCAAAGGAGCTTACACCATGATTAAACGTATATGTGCTTTGATACTTTTGATATGCGTGCTTCTATTGACCTCTTGCGGGAAACAACAAGAAAAATGGGAAGGCGTAGCAAGGCAAGAATTATCAATATATACACCGAGCAATAATGTTGCACTTGTTATTGACAACAAAACTTTTTATCTTAATAATTTTACGCTTGAAATTGATAATATGTCAGAAAAAGAGTATAGTTATAATTCGTACTATTTAGACGGCAGTGTCTTGTATTTTTCAACATCGTTAATGCATGGATTTGATTCTTATATGATTTCTTTATATTCGTGTGATTTAATCACGGGAGATTTGAATGTGGTTTTTCGCCGTGATGGATACGATATGGGGGAAACGTATGTCAGCAAGGATAAGTTTTATATCAAGCATTTTACAAAATCAAACAGTGATAATAAAAATGTAACGGTTATAGACCTATATAACATAAAAAGTGGTGATTATACAAGAATTGACAATGGTCCAAATGCAACTCTTGATATGTTTAAAGTCAACGTTGAAAAAGAAATGCGATATAGTGTTGAACTTTTAAGCAACAAAAATCAAAAGTATTTCAATATAGTAGATACCGAAACAAATTTGACAAAAATTGTTGATAATGAGTTTATGCTCCGCACTCCATTCTCGGATATTTTTTCAAAATACGGTTACGCACCAAGAATGATAGATGTTGTTGAAGGGCATATTTTGATGGCTTTCTATTTGTCTTTTGGTAATTTTATCGCATATAACAACACGTATGTAGTGTTTGAGTATGATTTTGAAAACGAAACACTTGAATATCAATTGCTTGCATTTCCCTATGATACCGTTAATTTGAAATTCCTGTATATTAATGGCGATAGTTAGATTACGCCCACACCGTTGACAAAATCAGCGCGGTGTGCTAAAATAAAAGTGTAAAGGCCCGCTAAAGGCATAATTTAACAATATATCCAAAGCGACCTTTCGGGGTCGCTTTGCGGTTTTTAAAAGCAATTTCTTCTCGCGATTACTACTCTTCACCTTGGGAGAGAACGGCTGATTGGTTAGGTGGGGTAAATAGAGAAAACTATAAGCACAATTCTCTCGTTTGGGGCATAGCAGAAAATATTTTAGGACCTATCGTTATACCATTTTACTATTGGTTTGGTTATTGAGGTTTGAACTATGAAAAAAACACTTTGTATAATCATTATTTTGACATGTTTTTTTATAGTGAGATGCGACAGTAAAACATATCATTGGAGTTTTTATCAATCGCAATCCGAAATTATTAATTTGTCTATAATAGATGCGAACAATCCTTTTGAATTTACCACACTTAAAGAGATTTCAATGAGCTTAAAAAATACTTTGATTTCCGATATAGAAAAGCTTGAATACAAAAAGTATGGACCGAATTTGCACACAACACACGGTGTTTGCATACTGATTGAATTTAAAAACGGAGAATACGACATCATATCACATTATGAGCCAATGCATGTGATGTGGGATTCAGAAAGCGGGAATTTAGATGCAAAAATTTCGTGGTTAAAATGTGATAAAAAACAGTTTGACGCTTTGATTGACAAGTATATGCAGTAATTTGATTAATCATTCAAATGCGGATTGTATGTAATATCTTTTTCAATTTTGGACATCAATCTCAAAAACGGTGAGTTAAAATATACCACAGGTTCTTCTGCACATATTTTATTTGGTGTTCATTATAGTGCAGGATTTAGTATCACAGAATTTATACGTGGAGTGATAGATATATGGAAATGAAATTTATCAAAAAATATTACAATGCGCTAATACTTGACAGTGCATATATCCTCCTTATGAATTTGCCGTTGACAATTATAAGCGCGATATGGCCGGACAATATCATAATAAGATGGATATTCATTTCATATTTCGTAGCTTCCGGTATTTTATACTATGCACTTTTCCAGATTTACAAAAAAGCAACCCCCGGCATGAAAATGTCAGGCTTAATAATCGTTAACAAGGACGGAAGTGTTCCCACTAAAAAAGCAATATTGAAAAGATTTTTGTATGCTTTTCCTTGGAGTATGGTATTTATTGTAAGCATTTTGACAGATTACGATCTTCAAAAGTGGGAAAAAAGAGTACTTGGAACTATATTGACAGAGAAATAATTACCGCGTGGGTGACGCACTACGACACTCTTGGAAATCCGTTAACCTATTACGACGGCACGACTTGTACTTGGCAAGGAAGACAGCTTGTAGGTGCGGTAAAGGGAACGAATACAATGTCCTTTACTTACAACGATAACGGTCTTCGTACGTCTAAAACGGTAAACGGCGTTACAACGGAGTATTATTGGAACGGAAATTTGCTTGCCGCGGAAAAGTCACCGTATTATTTGATTATATACAACTACGACGCGTGGGGCAAATGCACTGCAAGCTATTACAACGGCGGGGCAAGCACAAGCGCGACGAAAAACAATCTCTGCTACCGTAGCTACTACTACGATACCGACCTCGGGCTTTACTATCTGCAAAGCAGGTATTACGATGCGAATACTTGTAGATTTATAAACGCCGACAGCTATATCTCCACCGGTCAGGGAATCCTCGGTTATAATATGTTTGCTTATTGCGGAAATAATCCGGTGAATTACGTCGATTATGCGGGCGACATACCCGGAATGGTTATGGCTTCGCTATATGAAAATAGCAGTGGTACACGTTCGGATTTTTCAATTATTAACAAAAAGTGGGAAAAAGCATTATTTGCGGCAAACAATGCGCATATTGAGGTTTTTGGCGAGCACAAAATAACATTTGATAGAGTTTTGATAGAAGATTTTGATGCAATTACTCTTGATATATTCTTTTACCTTATATATCAACGCAGTTTAGATATGGCAAGAAATACGGAAAATTCCACGCAAGATTTGATGACACTTGATCATATTAGGTGGGAAACTATGTGGCATTTGGCTGTATCATTTTTACCGAATACAGACGAAATTAATTTGAATTTTTCTGAAACAAAATTTGGAATGATAAAGCGTGGATTTAAAGCAATTTTGGGAGGGAGGTAATAATGTATAATACTTTCAAAATATACCCGAATTCCCGATTTAAAAAGTGCTTAATCGCGTTTGCAATAGTAATAGTATCGCTTATTCTGCTTGCAGGTATTGCTATAACTATTATACTGATAACAACACCCGACTATCCGGTTCTCACAAATTCAATAAATGATTACAGTGCGAAGGGTTATTACTTTGATAATAGGATTTTTATGCCTACGCTCCCCGAAAATGCGGAGGTTATATCATATTACAGCTACAACCACTGGAACGAGGATTACGACCAATATCTTGAATTGAAATTTAACACCAAAGAGGAAATGGAAGAATACTTGAACGTCTTGTTTGACTACTCGCAATCTTATATAGAGCAAGTAGGTTTCCAAATGTGTCCCGAAAATAACGATTGGTTTGTGCGCGAAACAAATCCGTATAACTCGTCATTTGTGGACTGTTACAGCAAAGCAGAGCATTATTGGCGTGGAGAGCAAGCCTATACCGGATATCGTGTAGATGGTTATATCAGATGTCGATATAACGTTATATCTTATTCGTATGATTGCTTGACGGTAATTCAATCAAGCTGTGAAGGCGGATTTGAACGCAAGGACAATAAGAATTATACACCTAAATTTTTAGAGCGCTTTGGAATTACCTACGGTTCTGTGTCACACGAAATTGCCATTGAATTTGATTTCAGTAACAAAGACAAATAATTGGATTTGCTTTACTATCTGTAACGGCATATTATTTAGATTTAGATGGAGCTTTGCCATACGATTATTATTCTTCTCCATGGGAGTCGCAAGCGGATGAGTACGGAGGGGTGAATCGAGGAGTATTTTCCGATCCATGGACTGAAAGCGATGGATATTTTATTCAACTATCAAAGAAATTGTTTATTCATAGTTTAAAAAAGATATTCGGGTAGGAGATGGTAATGAAAATAATCAAGAAATTTACATGCGCTTTTGTCATATTTTCTCTATTGTTTACGGTTTCTTGTGTTAAAAAAGATTTTTCGCTTTTATACGGAGAGGAGCAAATTCTATTCATTGAAATAGTAGAAGAACGATTTGATTACTTGAGCAACGAACATTCGCAAAAGACGTTAATACAAATACAAGATTTTAAAAAATTCATACAAGAGTTAGAAAAAATTGAATACCGTAACCCGAGCGTTATCGGTGAACAAAAACAATTTTTGGGTGCTACTTTTTTGGCAGTAAAAGTTTTTTATAGTAACGGAGATTACGAACTGTTTTCATCAACCACAAAATTGACGTACAAAAAATCCGATAACAGCGGCTATAAATATGCTGCTATGGGTTATTTTGACAGTAAACAATTTTATGTTTTTTTGAATTTGTATTTATCAACAGTCAACAATCCTACATTTCCTTTTCTACATAGCGAAGATATGATAAGCAGTATTGAAATAGTCGATTCGTATTATTTGAAAGGAACGGGGCAAGTTCAAAACGTTCACTCAAAAATTCAAGACGTTGGTGTGTTTTTGTCCGACCTGAACTCTATTTCTTATTCGTGTGCTACGAATAATTTTGGGGAATACAGATATGTTGAGCAAGGAGTGAAGGCTATCAAAATCGGTTACGTTAACGGGGATTACGAGCTGTTTACGAATGATACGAGAGATATTTTTATTTCTCACACAAATTCATATTGCGGAAATTGTTACATCGGACAGTTCGACACCGTTGGCTTTAACGCCTTGCTTGAAAGGTACAAATAATAAATGAAACGGGTGGTAATTATTAAAAAGGTTTTGTTTTACGCCATCCTTGCTTTTTGGTGTATATTTATTGTGAGCTGTATTATTGTTGGAAAAGAAAGTTCAATTGTATTATCAATTTATGCTATATTTTTGCAATTTGAAATTAAAAACGCTTTTAAACCCATAAAAAACAGTTGGTTAATAACACCCAAAAGATGGTTTTACCCGAATCACTTAAAGTACTACCGTATTTTGATGATTATATTTTTGCTTTTATCGCTTCGATTGCGGTTTTATCATTCTTTATATAGCAATGCTTCCATTCCGCGACCCCGAAAAATCGGGGTCGCTTTATATGCAAAATACGAAAACCCCCTTGCTTTGCAAGGGGGCAATTTTTTCGGGAATTTACGCCTGCATTGGCGTTTTGGGAGCTTCTCGATTACACGTCCCAATTATACTTTGGCTTTGACGCGGAAATTTTCTCCTCGGGCGGCTTCTTTTCGGGCGGGTACTTGTATTTCGCACTCGAAATAGGCTCGTTGTTATACGGAGCAAACAGGTCAAGTCCGTCCGATTTTGCATACGGGAAATCGCCGTTTTCGGTCATAATATAGCTTCTGATATACTGTGCCATAATGACGGGTGTGTAAATACGCTTTATGTACATTTCACCGGGGCGAATGATGTCAAGCACCGTCGGGGGAACGAGAGGCACCTCTATAATATCGTTCACCTCGTTGTCAAGCTCCGCACGAAGCGAGGGCACGTATATCTTTCCGCACTCGGTTGAAAACGTCTCTCTTGTCTTTATGTTCTGCGAGCCGAGGAATATCTGTGCGTTACAGTTGTCGCGAATGATAATCGCGGTGTCGGGACTGTAAACGAGGTCAAGCTGTGCATAGGACTGAAGCACGAGATGGAACCAGATATTTCTTGAACGCGAGGTCGCAATCTTGTTCTCAAAGTCCTTGATTTTCGGAACGTTACCGAACTCGTCAAGAAGGAAATGCATCGGGCGCGTCATTTCGCCGTTCTCCGCCTTTTCAAGCATAATCTTGTAAACCCAGTCTATGAAAAGACCCGCAATCTTAAAATCGCTCTTTTCGTAATCTCTCGTGATAACGAAGATAGCAAACGGCTTTCCGTCGTCGATATCGAGGTCAACCGTGTTGCCCGTCGTCATTGAAAGAATATGCCCCTGGAACCAATCCGAAATAGCGCCGTCGAAAACACCGCAGTAGGATTTCATCGTGTTGGATGCGTTTGCAAGAGCCGTACACATAAGACGGAGCGTGTCCTCGCTTCTGCCCTGTGTCATCGGATGCTCGTAAAGCGTTTCGTCACCCGCCAAAATCGGGGTCTTAAGCGCCATATAAATATCGCGAATGGTCTTAAAGGTCATATTGTCGGCGGTAAAGTTCATCTCGGGGTTCATCGCGTCCTCGAGCATCATATGCAAAAGACCGCGGAGCAGGTCCTGCGCTCCGTATTCCCAGGAGGGGTCCTTTGTTGACTGTACCTGAATCATCATATTCGTGAACTGGTTGATAAGGTCGTCAACCCTCGCTGCAACCGCGTCCTTCTCACCCTGAATATAAAGGTCAACCGCGCGCCTGTCGGGGAATGCCATTCCGCGGTATGCGTAATACTCGTCGCCGAATGCCGACGGGGGTGCCATTCTCGTAAGGGTTGGCGAAAGCTGTCCCGTCTTTTTCGTTACGCCCTTTCCGATTGTCTTGAGCTTCATCTGCTCGTCGTAAAGCTCGATAAGCGGATTCCACCTGTCGCTTCTTTTTATGTTCTTAAAGTTAAG
The DNA here is from genome assembly GCA_017533565.1 of Clostridia bacterium. Lineage (GTDB taxonomy): Bacteria > Bacillota > Clostridia > Oscillospirales > CAG-272 > UBA1740. Next base: position 26,269 of record JAFXHU010000001.1, read on the forward strand.
AACGTAAAGGCGGTAGCCCTGGTCGGCAAGGTGCTGTGCATTCCTGTCAAAAAGCTCGCCCTTCGGGTCGGTTACGAAAAGGTTCGGCTTGTTCTTCTGCTTTGCAATTGCGCGAAGCTGCGGCTCGACACAGCCCGTCGTCTTACCCGAGCCTGTGCCTCCGATATAAAGCTCATGCGAGTTGGGAAGATAGTAAAAGCGAAGCCTTGCGCCCTCCCTCTCCTTTTCGGTAAGCGTTGCGTATCTCTCCTGTGAGCAGGAGCTGCCGTCCTTTAAAAGATAGTCGGAGGAGAAGGGAAAGCCCTTTATCTCTCTTTCCTCAAGCTCGTCGTAAAAGTAGCGCTCTACCTTGTGCGATGCTCCAACCTCGTCAAAGCGAAGCTTTCCCGAGCCGCCGTAAATCTTGTCTATGTAATTTTGCGTGCGCTGCTCGCGATAGGATAATCTTTTCATTTATACCTCCTACGCACCAAAGCCGATTTTTGCCGACTTTGCCGCTTCCGTAATGCTGTTGGTGCGCTTTTTCCAAACCTTGCGGTCGTATTCGTCAATGTAGGTCATCTTCTCCGCAAACGGAATATCCGACATAATTACCTCGAGGAAGGAAAAGTCGATCTTCGGATTGTTAAGCGAATAAACGACGTCGTATTTTATCGACGAGGTGTAAACGTAAAGAAGGCAAGCCTCGTCGGAGTAGCTGCTCTTAACCCCGTCGTCAAGGACGGTGATACCTCCCGCAAGATAGGTGGTAAGAAGCTCCGCGTATTCGCCGAAATATCCGCAGCGCGCGTCCTTTGCCTCCCTCGCAACGTAGGCGAGGAAAATCGCGGAGGGAATATCTCCCCAAAGCGCGCATTGAAGAAGCTTTCTTTCCGCCGCCGCAACGTCCCTTTCACAGCCGATGCCGAGCGCGAAGAAAATTCCCGCCATTCTCGTTGAAAGAAGGTCGCCCGTCACCGAATGCTCGAGTAGGCGTCTAAAGCGCATCTGCGGCTGATAAACGCAGTAATGAGTGTAATCCACCCAGCCGCAAGCCTCGAGATACGTGTGCCGCCTCATATTTTCAAGAAGGGCGATTATCTCGTTTTTAACCTCGGCGTATCTGTCGAAATCGGTGTATTCGCCGTCAAAGCTCTTTGCCGCGTCGAATGCGGTAAAGTCCTGCACCGTGCTTATTGTCGTGAGGTCGTAAAGGATGACCTCCTTTGCTTTATCAATATACCCGTCGGAAGCACCGTATGCGCCGCCTACGAAGTCGATAACTCTGCCCGCATCGGCAACCGCGTCGCTCGAATAGGTATTCGTCATTACCGACGTAGCGAGAAGCATATTGTAAAACACCTCGTACCTGTCGAAAAGTCTTACCATTTTATCCTCCAAAATATTAATTACCGTTAAGAATTTTGTAAAGCTCGGATTTCGTCATTCCGCGCTCCCTTGCAGCGCGCTTTATCGCATCCATACGCGACATACCCTCTGCCTCGTATTTCGCCACGTGCTCCTCGGGAGAGAGGGAGGTGTCAACCGTGCTTTCTAAAGCTCCGCCCTCTACGACAAGCACGTATTCGCCCCTCGGCTCGCGCTCCGTGTAATATCTAACAGCCTCGCCGACGGTTATTCGCAACGCCTCCTCGTTTATTTTCGTAAGCTCGCGGCAGAGCGAAATTCTCCGTCCCTCGCCAAACGCCTCGCACATATCCGAAAGGGTGGCGCGAAGCTTGTGCGGGGCTTCGTAAAATATCATAGTGCGCTCCTCGTTTTTGAGTGCCGAAAGCCGTTCTTGTCTTTCACTCCTTACCGCGGGTAAAAAGCCCTCGAAGCAAAAGCGCAAGGATGGAAGAGCCGAAAGCGCAAGCGCGCTTACCGCCGCACAGCAGCCGGGGACGATCCTTACGGTAACGCCCGCCTCCGCACAAAGCGCGACGATATCCTCCCCGGGGTCGGAGATTACGGGCATACCCGCGTCGGTGACGAGTGCCGCCGACTCACCCGAAAGAAGCCTTGCAACGATTTTCGGACCGCACTCCCGTCGGTTATGCTCGTGATAGCTTAAAAGCTCGTTTTTTATGCCGTAGCAGGAAAGCAACCGTGCCGTATTTCTCGTGTCCTCCGCCGCAATAAAATCCACCGCGGAAAGCACCTTTTTCGCCCTCTCGGTAATGTCGGCAAGGTTTCCAATCGGCGTTGCATCAAGATAAAGGACGCCGCCCTCCACTTTGTTTTTCTCGTTATTTTCCATCTTAATTCTTCCCAAAGCCCTTTGGAAAGGCTCCGTTTTCCATAATATAATTCATATCGCGGGAATATTCGGCGTTGTCCCCGTCGCGGTAGATAAAGAGCGTGCGGGTAAGCTTCATTCCGCTTTTTCCCCCGCGCCTTCCTTCGATAAGCACCATCGACGGCACTGCGGACGGATTTGCCGCAACGAGCGTCATTCGCTTTGGCTCTATCCCCGCCTCTCTGTACGCGGCAATAAGGTCGGCAAGCCTGTCGGGACGATATACCGTAGCCATATAGCCGCCGTATTTGAGCATCCTTGCCCCCGCCCGTACAAAATCGTAAATGCTGCCGTTTATTTCGTGACGCGCAATATTCTTTTTATCGCTGTCACAGGCTCGACCGCCCCCCGCCTTCATATACGGCGGGTTTGAAAATACGATATCGCATTCCCCCTCGGGTACGAAGTCGCGCACGTCCGCGTGTACCGAGAAAAGCCTGTCCGAAAGGCGGTTATGCTCCGCATTTCTTCGTATAAGATCGGCGTATTCGCCCTGTACCTCCACGGCGGTGATTTTTTCAATCCTTCCCCTTGTCAAAAGGAGCATAGATATAATTCCGCTTCCGCCGCCAAGCTCTATTCCGTATTTGTGCCTGCCCTCTATATACCCCGCAAGCAAAAGGGCGTCCGTGCCGAAGGTCAATCCCTCGGTGTCCTGTATAAGCTCAAGGTCGTCGTTGACAAAATCAACCCTCTCGCCTTCACGTAATTCCATATTAACTCCTATCAAATCACCCGCAAGTAGCCGCACCTCCCGCGCGCATATAAAGAATAAACCGCGCCTTCGGGTGCCGAGCGGCAGGAAAGCGCGGTTGCTCGCGTTATGCGAAAATTATTCCTCTGCGGGAGCGCCAACGGGGCAAGCATCTGCGCAAGAGCCGCAGGAGATGCACTCGTCGGAGTTGATTACGAACTTGCCGTCGCCCTCGGAGATAGCGCCGGTGGGGCAAGCATCTGCACATGCGCCGCAAGCGATGCACTCATCGGAAATCTTGTATGCCATAGTATAAGGTCCTCCTATGTAATATTGTTATTTATATTTTATCACATTGCGTGAAAAAATCAATAGAAAAATTGAATTTTGTGAAAAATTTATATAGGCTTTGTATATTTTGCGAAAAACGGGAAATTATTCCTCGCCCTCGCCGTCCTCGTCCTCGTCATTCGCGCTCTTTCCGCGGCGAAGCAGCTTAACCTCGCGGCAGGCGTAAATCCTTACGGTGTCCTTGTCCGTGCCGTTAAGCCTTACGCGCACCTCCTCCATAAGCGGCTTTGCCTCGATTACCGTGCCCTCGCCGTCGGGTGTTGAAACGGTAGAGCCGACCGACGGAGTCCTCCGCCACGCCTCCTCGTAAACCTCATGCTCGTAGCGAAGACAGCACATAAGCCTTCCGCACGCGCCCGATACCTTTGCCGAGTTGAGCGAAAAGTTTTGCTCCTTTGCCATCTTTATCGACACCTGCACGAAATCCGAAAGGAAGCCCGAGCAGCAATATTTCCTTCCGCAAACGGCAAGACCGCCCATCATCTTCGCCTCGTCGCGAATACCGATTTGACGAAGCTCGATACGGGTGTGGAAGGTTGAAGCCAAATCCTTTACAAGCTCTCTGAAATCCACCCTCGATTCGCAGGTGAAATAGAAAATCAGCTTTGAATTGTCAAAGGTGTATTCCACCTCAACGAGGCTCATTTCAAGCCCGTGCGCCGCAATCTTTTTCTTGCAGATAAGCGCCGCGTCAAGCTCTAACTCGCGGTTTCTCGCATCGCGCTCGAGGTCGTCCTCCGTCGCAACGCGGATTATTTTTTTAAGCGGAGGAATTATATCGGACGGGTCAACCGTCTTGTTTGCAATCTTTACCGTGCCAATCTCAACTCCGCGCGCGGTATCGACGATAACTCGCTCTCCGACCGAAAGGCTCTTGCCGCTTGGGGAGAAGTAGTAAATCTTTCCCGCCTCCCGAAAATTGATGCCGACTATCTCAACGGGCACACCGGGTGTAAGCTCCACGCCCTCCGCGGGTGCTGCCTGATTTTTCTTTTTATCCGTCATTTTTGAAGTTCCTTTTCCTGTTTTTACCTACGGTAAAGCGGATAAATCCGCCCGCACCGTCAATTTTTCAAAAGATGTATTCTTCCCGCCATCGCGGTGACGAGTGCTGTCACGTTTCCGTTCTTGTTACAGTCGTCGTGTGCCGCCATAACTATCTCGAATACCGAAATAAGGCGGTTGATTTTAAACGGCTCCGCCTCCGCCCTCGCCTCGGCTGCGGTTGGGAAAAATACCGTCGGCGGATTGTCCGCCCGCTTTACGGCAATCATATCGCGAAGCACCCTTACGGCAAGCTCCAGCTGCTCGGAAAGCTCCGCGCGCTTCGTCGGGAATGCGTCGGTTGCCTCCTTAAGCTCGGCAAAGCCCGCCCTCGGCGCACAGGCTCTTACGAAGGCAATCGCCCTCTCGCGCATCTCTCTTGCGCCCTCCGCCTCCCTCGGGTCTATGAGGGAAAGCGCACGCCCGATGCTTCCGTCCGCCGCCATAACGGCAGCGTCAAATGCCGCCCTGTCGGAGAGGTAAAGCCTCTCTGCCGCCTCGCTGTTTTTGCGAATATAATCCGAAATCCGATCCGGCGTAAACCTTGAAAGCGCAATATACTGCGTCCTCGATTTCACGGTGGTAAGTATTCGGTCCGTCCCGCTTGCAAGAAGGAGGATAACCACGTTTTTCGGCGGCTCCTCAAGCATGATAAGCAGGGCGTTTTGCGCCTCTGGCGTAAGCCTTTCGGCATCGTCGATGATATAAACCTTTTTCTCTGCCTCGGTTGCCGAAAGAAACATATCCTCGCGCAGGGTCTTTACCTCCGCAACGCCGACGGTTGCCCTGTCCGACGAGCGCGAAAGCTCCTTTACGTCAACGTGCGCCCCCGAAATTATCTTTCTGCAGGAGTCACAGCCGAGGCAGGGAAGCGCATACCCCTCCGTCCGCCGTCTTTCGCAGTTGAGAGCCGCGGCAATCAGCCTTGTCAGCGTGCGCTTTCCCGCGCCCCCGTCACCGTCGATGAGGAAGGCGTGCGGACTTCTGTCCGCTAAAATCGCGCCGCCTATTCGGTTTTTTATTTCCTCGTTTCCGAGAAAGGTGGGAAATAAAGCCTTCATACGCCCTCCGTCAACACTTAACGATTGTAATTTTATCACACCGAGGCGCGAAAGTCAACCGAAAACTGCTCCCAAATCAAGAAAATTGTTATTTTAAAGGAAAAATATGCGCCAAAATGCCCCGCCTGAAAATAAATGCGCCAAAAACCTTGCATTTTCTCTTTCACTGTGGTAAAATATTAAATTGAAATAAAACGCGCACTTTCCGCCGTCGGCTCATTCGTCGGGGGACGGGATTTTGCGACGGGAGGTTTAAAACTATGGAAAAATTCTATCTCACAACCGCGATTGCCTACGCCTCGCGAAAGCCTCACTTCGGCAACACCTACGAAATCATTATGTCCGACGCCTTCGCAAGGTTTCAAAAGCGTCTTGGAAAGGACGTATTCCTCTGCACGGGCACCGACGAGCATGGACAAAAGATTGAAAACCTCGCAAAGGAGGCGGGAATTACTCCAAAGGAATACGTTGACCGCGTTGCGGGCGAAATAAAGGGTATTTGGGATTTGATGGGCGTGGAGTACGACCACTTTATCCGCACCACCGACGGCTACCACGAAAGGGTGGTACAAAAAATCTTTAAGAAATTTTACGAAAAGGGCGATATTTACAAGGGCTTTTACGAGGGCTGGTATTGCACGCCCTGCGAGTCCTTCTTCACCGCGACGCAGGCTGCCGACGGCAAATGCCCCGACTGCGGCAGAGAGGTGTCACAGGCGCGCGAGGAGGCGTATTTCTTCAGAATGAGCACATACGCCGACCGCCTTATCAAGCATATCGAGGACAACCCCGAGTTTATCGAGCCTGAAAGCCGCAAGAAGGAGATGGTTAACAACTTCTTGAAGGCGGGACTGCAGGACCTTTGCGTTTCGCGCACCTCGTTTAAATGGGGAATACCCGTTGATTTCGACGAAAAGCACGTGGTTTACGTATGGCTCGACGCGCTTACCAACTATATAACCGCGCTCGGCTACGACCCCGACCTCTCATACGGGGAGCAGTCCGAGAAATTCAAAAAATACTGGCCCGCCGACGTGCATATCATCGGAAAGGATATACTTCGCTTCCACACCATTTACTGGCCCATCTTCCTTATGGCGCTTGATTTGCCGCTTCCGAAGAAGGTTTTCGGTCATCCGTGGTTTAACTTCGGAAACGACAAGATGTCGAAGTCGAAGGGGAACGTGGTTTACGCCGACGAGCTTGCCGGGGTATTCGGCGTCGATGCGGTAAGATACTACGCGCTCTCCGAGATGCCCTATGCCACCGACGGCTCTATCACCTACGAAAGCGTTATCGCAAGGTACAACAACGACCTCGCAAATAACCTCGGCAACCTTGTAAGCCGTACGCACGCAATGACGAAGAAGTATTTCGACGGCATTGTACCCGCCCCCAACGCTGCCGACCCGCTTGACGGAGAGCTTATTGCCGCTGTGAAAAACGGAGTTGACACCTCGCTTGAGCTTATGGGAGCATACCGCGTTGCCGACTCGCTGGAGGCAATCTTCACGATGCTCAAGCGCGCCAATAAATACATCGACGAAACTATGCCCTGGGTGCTTGCGAAATCCGAGGAAACGCGTCCGCGCCTTGCAACCGTAATTTACAATCTTCTCGAGGTTATAAGGACTGCGGCTGTGCTTCTCGTGCCCTATATCCCGAATACCGCGCGCAGTATTTTTGCACAGCTTAATACCGACGTCACCGAGCTTGCGAGCGTTTCCGCCTTTGGCGGACTTGAAAGCGGAAAGCCGCTTGGCGAGGCGTTTACCCTTTTCGCAAGAATTGACGAAAAGAAATTCCTCGAGGAAATGGAGGCGAGGATAAAGGCGGCACAGGAGGCGAATAAGCCTATTCCCGAGCCGCAGCACGAGCCTGAAATCGGCATCGACGCATTTTCCGCCGTGGAGCTTCGCGTTGCCGAAATCATCGCGGCAGAGCCTATCCCGAAGGCAAAGAAGCTGCTTAAGCTGCAGCTTGACCTCGGCTACGAAAGGCGGCAGGTTGTGTCGGGCATCGCGAAATTCTACACCCCCGACGAGCTTATCGGCAAAAAGATTTGCCTCGTTGCCAATTTGAAGCCCGTGAAGCTCTGCGGAGTAGATAGCTTCGGTATGATTTTGGCAAGCGGCGAGGAGGAGATAAAGGTCGTATTCCTTGACCCCACCGCGAAAAACGGTGACAGAATACACTAAACGAAAGTTACCTTCGCATCTTCACCGATGGTAAAATCACCGCAAAAAAACGGAGAAACACCAATGAAATACTTTGATACTCACGCTCATTATTATGACGAGAGGTTTTCGGAGGAATTAAACGGGAGCGTCGATGAGCTTATCGACGCTCTTTGCTCGGAAACGCTCTCCTGCGTTGTAAATATCGGCACCTCGCCCGAAACCTCCCGCCTCGCCATAGAGCAGGCAAAGCGCCACGAAAAAATGTACACCGCCGTCGGGATACACCCCTCGGATACGCGCTTTCTTTCGGATATGAAAGCGGAGCTTTGCGAAATTGAAAAAATGCTTCTCGACCCCGCATCACGTGCGGTTGCAATCGGTGAAATCGGACTTGATTACCACTATCCCGACACCGATAGGGAAAGGCAGATGCGCTACTTTACCGCCCAAATGGAAATGGCAGAGAGGCTCGGAATGCCCGTCGTCATTCACGACAGGGAGGCACACGGAGATATAATGGAGGTTATCCGCAAATTTCCCCGCGTAAGCGGAATATTGCACAGCTTTTCGGGAAGCGCGGAGATGGCGCGGGAGCTTGTCGCCCTCGGCTACTATATCTCCTTTTCGGGCACGCTCACCTTTACCAACGCAAAAAAGCCGCGGGAGGTTGCGTCGCAAATCCCACGCGACAGAATACTTATCGAAACCGATTGCCCATACCTTGCACCGCACCCGAGACGCGGCACGCTCAACCATTCGGGCAACCTCGTTTATACCAATGCGGCCCTTGCGGGCGTGCTTGGAATTTCGGAGGAGGAGTGCGCGGCACTTACAAGCGAAAACGGAAGGCGGGCGTTTGGATTATGAAAAGAGCTATGACCGTCTTTTACGAGGTTGACGGCTCTATATACGTCAACCTTACCAACAGGTGCAACAACAATTGCGAGTTTTGCATCCGAAAAAACGGTGACGGAGCTTACGGCTCCGACCCGCTGTGGCTAAAGCGCGAGCCTACCGAAGCCGAGGCACTCGCTATGCTTGAGGAGCTTGACCTCTCGCAATATAGAGAGCTTGTTTTTTGCGGCTACGGAGAGCCGTCGGTGCGCCTTGAGCTTTGTCAAAAAATCGCAAGCGCGGCAAGGGAGCTTTGCCCGAAAATCAAAACGAGAATAAATACAAACGGTATGTCCGACCTCTGCTTCGGCGAAAATACCGCACCGAAATATGCAAATTACTTTGATACCGTGTCGATAAGCCTTAACGCCCCAAATGCGACGAAATACGACGAAATATGCCACCCCGTGTATAAATTATCCGCATTTCCCGCGATTTTGAGCTTTGCACAAAATGTAAAGAATTATGTACATAATACCGTCTTTACCGTTGTCGGCGACCTTCTTTCCGACGGGGAGATTTGCGAATGTCGAAAAATTGCCGAGGAGCTCGGTATTCCCCTTCGCGTAAGGAGCTATATCGCACCCGAGAATTGATTTTTACCGCGTGACAGCGCAAAAAAGCACGGTTTTGTATTAGCCTTGCGCTGCGTAGCACCGGTTTCTCTTTCTTTTATATCGCACGAAAAAGCACCTATTTTTATTAAAACAAGGATAAATCCGCCCTCAAGCCGAGGGCGGATTTTTTTCACCGAGGCAATTTAAACCCGCCGCGGCGGTGCTCATATTCATCGGTCGGTGCGTCATTGCATAGAGCGCGAAAAGCTCGGGAAACGGCACTCGCGCAAGGTCCGCCGAAAAGCCGAGAAAGCCGCACTCAACAGCAAGCCGTATTCTCTCAAGCGTGTTTTCTACGCTCTCGCACACCGCCAACCGCCTGCCGCGCCTGACCGTTATCATTCGGCTTTTATCCTCCTTCGAAAGCTCCGTGCCACGCAAGTCAAGACTGCCGAAAATCTCGTCGCGGCTGATAAACTCACCGCCCGAAAGCGCAAAGGCGGGAAGCTCCAAAAGCATATTCGATACGTCGCCGACCTCTGCGGTGCTTTCTATAATTCTCACCTCGAAATCCTCGAAGGACGGTATGGGCGAAAGCTCCGCCTTGTCAAGCGTCATTACCGCCGTGTCGGCGTAATCCGCGTATTCGCATTTTTTGCCTAACTCGCCCTCTACCGAAAGGGATAGCCCCGCCTCGAGTGCCGCCCGCCTTACCGAAAGCGTAAGCTCCGCCGCCTCCCCCTTCAGCCGCGACACACCTCCGAGCGCAAGCCCCGAAAAGCCGCGAGAGGCAGCAAGCATAACCGCACCCCGTGCAAAGTCCTCCCAAGCCGTGCGCGGCATATCCTCAAGGTAAATACGCAAAATCGGGCATACTCCCGTCTGCCGCGCCATATCCGCAAAGCGCATAAGCGTCCCGTCACTCCGTATTCTCGCTCCCGACGCGCGCGCCGCCGCCACGGTCAGGGTGTTAAGGTAGGGCAACGCCCTTTTTACCCGTTCCCTCGTAATTCCGCCGTAAATCTGTCCGTTTACCGCCGCCACGCCGATTTTCGGCTCTGCAAGCTTAAGCACCACGTACTGTGACGGATAAAGCCGCCCCGAAAGCCAAATTTCGGGATTAAGCGCGTAAATTTCCTCGGTCTTTACACCAAATCTGTGTGAAATTGCCTCGGGAGTGTCACCGACCTTCGCAACCGCCGTCCGCGACGGAAGCGGAATAATTACCTCTCGCCCATTGCAAAGCGGTCGCCCTCCCACCCCCGATACGGTCATTAAATAATGCGGTGAAATGCAATACTCCGCCGCGATTTCGTAAATACTCTCGCCCTCTTTCGCCTGTCTTACCTTCATTAAAGCCCTCCGTTTTTCTTCGTGAAATACAGTCCCTCGCCGTAGTATATTCAACCTCGCCCGCCCTCGTTACCGCGGTAGAATAGCATATTTGCCCTGTAAAAAAAGGTCGCATCGCGCGGGTAGGGAAAATTTTCCCCCGTATAGCCGAAAAATCCCCTTCGCACCCCAAAAATATATAAATAAATATGAAAGTTCACCGTTTGTACTTGAAAAATCCACGACCTTATGTTAAAATATAGAAAAAACCGTAAGAGGTGGAATATGAAAATAAAAAACGGATTTGTGCTTGAGCCTGTCGGCGGAGCGTATATTGCAATCGCCGTGGGAAAGGAAACGAACAATTCCAACGCGCTTATACGAATGAATTCGAGCGGAGCGTTTCTTTGGAATCTTCTCTCGGAGGGGGAGCATACCGAAAAAAGCCTTCTTGACGCAATGCTCGCCGAATATGACGTTTCGGAGGAAATTGCCGCGCGCGATATTGCCGCCTTTATTAAAAAGCTTTCGGATGCGGGACTTCTTGAACAATGATTAGCTCAACCACTATTTTGGAGGAGCTGGAGCGACACGGCTACTGTGCAAGCACCACGCGCGGACGGAGTATGGAGCCTCTTTTCCGCACGGGTCGGGATATGGTCGTTATCAAAAAGGCTTCGGGCGAATGTAAAAAATACGACGTGGTTTTGTACCGCTATCCGTCGGGAAAATACGTTTTGCACCGAATTATCCGCGTAAGGGAGAATGAATATATAATCCGCGGGGATAATACCTACGTAAAGGAGCATATACCGAAGGAGAAAATTCTCGGCGTCCTCGAGCGCTTTAACCGAAAGGGCAAAAGCCATACGGTGGAGGAAAAATCCTTTAAAATCTACTCACGGCTTTGGAATTTTATCTATCCCGTTCGCTTCGTTTTTTACCTTTTTTACCGATGTGCGGCGAAGGCTTACCGCCTTCTTTTTAAGAAAAAAAGATAACCTCTACCCCTATGGGGTAGTCTGATTTAAAAGTTGAGGCATAAGGCTATGAAAAAAATAATACCCGTTTTACTTATTGCGGCATTGCTTCTCTCGCTTCTCACCTCCTGTCTTGCCACCGAAAAAATGAGCGAGTACGTCGGGAGTATGCTCGGCTCGGTAAGCACCGATAATACCACCGAGCTTATTAACGAGGTCGCGCGAAACGCCGTCCTTTCGGGCGTAATTGTTAACGCAACCCGCTATCTGGGACTTCAAAAAACCGAGATACAGGGAAGCGGAGTTATCTTTAATTACTCGGACGGAATGTTTTACGTGCTTACGAACTTCCACGTCGCTTATAACGACGTTTCCAACGGAAGGAACGGAACCTATACCGTAACCGACGCCTTTGATAACAATCATATCGCAACCCTTCTTACGGGGTCGGAGGAGCTTGACCTTGCCGTTATGCGCTTTGCGGTGGACGAGGAGGATCGCGAAAGACTGCGAGTTGCACCCCTCGCGATAGTAAACGCAAGCATCGCGACACAGGTTGTTGCCGTCGGAAATCCGGGCGGGCTTCACAATTCCGTAACCGTCGGCAGCATCATATCCTACAAGGATATTGACCTTGACGTCCTCTCCGTGCCCGTCATTTACCATACCGCACCGCTTGACCACGGCTCGTCGGGCGGCGGAATTTTCAATGCAAAGGGCGAGCTTGTCGGAATTAACTACGCAATCGGCGAAAGCGAGGACGGGACGGCGAAAATCTCCTTTGCCGTGCCTATCGAAACGGTAATCGGCTTTTTGACCGAAAAGGACCTTTTGCCGCTTGAAAGCATCGTACAGCCAAACGGCTAATATTACCTGAAAATCCTCCACGCGGAGGATTTTCTTTTTTGCGTCCGTATTTGCTTTTTATTTCATATCCCCTTTGTCTGCTTTTTTCGCCTCGTCTTGAAGTTTTTCGCCGCGCTTCGTCTTTTTGCTCTTCTGCGGTATTTTCTTTTTACTTTTGTATTGACAAGGACGGGCAAACGTGCTAAAATAAAACGGACGGTTGAGCAACCGTTCAACCGAAAACCCGAAAAGGAGGGAAAATATGAGAAAGCTTGACAGTATTCCAACCTGCGAATGCGATGAAATTCACGGGGAAAGGGTGCAAAGATGTCGGGAGAAAATGCCCGAAACCGAAACGCTCTACGACCTTGCCGACTTTTTCAAAATCCTCGGGGACAGCACCCGTATGGGCATACTCTTTGCCATTGACGGCGGACCGCTTTGCGTGTGCGATATTGCCGAGGCACTCGGTATGACTAAATCCGCCGTATCCCACCAGCTGAAGGGGCTTCGCGCCGCCGACCTCGTCCGTTACAAAAAGGTCGGTAAAAACGTGTATTACGAGCTTGCCGACGGGCACGTGCGCGATATAATCGAAAAGGCGCTCGAGCATATTGCCGAGTAGCCGAAGCGGCGCGAAAACGCAACTTTAAAGCTAACGCAAAAATATAACAAAACAAAGACCGTAAAGGAGCAAACCTATGAAATTCAGGTATAATATCACGGGACTTGACTGTCCGAACTGCGCTGCAAAGCTTGCGGCATCTATGGAAAAAATAGACGGCGTTGAAAGCGCGAAAATCAATTTTCTAACCGAAAAGCTCACCGTGGAGTCAAGCCTTGACGGCGACACCCTCTTACCCCTGCTTGAAAAATGCGCCTCCGCCTTTGAGGACGGAATTGAGATTGAATAAGCAAAAAAAGTTATATAAAAACAGATTAAAATGAATAGAAAAAAACTTAAAAAAAGGCTTAAAAGGCTCTATAAAAGCGAGCCGCTTCGCATTCTCGTCGGGCTTTGCTTCTTTATCCCCGCGCTCATTCTCGAGCATCTCGGATTTGAGGCAATCTCGCTCGGACTTTTTATTGCGGCGCTCCTTCTTTCGGGTGCTACCGTCTTTATCTCCGCCTTTCGCGGAATACTCCGCGGTGACGTTTTCGACGAAAAGCTCTTGATGTCGGTTGCCGCCGTCGGTGCAATGATAATCGGAGAGGCGGAGGAGGGCGTTGCCGTAATGCTTTTCTTCCTCGTCGGAGAGTGGTTTGAGCATATTGCCGTCCGACGCTCCCGCAATTCGATTCGCTCGCTTATGGATATACGCCCTGATACCGCCACCGTCCTTGCTGACGGAGCCGAAAGCGTGCTTGATGCGGAGGATGTTGCCGTCGGCTCGGTTATCCTCATTCGCTCGGGAGAGCGAGTGCCTATCGACTGTGCGGTGATTTCGGGCGAATGCGACCTTGACAATTCCGCCCTCACGGGTGAAAGCCTCCCGATTTCGGTAAAAATCGGTGACGAATTATCCTCGGGCGCGGTTGTCCTCGGTGGCGCAGTTACCGCAAAAACCCTCCGCACCGCCGACAGCTCCGCCGCCGCGCGTATTCTTGACCTCGTTGAAAATGCACAGGAGCGTAAAAGCCGTGCCGAAAGCTTTATAACCCGCTTTTCCCGCGTCTATACGCCCATCGTTTTCTCGCTCGCGCTCCTGATGGCGGTGCTTCCGCCGATTTTCGGCTGGCTTGACCTTACCGACTCGCTTTACCGCGCGCTCTCCTTCTTGGTTGTTTCCTGCCCCTGCGCGCTCGTAATTTCCGTGCCGATGGCGTTTTTCGGAGGCATCGGAAACGCCGCCTCCCACGGCATTTTATATAAGGGCGGAAACGTATTCGCCCCCCTTTCAAACATTTCGGAGGTCGTTTTCGATAAAACGGGCACGCTTACGGAGGGAAGGCTGATTGTCGATAAAATCACCCCCGCCGACTGTGCGCCCGAGAAGCTGCTCTCGCTTGCAGCCTCTGCCGAATACGCCTCAATCCACCCGATTGCCCGCGCGCTGAAGTCGGCGGCTACGGAAATTTACCCCGCCGAGGAAATCACCGAATTTTCGGGGAAGGGAATTATCGCGCGCGTTAACGGCATATCCGTTGCGGTCGGTAACTCCTACCTTATGGCACAGCTTGGCTTCTCCGTCCCAAATGCCGACGGCGTTTACGTCGCGCTTGACGGTAAATACGCGGGAAGCATCGGCTTTGCCGACGAAATAAAGGCGGAGGCTCCCGCCGCACTTGAAAGGCTTCGCAGGCTTGGTGTAAAAAGGCTCTCGATGCTCTCGGGTGACAGGCGTGAAAACGCGGAAAGAGTCGGAGCGGCTCTTTCGCTTGACGAAATAAACGCCGAATTACTCCCCGACGGAAAGCTCTCGCTTCTTGAAAAAAAGATAGCCGAAAATCGCGGCTCGGTGGTTTACGTCGGCGACGGAATAAACGACGCGCCCTGCCTTGCGCGTGCCGACGTCGGTATTGCAATGGGAAGCCTCGGCGCGGACAGCGCAATAGAGGCGGCGGACGCCGTAATTATGTCGGATAATCTTTCGCGCCTTCCCGACGCGGTGAAAATTGCCCGCAAAACCGAAAGAATTGCAAAGCAAAATATCGTCCTCGCAATCGGTATAAAGGCACTCGTCCTCCTTCTCGTTTCGCTTGATATTTCGGGAATGTGGATGGCGGTTTTTGCCGACGTGGGCGTTGCCGTGCTTGCAATTTTAAATTCCTTCCGCGCGCTTATCGGAAAGAGGAAATAAAAAAATATACCAAAACATAAAAAAGACGAGGCTTAAAATCCTCGTCTTTTTTCTAACAATTATTTACATTTTGTGACAAAACAATCTTGAAAATTTGTGTTTTTTTAACACGGGATAGGGGGCAAGCTTTTTACCTCCGCCTGTTATCCCGCGCCGCGGTCAATATTTATCCTTCATTGCGCGCTCAATATCCCTGTCCGCGTCGCGCCTTGCGATTGACTCACGCTTGTCGTAAAGCTTTTTACCCTTGCAAAGACCGAGAGCCATTTTAACCCGCGACCCCTTGAAATAGAGCGAAAGCGGCACAAGCGTATAGCCCTCGCGGCTTACAAGACCCGTAAGCTTCATAATCTCGCTCTTGTGAAGCAAAAGCTTCTTCGGGCGAAGCGGGTCACGGTTGAAAATGTTACCCTGCTCGTATGGGGAAATATGTACTCCGAGGGCAAACATCTCGCCCCCGTCGATTTCGCAATAGGAATCCTTTAAATTACAGCCGCCCGCGCGAAGCGACTTTACCTCCGTGCCGAAAAGCTCGATGCCCGCCTCGTAAACCTCTACGACGAAATAATCGTGCCGCGCCTTTCGGTTTTCGGCAATTATGCGCGTGTCCTTTTTATCTGCCATTTTTACCTCTTTTTGCGTTTGACGCCGACAAAACCCGTTTTTTGCCCTTTTAAATGCAGCTTTTCGTCGGTTTTGCCGCCCTCTTTGCCGTGTTATCCGTATTTTACCATAAATTAACGCAAAAATCAATACTATTTCGCACGCCGCCCCTTGCTTTGCATTAAAATTTTAAAATCCAAAGCCTCGCTTACCTTGAAAGCTCGGCAACAAGCTCCAAAATTTCATATTCCGCCGTCTCGCTTACCTTGAAAGCTCGGCAACAAGCTCCAAAAGCTTGAATTTCACGGCATATTTGCCCCCGTAAACGAGCGCGCTTTCCTCCTTCGTGTAGCTGACCGCCGCCCCCGTTGCAACCTCGCGGCACATCGGAGGAAACATCACGCACCACCAGTTTTCGCCCTCGCCTCCGCCAAGCTCTATTACGAGCGAGGTATATTTCCCCGCGGGCAGGCTAAACTCCCCGTAATCCCGCGTTTCAAACCATTCCTCGGTGAGTCTTACCTCACACCCGTAGTCACAGCCAAGCTCCGAAAGCCACCCGTCAACCGAAAGCCTTATATCCTCAACACTCGCCGAAATCAGCGAAACAGCCTCGTTTTTGTTACACGGGGTGGGGTTAACCGAAAAATTGTCGAGAACTTTGTCGCGAATTTCAAGCTTTACCCGCTGGTCCTCTTCGCTGTCGGAGCGCGCCCTGATATGTAGCCTCACGGTGTCCGTGTAAATAGCCGCCTCCGCCTCCGTCGGTATAAGCGCAATAACAAGCGTCATCGCAAGCAAAAACACCGTAACGCTCAAAAACGCGCCGTCCTTAAAGCCCTTTTTCTCATTTTTTATCCGCATTTTTTCATTCCTTCCGTAAAAAACGGTCCTTCTATCTTGATTTTGACTCCATTATGCCCGCATTTTTCGTTTTTATACACAAAGACTGCTAAACAATATGACGAAAAGGACGTTCCCGCCTTGACATCGCGCGCGCGGATATGCTAAAATAAACCCGTAAAACTTTATATTTAAGGAGAAAGCGAAATGATTCCTAACATTCCCGAAATTCTTGACAAGGAAAAGTATTCCGACTTTGACCTTCCAAAGGAAAGGCTTGAATACGCCCTTGCCGAGGCACTTAAAAAAATCGACTATTGCATCGAGTGCGTTGGCGATAAATTCCCCCACGAATTCAGCACGAATAACGTCTATCCCACCGTTGAAAACGTTGCGGGATGGGGTAACGGCTTCTGGTCGGGCATACTTTGGCACGCCTACGAGCTTACCGGAAACGAAAAGTACAAAAACGTCGTTCTTTCCCAAATCCCCTCTTGGACAAAGAGAATTGAGGAAAAAATCGGCGTAAACCACCACGATATGGGCTTCCTTTTCAGCCTTTCCTGTGTTGCCGCATACAAGCTTGACGGCAACGAGGAGGCAAAGGCGGCGGCTGTAAAGGCGGCTGACCACCTTATCACAAGATACCAGGAAAAGGGACAGTTTATCCAGGCGTGGGGTAACGTTGACGACCCGAAGTCCTACCGCCTTATCATCGACTGCCTTCTCAACATTCCGCTTCTTTATTGGGCAAGCGAGGTTACGGGCGACCCCAAATACGAAACCATTGCGTGGAATCACTTTAACTCCACCGTGGAGGTTTGCTGCCGTCCCGACGCTTCCACCTATCACACCTACTACTTTGACCCCAAAACGGGCGAGCCTCTTGAGGGCAAAACGCACCAGGGCGCGTTTGACGACTCCGCTTGGGCGCGCGGACAGTCCTGGGGCATCTACGGTCCGATGCTGACCTACGTTTATAAAAAGAGTGACAAGGCACTCCAAACCACGAAGGCAACCATCAACTACTTCCTTAACAATCTCCCGAGCGACTATATCGCATATTGGGACCTCTGCTTTAAGGACGGCTCCACCGAGCCTCGCGACACCTCCTCAAACGCAATCTGCCTTTGCGGTATGCTTGAAATTATAAAGCACATGGAGGAAACCGACCCGCTTCGCGCAATCTACGTAAACGCATCGAAGCGTATTATGAACGCGCTTATCGACAATATCTCCGCCCCCGTTGCGGAGTCTAACGGCCTCCTCCTTCACCAGACCTACGCCCTCCCGCAGGGTATCGGAATCGACGAGCATAACATCTGGGGCGACTATTTCTACTTCGAGGCGTTGCACAGAATGCTCAACCCCGAGTGGAAATTGTATTGGTAAGCCATCGCGGTTGTTAAAGCCATATTCGTTATACAAAAAAAGCACCGCCCATCAGCGGTGTTTTTTTACGTTAAAATTATAGACAAACCACGAAAAATATGTTAAAATAAAATATAGCTTCACTCTAACAGAGTATATTAAGTAAAAGGAAGCCCAAATGAGAGAAATTATACGAATTACCGATTTTGGCGACCCGCGGATCGACCCTTACGTAAGGCTGACGGGCGCACAGCTTCGCAATAGATTAGAGGCGGAGAAGGGCATTTTCATTGCCGAAAGCCCCACGGTTATCGGCATTGCGCTGGAGGCGGGCTATACACCCGTATCCTTGCTTACCGAGGACCGACTTCTCGGCGGCGAGGTTGAAAAAATCATCGCAAAGCTGCCCGAGGACACGCCCGTCTATACCGCAAGCCGCGAGCTTTTACGCACAATGACGGGATTTGAATTAACCCGCGGCGCGCTTGCCGCCTTCTACCGTCCGAAAATGCCGACGGTGCGGGAGCTTATCGCGGGCGGAAGCCGTATTGCCGTCCTCGAGGAAATAGCCGACAGCACTAATATAGGTGCCGTCTTTCGCTCCGCCGCCGCGCTTGGAGTTGACGCCGTCTTGATTACCCCCACCTGCTGCGACCCGCTGTGCCGCCGCGCCCTGCGCGTAAGTATGGGCACGGTGCTTCAAGTCCCGTGGACAAGGGTAGGGAGCTGCCCCGACGATTGGCCGCGCGAAATGGACACCCTCCACGAAATGGGCTACAAAACCGTCGCAATGGCACTCTCGCGCGACACTGTGAGAATTGACGACCCGCGCTTGAGGGCGGAAAAGCGTCTTGCCATAATCCTCGGCACGGAGGGGACGGGACTTAAATCCGAAACCATCTGTCGCGCAAGCTATACCGCGAAAATCCCTATGGCACACGGAGTTGACAGCCTTAACGTTGCCGCCGCGGGCGCGGTTGCATTCTTTGCGCTCTGCTCCCGCGTTGACTGATTTTTTATAAATCAAGGGGGGCAAAAATGGGTATTAACGGCTCTGACACGATTGCCGTTGATTAGCACCTTTTAACCGTTTAACCCCACCCCGTGTTAAATTTTAAAGAAAAAAAGGATTGAAAAATGTCAAAAAATCTTGGAATAACCGCCGTAGGCGAGGGGATTTACTACTTTATAAGCTATAATTCGGATGACGAAAAAAGAGTAAGCCAAATCGTAAAGGTCTTGGAGCAATACAGCCTCCCGATGTGGTACGATAACGGGCTAAAGGTCGGGGACGAGTGGGAACGCGAAATTGCCGACCGCATACAGGGAAGCGAGGCGGTAATCCTCTTTCTTACCGAGGGGATTTTCAAAAAGGATAGCTCCTACGTGCAAAAGGAATTTACGATGGCAACCCGCTTTTTTAACAAAAGGGTTTACGTAGTCCTCCTTGATAAAATTGAAAACGCAAATATCCCGAACAAATATCTTTCCTTTTATATCGACCTATGCAATATGCAGGCAATCGACGCCGCGAATTTTTCGGACGCGCACTCCCTCGCCTCGCGAATGATGACGGAGCTTGGCTACGAGCCAAATCCCGAGGAATATATCGAAAGGCTGAAGGAAAAGTACGAGGGGCTTAATGATGACGAAAAGCTGCAGCTTGCGGGCGAGTTTTTCGAGCTTTGGTCGGCGAAAAGGGAGCTTGCCGCGCGTGCGAAAATGATTGCCGAGCTGTATTTGCACAATTCTCTCAATACCGTGGGTGACGAGTTCTCGCTTAACGGTAAAATCGGCATCGGTCTTTCTATTTACCGCGCCGAAACGAAAACCTGCTTCCATACGCATACGGGCTACGATGCCGAAAATATGTATATAACCCGCGACGGAGCAACCGTCTTTACCGTCGGCGGAAGATTTGAGCCTACACAGCTTTTGATGTATTACGATTCGGATTCCGATACGCTTTTCGTGCTGTTTGACTTCGTCCCCCACGAGCAGGTGCGCGCCGAGGTAGAGGCGGACAGGTCCGGAAGGGATTATATCGCCCGCCACGCCATTGCCATCGTAGCCATCGAGGAGGCAAGCTCCAACCCGCGCGGAAGCATCGTTGAATACGGGTTAAGATAAAAGCTCCCACCCCGTGTTAAATTTACATAGCCTTATCCACCTAATTTTATAGCAAAAAAGCCGCCATTCGGAATTCCCGAATGGCGGCAGCTCTTTTTAAATACGTAAACCTTTATTTACAAAATCATTGCAAAAATTATCGCTCCCGAAATAAGCCATACTGCCGAAATGCCGATTATAACGTAATCGACAAATTCAAATTCATTACGCTTTTTGATAAATTTCAAAGCGAAAACCGTAATCGGCGCAAGAGGTAGCAAAAGTCCGAAAATCGATGCCAAAATAATAAGAAGCGCACGCGCACCCTCGGGTGAAAGCTTTATAAGCGCGAGTTCCTCCGTGACGATTTCCTCCGCCTCGTTTGACTCCACCGAAACCGATGCGGCACTCGCACCTACGGCGAAAAGCGAAAGCATTACCGAGAGTAAAAGCAAAAGAGCAACGAGTCTTAATCTGTTTTTCATTTTTCTACCCCCTTATGCAAGATTGAGATTTCCGCGAAGCCTGCTTACCGCAAACTTGTAGAAGAAGGAGGCGATAAGCGCGAGCGCGCAAACGTAAAACAGTAGAATACCAAGCACCAGCCAAAGAACCTGCGTTTCGGGCACAAGCACCTCGGGCACTACCGAGATTGCCGAAATACCGAGGCTTAAAACGCCCTCTACGACGAGCCATACCGTCTGGATAAGCAGTTGAATACCGTAGTAAACCGCCACCGAGGTAAGGATTTTATGCTTTTTCGCAAGAATAGAGCCAAAGGTCACGGTGCAGAAAAGCAAAAGCGTTTCATGCACGAAGGCAACGAGAACGTAGGCTAAACCAACCACCGCGTAGGCGCAAATCCAAAAGGCAAGACGGTCGTTCATAATCGACTTTATCGCGGCAAAGGGTACCGAAAAGGAGTCGAGTAAAACCGAAAGCGCGCTTCCTCCGTACTCCCCGCCGGGAGCAATCGCGAGCATTACCGTAACCGCGATAACCGTAACAAGGAAGGTAGCCGTGTTAAAAATAAACGCCGAAAGCAGCTTTGAATTAAAGAGCGTGGACCTTTTTACGGGAAGGGTAAAGGTCAAATACCCCTCGTCGGTGAAGAAGTTTTTGTAAAAGCGTATCATAATGAGCGCGACGGTGACAACTCCGTACGCCGCAACCGCGATTACCGAAAGAACGATGCCGAGAAGGTAAAGGGGAATGAACGCCATTTGCGACTGCTGTCCCGTTGCGGCGTTAAGACCGCGGAAGCAAAGTCCTCCGACAATGCTTAAAACGAGGACGGTCGCGGTAATTATAGACCAAATCTTTAAAATTGCATTAAGGTCGTGCTTTAATACCTTGCGGAACATCTGAACACCTCCCTGAAAAGCTGGTCGATAGACCTTCCCGTAACCTCGCGAACCCTCTCCGCATTGCCCGCGCGAAGTATCTCTCCGCCGTACGCCATAAAGGCAAATTCATCAAGCACAGGCTCGATATCCGCAATAAGGTGGGTCGTAATGATAACCGAAGCGTCGGGGTTAAAGTTACCGATTATCGTGTTGAGTATGTATTCGCGCGAGGCGGGGTCAACTCCGCCGATAGGCTCGTCGAGCATATAAAGCCTCGTCCTTCGTGACATAACCATAATAAGCTGCGTCTTTTCCTTCATACCCTTTGAAAGGGCGGCAAGCCTCCTGTCAAGCGGAATATCAAGGTCCTTCAGCATTTTTTCCGCTACCGAAGGGTCGAAATCCTCGTAAAAATCGGCAAAAAAATCAATAAGCTGGTAAACCTTCATCGAGGAGTTGAAATACGTCCGCTCGGGAAGGTAGGAGATAAGTCGGTTGCTTTCCTCCGTCCTCGGCTCTCCGCATATTTCGATACTGCCCGAATCGGGAGTGAGAATGCCCGCAACCAGCTTTAAAAAGGTTGACTTTCCGCAGCCGTTTGGACCGAGAAGACCGAGAATGCGGCCCGCGGGAACCGAAATGTTAAAGTCCTTTAAAACGGGTGCGGCATTGCCGTAGCTTTTTACGAGATGCTTGCACTGTAAAATCGGGGAATTATCGTTCATTTTCCTATTTCCTCCTTAATCATTTGAAGAAGCGCGTCCTCCGAAATTCCGAGAAGCCGAGCCTCCTTTACTACGCCCGCGACAAAGGAAAGCGATACACGCTCCCGTGCCTCGGCGATTTTTTCCGTGTCATCCGTAACCGTGCGCCCCGCCGTCCCGAGTGTTATGAGAAGTCCCTCATCCTCCAAAATAACGAGTGCCTTTTGCACGGTGTTGGGGTTGACCGCGGCGTCCGCCGCAATCTGTCTTACCGTCGGAAAATCCTCTCCCGCGCGGTATTCTCCGCGCAAAATATCCTTACGAAGCCTGTCTGAAATCTGAACCGTAAGAGGAATTCCGTCTTGAAATTTCCACGCCACGCGCGTCACCTCCTTTTGGTAGCAAGGTGCAGCCGTGTCCCGCCGAATTAACGCCCCAAAAGCGCAGGGCAGAGAGGTAATAAGCACCTTGTACTACTCTAATAATACAACATACAATCCGAAATGTCAATACGTTGCAGAAATATTGCACCGAATAATTATTTTGAATATTTATTTTTGTGTTTTTCCGCATTTTCGCTTGACTTTTTTACCGAATTTGATATAATATATTGTACGAAAAGTTAAAAAGCGCGTAACAAAGCAAAACGTCCTCGCCGCAAACACCCTCGGGTAAAAAGCAATAACACAGAGCCGAAGGCTTGCGCAGGTGAAGCGGCGACTATGCGACCGGACGGGGATGCAAGCGAAGCGCGCTACCGAAATATAAAAATAGCTAAATTTTTAACAACTAAATAACGGGGTGTGGCGCGCGATGTTTGGGAGCATGCAGGCACTTTCCGCTTCTTGATTTTTCAAATGCTCGAAAGCCCTTGAAAACATTGACTTTTTTGGGCGTTTGCCTTTTAAAAAAAACATCGACAAAATGTTTTGACAACA
>JAFXHU010000008.1 GCA_017533565.1 Clostridia bacterium
CATCAAAACGAAGTTTTGTATATCACCAAGGCAAAAGCCTTGTATATCATCATTGCGAAAGAAGATACAGCCTACGGCTGATGAGATACTCGCCTTGTCGAGATATACTCGGCAAGGCGGATGATATCCACGACTGCATCGTGATGATATACCATTGCTTTCGCAATGGATAAAAAAACGACAGGTCGAAACCTGTCGTTTTTTTGGCGGAGACGGAGAGATTTGAACTCTAAAAAAACCCTTATAAATCAACGGGTTTTGCGGGGGTTGACACATTTTGACTACAAAACGGCATTTTTTACCCCTCTTTTTTGCCATTTTTCACATCAAACGCGGAGGATAAATTTTCCCGAGCTTGCGCGAGTGCGGTAAATCGGAAATCGGTATAAATATCGTAGGTTGTTGAGATTTGCGAGTGCCCTAATACCTCTTGCAAGGTTTTCGCATCAATACCGCCCTCGTAGGCTATTGTGGCAAAGGAGTGCCGAAGTTGATGCGCTGTGCAGCTTGTCCCGGTTGCGGCGTGGAAATGCTTTAACAACGTATCGTATTGCCCGTCACGAAGCGGATTTTTGCCGCCGTCCGCGCTAAAAATAAAGTGGTTAGGGTTTCCGTACCTTTTTTTAAGCTCCGCGCTTAAAAGCGGTAAAATCGGGACTATACGGCGCGAGCCTTTTGTCTTTGGCTCTTTGATGTGAGGAGTGGACCCGTCATAATATACGCTTTTTGTAACGTAAATAACGCCCTTTATTAAATCAATATCGCGCCATTGGAGCGCAAGCAATTCGCCGCGCCGCATTCCCGTGAGCAAAGCCATAAACGGAAAAAGCCATATATCGGCAGAAGCTAACACCTTTTTTTCATCCTCTAACGTCGCGCTTTCTCGCTTAACTGCTTTTTTACAAGTGGGAACGGGTACGTCACGGCACGGGTTAAAGCTTATATGCCCCGCCAAAACACAGTCTTGCAATATTTGATTTATGACCGTCTTTTGATTTGATACGGTCTTGTGTGCAAAGCCTTTTTTTGCAAGAGATTGTAAAAATGCGCGGATTTGCGCGGCGGTTATATCTTTAACGGCATCGTCCTCAAAATTTGCAATAGCTCTTTCAAGCGCGGGTTTATACACGCTTACGGTTTGAACGGCGAGAGTGGAGTACACGCTATCCCACCAGGCATTTGCCGCGTCCTCAAACAATACGCCTCTTTCGGCTTTGTTTTCGTAATCTAAAATCTTACGGTTAACCTCTCGGACGGAATTACCGTAAATAAATACACGTTTTTTTGTTTTCGGGTCGGTAAAGCTTTGGCAATATCGCCCGTCTTTTCTTTTTTTCACGTTACCTCCGATTTGCTTTTCTTTGTCGCATCCTCCACTTTCTTTTGTACGGTTTTTTCGTCCACGATTTCTTTGTAAGTGATATATACAAGTTTAACCTTATTTTTCTTACTTAGCTGTCGCTTTAATTCATCTCGTTCAATCTGCTTTTTGAAATGCTCTTCGCCACCAAAATATTCTACTGGCTCAAAGTGTTGTTTTCCTTGATATTCAATAGCAACATTGAGTGAAAGAATAAATACATCATAGGACATTTGACCTAAAAAGGAAGGAGAATACTGAAACAAGACATTGTCCTTGCCATATAGTTTTTGACATATTTCATATACACGAAGTTCAGATTTCCACTTGCCGTCAAAGCGACCGTGTTCTAACCTTTCGATGTTATCATACATCCCGGCATTCAAGTTCGTTAAAATTTGCAATCCTCTACTTTGACAATCGTAGTCAGGTACATTCTCCGAAAGATAAAAATATCTGAGATGTCCTCGCAAAGTCCAGGCGGTCTTGTTCTTGTTTTCAAGATACTCTGCTCTAATTTTCTTAATTTTATTGACAAATTGAATGTGATTAATTTTGTTATGAGGTTCTGTGGTAAACCGCATATTTTCAGCTTCAGAACAACATCGCCGAGCAAAAGATTCTACATCTTTTCTTTCAGTATAACGTACTGTTGAAGCAACTCCACTTTCGTCATAGACCTCGAGAACAACAAAATTAACTAATATGCCTTCCCAATTTTCTGCGATATTAACGATGTTTAATTGAGGAAGCAATCTATCTACATAGAAAAGGAATGTATGATTTCCTTCCTTCATCATAACCTTCCCACCGTAGTAGTAGAAAAAAATAACATCTATATCGTAAAAAGAATTATCTAAATTGTTACCGAGTTTTGTTGCCGATATTTTAAAAAGATAGTTATAAGTAAGTTCTTCTACAACTACGTGTCGAATGAAAGTGCCTTTTCTGTCAGTCCAATAATCTTTAAGAGCGGCTCCAATAAATAAAAAAATATCGTCATTGAATTTATAGAGCACTTCGTATTCACTCAATTTGTATTTTTCGTGTTTATATTTTCCTGCCCACTCTTTTTTAAAAAAAGATATGGTTTTATGGAAATCCGCTTTCGTTTTTTGTTCAGAATTAATCTCAAAAGAAGCTGATGGGAGAATATTTTCAGCTGTATAATGTCGAGATGAACTACTGGTTTTGCGCTGTTTTGATTCCGCATCCGTATTATCCGTATTTAAAGAATCTTGCTCAAAAATAGCAATAATAGCGCGTATAACGAGTCCCAAAAATACTCCCCCAATTACAAGTAATAGAAGTACAGCCTCCATATCAAAACTTCGCCCTTAATTCAACAACCCTGCCGAGAATAGTAATGGGGAGGCTTGCTACCTCGTCGGGGGTGAAATACATAGGGTCATGCGTGGGGTTGAGAGGTTGGAGGATAACGGCGCCGTTGTCCTTTATGATGACCTTTTTACAGGTCGCCTCGTATCCGTTCACGCAGACTATGGCTATTTGACCGTTTTCAATGCTCTCCTGCTTCCTGACAATAACGACGTCACCGTCGGACATCCTCGGCTCCATACTGTCGCCCTTGAGCTGGAGCGCAAAGTATTCGCTACCGTCGCGGACTATATCCGGCGAAATCTCCTCGTAGTCGATAATATCCGTAACCGCCTCAATTGGTATTCCTGCAGCGACTTTGCCGAGGACGGGGATTTGGACAACCATCGCCTTATGACCAGTTAAAGTGTTGATATCAACGCCAAACAAGTCTGCTAATTTTTCGATGATGTCAAGTGGCGGAACTCTGTCTCCCGTTTCATACATAGAAATATTGCTTTTTCCTACTCCTACTATCTTACCTAATTCTGCTTGCGTCAGATTTGCTTTTTTTCTATAAAATCTAATGTTATCGCTTATCATAGCGCACCTCCTTTATGACTATGCTATCACTTTTTGTGAACCGTGTCAAGGTTTTTGTCTCACTTTTTGTGAAAGTTTACTAAAAGTTATTTTTTTGCCAAAAATGTCTTGACACAATTCACTTAAAGTGATATAATTAAGGCGTACCAAGCAAAGGAAATCTCAAAAGGAGGAATTATGAAAAGAACAATCGGTGAAAAGCTACGTCAGCTTCGCGGTAAGCGTTCACGCAAAGAGGTCGCCAAAGCGGTCGGTGTGAGTACCTCGTCGATCACTATGTACGAGCTTGACGAGAGAGTACCCCGCGACGATGTTAAAATGAAGCTTGCTGCCTATTTCGGCAAGACCGTAGCGGATATTTTTTTTAGCAAATAAATCCACTAAAAGTGAACAGAGAAAAAGGAGAAACATATGGCAAGCATCAGAACAGCACTTATCGCCCTTGGAGTAAAGGGAAGGGCAACAGCCGTTGAAGTTACTCTCGGTCGTTATTACGTCACCGTCAACGGCGAATACGTCGGCATCTGGGACGTGGATAAAAATACTTTTATTGATTAAAGGAGAAAGAAAAATGACTTACACACTTGAAGAATTGCAGGAAATGATGAAGAAGAACGGTGGCTCTCTGGACCTCCGAGGCACAGGCATCACGGCATTGCCCGATAATCTTACAGTAGGTGGCTATCTGAACCTTGAAGGATGCACAGGCTTGACAAGCTTGCCCGATTCTCTCGTCGTTGGTAGCTGGCTTGATTTGAGAGGATGCACAGGTCTTACAAGCCTTCCCGAGAATTTAACCGTTCCTGGCGGGCTTGATTTGAGAGGATGCACAGGTCTTACAAGCCTTCCCGAAAATTTAACCGTTTCTGACTGGCTGGACCTTGAAGGATGCACAGGGCTTACAAGCCTTCCCGAAAATTTAACCGTTTCTGACTGGCTGGACCTTGAAGGATGCACAGGCTTGACAAGCTTGCCCGATTCTCTCGTCGTTGGTAGCACTCTGGAGTTTGAAGGCACAGGCATCAAAAACGAAAGCGCGGAACGTAAGAAAGTAAAGAGACTGACAGACGGTGACTACGTTCCCGGCAGATACCTATACGCAGACGGTATTTTAACGCACGTTAAGCGCAAGAGAAAAATCGGGGCTTATACGTATTACCAAGGGAAGATAAAGGGCAATAACGTTGTTTTTGACGGCGAGAATTACGCGCACTGCAAGAGCTTAAAGGACGGCGTTTGCGACCTTGAATTTAAGAAGGCGAAGGAGCGCGGCGCGCAGCAGTACAAAGCTCTTACTTTAGAAAGCGTTGTATCAAAGGACGAGGCAATCACAATGTACCGAATTATTACGGGTGCTTGCCGCGCGGGTACGGACAATTTCCTATCGGGCATTAAAGATTTTAAAGAGGAATACACGGTACGGGAGATTGTAGAAATCACCCGCGGAGCTTACGGCTCGTCCGTGTTTGAGGAATTTTTTAGAAGGTAAGAGGAGGGCGAGTAATGGAACACGCTAAAACACCCGTATGCGGGGAAGAAAAGAAATTTACCGTAGTTTACGATGAAGGTATAAGTGATAGCTGCGCGACGATTTTTGAAGCGAAGAACAAGGCACTTATAAACTTTAAGCACGTGAAGGCAATCCTTTCGGAGGGCGAGGTTGTGTACAATCACTTTTACCTCACCCTCTCGGGTAGAGCCGTATTCGCGCTTGAATATTCATACATTCAAGGAGGTTAATATGAACGCAGGAAATAAGCTCCGCGAGGTGCGCTCGTGGAACAAATAAAGGAGGAAAAATGCCAAAGAATAAAGACCCCGCGGTGTTGTTTTATACGTCGGATTTTCTCGTGGGCGTGGCGGGTTTGACTATGGAGGAGCGAGGGCAGTATATAACCCTCCTATGCCTCCAGCACACGACGGGTCACTTGACTAAAAAGCAAATGCAGCTTGCGGTAGGAAAGATAAGCCCCGACGTTATGGCAAAGTTTGAGCAAGACGAAAAAGGGTTATACTACAATCCCCGAATGGAGTACGAGAAAAAAGCGCGCGAAAACTACCTTGAAAGGCAACGTGTAAACGGAAGCAAAGGCGGCAGACCAAAAAACCCACGGGATAACCCAAAAGAAACCCACGGGATAACCCAAACGAAACCCAAAAAAAACCCACGGGGTAACCCAAACGAAAGCACGCGCGTTGAAAATGAAAATGAAAATATAAATAAAGATATAAATCTTACTAAAAATAATATTTCATTTCCATTTTCTACAACAACAACAACTACTACTACTGAAGCGCGGACGCGCGAGGAAAACGATACCATAATGGTTCGAAATGAGAACGGCGAGGTTGTTCCGCTTACCGAAGAAATGCTTGAGGAGATGCGGGCGCAAAACGCGCTTGAAAAGCAAATACGGGATTACTTTGACGAAAATCACTATTTTTCATCAGCGGAGCTGTTTATTGAGTATAATCGCTCTCGCGGGTGGGTAGGGCATAATGACGTAGATATTCGTATAAACGATAGGTGGATGTTATACGCCGATGCGTGGGAGCGTGAAGAACGTCGGAGAAAAGGAATACCAAATCTAATATAGGAGGTTAATATGAGCAACGAAATTACATACCACGTTATAGGCACGGTGATACCCGGCAAGGCTTGTAAAATTCTCGCCAAAAACGCGGTTGGCGGCGTTGTCGGACAATACGACGGATATTATAAACCCGAGCGCGACACGTTCGTTTTATATCCCGCGAAGAACGCGAGATTTTACGGAAAGCTTGTAAAACAGGAGATAGCCGTCGCACTTGTAAGGAGGGGTGACTGATGCCGCGTGAAAAGATAGGTTACAGGGACAACCTCGCGCTTATAACCGAGAAGATTACCGAGAGCTTTCCCGAAAGTATGGGGGTGCTTACCACGGAGCAGGTGGCGGCATTCCTCGGATGCAACGTTAAGACGGTGCTTCGGAATATCAATAAAAAATACAACCCACTGCCCGCAAGGAATATCGGCGTAGGTCGCAACGTTTACCGTATCGCGATTACCGAGCTTGCACGGTGGACGCTTGGAGGATAAGAAAAATGCTCAAAATGAGAAAAGAAAACGGCAGGGTGTACATATACGAGGGCGAAAGGAAATTATGCTTTGGAGAAGGTATAGACGGCATTCGCCGCGCCATTCAGTACGTAGATATAAAGCTCTTTCTCGCCCGTGCAGAGCGACAGGACGTTTTAACGCGCTTGAATACCACGTTCCCCGTGCGCTCTCTCGTTCCCGCTAACGTCGGTAAAACGGTTAAATACACGATAACGGAGGGCGAGGAATGATACATACGTTAGAGGTAAATTCTTTCTATTGCCGTTCCTGTAAAAAGGTACGCCACAGCTTTGGCGTGGCATTCGGCGGGGTGCTGGTAAGTCCCGCAGCTCCGTGTTGCCGAGTTTGCAACGGGACGGACCTTGAACAAATCGTGGAGTGCGAAGCGTGCGGACACGCTATGCGAGAAAGCGCATCACTCTGGAGCGAGAGCGAGGACAAATATTTTTGTTCCGACTGCCGCACCGCCTGTTCTTGTTGCGGTAACGCGATAGACGAGGGCGGCGAGGTTTACGAGGACGACGGCACAGTGATATGCTCAACGTGCGAGTGGGAACAACGTTTAATTAAGGCTAAATTAAAATAACAAAAAAATTCAAAGGAGTGTAAAAGATGAACGAAGTAATTAACAGGAGTAAT
Organism: Clostridia bacterium; assembly: GCA_017533565.1. Taxonomy (GTDB): domain Bacteria; phylum Bacillota; class Clostridia; order Oscillospirales; family CAG-272; genus UBA1740. The sequence continues at coordinate 7,020 of JAFXHU010000008.1, forward strand.
GCCACAGGAATGACAGCAGTACAGGAAACTGCCGAGATAGCCGAGATACAGGCTAAAATGATACTCGCGAGGAATTTCCCCCGCGACATCGACACGGCAATGAGATATATTGCCGCAGAATGTAACAACAAAGAGCTTGCAGAAAAGGCAACCTACGAATTTCCCCGCGGTGACAGCGTAGTAAGAGGTCCGTCAATCCGCCTTATTGAGTGTGTAGCACGTCATTGGGGAAATCTTCTTTCGGGCATCAAGGAAATTTCAGCCACCGACAAGGAAGCCACCGTAAAGGCTTATTGCTGGGACCTTGAAACCAATTTCGCGGACGAAAAGGTATTTACCGTGCCTTACGTAAGAAACACCAAAAGCAAGGGTAAAATTCCGCTTACAGACGAGCGCGACAAATACGAAATGATGGCGAATATGGCGGCACGTCGTAAAAGGGCGTGTATGCAAGCCATAATTCCGCAGTTTGTGATAGATAACGCCATAGAACTCTGCCGTCAGACTCTCGAAAACTCCCTGAAGGGTGAGGATATCGAGGTAACAAAGGCAAAGATGCTCGCCGCCTTCCGTAAGCTTGCAGAGTGGATTACCGAGGAGGACCTCGGAGCAGTGTGCGGAAAGGATTTTGAGCATCTCTCGGTGAAGGATATAGTCAAGCTGCGTAACCTCTATAACGCGATAAACGACGGCTTTGTCAAGCCCGAGGTTGCATTTAAAAAGGAGACGGAAAGCACCGTAACCGACGAGAAGGCTGCAGACACGCTCGCAAGCGTGAACGATATGCTTGGAGGCGACGATGGAGCTAACGAGGGATAACTATTACAGTGTAGAAGCGGACCGGGAGTATATGTCCTGTTCGCAATACCAAGCTTTCCTTGAATGCGAGGCGGCTGCTATGGCGCGCCTTTATCTCGGGTTTAAGCCCGCGGAAAGCGAGGCACTTCTTGTCGGGAACTACGTGCATACTGCGCTTGAAAGCGAGGAGGCGCACGCGGAATTTGTAGAAAACAATTTTGAGAAAATATATAAGCTTAAAACCGATAAAAAAAGCGGTGAAACGTCAACCGTCGGCAAGTACGCGGCTTTTGAAAATGCAGACGTAATAATCCGCACGTTTATAACCGACCCCGTCTTTCAAAAGTTTATATTGATGGACGGGGAGAACGAAAAAATATTGACGGGCAATATATTCGGTGTGCCGTGGAAGATACGCCTTGACAAGTACGTGCCGAATAAACGTCTTATAATTGACTATAAAACCGCCGCCTCTCTTACTAAAACCGAATACAACCCCAAGACAGGGGAGCGCGAGTGCTTTATCGAGAGCGCGGGGTATTTGATGCGCGCCGCGATTTACAGCGAGATTGAGAAGCAGAACACGGGGAACACCGAGGATGCCGCTTTTATAATCCTTGCCGTTACCAAAGAAAAGCCACACGATAAAGGTGCGTATCTTTTAAATCACGCGCAACGTTACGCTTGGGAGCTTGAGCAGGTCAAGAACAACTTGCTGAATATTCGGGCGGTTAAAGAGGGTAGGCAAATACCAAAGCGTTGCGGTCACTGTGAATATTGCCGTTCTACAAAGGTATTAAAGGGCGTAGTCCCATACTATACGCTTAAACCCGGATTTGAGGAGGAGCGAGAGGATGAATACAGGGACATTTTCACCGCTTATATGGAAAAAGCACAAGCGGCGGGGATGGGATAATACCTGTCCCCACTGCGGAAAGCCTATAAAGTGGATATACGACGGTGTGTATTGGCTTCCGTGCGATACGGAGCCGATACTGTTCCGAATGCACCCCGAGGGGAAAAGCACGGTTATATACAAGCGTGCAGAGCTGATAAACTGCATTATTTATTCGGAACAGGATAAGAAAGGCGACGGTGTGCCGTTGACAGGACACCGCCAGCATTATTATACCTGCCACGTGCTTAAAGCACGGAGGAGGGAATATATCGAAAAAAAGAGGAGGATTTAATGTACCAAACAAATCTCTTTGACGAGCTTATCATAGATAATTTTGCAGGCGGAGGCGGTGCATCCGTAGGCATTGAGCTTGCGGTCGGTCGTCCCGTGGATATAGCGATAAATCACAATCCCGACGCAATAGCAATGCACGCGGTAAATCACCCGTACACCCATCACTACCAGGAGGACGTATTTGCCATTGACCCGATAAAGGTTACAGACGGCAAGCCCGTGGGCATAGCGTGGTTTTCACCCGATTGCCGACACTTCTCCAAGGCAAAGGGCAACAAGCCCGTAGAACGCAAAATTCGTGGGTTGTCGTGGGTAATCTTGAAGTGGGCTATGTGCGAGGTCGCCCCTCGTGTGATTTTTATGGAGAACGTAGAGGAAATACAGACGTGGGGACCTCTGATGAAAGACCCGAAAGACCCCGAGAAGCTTATCCCCGACCCCGACAGAGCCGGCGAAACCTTCAAGGGCTTTGTAGCAATGCTCACCACAGGCATTGACCGTTGGCACCCCGCTTTTTACGAGGCTTGCGAGTTCTTAAAGCTTGACCCGTACGGTGAGGAGGCACAGAAGCTTGTAGACGGACTTGGCTATGAGGTGGATTATCGAGCCTTGCGTGCTTGCGATTACGGCGCACCGACAATCCGTAAGCGTTTCGTCCTGATAGCAAGGCGTGACGGTCAGTCTATTGTGTGGCCCAAGCCCACGCACGGCAAGGGTAAGGGCTTGAAGCCTTACAGAACGGCTGCGGATTGCATTGACTGGTCGTTACCCTGTCCCTCAATCTTCACGCGAAAAAAGCCTCTCGTTGAGAATACTCTTCGACGTGTTGCACGTGGGCTTGACAAATTCGTTATAAAGAACCCGAAGCCCTATATCTTGGAGATGAATTATAACAATCAGTTCCAGGACGTGGACAAGCCTATGAGTACGCAGACGAGCGCTAACCATCACTATCTCATTACCCCTAACTTGGTACAGGCAAATTACGAGAATCCGCCGCAAGACGTTAGCAATCCTATGTCAACGCAAACGGCAGTAAATAAGCACTTCGTTGTTACTCCTACCCTTGTGGAGTGCTCACACAAAAGCGGTCCCGGCGTGCATAACGTTGTAGACCCTCTGAACACGGTAACGGGAAAAGCCTGCTTTGGTCTTTCAACGCCGTATTTGACGAAGTTCCAGCAGCACAGCCTCGGGCAATCCACTGACGAGCCACTTGATACCGTGATGGCAGGAGCGACGAGATTCGGCGCTGTAACTCCTTATATGATACCCATAGGTTACGGGGAGAACAAGAGCCAAGCGCCGCGCCTTGAAGATATACATAAACCACTTAACACCATCGTGAGCAGTAACAAGCATTTTGTGACGGCACCGTTTCTCTCAAAGTATTTCAGCGGCGACGGAAATATGGCGGCAGGCGCAGGAGAGCCCACGCCCACTATTACGGCAAAGGACCATAACTCGCTTGTCGCTGCGAATATTGTTCATTACTACGGTGGAGAAAATCACGCCTCGGGTGCAGATTCTCCTGTGGCTACGGTAACGGTGGAGCCACGCCACTACCTATGCACCTCTAACCTTTGCGTGTTGCGCCGTAATATGGACGGCAAGGGGCTCGACGAGCCTATGCCTACCCTTACCACTTCAGCCGGTCATTTTGCAGAGATACGTACATATATTCTGCCCGTAGAGGATGGAGCAGGGCTTGGTAATTGGCACAAGGTCCGCGAGCTTCTTAACAAGTACGCAGGCTATGAGCTTAAAGAAAACGAGATACTCATAATCGAGATAAAGGGAACCCCGTATTTCATAGCTGATATTGGTTTGAGAATGCTGGAGCCCGAGGAGCTTAAGCTCGCTCAAGGCTTCCCGGTTGATTATATTATCGACATTGAGCGTTATATCGGCAAGAAGTACAGCAAGGCAAAGCAGATTGCCCGTCTTGGCAACGCTGTTTGTCCGCAGCTTGCTACCGCACTCGTAAGAGCTAATTGTCCTGAATTGAGCTACAAACACGTGATAACCACGGTAGCCGACCTCGAAAGAATATATGCAAGGAGTGTGGGATGAGGTCACAAAAAATCAAGAATAAACGAAAAGGTAAGAAAAAATGAATAGATATATTGATGCGGAAATCCTGAAGAACAAAATCCTTGACGATATGGCAAAAGCCGAACGAGATGGCAAAGACCTTAACGGCTACACCGATGCACTATTTCACCTAAAGACGACGCCCGCCGCCGATGTGGTTGAGGTTGTTAGATGCAGGGAGTGCAAGCACTATGTGAGGCGTGAGTATCCGTTCTGCGAATTTGAATGCGAAGGCGCTGAAATACACTACAAGCCCGACGATTATTGCAGCTACGGAGAAAGGAGAGAGGAATGAAAGACAAATTAAGCAATATGATACAGTCCGCCGTGGGCGGTTGCGCTAAAAATTGGGCAGACATTATTGCCGACTACCTAATCAATAGCGGCGTTATCGTGCCGCCTTTAAAGGTAGGGGATAAAATCTATGCTCTTTCTGCAAGTAAAACAAAGCTTTATGTACTTACGATTACGCATTTTGTAGTTAATGAAAACGAAACACAGATATGGGCAGTTGGTGCGCCGTATGCTTCCGGGTCTGATTATATCTGTAACGCTGACGATTTCGGCAATAATGAGTGGGTTTTTCTCACCCGAGAACTTGCAGAGGAGGCACTTCAAGGGGGCAAAAATGGTTAAAGATGTAACATCAAAGAAATTCAATGCAATTATGAGCAAGAAAATTTACCTTCATAAATGCCCGAAATGCCCCAATCTTGGCGGCGAAATAATAATTCCTATGACCACATACGGGGCTAAAACAGACCGGGTCTATATTAGGTGCAAATATTGCGGATATGAAACAAAATGTTATGATGCTTCGACAATGTTAAATGATACGGAAAGCAGCCGATTTGGCAGCCCCGTGATTGACAAGTCACTTATTAAAGCAATACATAACGCCGTGAACGATTGGAATAGAAGGAGCAAAAATGGAACTTAACAGAGAACAGATTTTACAAGGACTTCGGGACAACGATAGTCCCTATAAATCAGACCAAGATGCGATACAAAACGCCATCGCCTTAATAAAGCAACTCACCGAGGCAAACAAGAGGTTGGCGGAAAGAGTGTTGGCAGAAAACCACTTGCGAAATCAGGTTGAATATATGTTAAAAACCGTCAAATCCGACACCGTGAGAGAGTTTGCGGAGAGGTTGAAAAAGTGCTTTAACAACGAGATTGAACACCTTGCTATATACACTGAAAAACAAGTGCTTTTTGTAATAGACCAAACCAAAAAAGAAATGTTGGAAGGGGACGAAAATGACACCGAGTGAGATTGATATAGCAAAGATAAGGCGCGATGCAAAGCTTGAAGCACTCGCAGAGTTTGAACGGCGGATAAAACTTTATTACAACACGATACGGGGTGGCACGTACGCCGCCCTTGTGTCATACCACGTCGGCGTTAAAGCCGAAGAATACAGAGAGGAGATAGAAAGGGAATATGCAGAACAAAGCTAAAAAAACGTCATTGCTTGCGGAGGAGTTGCGCGCCGTGTCCCGTACACTCAATAACGAATATAACGCGCAGATACTCATTGAAGCCGCCGAAAGGCTTGGCGAGCTGTATAACATTGCGAAATTTTTCCGTAAAGAAGCTATAAAGAATAAAAAGGGGTGAGAATGTGCAACCAAAGTCCCCTTGTAAGAATTGTGAAAAAAGAATCGTTGGGAACATTACCGAAAGCTGCCACGCAAATTGTCGCGCCTATAAATCTTTTCAAAAGGCTATGGACAAATTTCACAAATCTAAATACGCAAACCGAGATTACGAGGAATATATCGCGATAACTTGCAATAAAAACAAAAGGAGACGCCGAGTGTGAAAAACAAGCTTAAAAACCAAAAGATAATAGTGGACGGTATAAAATTTGACAGCCGAGCAGAAGCGAGGCGGTACGGTCAACTGCTTTTGCTTTTAAAAGCCGGGGAAATATCCGATTTAAAGCTCCAAAAGGTGTACGAGCTTATCCCCGCACAGTACGAATATATCCCCACGGGCAAGATTTTCGCGCGCGGGGAGAGAAAAGGGCAAGCGGAGTATAAACGGGTCACTATTGAGCGCCCCGTCCTCTACATAGCGGATTTTGCCTATCAGACAAAGAACGGCAAGACGGTGGTGGAGGACGTAAAGGGTTATCGAGATACAAACAGCGCACCGTATGCAAAGTTTGTTCTCAAAAGAAAGCTTATGCTTTGGCGATACGGTATCAGGGTAAAGGAGGTAAAAGGATGACCGAAAAGGATTTATATAAATACCGCGATGCAAAGCGCGAGGAGGAACGCGCAAGGTTAAAGCTATTAGAATTTGAAGTGCAATACGGAGCACCACGCGCAGCGTTAGGCTCTCCAACGTTGCCAAACCACGGAGGCGACCCGACCGCCCGTATCGTTGCGGACGTAGAGAGGTATAACGTCTTAATGCAAAAGGTTGAATCCGCCGTTAGAGAGGTCAATGTTGCCGAGATACGCCTTGATGCGGCACGGTCACACATTTTCAGGGACACAGATATAAGGGTATTCGACGCGCTTTACTACGGCTGGAGCGAGGGCAAGCGGGTCGTATTCCCCACAGTATTGCAAGCAAGCCGCCGTTTAGCCTATTCTACGTCATCAGTATATAAGGCAAGAAAGCGTATTTTGGCTTTGCTTTCGCCTGTAAGTGCGTAAAAAATAAACTTTTCCAAAAAAATCCACACTTTTCCAAAAAAGTATAAACTTTTCCAAAAAAACTGTGGTAGAATGGTAGTGTCAAAGAGTGTAAGGCGTGGCATCCGACGTTTTTCTTCTCATATCTGACATCCTCCCTTGAATTAAGTAAGGCGCAGAGCCGTGAACGCCTCCCTGTTGGCATCAGGGCGTGATAACGGCACAATTAAGCACACCATAGGCTTGTTTGCTACGGTGTGCTTTTTCTATTGACATTACAGAAAGGGTTTGATATAATTATGGCAGAGAGAAATAAATTTACAACCGATGATGAAAAAGGTAAGGGCGGCGGCGGAAACAGAAATGCAATTGCGTATGGGCTTTTGCAGGGGGCAGGATATAACACCTACGGAATGTCTCCGGCGGAGGCATGGGATTTAGTATCACAGCTGAATCTTATGGAGAGTAAGAGGTGGAAACGCACAGATGAGGATAAGGAAAAAATAAAAAGAAAAAACGAAGAATTGAAGCGAAAGGGATATGACACAAACTCTTTAGAGGCGGTTGCTAAAGCAAATGCCAAAAAGATTAATCTCTCAGGTGTCAAAAATGAAGCCGCTTTGAAAGAAGCTGTCGACACGATAGATAAAATACGCAATGAGTATAATCTTAAACAACTTGAGGTTATTCGAATAAAACGGCTATCTAATGGAACAATGGCTTCGGCAAACGAAATGACGGTTAATATAGGCGATAAACTTGCACGAAATCCGCACGCTGCATACAGAATTTGTGTTACAGATTTCAAATCAAATCTTGAAGCGACAATAGCAGATGCCGAATTCATTGCAGCCAACGCAACAAACGCTCGGACTCAGTTAAGAGCACAAAAAACGCTTGACAACCTTAAAGAAATGTCTAAATATTCGCGACATAATGTTGTTTACGAGGGACAAGAAATGGAGAGCGTTATAACTCACGAAATGGCACATGTTATTGCCGGCCAGAATTTTGGATTTAGCACTGGATTTGGTAATACCAGCCAAGCGCTTGCAGAGATAAGTGCGGTTTATAACGAGAGCAAAACAAACGGTGACATTTACAGAATATCTGTATATGCCGCCGAGGATGTTGACGAATTTTGGGCGGAAGCTTTTACAATGTATAAGATGGGCAAAGAGGAAATGCCCCCGAAAATCAAATCTATGGTAGAAGGAGTATTGAAAAAGTATGTCTAAACACAAAGAGGATGATTATTTCTTTGGAGAAGGTGGCTTGATTGCAGCCTTCGGAAAAGAAATGGTTGAAAAAATCAAGAAAGAAAATCCCGAAATGTATGCAAGGCTCCGCAACTCGCCTTGTTTTATGCCGTCAGATGTAGCAAGAGATGCAGACGATCTGATAGAAACGGATGACTAGTAACAACTAAACAGGCAAAGCACTCTGTTACGGCAGGGTGCTTTTCTTTTTGCTGGTGTGGCTCAATGGAAGAGCACCTGACTTGTAATCAGGCAGTTGTGGGTTCGACTCCCTCCACCAGCCCCAACACAAAAGGAGAGAGATTATGGCAGCACTTACCTATGATGAAAAGATCGCTATTGCAGAGCTTGCCGCACAAGGTCTCTCCGCTTATGCGATCTTCAAAAAACTCGGCATTCCGAAAGACCGTGTATATCGAGCATTGAAGAATGACGATGAATTGCGAAGTTTAGTCGCAGATTTCGCAACGGACTGCGAAGAGAATAAAAAAAACGCCGCAGAGAACGCTAAAACGGCGTTGAGGAACTTATACCTTACAAGGGGTCAAGAGCTTGTAGACAAGATATATAAGCTTGTGAATGTATCAGAGGAATTGATAGAGTCGTCCTCCCTCCGTGACCGAATGGGAGCAGCAAAGCTGATGCTTGAAATGGTTGAGAATATTGCCAACGTAGCAGACGAGGCTCAGGTTGACGATGAATGCGCGGCGAACATTGAGATAATCGTGGAGGATGCAAGCGGCGGTGAGTAGTATTCAAATGCGGCTTGTGAAGCCTTACGACAAGATTCTCACGACTGACAAGACCACCTGCATTATGTATTCGCCGCGTATCTCGGGAAAATCCCACGCTCTGGCTCAGATTGTCTATATCTATGCCAACAAATACCCCGATCACGATATAGTGGTGACAAGAGCGAATTACAACTCCCTTGAAGATTCATTATACAACGAAATCCTTGCAACGGCTGACGAGCTCGGAATACAGGGGTTTTACAACGGTTTACGCTCTCCCCTTCGTATCAAGACACGTAAAGGCAACACGATATACTTTAAAGGCATCGGCGGCGCGGACTACTCGCGCTCAAAAGGCTTTAAGGGGAAGAAACCCATTTCCCTTATCATTTGCGACGAAACACAGCAGCTCAAAGATGAGCAGTCGCTTCGTCAGGCGGTAGCGACGTTTATCAGAAGCGTTGATGCGGAGATTAACAGTCGCGTTATTCTCGCAGGAAACCCCGAAATGGTTAAAGCGCACTGGTGGAACGCCTATTGTCGCAAGTACCGTTACGCCGGGGTTTACGAGTTTATAGACGCAAATTATCACTGCGTTTGGAAATATCTATCCTCGGTAACTCGTGAAGAAATAGAGAACGAGCGGAAATACAATCCGCTTATGTATAAGTTTCTATACCTCGGGGAGCTTGACGAGCTCGCAGGCGGAGCTTACGGACAATTCAAGCGCGACAGGCATTATATCCCCGAGGCGGACTTTTACAAAGAGGTTCGCGGCGAGCAGCTCTGTTATATCATTTGGGGCGGTGACGGCGCTATAACGCACGACAGCACGGGAATAACTCCGATAGGCGTGTTTTCAAATGGGCGTGCATACGTTCTTGAACGCTTTTACTACAACCCCCTTGAAACGGGAATAGTTCTCGCTCCCTCGCAGCTTACCGAGCTGATACTTGATTACGTCGAGTATATGGTTAAGAGGTATAATATTATTCGCGACGGTATCGGTTCGGTATTCTATATCGACGGTGCGGCGGCTGACCTAATAACACAGCTTCGCTATTCGATAGACAGTTACCACACAGTGCGAGGCTTCACTCGAAAGAACATAATAAATAACAATTCCGTCGTTAACAACTGTTTTGCGAAGAATATGCTCAAAATAGTTGATTACGGCGGTTATTTTGATTATAACAAGCGGCAATGGGTAGCGACCAGCGCAGACACGGAGCCGCTTATATATCAGCTGGAATCGGTGACTTGGAAGAACTACAAGCTCGATCCGGCAATTCCTAACGACTATACCGACGCGCTTACCTACGGGGTTAATGCGTATTTTGAAAACCCCGATAACTTATATCTACCCGAAAGGAAAGGAGTCTATGATGACTAACACGGAAATAACGGAAAAGGCACTTAACGAGGATATAGACCTCACACGCGAGGCGTATGCAGAAAAGAAGGCTAAGGCAGACGAAATCACTGCCGCTCACGGTGTCGAGGGCGAGGCGCCGATTTCCGAGGAGGAGCGCGAGCGCAGAATGAGAATGAACTACTACGGCTCGGCGATTAACGTCGGGATGGCTATTCTTGCCGCTCTCGACGATATTGCTCACCGTATTACTACCCTCAATAACAATATCGTAAACTTGGCAGGAGGCGGTGTATCAGATGATGAACGAAGCACTAACAACCCCGATTCAGGCGACTAATCACCTTAACCGCGTAAGCGCGGCTATGGCTGCCAACCAAAAAATGTGGCAGATGACGAGCAACGAGAGATTCTACTCGATGCTCCCGGCGCCGTATATAATGTTTTATCAGAACTGGGTTAAGCAGTGGCTGTATTGGTACGACGGATACGTTCCATACGTGCACGGCGGATCTGCCGGACTTCTCTCGACCTCTATCGGTACAACACTTGTAAACCGCTGTAACGATCAGGTGTTTGGCGGCAACATAATGTTTGCTAACGCGAGAAAGCCGAAGTTGACGAAGAAAAACGAGCAAGGTAAAACTATCGGCGCTGCACTCGATTTTATTTCAAACGATTGGATTAAGCGTGTGAACGGAAAGACCGTTCTTAAAAAGTGCGGTAAAGATGCTCTCGGTGGCGGCTTTTCTATTTTGAAGCTTAACAAGCGCGGTGGTGAACTGTGGCTTGACGAGCTTCGCGCTGACCGTTTTTATCTCGACAAGGTGGGCGACGATATACGCAAGTGCGTTTGTGTGCTCTCGTTCTATGAAGGCATAGCGGAGCAAAAGGAAGATAGATACGCGCTTATCGAGGAAAGACGATACGCAAGTGTCGGCATTCTCGGCGAGGAATTTCCCGTCGTCGAATACAAAATGTACAAAACAAGCGTGCCTATTCAGTATTTTACGGGCGTTCAGGATAACTGTATCAGATGGGAACAGCTCCCGAAGCACGTGCGCGCCGCCTTCAAAGAGCAGTACGGCGCTAATATGCGCTTAAATGAGCCGAAGGCGCTAAACGGCTTCACGGACCTCGGTGTATATCTTATGCTCGCATCAGACGGTGTTTCCGCCGTTCCGCAGATCAACCTCGGCGAGAGCCTTCTCGCTAACATTACAACATACCTATACGAATACGACTTCTACAACACGTGCTTTAATACCGATATGTACCTTGCGAGAGGTCGCGTACTGGTGCCCAAGCCTATGCAGTCACCCGTAGGGCGTGGCGGCGATCCTCGCTTGCCGAATATGCAGCCCTCGGGACTTGACGAGTTTATGTATACGAAGTACGAGGCGCTTAATAACGATGCGAATAAGCCCGAGGCGATACAGTTCGCGCTTCGTTCAGCAGAGTGGAGAGAGGCGAGGAATATTCTTATTGAAAGTATGGCTACGGGAATAGGTATGTCCGTTTCTACGCTTGCATCTTACATCTCCGACGGCTCGAACAGGACCGCGCGAGAGGTCAGCGCAGAGGAAAGCGCAACAACCCTTTTCGTTGAGAATATGAGGCGTAGATTCGAGGTGCCTATAAATCAGATGCTCCGTGCCGTTCTCCGCTTCTACGGCTACGCCGACGACGTAGAGATAAGATGGACAAGAGCGGGAATGACTAACCAAACCGTGCTTGTTGAAACGCTCGCAAGAGCGAAGGATGCAGGTCTTATCTCCGGAAAGAAAGCGCACCACGCCTTTAACTTCGACGATGACGAGGAGCAGAACGAGGAGGACTACGCTCTCGTGCTTGAAGAGCAGGAGAAGGCAAGAAATCAATTTCCGGATATGCCATACGGCGATACCGAGGGTGCCTTTAAATTTGACGTAAGGGACGGTGGCACGGATGCAGAAACGAACACAGACACCGAAGGCAATACCGGACCGGCTTAACCGTCAGGCGCTTGCCGTTGAGGAAGCACAAGGGCTTATCCGTCTTGCCGTCAAGGATGCTCTTTTGTACGGTTGGCTTAAATCAGAGCTTGACAAAAAGGTGCTTCGGATTATAAACGAAGCTTTAGCGCATATAACGATACCCTCGTTAAAATCAGCGGCGTACAGGTCTTTAACAGCTTTTTACATAAGACAAAGGCAGCTTTCGGCGGAGATACCGCAAAGGCGGCTTTTTCTTTTTCTTTGCCTTTTAAAGCTCGGAGAAAGGAATTTACCCGCTGAAAAGCATTCGCCTTACACCGCTAAAATTTCGCTTTCTACGGCACGAAAGACAATTACCGAGGCAATACCCGACTACATACTTCCTCGCGACGACAGCGTGGACTCTCTCGGCTTGTGGGCGCGAAAGTATCACGAGGACTACTACAAGGAAAATATTTTACCGACCTTTAACCGAATGGCAAGCGAGGAGGCTCTCGACCCCGACAGCGAAAGCTATTGGGGAAAAAAGTCAACGCTCCGCAACCGCGCGGAAAGAGAAGTAAGGCATCAGGGACACGTTGACGCTCTTGCTGATTTTAAAAAACGCGGTGTACGGCTCGTAATTGTGTCGGCACATTCCGACTGCTCGGAAAGATGTTGGCAGTGGCAGGGGCGCGTTTATTCGCTTGACGGTACGTCGGGAGTGACCTCCGACGGACGTCGTTACGTTCCGATTGAAAACGCAACTGACAATTGGGATAAAAACCACAAATGGAAAAACGGGCTTTTCGGCTTCAATTGCCGCCATTATATGGTGGAATACAAGGACGGTTACGCTTTTCCTATGGCTTCGCGTGCCAAAGAGGAACGCGAGTACAAAATCACGCAAAAGCAACGGTATATGGAAAGACAGGTTAGACATTGGCGCACCGAGGCGGAAATGGCAAAGGATGTTAACCCCAAACGGTATAAATATGCGAAATGCAAAGCGAAATCCCATAATGAACGGTATATCAAATACTCGCGCGAGAACAACCGCCCGTATTACGTTACGAGAACAAAAATTATTTGACAAAATCAAAGGAATATGATAATATGAAATGGGACGAATCAAAACACCCACGAGATAAAGAAGGCAAATTTGCAAATAACAGCGTTACTCCGTACAATTCTAAAAACGTTAAATTTGATGCATCAAAAGTTACCAAAAAAGAATGGAGAGAATGGTACGATAGAATTGGAGATATAAAGCGTGGTATGTGGTGTCCGAAGGATGACAACGGATATTTGATACAAATAAACAATAAAATTTTTGTTACCGGCGGAACATACACATATCCAATACTTCATAACGTCATAGAGTTTGAGGATGAAGAAACAACACTTGCCTTCATAGAAAGGATATTGAAATGGTAAGCGAAAAACTGACCTCTTTAATGGATGAATTTATATCTATTTGCAAAGAACGTGGTTTTCATAAGGAAACTGCATCCGCACTTGGAATTATAGCCGGAAGCAAAAACGCTAAAGAAGTTTTTGGAGATACAACAAAATCCTTTGAGGCTCTTGTAGAGCTTGCAAAAACCTGTAAGGATGAGCAAGAATTAACAAACACCTTTTGCAAAATGGCTGTATTTAACTAATACGTAATTATTCTAAAGCACTTTTTACGACCCACAGGGCAACGTAGAGGGTGCTTTTCTATATTCCCACGGCGTATGTGGGTAAGCGCAGCACCAAGCGACACCAAGACGGGAGAAAGCCCACAGGGTAAGTATCTCGCTCAGCGGTTAGCAGTGGTGTTTTTTATTTGTTGCAACAACACCAAATCAAAAAGAAAGGAAACACAGCACAATGGCACTTTTCGGAAAGAAAAAGCGCACCCTCGACGAAATTCTTGAAGACGTTAAAGGCCTCACCCCCGAGGAAGTGAAGGAGCTTCACGAAAAGACAAGCGACCTTTACAAAGCGGAGGACGAGCGCGAGATCGACAAGATCGAGGAAGAAAAAGCCGACAGTGACGCGGCAAAAGACGAGAAATCCGAGGAAGTCTCCGAGGAGAGCGAGGCAATTGGCAAGGACGTTGACGAAATCAAGGACGAGGTTAAAGCCGACGAAGCGGGGGAGCCTACGCCCGAGACCGACGAGCCCGTAGCGGAGCCCGAGGCTGATCCCGTCGAAAAGAACAACGTCGAGGAGATGGTTAAGACACTCACCGACCGCGTTACCGCACTTGAAGGCACTATCTCCGAGCTTTCGGCATTGAAGGAGAAAATGGACGAGTACGTCAACAAGGAGAAGGACTCCTTCGGTTACAAGAGCGAGGGCGGCGGCGCGCGTAAGAACTACGACGATATGTCAGCAGACGAGCTCAAAAATCACCTTCTCAACAATTAAAAAACTCACATAGAAAGGACTTAAAAGTATGGGAACTATGCTTTATAACGTTAATAATTCTGCTACGCAGGTACTTGCGGCAAAGCAGATTAAGGAGAACCTTTTCGTGTCTCTCCTTCACCGCGACGGCAAGGGTGTCACCCAGCACACCGAAACCGACGTATCCACCCTTCGTATTCTCAAACCCGCCGTACCTACGGGCTCTGCTCGTACTCTTGGCGCAGCCACTAACGGCGGCTGGTTTAACAACGAGGGGGCAGCTATTCAGGATATTCTTGAATACGACCTCAACCTTATTCACATTTACGACCTTATGACCGATATTCCCGAGGTGCAGGAGGATATGGTACCCGTTTCCGTATTCGACGCTTCTAACAAGAATATCGCAGGTCGTATCGCTACCGAAATCAACGCATCCACTATCGCATATCAGCTCGCTGACCGCCTTAACGCGGCAGACACCGCGGATGCGTGGGATAACGTCGCAGTTGTTGAAGGCACCACAGGCAGACCTTCCTACGACGCAGTTATGGCAGCATCCGCAAAGCTTGACGACGGCGACGAGGCTCTCGGCATTCAGGGCTACCCCTTCGAGGAAAGACAGCTTCTTATGCGTTCCACCTTCCGCCAGAAGCTTATGAGCGAGACGGGCGTAATTCTCGGCGGCTCCAACTACTCGCAGTCTATGATTGCAAAGGGCGCACTTTCTCCCGATGCAATGAAGGAGTACGGTAATATGTACTGCGGCGAGATTGACCTCATTCCTTGCTTCCTCGTCCCTGCTCCCATTTGGAACAGAGCGGGCGCGTGGGTAGGCTCTACCACCGCATTTGCAGGCGTTGATGCCGTTATGTGCGCGGCATCCGCAACCGACCGCGGTATCTCCACTATGGACTACGTTAAGGTAATCGACTCGCCTAACGGTGCTGGTAAGAGATTACAGCCCAAGGTAAGATGGGGCGTAAACGTTTGCTATGGCTCCGGTATCGTTCCGATCGTTGCTAACGGCACCACCGTACCTACCGCACAGCTTACCGTTACCGCACCCGCTTCTCGCGCTTAATATCTTTGAGGACGCCCCTTTTGGGGGTGTCCTCTTTTATGACTATCGGGCGGACCTCACACGGCTCGACACCGTGGATTGTCACTAAAAAAAGGAGTTTTATTTTATGAATTGTGTACAAAAGTGTATAGAACCGTATAACGACGATTTTCTAATATTCGACGAATTAAGCGGACGATACGTTATAACCGAGGAGGGTTTGAAGCGCAAAGGAATTTTTTTACGTGAGAGGCTTGAACGCTATCCCGCAGTAGATGCAACCACGGTTATTAACGCCTTTTGCGAAAGCGTGGCAAATCTCGTTTATACGTTCTTGCACACCTATGCGGTTTATCCGTGTGCGCTTGACGAATTTATAGCGCATTCTACGGAGGCAAGGCGAGCTATATTCAACGCGGAGGCGGAGCAGGCTAAATACGTTTATTTTAACGGCGACCTTACGCTTTCGATAAAAGAGGAGGAGCGTCGCAATTATATGTCGCCAACCGCGGCGGCTATACTCCAGAATGCGGGATTAACCTATTCGGGAGGCTGTTAAAAATGCTTGATATACTCGATATATTGAACGGAAGGGCGGCAGAGACAAATCCCGCTACATATTATCCGAGAAAGCCCGAAGCCGTTATTTTTCCCACAAACGAAAAGGAGCTTTACGCTCTCGACGCGGAGGCTATGCCGATTGACGTGGAAATTCTTGACCCCACCTCTTACGCTTTGCGCTCGCTGTTTTCGGATATAACCGATACAAGCGGCTATCTCGCGGTAAAGACACGCGACCAGGTGCCGTTCAGAGTTGGAGGCTTTATTGCAACCGCAGACACACGGCTTTATATCATTGATGCGGTTACGGTTGACACGTCCTCCGCATCAAAACAGGCTATGCGCTTTAATCCTATTCCGCTTGGCACTACGTATATTTTGAGGCTTATGGAGGTGGAGAACGAAAGGAGGCTTGTATAAGTGTCCTTTAAGTTATACCGCACGGCTCATAAAGCGTACAGGCTTATTAAATCAAAAGCACCCGTTGCGTCGGGAAATCTCCGCGACCACGGAATAACAATCGCCAAGACAGGAATAGGGGAATACACAATATCCATCGGTGCGCCCGAGGCTCCCTATGCTGTTTATACAAACGAGGTATGGGTTGCTCCGCGTTGGAATGGGCATAAAAACCCCAACGAGCATTGGATTGACAAGGCGGTAGAGGATGCTGTATTGCAAATAGCCGAGGACCTTGGCGGCAGACTTGCGACGATAGACGGCGAGGCTGACCGTTGGCTTAATAAATCCTATTGGGACAGCGCGGAGGGTAAAAAGAAATTGGAGGAATACGAAATAGATGATATCTACTCAATTGTTGGCTAATCTTATACAGGAACGTTTGAACGGTGTATTAACCGACGGCGAATATTCAAATATACGCAACTTTGGATTGGACTCTTTTCCGAACAAGCGTTACGAATTTCGCATTTTTGCCGAGGACGGAGAATATAAAAAAAGCGAGAACAGGGGGGCGGAGGTAAGCGAAGAGCCGACCAACACGTTTACACAGTATATAAACGGAGTTTTGAAAACCCCCGTGACCTCGGCGGTGGACGGTGCGAGCGTTGATACCTATAACGCGGCGGTAGAGGCGAGCCTTGAGCTTTTAATACCGAACTGTGACGATGTTGCAACCTTTACTGACCCCGACGACCCTACCGAGAGCGTAACGGTGAGGCTTCAGGACGCGGTGGCAATCCTTGTAAATACCGTCTTTGGAGTACCGACGGAAAACTATATAACCGAGGGCGGTATAACCTACTATATAGGCGGGAGATATTCCCGCGCATCCGTTGGAGGGCGGCAGAACAGACCGCAGGTAGGGCTTTCGGTAATACTTACTACATACATATCCTTTGCCGTTGTTGCGGCGGGTGTTTCAAGCCGTGAAATCAAGCTAAAGATTAACGGCGAAAGCGTATATTTCAACCGAATAAGCATAGCGCGAACGAGCGTACAGGAGAACAACACGCTATCGGACGATAACATATCCAACGAAAGCGGGATTTACGGTGTGTCAAAGGCGAGAACAACCGCAACACAGTTAGTCATAGCCTTTTCTGCTCCCGTGCGTCCTGTGGCGTTTAATTCGGCTCTTACGCGCTATATAATGCTCGGTGAGATTGTGAAAAACGAGGTAGAGCTTACAATGCCGACTGTATATAACGGCGGGGAGCTTGAAACACTGACGAAAACCTATACTATGGTATTCGCGCAGGGAGGAACGGCGGGCGAAGAAAACCTTAACGCCTCCTTTGACGTGCGGCTTGTTGAAGAAATGGAGTGATTAAAGGGTATGGCAGACGTAACGTATCGAATTATCATAGAGGGAATGGGTAGCGGTGCGGCTGATGCAACACCTAAAACCACGGCGGCAACCCCGTCGGGTGATGACGTATCACCAAAGCCTTCGCCTTCCCCATCGGGCGGAGGTACGGGCGGCATAGCAGACCTTTACCGTGCGATAAAAAAATCCGCGGCGGTTGGACTTGCCCTTAAATACGTAAATCTTTTCGCAACAACCGAAATAAACCGCGTGGAGCTTCGGACGGGTCGCGCGACGTATCAAGCGGAATTAAACTATAAAAAATCCGCAGCAATGCGAGGCTTGGCAATTGGCGGCTCGTTTGTCGGCGCGGCTATAACGGGCAATCCCTTGCTTGCTGTTGCGGGTGTTGTTTCCGCCGTTGACTGGGGTCTTGAAATAGGCATAGCGCAGGAAAACCTAAACATCGAAAGAGCCGTAAGCAACGTATCAATCGGTATGGCGAATATCCGCGCGGGTGCTGGCGGCGACCGCTTCGGAAAATCCGGCTATTGACAATACCTCGGAGGCGTGATATAATGAGCGCGGAGGTGCATTATGAAAAAAAACATAATTTTGGGTTTGGTAATTTTGCTTGTTTTTGTAATGTTATTTAATATCGCCGTATCAATATATTCAATAATTAAAATTGATATGCCGCAAATTGAATCATACGAAAAAGCAAAATCTACAATGGCATTAAATGTTCCAGCAGTGCAAGAAATTTTAGCCAAATTGAGGCAAGAAATTATAATCGGTATATTACCGAACATTTTGCTTATTGTTACAAGTTTTAGCATACTTTTGTTTTTGTTTTTTAGTAAAACCATATATTCAACGCTTTTGACGATTTTTTTATCTCTTGGCGAAAAAAAATATGCTTTTGCAAGTAAGCAAAAAGAACGAAAAGCCTTAAAGAAAAATAATAAAATTTTAAAAATGAAAGCCAAAATTGAAAAATTAGAGAGCGACAAATAGTCGCTCTTTTTATTTAGAGGTTAATTTGAACAACATACAATTTTATATCAAGCAAGACGGGACGTGGCAAAAAATAAATGCTACTCCCGTTTTTCCTTTTTCGGTGGGTGAGCTTCTTGACGAAAGACTTGACGAGGCGTATATTACGTTATACGACAGCCCCGTGGAGCATTACCCCCGACTTACCGAAATTCGCGCGACCATAAACGACGGTACGAACGAGAAGCAGGAGTATTTTATCATTGCCTCCGATACCTCGTTAGAGCTTCCGGCAGGTAGTGGAATATATAAGCACGACCTTTACCTTATAGAGCGCACAAAGCTCCTTGAAGGTATTTTTTGTTCGTCGATTACGTTTACGAACGTTGGAGAAAGAATACAAAGCAGCTTTAAAAAAGATGTTTTAACTGCACCGTGGCAAGGATTAGGAGAGCCATATAATAGCAATGTCAAAAGAATAAATGCTTATTATACAAAGCCTTTTACAATCCCCTCTTTAATGGATATAAGCAATTTTCAAAAAAACGGTATTACATATAACGTTTTTACTTCATCCGCACCAGAAGGATTAGGTTTTCAAAGTATTGTTCCTACCGGCGATGACGGGGAGCAATCAAGAATAGAAATACGCGATGCTCTTAATGACAATTTAAAAACCGTTATTTTTTGTCAAACAGAAAATGATTTAAGCCAAAGATTTACAATAAATACAAAACTTTATGATTTAACCGACGGTCTTTATTTTATAAAGTATGTTTTTGCTCTTAAATCTGGCAGTCAATATATGGAGCAAAGAATAACATACAGGGTAACTTTTTTAGATGTTGCTTACCCCCTCAAACGGTGGACCATAACCGACTGCGTGACGCGTGCTTGCGAGCTTGCCGTCCCCCTTTTCGGAGAGGAAAAGCCTAAATACAGGCTTGACGGTGTGGAATACAACGACAACGGAAACGTGGTAAAGCCATATCCCGAGGGGTCGCTTGCCGAAAAATATGACAAAATATTTGCACCCGAGTTTACTCTCACGCAGGACACCTTACGCGAGCAGTTAAGGGTGATTTTTTCATACGTACACGCCGAATCGTGGCTTGACGAAAACGATATAATTCGCGTAGAGGAATACGGCGGTACAACCGTTTCGGGAGCGCAAGAACTGCCCTACGTTTACAGTGCAGGCAAATCCCATATAAACGAGTATTGCACCGAGGTACGCTCTCACGCGCAAAATCTCGCATCCTCGCTCGGTTATGCAAAGGGCACTATGATTGACCCAGGCAACGGGCTTTATCGCTCCTTACGTACCGACGTGGCTTATGCGCGTATCAACGAGGAAAACGGTATCGCGCGAACCGAAAAGCCGATATACAGTATTGACAAGGTTATGTGCGGTATCGCAAATTCGGACGGCTCTTGGTGGCTTGAGCCGGTAGATATTACATATTTTGTTCTTGAAGCAACGGAATACGGCTCAAACACTTCACCTTATTTAAGCGGTAATTATCGTTCGAGGTCTATAACTCTTTATTACACTCTTGGACAGCCAAATATACAAGGTCTTTTTTACAAAGCTCCTAACGCGACAAACGCATCGACCTATTCACCGTTTGCTATCAGTAATATTTTGTCAGCGGTTACAGGTCAATTGGCTTCGGATATTGACACAAGGCTCGTAAAAGAATCGGCGGCGGACCTTGTATTTTCCATAACCTACAAGCCTTTATCCAATCACTTTGTATCGCACGGCAAGAGCCTTTACGTAGAGGGCGAAACTCCGTTTATACAGCTTTACAACCAGTCGGAAAACGTCGTCGAAAGCCAATATTTCGGCGAGAATTTAAAGGGCGTGGCGGCTCGCCTCGGTAACGTTGAGGAGGAGCGCACCTTCATTCTCAAAAGCATTAACGATATACCGCGCGTGGGTCAGATGCTCGACGAGTACGCGATTT
This sequence comes from Clostridia bacterium, assembly GCA_017533565.1. Lineage (GTDB taxonomy): Bacteria > Bacillota > Clostridia > Oscillospirales > CAG-272 > UBA1740. Next base: position 27,831 of record JAFXHU010000008.1, read on the forward strand.
CAGCCGTATCGACCGAATTTTACCCGTGGGATATAAAGTGCACCGTCGGGCTTTCAAAGGATTTTAACCGCATATCCGAATACGTTGGCATTAACTCGCAAAAGCGAATGTACGAAGTAAGCGAAAGGCAGGCGACACAGCGCGATATACTCTACAAGGAAACGCTTGTAATCGGTGAAAAGCCGACGGGATATACAAACGCAGGCAAGCTGTTTGGAAATCTCGCGCCGTTCAATATCCTTTTTGACAGTAGTGTCGCAAATAACGGTAATTGGCGCGTAACGTTTGCGCGGTTTATCACCAAAAAAAAGAACGAAACAGCAAATGCCGATGTATTTCTACCCGTAATCGGACGCTCTCTCGGCAATATTATCACCTTTAATTTTGCAACGAAGGACAATTACAGCGCGGGTGACAGTACGATATTGATTAACGGCAACAATGACGTACAGGGGCGTTGGCAAACCGACGTACCGTATTCAAACTTTTACGGGCGCGCTTGGTGGGCGGACGTTAAGCTCAATTCAAAAAATGATAACCCCAACGCGATACCGTCGTTATCGTATGAGCTTCCCGATTACGTAAACGTGCCGATTGCACCTATTCCGCGCGGAGAAATAAACAACCACCGCCTCCGCAAGGACAACCGCGAAACGCTTTCGTATAACCTCGAGCTTGAAATAAAAACCACCGTTCCCGACCTCATTATTGGCTCGGCACTTGCGGAGCTTTCGGGCTGGGTAAACGACACCGACGTAAACCCCGTGCTTTATTTCGTTGATTCGGAGCGAAAAATATCCAAATTCGACAAGAAATTCACCCCGACGGAACGTGATATATTCTATGGAGATTTTGACAGCTCCCGTGGAGTTAATAACTCGTGGAGAACGGGGCTTAATAACGACTTCTCCCTTTATCTTTCTATCACAAATCCCACCAAGGGCGAATACGGCTGGGTGATATGCACACCTATCGAGACTGTTACCGAAACCGTAGAGGACGACGACGGCTTTGATATGGAGGTAAGCTATCAGACGGGCGGCGAGATACTTCTTGCAAGTAACAAGCCACTCCCACCGTACAGCTCTACCGCTACAACCACCTACGATTTTTACGTTACAAAAGATTAACAAAAAAGGAGACAAAAGGAATGCTTTATTACATTGACAGCGCGGGCGTTGTTCAGGCGGCAATACCCGACACCGTAACGCAGGGTGCGATAAACGTAAACGACATCGTTATTATCGCGCCCTTTCCCATTTCCACCGTCGTAACGGCGGCAATAACGCTTCCCAACGGTATGAAAATATATCCGAGGTATGTTGGATATGAGGAAATACAGGAAAGCGACTACGCTTATAAATTCGCGCCTGTAACAGCGTTTGAAGGGAAAATCCCCGCCCCCGACGGCGTGACGGTGAACGTTTGGAAAATGACCCTTGACAGAGCTTTAGCTCAAAAGGCGGGAGCTTTGCGGTTGACCTTTCTATTTACCGACGCATACGGTCACACCTTACCATCTACGGAGGTTACCCTGAACGTTGGTAGAGCTTCCCCATATCTTTCTCCTACTGTTACAGCGAACGACCTGAACACAATACAGGCTTATTTAGCGGCGGCACAGGCGGCGGTGCTGTCGGCTGAAGCTGTTGCCGCATCCGTTGCGAAAACGTGGGACCTTGTTATAGGTCCCGATAACGCCGACCTTTTGGGAACGTTGTCGGAGAGCGCGGCGCGCAGCATACTTGTGTCCGGGGTTGACCTTGATTACGTAGCCCTCCCGACGAATAACAGCTTTAAAACTATTCAAGCAGGCGCAGGACTTCGTGAATTAGAGTTTCGCGGGTGTCGTTATAGCTCCGAAGGTGCGGAAATCATAATAATGGGCAACGCGGTTGCCAAAATTCACGGTGTGGACTTTCCCGCCGTTTACGAGATTTATAACTTTGCGAGCGTTGAAAACTGTAACGCCGGCATATTTAACGCGTGCGAGTTTATGTCGGGGTGCTTCGGAAACGTTGCCAGAGGATGCAAAACCATTACAGGCTCCGACATAGCAACCATCTACGATTGTACATACGTTGACCCTTTCAGTGTTAAGACAAATACAAGCTCTGTAAATAAGGTGGCGGTAGTAACAGCAGACGGTACTCCGCGATTTGCCGAATGTGCAAAGGCAATTGACGTCTCGGTAAACCAAGAAACCTACGTTCTTACAATTACCTTAAAAGGCTTGACCGACGGTGTAATGAGCACCGCGACCGTTGACCTTCCTATCGAGCAAATTGTTGTAAGCGGTACGGTGTCCGCCGACGGTGACGAGCTTATTCTGACCCTCAAAAACGGCGAGACAATAACCATTCCCGTCTCGGGTATAGTTTTGGGCCTTGTTGAACAAACAAGTGCGGCAAATCAAATTTACGGCACTGATGCAAGCGGAAATCAAACAACTATGCCTTACAATAAAGCGGCTTCTCCAAATAATGTTGTTCAGCGCACGTCGACGGGAAATATAAACCTCCCCGAAACGCAAGAAAACAGCTCGCAGGCGGTAAGAAAAAGCTATGTAGATAAGATAGGCGAGCGTGCGTACTACGACCACGTTATAACCGACGAAGAAACGCTGCTTTCGTTAAATCAATTTACGGGCAGAATACTCGTTAAAGATGTTGTTTTAACACAAATCGCATTCGCCAACGGTACAATTTTAGAGGCGAACGCAAATGCCACTTTGATTGAATTTTCCAATTTAACACTGGGCGGCTTTTTAACGAATGCTGTCTTTACCGTAAACGGGCATTCTAAATGCACTTTGAAAAATTTTTCTCTCAAGTATGCAAGTGCTCACTTTATTACCATAGATAGCTTCGGCATTGTTGAACATTGTGATACAAGTGGCTACGATAGCGGCTCGATAGTCAATTGCGGAGCAGTGCGCGATTGTAGAACGAGCTATATACGTAATTGTGAGTTCGTATCGGACTGTCATATGTATGCGGATAATGACGCATACCTTACAAATTGTAAATACGTTTGCGGTATTTATCAAGAAGAGGGCAATCTCGGAGGCGGTATCACTGTTACTTGCAATAGCTGTCAATTCGTTTCCAATGTTAATGCAGAGGGCGTATATCGAGACTGTACCTACGTTGACCCGAACACGTGCAAGGGTTTCATTAAAGACGAGGACGAAGGCAAGGTACAAGTGCTGACAAAAGACGGTACTTTCCAGACCGCCGCCTTTCCCAACACTGGAAATTTCGTACAGAAAAACGAGTTTGACAACGTTGTAACGCAAGTCGGCGCCATTGTCGATAATCACGAAAATCGTATTGCTACACTTGAAGATGGCAGTAGCTCTGGTGGCGGTTCTGGTGGTAAACTGTATGAACATCGTGTAACGTTTAACCGCAGCACATACGACAGTGCAACGGGCAACACGAACGAGGGTTTTACGGGACACGTTCTTATTTATAACCGCAGCGCGGACCATATAAGTTCGTTATCGGACATAATGAATTATAAAGATTTTATTCATTATTCTTTTGTTTCCCTCGGCGATTATCCGCAAGATATAATCCCGTATTCAACTAACATTACCGAAAGCCGTATTTCGATAATATGTTACAGACCTAGCACTAATAGCTTTAGCGTTGGCGTCTACGGCGACGAGGATAACGTTACATTTAGAGACGTTGTAACGGAGGTATAAAATGACTAAACGCGAGATTAAATTTGAAAAATACAAGCGCATCAACGATTTAAAAGGCAAACTCCATAGCACCGACTACCAAGCAATCAAGTATGCAGAGGGCGAACTCACCGAAACTGAGTACACACCTATCCGTGAACAGCGTCGTTCGTGGAGAGCAGAAATTAACGCACTTGAAGCAGAAATCGAGGCTATGAAGCAATGAAGAAAGTCATCATCACTATAATCGTTGCACTACTCGTTTTCGCTATGGGTTGGCTGAACGGTTGGAGTATGTGCAAGTGCTTTTTGTAAGGAGGAATAACAATGATTATAAAATTAAATTTAACGGCTAACGAATACGTAAGACACGGGGAGATAATCACGCTCCCCGCAGAAAGCGTTATTCTTGCTTTTTCAACACCCTATGCAATAGACGAATTGGTGTTGACGGTTACACCGCCCGCCTTTAACGGAGTAACCGAGCCGAAGCAAATCAAGGTTAAAGACGGGATTGCCGACGTGACCGAGTTTTTCAAGAGCGCGGGAACGGTAGATGTTACCGCAACCCTCACAATTCGCGGCGTTCCTGTTAAGATTTGGAAAATCGAGCCGTTTATTGTAAAGGAAGTAAGCGGTCAGTACGTCGCGATACCCGAGCTTGAATATTTAAAATCCGAGCTTGAGACCGTCAAGAAAGCCATTGCGGAAATAGTAAAAAAAATATCTTAAAGGAGCAATAAAAAAATGAAAAAATTTCTTACAATTTTAATCGCGCTTATCATTAGCGCATCTTTTTTTGTTTTCCCCGTATTCGCGCAAGAGCCTACCGACGCACCCTCCGAAAGTGTAAGCGACGACGTTGTAACAGACACCACCGAAAGCATCACCCACCCCTCTGAAATTACGCCAGAAAGCGAGGAAAAGGCTTTTACCAAGGAATTGGTGGACGCGCTCACGAACGGAGCAAATTGGGCGAAATTCGGAGGCATACTTGCCGCTGTACTGGGTGCGCTTGCTGTGCTTTATAAATATACGTCCGGAATTAAAAATGTTATTAACGGCGTAAAGGACCTCGTGGCGGGAAAGGCGAGCAAAGAGGACACAGAAAAGCTTTTAAAAAGCGAAAGCGAGAAAATACTTTCCGCTACTCTTTCCGCGCTGGAGGACACGAAAAAGAAGCAAGAGGAATTAACCGAAAAATATAACGAGCAGACGGCTATTCTTACTCTTATCACCTTACAGCTCGTCAAATCCCCCTACGCTCGCACGGAGATAATGAATATCATAACGTCCGCAAAGGCTAAAGGCAAGGACGTAGCCGAAATCGTTGAGGTTATAGAGGCGGAAATAAAAGCTGCGGAGGAAGCGGAAGAAAAGATGCCGACCCCCGCGCTTGATAGCATCGTGGCAAGTGTCGATACCGAGGAAACGGACGGAGAGAACGGCGTAGCCCTCGGTTAAGGAGGTATTTATGGGAATGAAAATTTTATACATATCTCTTTACGTTCTCGGCTTTACTTTCGAGGCGACAATTCCCGTTATTATTCTCTCCTCGGTTGTGCCGTTTACAAAGGACAGTGCGGGAAAGGCGGTAACTTTTATCGGTATTCTTGCGGGGCTTTGGCTTTTGTATCAAGCCTATAAACGTTTAAAAAAACGCATCACTGAATGGAAGCGCGGCCTTGCCCGCGCTTCTGTTCTTGCGGCGTTTAAGCTTGTGCCAATTATCCTCATAACCGTTGTTTGTAAATGGATACCAACAGTTGTTGAATCGGCAGCTATATATTGGTATCGCGTATTCCCTATAATGATTGTCGGCATTATATTAACCGTTATTGCCGAGGTTGTAGAAAGAGAGGCAAAGGGTGAATAATGAACGCTTTTGAAAATTACGATGCGGCAAGCACCGCGTTTGCAGAAAAGGTCAAAAAAGCGGTACTTGATTTCTTTCCGTATCTCTTAATGCTCGCCAACATTCTTTTTATGGTCCTCAATGCCTTGTTCAGCGTGTCCTTAAAAAATCCGTTTACTCCCGATAATATCTCCAAAACTTTAATGAATTGCGCCACCTCAACGTTGGCGTATGCTTGTTTTGTTGGATATGGGGATAGGATTACTAAAAAGAATTCCCCAAACTTTCAACACAACTTGAAAATTTGGGGCGAAACCTCCGACCGCATCCGTCGCGGCAATTGCTTTGAAGCTTTTTTACAGTATTGCAAAACCGCGGTAGAGGAGGAGCGAAAAGAAAAGCGCATAGCACTTGTTGTGAACAATACCCGCGTATCTCTTTCGGATTATACGGATATTTTTTCTAAAATGTCAAACGCCGATTTACATAAACAGGTTGCCAACGGTGTTATAACTCGCAGAGAGCTAAAATTCTTGCGTAAGGCAAACGGAAATATAAAGGTTAGACCAATTAACCCGCTTTTGCTTTTGTGCGGCTCTCGCGCGGAAAATTTAAACGATGCAGGACGCGCGCAGGACGCATCGGCGGTAAGGAGCATCCTCGGCAGACCTCTTACTATTATTTTATCGTCTGTAATAGTTGAGTCGGTTTTTTGCGTATTTAGCGGCTGGTCAATGACTACGCTTTACAATATGTGCGCTTATGCCTTCCTCATTTTTGTTTCCTCCTTCCTCGGCTACGAGAAGGGCGCGAGCAACGCGAGAAAAACCAACGAGGCGGTTCTCAACCGTATTGTATTCCTTGAGCGTTTTGAAAAAAAGCACGCCGCAATGGAAAAAAACTAAAAAATATTTTTTGAAAAAATTTCACCCCCTCGGCTTTGAGGGGGTCTTTTTTTATGCTGTTTGAAAGCTCTTGATAACTCGGAGGAAATAAGCCGAAATAGTTTGACTACATTTTGACTACATTTTATGTCCTGTAAACGGTGTTAAACGGTGGCAAACGGATTGAAAAATAAAACAAAAAAGCCTTGAAAACATTGAAAAATCAATAAAATCAAGGCTTTTTGTTTTGGCGGAGACGGAGAGATTTGAACTCTCGCGCCGATTGCTCGACCTACACCCTTAGCAGGGGCGCCTCTTCACCACTTGAGTACGTCTCCGTTTGGTGAAGTCTTTTTTTGCGACTTGCCATAGTATTATAGCAAGTTTACGTGCCTTTGTCAAGTGCTTTTTGAAAGTTTTGGTTAACAATTTTAAAAATAAGCAAAAAGCGTCCCGTTGCGGTGCGAAAACAGCGAAAAATTCGCCTCTTATAAATATATTTTATTTAACGTTTATTCGGTGTGCAACAATCTGTGGCGGGTAGCTTAACATCACCTGTCCGCTGTAATATATCTCAACAGTGTCGCCCGCGGAAATATCCGACCTCTTGATTTTTCTTCCGCCGCGCTCAAATACCGTATTTTCGTCGGTGATAACCCAATACGGTCCAAAGGCATACTCGCTTTCAATCACCTCAACCTCAATTTTTTCACCCACCGCGGTGACGGTTGACAACATTTTGACTACATTTTCGCCGTTTTTCTTCTGACAGCCCGTGGTAAACATCACGGGTAAAGCCGCAGCTAAAATTATATATCCGATTACACGCTTCATTTGTATGCATCCTTTGAATTGCCGTATTTGTAAACTACTTTATTTAGATTTTATCATACGCGTATAAAAAATGCAAGTAAAAAAATGCAACCCCAAATCCGCGTTATTATAATACTCCGAATAAAGTGCCCGTGCCCTTGTTTTACTTGACAAATTTTTCTCTCGGTGTTATACTTAATACGGAAAAGCCTCAAAATAACGGCAAAGGTTTAGTGCCGATGCCGAAATATAAAGGAAACGAATATGAAGATAACCGTACTCGGCGCGGGCACCTGGGGAACGGCACTTGCCGCGCTTTTGATTGAAAACGGACATTCGGTCACACTCTGGAGTGCCGTGAAAGACGAGCTTGAATTTATAGAGCAAACCAAAACGCATAAAAATCTTCCGGGCGCAACCGTTCCCGACGGTATAAAATACGAGGGGGATATTGCCTCCGCCGTTTGTGAATGTGAAATTTGCCTCCTGGCTGTTGCCTCGCAATATATGCGACAAACGATTTCGCTTGCCGCACCGCATCTTGCACGTGGGGTAATCCTCGTAAGCGCGGCAAAGGGAATAGAGGACGGCACTCTTTTAACTATGTCGGGAGTTATAAAGGACGCGATTTCGTTACACGCCCCCCACCTTATCTATACGGTAGCGGCACTTTCGGGTCCCACCCACGCGGAGGAGGTCGCAATAGGACAGCCAACCTCCATAGTATCCGCCTGCGAAAGCGAGGAGGTCGCAAGAATGGTTGCCTCCGCCTTTGCATCTGGATGTATGCGCGTATATACCAACACCGATATAGAGGGAGTTGAAATTGCGGGCGCGATGAAAAACATTATCGCACTCGCCGCGGGAATGGCGCGAGGTATGGGCTTTGGCGATAATGCACAGGCGATGCTCATCACCCGCGGAATTGCCGAAATTACGCGAATGGGTCTTGCTATGGGCTGCAAGCGCCGCACCTTTATGGGTCTTGCGGGAATAGGCGACCTTATCGTGACCTGCACCTCGCGGCACAGCCGTAATAACCGCTGCGGCGAGCTTGTCGGCGGCGGTATGTCCTACTCGGAGGCAAGCGGTAAAATCGGAATGGTCGTGGAGGGGTATCACGCCCTTTGCGCCGCGGTAAAGCTTGCCGAAAAACACGGCGTGGAGCTTCCCATAACCGAGGCGGTGTATTCCGTCCTCATAAACGGCGTCACTACGCGAGAGGCAATGCACAATCTTATGACTCGCGATATGAAAAGCGAGCTTGAGTAGCACCCGTGTTAAATTATCGCGGTATTTTCAATTTAATATCCGATGCCAAAATGTAATTATTTATTTACATTTTGGCATTTTTGCTTTTGGTGGCTCATTTTGCCTTTGCCTTGATGATGGCGGAATTTTTAAAAGAAAAAATATTTTTCGCCTTTGATATTGAAATCGCATTTTATTTGTGGTAACATATATAATAGTTTATTTTGGGTGCGCCCGTGGCGGGCGCATAGACTGGAGGCTATATGGTATTCGGAAAGCATATAAACCGATATTACGTCAAATATGCGCCGCAGCTTCTCCTTGGCATACTTGCGCTCATAGTTATCGACTACTTTCAGTTAAGGACCCCCGACCTTTATGCCATGCTTCTTGACGGAGCGAACAACGGCTTCGTTGTTGTCGACGGGGTGGAAAGGGCATTTGATATGACTCTCGTGCTTGACGAGATTCTTTTGCCGATGCTCGTCATAATTCTCGTTATGCTCGTCGGACGCTTTGTGTGGCGTATTTGCTTTTTCGGCGCTTCGATAAAGGTTTCGACCGACCTTCGCCGCCGTATGTTCGGAAGATGCAAGAATCTCTCTCAACAGTATTATCAGGTAAATAAGGTTGGAAACCTTATGTCCTATTTTATCAACGATATCGAAACCATTGACGAATGCTTTGGCGACGGAGTTTTGATGATGGCTGATGCCATCGCGCTCGGCGGACTTGCCCTTTACAAAATGGCGGTTATGAACATCTGGCTAACCCTTCTCGCCCTCGTTCCCATGGCTCTTTTGCTGCTTGTCAGCACCGTCGTCGGAAAGTATATGATGAAAAAATGGGACGCAAGACAGGAGGCGTTTTCCGCCCTCTCCGACTTTTCGCAGGAAAGCTTTTCGGGAATAGCCGTCGTAAAGGCATTCGTAAAGGAGTTCAAGGAGCTTTGGGCGTTCAAGAAGCTGTCGAAAAACAACGAGAACGCAAATATAGAATTTACAAGAGCCTCCACTCTTTTACATATTTCGGTAACTCTTTTTGTAGAGTCTGTTGTATGTATTATCTTCGGCTATGGCGGCTACCTCGTTCACGAAGGAACGTTCACCTCGGGACAGCTCTTTGCCTTTTCGGGCTATTTCACCAGCACCGTTTGGCCTATTATGGCTATATCGCAGCTCATTGATATGAACGCCCGCGGAAAGGCTTCGCTGAAGCGTATCGGCGACCTGCTCGATGCAAAAATCGACGTGGACGACAGAGCCGACGTCGCCCCGCTTGACAGCCTGCGCGGCGATATTGAATTCCGCGGACTTACCTTCCGTTATCCCGACGGCGACTACGACGCTCTCTCGGACGTCTCCTTTAAGATTAATGCGGGCGAAAACGTCGGTATCATCGGTAAAACGGGCTCGGGTAAAACCACGCTCGTCGATCTTATACTTCGCATCTACAACGTTCCCGACGGCACGCTCTTTGTCGATGGACACGACGTTAACACGGTTCCGATTGATAATCTTCGCTCCTTCTGTGCCTACGTGCCGCAGGATAACTTCCTTTTCAGCGATACAATTGAAAATAATATTGCCTTTGCAACCGACGGCGGTAATATCGACGGCGTTATAAATGCCGCCCGCCTTGCCGACGTTCACGGCAACATCTCGGAGTTCAAGGACGGATACTCCACCGTCCTCGGCGAGCGCGGAGTCACCGTCTCGGGCGGACAAAAGCAGCGTATATCCATAGCACGCGCGCTGATGAAAAACGCCCCTATACTTATACTTGACGATTCGGTAAGCGCGGTTGATACCAATACCGAGCGCGTGATTATCGGAAATCTCCGCGAAAGCCGCAGGGGAAAGACCACGATACTTATCGCGCACCGCGTTTCCACTATTGAAAATATGGACAAAATTATATATCTCGACGACGGCAGGGTTGCCGCAGTTGGCACGCACGAGGAGCTTCTCGCTGCCTCGGAGGACTACCGCAATATGGTAGAGCTTCAGCGGCTTGAGGATGAGAAGGGAGGTAATTCGTAATGCCCGAATACTATCCCCTGTTGATTATGGGTGCCATAATCGGCATCGTTACCACCGTATTTATCATAGCCTACGCTGCTATGAAGGACAAAAAGACGGCAATCGGCTTTGACAGGAATATGAAGGACGGCGAGATAATTCGCAGAATTCTTAAATATGCAAAGCCGTATACCTGGAGCTTTGTTGCTGTTGGATTTCTTATGCTCCTTACGGTTTCCTATGATATTCTCGCGCCCATTCTTGTCGGAGAAATACAGGGAATTATAAAGGTAGAGGACTTTGACCTTTCGCGGCTATTCTCAATGGTTGCCGTGTACGGCTCGATTTTGGTGATCTCGCTCGTCAGCTCCTATTTTCAGGCAATGCTCCTTCAGCGCACAGGTCAGAAAATTCTCTCGGGTATTCGCGAAAGCGTTTTCACCCATATCGAAAGCCTGTCGCATGCACAGCTTAACCACATTCCCACGGGAAAGCTTGTTACCAGAGTATGCAACGATACCAACGCGATATCGATGATGTTTACCCACCTGCTTGTCTACCTCGTGAAAAACTGCTTTGTCATTGTCGGAGTTCTCGCCGCAATGCTTATGCTTAACTACGGGCTGACCCTAATGATACTCTGCTTTACGCCGTTTATCGTTATATTCACTCTCATCTTCCGCAAATTCTCAAGAAGAGCATACCGCCGTGTAAAGGATGCCAATACCGACATTAACACCTACCTTTCCGAAAATCTTTCGGGAATGAAGATTACGCAGATTTTCAATCGCCAGGAAAGAAAGGCGGCTGAATTCGAGGCACGTAATACGGCACTCGGCAAGGCAAGACACAGGGAAATCCTTGTATTCAGCGTATTCCGCCCCATGGTGTACACGCTCTATATGACCTCCATTCTTTGCCTGTTCTATTTCGGAGCAAGCGGAGTTATAAACGACACCGTTTTTCTCGGACAAACAATCGGAAGCGAAACGATAGTTTCCTTCTATATGTTCATCAACAAATTCTTCAACCCGATACAGTCGCTTGCCGAGCAGTTTAACAGGCTGCAGGGAGCGTTTGCCTCCGCTGAAAAGATATTCTCCATAATGGATATGAAGCCCCAGGTTGTTGACAGCGAGGACGCCGTAGAGCTTGATACGGTGAGGGGGGATATAGAGTTCAAAAACGTATGGTTTGCCTACGAGGGGGAGGACTGGGTTTTGCGCGACGTATCCTTTAAGATAAGCGCAAATCAAACGGTTGCCTTCGTCGGCTCGACAGGCTCGGGAAAAACGACTATTCTCTCGCTTATCGTCCGCAACTACGATATTCAAAGGGGACAAATCCTTATCGACGGGATAGATATAAAGAAAATCAAGATTTCCTCCCTGCGCCGTCACTTCGGTCAAATGCTGCAGGACGTGTTCCTTTTCTCGGGCACGATCCGCTCGAATATCGTCCTTCGCGAGGACTCTTATACCGACGAGGAAATACGCGAGGTCTGCGACTACGTCAACGCCACCCACTTTATCTCGAAGCAAAAGGACGGACTTGACGAGGAGGTAAGGGAGCGCGGAAATAACTTCTCCGCCGGGCAAAGACAGCTACTTTCCTTCGCCCGCACGATTATCCACCGCCCGAGCGTTATAATTCTCGACGAGGCTACCGCGAATATCGATACCGAAACCGAGGTGCTTATCCAGGATTCGCTTGAAAAAATGATGAATATCGGTACTATGCTTATCGTAGCGCACAGGCTCTCGACCATACAGCACGCCGATAATATTATCGTACTCTCTCACGGCGAAATCGTGGAGCAGGGCAATCACTTCGAGCTTCTTGAAAAGCGCGGAGCATACTATTCGCTCTATATGCTGCAGTTTGAAAAGGACCGCCTTTCGAAAAAATGATTTTTTTGGGCGCACCCCCTTGCAAAGTCCTATGACTTACCCATAATGATTCTTACCGACGCCCGCGGCACGCCGCGGGCGTTACGCTTTTTGCCGTCCCGAAACCGTCATATATATAAAATATTTAATAAACTCGCAAAAAGCTCTTTACAAATTTGAAAGCCCGTGGTATAATTACAATGGCAAAAAACGGGCAAGGAGGCATTATGCGTATTGATAAACTGATAAGCGAAATGGGCATTGCCTCGCGAAAGGAGTCAAGCCTCGCCGCAAAGCGCGGAATGATTCTCGTCAACGGCACACCCGTAAGAGATGCCTCGACGCACGTTGACCCCGAGAGGGATACGGTTGAATACGCGGGACGGAAAATCAATTACGGAAAATTCGTTTACGTTATGCTTAACAAGCCCGCGGGCTACGTTTCCGCCACGGAGGACAGCCGCTTGCCCGTCGTCACCTCGCTTCTACCCGAGGAGCTTCAAAAAAGGGAGCTTTTTCCCGTCGGACGGCTTGACAGAGATACCGTCGGACTTATGATTTTAACCAATGACGGCGCACTCGCGCACACCCTTCTTTCGCCAAAGCACCACGTTGAAAAGGAATATTATTTCACCGCGGACGAGCCTATGAGGGAGGGCGTGGAGAGCGAATTTTCGGACGGCGTAACGCTTGCCGACGGATACGAGTGTAAAAGCGCGGTGATAGTCCTTGACCCCGACCGCCGCGGCGGAAAAATCACGCTTACCGAGGGGAAATATCACCAAATAAAGCGAATGGTTGCCGCCTGCGATAACCGCGTCACCTATCTTGAGCGTATTTCCTTTGCGGGAATACCGCTTGACCCGACTCTAAAGCGGGGGACGTGGCGCTATCTTACCGACGGGGAAATTTCGCTTCTTCGCGAAAGGGCAAGGTAGCCGACCAAACCTCGCACGCCCGCCGATTTGGCGCGTGATTGCTGCCGAAAATTTAACACGCCCCCGCCGAAACGGGCAAAAAACCGTTATTAAACCTTGTAATTTATTTATAGGAGAGCATAGATGAACATTTTCGAAACCCTGGCAAAGGAATTTAACATCACCGAGGAGCAGGTTGAAAAAACCGTAGCCCTCATTGACGAGGGTAACACAATCCCCTTCATTTCCCGTTACCGCAAGGAGGTTACGGGCTCGCTTGACGATACCACCCTCCGCGACCTTAACGACAGGCTTAATTACCTGCGTAATCTCGAGGAGCGCAGAGCGCAAATCTCGGGTATCATAGAGGAGCAGGGAAAGCTTACCCCCGAAATCACCTTTGCGCTTAACAATGCAAAGACCCTCGTGGAGCTGGAGGATATTTACAGACCCTATAAGCCGAAGAGAACGACCCGCGCCTCCATCGCCCGTGCGAAGGGGCTGGAGCCTCTTGCACAGTATATTATGGAGCAGCGCGACTCCTACGACCCCTCAATCGAGGATTACGCGGTTGAGTTAATCTCCGAGGAGGAGGGCAAGGAGGTGCCCGATGCCGCCGCCGCGCTTCAGGGTGCGTCCGACATTATCGCGGAGGATATCTCCAACGATGCCGAGCTTCGTAAGCTTCTTCGTGAGTTTACCGTAAATTACGGTGCGCTTACCACGAAGGGTACTACCGACGAGCCTTCGGTTTACGATAATTACTACGATTTTTCCGAGCCTATCAAAAGGCTTAAGGGACATAGAGTTCTTGCAATCAACCGCGGAGAGAAGGAGGACTTCCTCAAGGTTAGCGTCACCCTTCCCGAGGAGGACGGAATTGCACAGATTGTTTCCCGCGTTATTACCAGCAAAAAATCTCCCGCACTCCCTCGCCTTATGGAAACCATAAAGGACGCCTATGACCGCCTTCTTTTCCCCGCGATAGAGCGCGAGGTTCGTACCGCACTCTTTGACGATGCCTGCGAGGGCGCGCTCAAGGTGTTTGCCGAAAACCTTCGTAATCTCCTTCTCGTATCTCCCTTGAAGGGAAAGACCGTCCTCGGCTACGACCCCGGCTACGGCCACGGCTGTAAGCTTGCGGTTGTTGACAAGACGGGAAAGGTGCTTGATACCGCGGTAATATATCCCTTCCGTTCAAAGGGAAAGGATAACGAGGACGACCTCAACCGTTCAAAGACCGTCGTTCTCCGCCTTATCGTAAGGCATAACGTTGACGTTGTATCCATCGGTAACGGTACCGCCTCCCGCGAATCCGAAAGATTTATTGCGGAGCGCGTGCTTCGTGACCCCGCCTGCCCCCGCACCGTAAAATACACCATCGTTTCCGAGGCGGGCGCCTCCGTATATTCCGCGTCGAAGCTTGCCGCGGAGGAATTTCCCGAATTTGACGTAATGCAGCGCAGTGCCGTTTCCATCGCGCGCAGACTCCAGGACCCCCTTGCCGAGCTTGTTAAAATCGAGCCGAAGGCTATCGGTGTCGGACAGTATCAGCACGATATGAAGCAGAACAGGCTTACCGAGGCGCTCGGCGGCGTTGTGGAGGACTGCGTTAACGCGGTCGGCGTTGACCTTAACACCGCGTCCTATTCGCTTCTTTCCTACGTTTCGGGTATCAACTCCACCGTTGCAAAGAATATCGTAAAGTACAGAGAGGAAAACGGCGAATTTAAAACCCGCCGCGGTATTCTCAAGGTGCCGAAGCTTGGCGAAAAGGCGTTTACGCAGTGCGCGGGCCTCCTCCGTATTCCCGAGGGAAAGGAAATACTTGACAATACGGGAGTTCACCCCGAATCCTACGCCGTGGCGGAGGACCTTCTCAAGCGCTTTGGCTTTACTCTCGAGGACGTAAGAGGCGGAAATCTTCCCCTCCTTCGCTTCAAGGCGGAGCAGTACGGCACCGCAAAGCTTGCAAAGGAGCTTGGCTGCGGTGAGCCTACGCTTCTCGATATAATCGGCGAGCTTGAAAAGCCGGGAAGAGATATCCGTGACGACGCACCCGCGCCCGTCCTCTCCACCGACGTCCTTGAAATCGAGGACCTTAAGGAGGGTATGCAGCTTAAGGGCACCGTCCGTAACGTAACCGACTTCGGCTGCTTCGTCGATATCGGCGTGCATCACGACGGACTCCTTCACATCTCCGAAATGTCCGACAGATTTATAAAGCACCCCTCGGAGCTTTTCAAAACGGGCGACGTTATCGAGGTTGTGATAAAGGGCGTTGACCTCAATAAGCACCGTATATCGCTTACCAGAAAGGGACTTAACAGCGGTAAAAAGTAATCCGCAACGGCATTACGAATGCTTCGAATTAAATAAACCGAAAATCTCCCCGATTTGGGGAGATTTTTCATTGATAAAGGCAACCTTTTCTACCGTCCTCCACCCGTATATACACATATTTATTAAATTTTTAAAAAGTTTTATAAAAGTTAACACAAACGCGAAAAAATATGCTACAATATAGTTTAGCAAAGAAAAAGGGAGGGGGAAGCGTATGTTTGGATACGTAAAGCCGGTGGTTGCGGAGCTTCTCGTAAAGGAAAACGAGTTTTACCGCGCGACCTATTGCGGTATTTGCCGTGCTATGAAAAAATACACGGGAAATCTTTCGCGTATGACCCTCACCTACGACAGCGTGTTTCTCGCCCTCGTGCGAATGGCGTACATTCCCGACTCGGAGCTTGGCTCGTCGCTTCGCCGCTGTGTCGCCCACCCGATGAAAAAGCGCAATATGCTGAACGACAATTCCGCGCTTGAATATACCGCGCGTGCCTTTGGAATACTTACCTATTATAAAACACGCGACGATTTATCTGACGAGGCACTCGGCAAACGGTTTCTCGTTTCGTTTGTCCGTCCGACCGCCGCCCGTGCAAAAAGGCTTGCCGACCTTACCCCGCTTGCCGATTATATAGAAAATAGATTGGATAAAATAACCGCCCTTGAAAGGGCAAATACCGCAAGCGTCGATGCCCCCGCCGAAATCTTCGGCGACCTGCTCGGCGAGGTGTTTTCCTACGGTCTTTCGGGAGCCGATGCCCTCGTTACCCGAGAGGTAGGTGTGCATCTCGGCAAATTTATATACGCAGCCGACGCGGCAGAGGACTATGCGGAGGATATAAAAAAGGGAAGATATAACCCCTACGCCGAAATGTACGGCAAAGAGGGGCTTTCCGTGGAAAACCGCGCCTCAATCAAGGCAGCATTGCTTATGGAATGTCGCGATATGGAGGCGGCTATAAACCTTATTCCGTTTGAAAACAAAATCACGGTGGAAAACATCGTGCGAAATATAATCTATCTCGGGCTTGTAAAAAGGATTGAATTTCTTGATAAAGAAGAAAGGGAGGAAAAATGAAGGACCCCTATACCATACTCGGCGTGTCACGAAGCGCCACCGACGACGAAATTAAAAATGCATACCGCAATCTCGCGCGCAAATATCACCCGGATAACTATGCCGACGATAATCCGCTAAAGGAGCTTGCAAAGGAGAAAATGCAGGAAATCAATGCCGCCTACGACGAAATTCAAAGCGAAAGGCGAAGCGGCTCGTCCTCCTATTCGGGCGGCTCGTCCCATTCACATTCGGGCGAAGGCTCTGCGACCAATATTTACATCACGGTAAGACAGAAAATTAACGCCCGTCGCTTTGGCGAAGCCGAAAGCCTGCTTGCCTCGGTAAACGAGTTTGACCGCACCGCCGAATGGCATTACCTGACCTCCGCCTGCCTTATGCAGAGAAGAAGGTATCAGGAGGCTATGCGAGAGCTTGAAATTGCCTGCGAAATGGACCCGTCCAATATGGAATACCAAAGGGCGAAGGAGGCAATAAACTCCCGCACCAACGCCTACGGAAGCACCTATTACGGCGACGGCGGAAGGCGCAGAAGCACGACCTCCTCCGACGACGCTTGCAACTGCTGTGCCAATCTTTTGATACTCGATTGCTGCTGTGAATGTATGGGCGGCGACCTTATCCCCTGCTGTTAAAATGAAGACTACAAAGAAATTGACGTTCAGCGCAATGACCGTCGCGCTCGGCACGCTTTTTATGCTGCTCGGCTCGGTGGTGGAGGCGCTTGATATGACCGCCTCGGCGCTTTCCTCGCTTCTCGTTGCTATCGTTTACGTGGAGGTCGGCTCACCCTATACCTTCCTCGTTTGGATTTGCACGTCGATTCTTACCGCGGTTTTATACCCCAACAGCGCAATGTGGCTTATGTACCTTTTGCTTTTCGGCATTTTTCCGATTTTAAAGGGGTATATCGAAAGACTGCCGCACGCGCTTTGGCTTCCGATAAAGCTTGCCTTTGGCAATCTAATGATGGCTTTGATTTTCCTTGGCACAACCTTCCTTCTCGGGCTTCCGATGGATACCGAGCTTTTCGGTTTGCCAGAGGAGGCGGTATATGTAATTCTTATAATACTCGCCAACGTCGCGCTTATACTTTACGACCGATTTTTAACCGTCCTCGTGCGCTTTTATATGATAAAGCTGCACCCCGTGTTAAATAAAGTCTTTAAATTTCGGTAATCCGAGGAAATTCGTTTAATACAAAAAAGCAAATAATTATTTACATTTTATGAGGTTCAAATGACAAAGGTTGCATTTATATCCCTCGGCTGCTCAAAGAATTTGGTGGATACCGAGGTAATGCTTGGCGTCCTTTACAAAAGGGGTTACGAAATCACTTTTGAGGTAGAGGAGGCGGAAATCGTAATAATAAACACCTGCGGCTTTATCGAGGGCGCAAAGCAGGAGTCCATCGACAATATTATCGATGCCGCCGAGCTTAAGAAATACGGAAGGTGCAAGCATATTATCGCAACGGGCTGTCTTGTCGAGCGCTACCGCGAGGAGGTAATGAAAGAGCTTCCCGAGGTGGAGGCTATGGTCGGAGTTGGAAGCCTTCGCGATATTGCCGACGCCTGCGACGCAGTTATGCGGGGGGAGAGCTACACCTCCTTCGCCGACAAAAACACCTCGCCGCTTGGCGGAATGCGAATACTTACCACCGCACCGCATACCGCGTATCTTAAAATTGCGGAGGGCTGCGACAATCTTTGCACCTACTGTGCAATTCCGCTTATCCGCGGCAAATTCCGTTCCCGCACAATCGAGGATATCGTCCACGAGGCAAGGGAGCTTGAGCGCGCGGGTGTTATGGAGCTTAATCTCATAGCACAGGATACGAGCCGCTACGGGCTTGACCTCTACGGCGAATACTCTCTTGCAAGGCTCGTGCGCGAAATCTGCGCGGCAACCTCGATTCCGTGGATTCGCTTGCTCTATTGCTATCCCGACAAGATAACCGACGAGCTTATCGGCGAGCTTCGCGACAACCCCCGACTCGTAAAATATATGGACATTCCAACCCAGCATATAAGCAATTCCGTCCTAAAGCGTATGAACCGCCACGGAGGAAGGGAGCTTATTCTCGATACGGTTAAAAGGCTTCGCGAGGGGGTGGAGGGAATTACCCTCCGCACAACCGCAATGGTTGGCTTTCCCGGCGAAACCGAGGCTGACTTCGAGGAGCTTTGCCAATTTATAAAGGATACCCGCTTCGAGCGCTTCGGTGCGTTTACCTTCTCGCCCGAGGAGGACACCCCCGCCGCGCTTATGCCCGACCAAATCGACGAGCAGGTAAAGCAGGACAGATACGATATCCTTATGCAAACGCAGCTCACCGTGGCGGAGGATATTGCCGCATCTCGCGTCGGAAGGACGCTTACCGTGCTTATCGACGGCTACGATGACGTTGCGGAGGTCTATTACGGAAGAAGCGAGGCGGACGCCCCCGACGTTGACGGAAGGATTTATTTCCGAGCGAAAAAGGGCAATTACTTCGCGGGAGATTTTATTGAGGTTAAAATTACCGAGGCGCTTGACTACGACCTCGTCGGAGAGCCGCTTCGCAGGATAAAGCTTTGATTTCAAAGAACCGAAAACGAAAGGCTGAAAATAAATAAAACACGGATACCCCGTACCCGTGTCAACTTTTAGGAAAGGATTCGTTATGAAAAACAGCGCACTTAACGTCCCGAACACGCTCTCCCTCGTGAGAGTTTTGCTCGTTCCCGCATTCGTTGCAACTCTTTTGTTTATGAATTATGCAAGCCCCCTTGCATACGTTATACCAACGATTATTTACGTTTTGACCGCATTTACCGATATGCTTGACGGTCAAATCGCGCGCAGGTGTAACCTCGTCACCGACTTTGGAAAGTTTATCGACCCCCTTGCCGACAAGTTTATGGTTATCGGCTCTCAAATCGCAATCCTCGTGTGGATGCTTCTGCGTGAAGAAAGGCAGCTTGCCATTGTTTTCGTATGGGTCGTTCTTATCATTCTCCTTCGCGAGCTTGGAGTTACGAGCCTCCGTCTTGTCGTTGCGGGAAGCAGCGGCACGGTCGTCGCGGCAAGCATCTGGGGAAAGCTTAAAACCGTCACCCAAATGGTCGGCACTGTCGTTATCCTCGTTGAGCCGCTTATCCCCTTCTTTAACGAAAACCATATACTTTCCTACGTCTTTATGGGCGTAATGCTCGTGACTACTCTTTTCTCTGGAATAGATTATCTTCGTGCATACCTTCCCTACGTCAACACAAACAAGTAAGCTATATTGGCACAAACAGGTAACTGCGCTTTCGTTTTTTAGCCGCATTTGCTACGGCGTGATACGGATTATTTCGGGCGCACCGCCGCCCCTCTGATATGAGTACAGCAATAAAGAAAAGACAAATCGATATGACCGAGGGCAAAATCCTCGGAAAGATGATTTCCTTTATCATTCCGCTTATGTGTACGAATCTTCTGCAGACCTTTTACAACGCTGCGGATATGATGATAGTGGGACTTTCCGCGGAGAAAAACGCGGTCGGCGCAATCGGTGTAACAAATCCCGTCCTTACGCTGTTTATCAATATGTTTATCGGCTTTTCCACGGGCACGGGCGTGCTTGTTGCCCGCCACCTCGGAGCGAAAAACGATAACGGAGTGTCGAAAACCGTGCATACCTCCTTGGCGGTAAGCGTGATACTCGGTGTTCTCGGCGGTGCCTTCGGTATCGTATTCTCCCGCGTCCTTCTCGTTATGATGGGGGCGGATGCAAATTTGCTTGACCTTGCAACGTCATATACCTTCGTTTATTTTTGCGGCTTTCCCTTCGTTTCGGTTACAAACTACGCCGTCCAAATCATAAGGGCAAAGGGGGACACCCGCACCCCTCTTGTGATTTTAAGCGCCTCGGGCGCGCTCAACGTCCTTCTGAATTTGTTCTTCGTTTTCGTATGCAAAATGGACGTGGAGGGCGTTGCTCTTGCAACCGCAATTTCAAACGTAGCGAGTGCCGCCGCGCTTGTCGCGGTGCTTATGCGGGAGGACGGACCCTGCCGCTTTGAATTTAAAAGGCTGGCTATTGACGGCGACTCCTTGAAAAACGTTATCGTCATTGGTCTGCCCGCGGGAATACAGGGCGCGCTTTTCTCTCTTTCCAATCTCATTATCACCTCCTCGCTTATCACGGTTGACAATCTGCTGAAGCCGTCGGGTGTTGATTACGCCCCGGTTATGAGCGGAAACGCCGCCGTATCCAATCTTAACAGCTTTATTTATACCGCAACCAACGCGGTCTATCTTGCAAGCATCACCTTTACAAGCCAAAACGTCGGTGCGAAAAAATACGAAAGAATTCCTCGCGTTATGGTGTGCGCTTACGCAATTACGATGAGCGTCGGCTTGATTGCCTCAACGCTCATATTCATGCTTCACCGTCCTCTGCTTTCGCTTTACGGGCTTTACGACGGTGCGGAGGGAACGCTCGAGCATATTGCCTACCAAACCGCATATACAAAAATAGTCATTGAAACTATGACCTATTTCCTTCTTGCCTTTATGGAGGTCGGAAGCGGAGTTGTCCGCGGCTTCGGTAAATCGATTACCGCAATGGTAATCGCGCTTTGCGGGTCCTGCCTGCTTCGCGTAGTCTGGATTGCCACGGTGTTCAAGGTGTATCAAAACGTCGCGTCGATATATCTTTCCTACCCCGCCTCCTGGCTCGCAACGGGAGCTGTCAACCTCATCGTTGCAATAATAATCTACAAAAGGGCAATGAAAAAATCACGTACCGTGCCCGTACCCTCCATCTAACGCAAAAGCATCACGAGCGCGGGGAAACCCCACCCCGTGTTAAAAAAACACCGCCCCAATATGCTTTGGGCGGTGTTTTTTTGTTTTATTTAATCGTCCTCGTCGTCATCGTTGACGTATACGCTTTCGCCTCTTTTTCTTGCGATATGCCTGTCAATCACACCCGCAACCGTGTAAAAAATCGGTATTGAAACGAATATAAGCCAGCCGGGATGCCATATCCCGAAAAGCATACCGAAAAGGCAATATAAAAACGCACAAAAAACGGGGTAGGCAAACGGAGAAACGCGTCTTTTTCTTATGCACTCTACAACCGAATAATAAATCGGAATTGTGATAAAAAGTGTCCAGAAAATCGCAAAGCCATCGGGTACAAGAAATCCGAGCAAAAGAAACGCCGCCGTAATAATAATGGGGTAGGGAAGCTCGCTCCAATTAAAGTGAAGCTCCGCTTTCATTGAAATACCCTTTTCGTCCTTTCCTGCATCACCCTCGTCACCCTCGTCGCCGCTTGACTTATCCGCGGCATCCTTATCGCCCTCGCTTGTCGCATCCGCAGAAGAGCTTTTACCGTCTGCGGGGTCGCTATGCCCTCCGTCAAGCCCGTCAAACGGCTCAACCCTATTTACAAGCTCGTCGAGCGTCACACCGTAAAACTCTGCAATTTCAATAAGGTTTTCGGTATCGGGAAATGCCTCTCCGCGCTCCCACTTTGACACCGCCTGCCTTGAAATATGTATTTTCTCCGCAAACTCCTCCTGCGAAAGACCTCGCTTTTTTCTTAAGGTATAAAGATTGTTTCCGAGATTAACGTTTTTCATATAAATCAGCGCCGAAAACGGCTCTCCTTTCTTGCCTCTATTCTATCAGCATATGCTTGCGGAGTCTATACATTTGGCTTGGAAAATTCGCTACTTACGGTTGCATTTTTGCTAATGCAAATAATTGTTTACATTTATCGGCGTATTTTTGTAATTTCACAAACCGAAAGCACGCCGTCCGAAACGGTAAATTTCACCTCGTAATCTCCGTAAACCATACCGTAAATACGCTCCCCGTCCTCCTTATACGACGGGCGCGGGTCACCCGAAAGTATAGAAACGAGCGCGGATAAATACTCCGCGGAAAGCCCCTTTTTCAATTCCTCCGGAATTTCCACCCCGACCGAATAATCCATAACCCCGTCGGCAAAGCCGCACACCGCATCGGGATGACTGTCGGTGTAGGCAAGGTACGGCTTTATATCGTATATCGGAGTCCCGTCGAGTATATCCGCCCCCGCAACGATAAGCACGCGCCCCTCTGCCGAGTCCTCCACCGAAAGAAGCCTTACGCTTGAAAGCCCTATCGGATTTGGGCGAAACGGGGAGCGCGTTGCAAAAACGCCCATACGCTTGTTGCCGCCAAGCCGCGGCGGGCGCACGGTCGGACGCCACCCCTCTCGCTCCGCCTCGGAAAAATTCCATATAAGCCAAAGGTGGCTGTATTCCTCAATACCGCGCAGCGCCTCGGGTACACGGTATTCCGGCTCAAAAACTATCCTCCCAACCGTGTCGGCGGCAATTCCGCTCTGCCTTGGTATTCCGAATTTTTCCTTGAAATCCGTATGTATCCTTGCAATTATCTTCATAAAGAGTAAAGCCTCGCTCCTCTTTTGTAATATTTCTTTTTTATTGTACCACACCCCGCCCGAAAAGTCCATAACCAATTTAAAAATCAAGTTGACATTTGCCCGAAAAGGTAGTATAATTTGATTGATAGATTTTTAACAAAGGAGAAAACGCTATGTCAATGATTCTTACCGACGAGCAGCTTGCCATATATAACGGCGAGCGCGGCGAAACTATGGCAAAGGTTATGAAAACCCTCGTCCGCTACGGAGAGGTGTTCGGCGCGGAGAAAATGGTGCCCGTAACATCCGAGTATAACCACCTTGTCACCTCGTTTGGCTTGAAGGTTATGGCTCCCGTCTATGACCTTATGGAAAAGCTTATCGCGGAGGGGGTAAAATCGGGTCAAAAATTCTCGGTTGACCCCCGTCCCCTCGATAAAAACGTTCCGCAAAATATTTTGCAAAAGCTTGTGTTCAACTGCTTTATGTACACCAAGCAGGATTATTACGAGGACCAGCTTGAAAAGCTCGGACTTCTCTCAAAGGATTCCTTTACCTGTGCCTGCTATATGGACGAGGTTGGCAACAAGCCGAAATTCGGCGACGTCCTCTCCTGGGCTGAATCGAGCGCGGTTGTCTATGCAAACTCCGTAATCGGCGCGCGCTGTAACCGCAATTCGGGCATCATCGACCTTATGGGGTCTATCGTCGGCTACGTGCCCTATTTCGGACTTCTCACCGACGAGGGACGACGCGCAAGCTGGATTGTCCGTATCAATACCACCAAAAAGCCGGAGGCACAGCTCCTCGGCTCTGCAATCGGTATGAGGGTTATGGAGGACGTCCCCTACGTAATCGGACTTGACAAATGGCTCGGAAACGAGCTTGACGACGCGGCATGCACCTATCTTAAGGATTTCGGAGCCGCAACCGCCTCCAACGGCGCGGTAGGTCTTTACCATATCGACGGACTTACCCCGGAGGCAAAGCTTTCGGGCGAGGCTCTTATCAAGGAGGGCGCACGGGAATACGTTATCGACGATGCGGAGCTTGAGCGCGTAAAGGCATCCTACCCCGTTATGTGGAAAAACGCCGACGCCACGCCAAAGCTTTGCTTTATGGGCTGTCCCCATATGTCGCTTGAGCAGCTTAAGAGCTGGACGGTGAAAATCGAAGCGGGACTTGCCGAGTCGGGTAATAAAAAGGTGCTTATCCCCACGGTATTTACCGCCGCACCCGCCGTGCTTGCCGAATTTAATAAAACCGAATACGCGGCGCGCCTTGAAAAAACGGGAGTTATCACCTCCTACATCTGCCCGCTTATGTATATGAACAATCCGCTTTGTGCAAAGATGCCGGTTATCACCTCGTCTAACAAGCTACGCACCTATACGACGGCGCGCTACTATACCGACGACGAAATCCTTGCACAGCTTACGAAGGGAGAAAACTGATATGAAGGAATTTAAGGGTAGAGTAATCGCGGCAGGCGAAATCACCGCCCCCGCACTCGTATCGCACGAAGGACTTAACACTCTCGCCTCCTTCCAAAAGGCATTGCAGTTTGGCGATAAAAAGGCAACCTGCTCCGACCAGAATAACCCCGATCTCTTTGGAAAGGAAATGCTCGGAAAGGCTCTTTGCCTTCCGCAAACCATCGGCTCGACCACGGGCGGAATGGTGCTTTACTGCGCCTGCGCTATGGAAAGACAGCCCGCGTGTATGCTTTTCTCAAAGCCTATCGACTCGCTTGCCGCGGCAGGTGCAATCCTTGCCGACGTTTGGGTTGACGGAGTTACGATGCCCGTCATTGACTCTCTCGGCGACGAGTTTCTCGACTACGTAAAGGACGGAATGACAATAACCGTCACCGCCGACGGCACCGTAAGGGTAGAGGAATAATTACAAGGTTAATAACGATGCTGCGCCCCGTTTGATACGGGGCGCTTTTTTCCTCTGCTGAACGGGGTGCTGAACGTTGCGCTTTTTTACCTTTGTTAAACGTTGCGCTAAACGTGGCGTTTTTCTTTGTTAAAAGCGGTGCTTATTCCTCCCACTTGACAAAGTGCCGCAATTATTATATAATAAGGCGAACACCCTTCCGAAAGGAATAATTATGAATACGGTATATAACTTTTCGTCCGGACCCTCGATGCTGCCCGAGGAGGTTCTTGTAAAGGCTCGGCTGGAGCTTCTCGATTACAGGAATACGGGCTGCTCGGTTATGGAGCTGGATTGCAATTCTCCCGAATATCTTGAGCTTATGGACGAGTGCGAAACCGCACTTCGCGCGCTTATGAATATCCCCCCGAATTACAGAATACTCTTTCTGCCGGGCGGCATATCGACACAGTTTTCGGCAATTCCGCAAAACCTGATGTCCGACCACCGCACCGCCGACTACGTAATAACGGGACAGTATTCCAAAAAAGCCTACCTCGAGGCAAAAAAGTACGGTGACATCGCGATTGCCGCCTCCTCCGCGGGAGCAAGTCCGACCTTCTCCACCGTTCCCGAGCTTAAAAGCTCCGACTTCCGTCCCGACGCCGATTACGTCCATATCTGCTATAACAGCTCGATATACGGCACCCGCTTCAGCAAGGTTCCCGAAATGGGAAGCA
The DNA here is from genome assembly GCA_017533565.1 of Clostridia bacterium. GTDB lineage: Bacteria > Bacillota > Clostridia > Oscillospirales > CAG-272 > UBA1740. The sequence goes on from JAFXHU010000008.1 coordinate 53,603, forward strand.
TTCCGCTTGTCGCGGAGATGAGCTCCTGCATGCTTTCCGAGCCTGTCGATTTGTCAAAATTTGCGCTCATCTACGCCTCCGCGGAGCAGAATATGGGAATTGCGGGTCTTACCGTCGTCATTTTGCGTGACGACCTCATCGGCGGCGCACGCCCCGATACGCCCGCCGTCCTTGATTATAAAATACAGCTCCAAAACCGTTCAATGCTTGACACGCCCCCCGCCTTCGCCATTTATATGATGAAGCTTGTGCTGGAGTGGACGCTTGAAAACGGAGGGCTTGAGGAAATGAAGCGCCGCAACGAAAGAAAGGCGGGTGTCCTCTACGACTACCTTGATTCGCAGCAGTATTATACCGCCCCCGTCGATATAAAGTGCCGTTCAATGACGAACGTCCACTTCGTTACGGGAGATGCAAAGCTTGACGAAAAGTTCGTTGCCGAGGCAAAGAAGGCGGGAATAATCGGCATTTCGGGTCACAAGTCTGTCGGCGGAATGTGCGCATCTCTCTATAACGCTATGCCGCTTTTTGCGGTTGAAAAGCTTATTGAGTTTATGACCGATTTCGCAAACGATAATACGAAGCTTTCGGGCTATTAATTCCCACGGGTCGCACGTTTGCGACCCGTTTTATTTATTTGATATAAAACGGCAAAATTCTCGCACGAAAATTTATTTATATCGTCAAGTAAAAAACGTTTGCATTTTTTTGTATATTGTGCTAAAATATATGTTTGGAAAAAGAAAAACGAGAGGGAAAAAGTATGAAACGCACAGATTTGAGAAATATTGCTATTATCGCGCACGTTGACCACGGCAAAACCACCCTCGTTGACGAGATGCTTCGTCAGGGCGGTATCTACCGCGAAAACCAGGAAATGGCTGACCGTGTAATGGACTCGGGCGACCTTGAGCGCGAGCGCGGAATAACCATTCTTGCAAAAAATACGGCAATTCATTACAAGGGCGTAAAGATTAACGTCATCGACACCCCCGGTCACGCCGACTTTGGCGGAGAGGTGGAGCGCATACTTAAAATGGTAAACGGCGTTATCCTCCTTGTTGACGCGGCGGAAGGACCTATGCCGCAAACGAGATTCGTGCTTGAAAAGGCACTCCAGCTTAATCACAGAGTAATCGTAGTAGTAAATAAAATCGACCGTCCCGATGCACGCCTTGACGAAATCGGTGACGAGGTCCTCGAGCTTCTTCTCGAGCTTGACGCCACGAACGAGCAGCTTGATTCGCCTATGCTTTTCTGCTCGGGAAGGGCTGGCACCGCATCCTTTGACCCGCATACCCCGGGCACCGACCTTACTCCGCTTCTTGATACAATTCTTGAATATATGCCCGCACCCGACGGTGACGAGGACGAGCCGCTTCAGCTTCTCGTCTCCTCCATCGACTATAACGAATTTGTCGGACGCATCGGTATCGGACGCATCGAACGCGGCGTGTTAAAGCAGGGACAGGGCGTTTCTATCTGTAACTACCATAACGGCGGAAAATCCCGCCCCTCAAAGATAGTTTCAATCTATCAATTCGACGGCTTAAAGCGCGTCCCCGTTACCGAGGCAAAGGTTGGCGACATCGTCTGCTTCTCGGGCTGCGAGGATATATCTATCGGAGATACCGTCTGCTCGCCCGCAAGGGTTGAGCCGCTTGAATTTATCAAGGTTGGCGAACCTACGATGGAAATGACCTTTGCCGTAAACGACTCTCCCTTCGCGGGAAAGGAGGGTAAATTCGTTACCTCCCGTCACCTTCGCGCACGTCTTTATAAGGAGCTGCTTCGCGACGTATCCCTGCGTATCGAGGACGGTGACACAACCGACTCCTTCCGCGTGGCGGGAAGGGGAGAAATGCACCTCTCTATTCTTATTGAAAATATGCGCCGAGAGGGCTACGAGCTTTGCTGCTCAAATCCGCGCGTGCTTTATAAGGAAATCGACGGCGTAAAATGCGAGCCTATCGAGGACGTTATCGTTGACGTGCCGGAGGAATATATCGGCGCGGTAATGGAAAAGCTCGGCTCAAGAAAGGGCACGCTTGTTGATATGCAGCTTCACGGCTCGCGTCAAAAGCTTTTCTATAACATTCCCACCCGCTGCCTTTTCGGCTATCGCTCGGAGCTTTTGACCGACACCCGCGGAGAGGGACTTATCTCCACCATTTTTGCGGGCTACGAGCCGTTTAGGGGCGAAATAAAGACCAGATTTACCTCCTCGCTCATCGCATCCGAGGCGGGAGTTTCCACCACCTACGGACTTTACCAGGCACAGGATAGAGGACCTCTCTTTATCGGACCCGCAACCCCCGTTTACGAGGGTATGATTGTCGGCGAAAACCCGAAGCCCGACGATATCGAGGTCAACGTATGTAAGGAAAAGCACCTCACCGCAATACGCTCCGCGGGCGCGGATGAAAAGCTCACGCTTATCACCCCCGTGCAGCTCTCGCTTGAGGAAGCAATAGAGTTTATCACCGACGAGGAGCTTATCGAGGTAACTCCCAAATCCATAAGGCTTCGTAAGGTTATCCTCGACACCCCCACGAGAAAGCGTATGCAGGCGCAAAAGCGCGCAGCTCTCAAGGCGGATAAATAATTCAACGAAAAAGAGCAAAAAGTTTCTATCGGGGATTTATTAAAGCATACCTTCCACCCCGTGTAAAGAAAAACGCATAGTGGCAATCGCAATTTCCTCGCCACTATGCGTTTTTTGTGTCCTTAAATGTTAATTATTATTTACAAAAAATATTCTGCATTCGCCCTTGCCGATTGAAAGCGAAGGACTGTCGGCATTCACCCTGCAAGCCTCGCTTGTATCGGTATCGGGATCGTAAACCGTAACGCTGAAAAGCGGCACCTCGGTATTAAGCTTAAGCTTGCCCGAAAACGCCTCCCCGACGTTAACCACAAGAAAAGCGGTCCTGTCCTGCGAAGCCTTTTTAAGGCAAACAAGCTCCGCCTCGGCAGATATATTTCGGTAGCCGAGTGCAGAAAGCCTTTTTACCGCAGCATCGGCGTCAAGCTCGCTGATTGCTTCGGCAAAGCCGTCACACCCCTCGGGTATTCTTACCGAAGGAGGAAGGACGAGTGCCGCACCGTCAAACGCCCCGCTGTCCTTAAGAGATGAAAGCCTTTCGCCGTTGATATAGCAAAAATCGATTCCGCTACGCGCCAACGCTCCCGCTATGTCCTTTAAAAAGCTCTTAATTTTTAAAAGCCGTTGTGACGTCCTTTTCTCCGAAGCCGACACCGACGGATAGCATTCCTTCCAAATTTCTTCGTTTGGAATGTACACGAAAACCCGTCTTACGGGGGTCATATCCGAAAGCTTTGTGAGCAGTCTGTCCGTAAAATCACAGCATCGCCGCGTTTCCTCTGCGCCGAGCGCGGTTTCGGTATAGTAGGATAAAAATCTCGTTGCACCGAGTGCCGCCTCAAGCGCGGTTGCAAGCTTAAACGCCCTCTCGGTAATCGGGAAAACGTCCTTGCAGATGTTTGACGCCTCAATCATTACCTCGCTTTTGCCGTAAAGCTGTGCTGCCGAGGCGGCAAGCTTTATTGCCGATGCGTGTCCGAATATTTCCTTTGGCGAGGCGAAAAGCATATCGCACCCGGGAATGTCCATCATACCAAGCTGTGAAAGAGCATCGCCGTGCATATACGGGTGAAGCTCAAACTCCTCCTCGTAAAGCAAATGCCCCGTGTATGAAACGCCGCGGCTCTTGCAAAAGCTTGAATATACTCCGCCAAAGCCCTCGCGAAACAGCTCGGATGCCGTTTCCCAAAAATCGCGGCGCGCCGCTTGTCCGTCCTCGCCTCCGTCGAAGAAAAGCTGTGGCAAAAGCGGCAAAAGGTCATACCCGTGTCGTGAAATAAAGGCTTTTTCAAAGCCCTCCGTCCACGGCATATACGGTGTAAACGCCACCCTGCTGTCGGGAAGGTCGCGCACCTTGAAAACGTTATTCTGCGCCTTTAAAACCTCGTCGCGGTAGTTTTCGGTGTAATCCATTCGGCAAAGCGCGGGTATCTGCGGCTCGTCGGTAAATATCGCCTCGACGTATTCCGAAAGGTCGCCAAGCTTTTCATAGCCGTCAAAGGTTTTGTGCAAAAACGCCTCGGTTGCCTCGGGCATAAGCGTGTCCGTATATCTGCTTACTCCGCGCGTAACGTGCGAGGTCGCGGAAAATTCAAACGCGTTTTTTCCGAAAAAGGCATACACCCTCTTTGCTCCCATACCGCTTGTGTTGAGCAAAATTCCTCCGCCAAAGGTTTTGCGGTCGCTAACGTCGCATACGCTCTTAAAATTAGGGACGCCGTTTTCGTCAAGGTCAACCGCAAACGCATATTTTACGTCGCCGTAGCCGTGGGGGCTGTTTATACAAATCACGCCCTTTTCGTCAGGCTCTCCGATAACCGCCGCAAGAGCCTTTGCCTCGAGCCTCGGATTTTCTCTTGCGATTTTGCCGTCCGCGCCTCCGCTCGGATAATACTTCTCGTCGTATATCCAAACCGAAAGCCCGATTTGCTTTGCATATTTTATAATCTCCCGAGCCTCGTCAAAGCTCTCCTTTGAAAGATAATCGTTGTATGACGGGCAAATCGCCACACCGCCGTAGCCGAGAGCCTTCAGTCTGTCAAGCCTCTCCCTTGGCGGCGGAAGCGTTACGTCCTGCAAAAAGCAGCAGGGGATAAATTTAAAATCGTGTACAAGCTCAATCGGTCTGTAGCTTTTGAACTCGCCTTTCATATCCGCATCCTTTCGTTTCAAAGATATCTACGAATATTTTATAAATAAAAAGGGAGTTTGTCAATTCGTTTTTTTAAATATCTTTGAAAAACAAAGATTTTCGGCTATTCTTCTTTGATTATTGAATAAAGGCGTCGCGCTGTGTGAAAAAGCGGGAAAATCAGCGGTAAAATCAAAATCGCACGCATCGCAACCGAGCCGCGGAATGCAAACAGCAAAAACGCATATAATACCGTAAGCGCGTAATAAAAAGCACTCCTTCGTATAAAAATGGGCGTTTCTCCCGAAATTTTCTTGAAAACCAGACAGTTAAGCGCACAGGTAATGACGTAGGCAACAGGCACGAAAATCGCAACCGCGCGGTAGTCGGTAAACGGAGAAAGCGCAAGGGTGAGAATAACCGTAACCGCTGCCGCCGCCACGGTGGGAAGGGAGGTCATACCGCTTCTTTCAAAATACATTTCTCCCGCTACAACCGCGCTTGATAAAAAGCTCGGCAAAACCGAAAGCGCAAGCGGATATACCGCAAAAAGGCAATCCCTATATTCCGCGGGAGCAACAATCCTTACCGTTTCGGGAACGATAGCAAGTATTGCGAGCGTTAAGAGTGAAAGACCCCGCGTCGCAAGCAGTAAAACCGAGCGGCTTCGGTCAAATTCTCCCGCCCGCACCCTTCGTAAAATCCAGGGCGAAAGCGCGGACAAAAGACCGTTCGTTATAACCGAAAGCGAAAGACCGACCGACATTGCAACCGAATATTTTGCAAGAGCCTCGCTTCCGTGAAGCCTTGACAGTGCGACCTCTCCGATGCGTATAATCACCAAGGCGGACAAATAATGCGGTAAAAGCGGAAGGCTGAATTTCAACAAAAACCGCCAAATCTCCCCGTCGTATATCCTATGCGACCGACGGAATATAATAAATAAAAAGGGAAGTGCCACGGCAACCGCCGAAAGGAGCGAGGCGTAAATTCTCCCCTCTCCGCCGAGCGAAAGTCCCGCAATAAGCAAAACCGAGAGCGCGGGCGTTAAAAGGGCAACGGCAATATTAGTTATCGCAACAGCCTTGTATTTATAGGAAAATCGCGCCTCCGCCGTGTAAACCGAAATGATTGCATTTAATAAAATATGAACGAGCATCACGGAAAATATCCGATTGCCAAGTCCCGTAAATTCGCCGAAAATGGCGGAAAATGTAAACAAAAGTAGGGAAATTACCGCCCAAATCACAAAAATTAACCCAACGGCACAGCTTGTGAACTCCTCTTTTTTGTTGCCGAACTTTTGTAAGCCGCGAAGGATTGCACCGCCCGCAACCTCAAGCGTTACCACCGCCGACAAAAGCGAAAGAAAGGTGGCGTATTGCGGAAAAATTCCGTACTCCCGCGCCGAAAGAAGGCGGGTAAATATCGGAGTCCCGACAACCGAAACGCTCCTTGCAAACGCGCTTGATGCGATATACCAAATTGATGCCTTCGCGGGAATACGCAATCCCGTCCGCCTTTTTACACCGTCCATTTAAACCGCCCCTTACCTTTTGTATTATTATTTACCGCTGAAATTCTTTTATCCGCAGGGAGCTTTTTTACCCAAATGACGAGTTGACGAATAAATCCTTCACTTTATATATAAAAACGCGCAAAATCAACAAAATTCTGCAGCCCCCGATAAAATAGTTGCAAATATCTTGATTTTCCGCGCGCGAGGTTGTATAATTATTCCATAAAACCCATATAGGAGAAAATTATGTTCAAGCTTCAGTATCTTAACGAGCTTTATGAAAGAGTAGTAAAGCGCAATCCGGGCGAAACCGAATTTCACCAAACCGTAGAGGAGGTATTGACCTCTATCGAGCCTGTGCTCGAGCAAAGACCCGACTACATAACAAGCGGAGTGATGGAGCGCATCGTCGAGCCCGAAAGAATTATCAAATTCCGTGTTCCGTGGGTTGACGATAACGGAAATGTGCGCGTAAACCGCGGCTTTAGAATTCAGTTTAACAGCGCAATCGGACCTTACAAGGGCGGACTTCGCTTTCACCCCTCCGTTAACGAAAGCATTATAAAATTCCTCGGCTTTGAGCAAACCTTTAAAAACTCCCTTACCTCCCTCCCTATGGGCGGCGGAAAGGGCGGCTCCGACTTTGACCCGCAGGGAAAGTCCGACCGAGAGGTTATGGCATTCTGCCAAAGCTTTATGACCGAGCTTTGTAAGTATATCGGTGCGGATACCGACGTGCCCGCGGGCGATATCGGAGTCGGCGCGAGAGAGGTGGGATACCTCTTTGGACAGTACAAGCGCATCTGCAACGAGTTCACGGGCGTCCTCACGGGAAAGGGAATTCCCTACGGCGGCTCTCTTATCCGTCCGGAGGCTACGGGCTACGGCGCGGTTTATTACACGGTTGAAATGCTCAACTATTTCGGCGACGATATAAAGGGCAAAACCTTTGCAATCTCGGGCTTTGGTAACGTTGCCTGGGGTACCGTAAAGAAAATCAACGAGCTTGGCGGAAAGGTTGTAACCATCTCCGGACCCGACGGCTACGTCTATGACGCCGACGGTATCTCTACCGAGGAAAAGGTTAATTTCCTTCTTGAAATGCGCGCCTCCTGCCGTAACAGGGTGGAGGATTATGCCGACAAATTCGGCGTTCCCTTCTTCAAGGGAGAAAAGCCGTGGGGAGTTAAAGCCGACGTGCTTATGCCCTGTGCCACTCAAAACGAGGTCGGCGTAAAGGAAGCCGAGCAAATTATAGCAAACGGCGTAAAATATTACGTCGAGGTATCGAATATGCCCACCACCAACGAAGCAATGGCGCTTCTTAAAAACGCGGGAGTAATAGTTGCACCGTCAAAGGCGGTTAACGCGGGCGGTGTCGCAACCTCGGGACTTGAGATGTCGCAAAATTCAATGCGCTATTCCTGGACCGCGGAGGAGGTCGATGCAAAGCTTCACCAAATTATGTGCAACATCTTCCACAATTCGGTAAAGGCAGCCAACGAATACGGCCTTGGCGATGACCTCGTGGCAGGTGCAAACATAGCAGGATTTATAAAGGTTGCCGAAGCAATGAAGGCTCAAGGCGTTGTGTAAGTAATTTTCCGCGCAAGCCGCCGACTGTCACCCTTGCCGTAGATTTCTACGGCTGGCGGGCTGACATTTAACGGCTATCATCGAAAAATTATCTTACACGGGTAGCACCTTTTTGTGCATTTCCCCTTTTCCGCACAAGCCGCCGTGCTTGCGTGAATATGATTTTGCAAAATATGATTTCTTGCAATTTTCCAACGTTATTAGCAAAAAAAGAACCGACCCGCGGGTCGGTTCTTTTTATATCCGATTTGATTTATTCGGTGGTATAATTATCGAAATAGCCTTGGATATGGACGATGGGCGTGCCCTTGTCTCCCGAGCCGGTGGTAAGGTCGCAAAGCGAGCCGATAAGGTCGGTAAGGCGTCTTGGCGTCGTGCCCTCCGATGCCATCTGTCCAACGAGGTTTCCGTCCTTTTCAACGATTCTTTCCTTGATTGCCGCCTTAAGAGCCTCGCCCTCAAGCCCCGCAAAATCGTTATCCGCAAGATACTTGAGCTTAAGCTCGTTGGGCGTGCCCTCAAGACCCGCGGTATATGCGGGCGAAACGACGGGGTCTGCAAGCTCCCAAATCTTTCCGACGGGGTCCTTGAATGCGCCGTCGCCGAATACCATAACCTCGACAAGCTTGCCCGTCGCCTTCAAAATCTTTTCCTGGATTGCATCGACAATGGGCTGGCAGTCGCGGGGGAAAAGCTTTACCGTGTCCTCGGTAGCCTTGTTAGAGCCGAGAAGTCCGTAATCCGCGTTAAAGCCGCTTCCGTTTACGGGAGCATTGAGTATTTCGTCAAGTCCGACAACAATCTCCGCGCCCGCCGCACGAAGAAGACGCTTTGTTCTTGCGCGGGTATGAATGTCACAGTTAAGCACGCGCTTTGCATACGGAAGCACCGCACGCGGGTCGTTTGCGAAGATTACCTCCGCCTCCGCACCGCATTCCTCGATAAGGCTTACGTAATATTCAACGTAATCGATGCCCGTAAATCTATGCTTCTCGTAGCCGAAAAGCTCGCGGTATTTCTTAAGGTCAAGCACGTCGGAGTAGGGGTTAATACCCTTTTCGTCAAGCATATCGAGCGAAATGAGATGGTTTCCAACCTCGTCGGAGGGGTAGGAAAGCATAAGAACGATCTTCTTTGCGCCCTTTGCAATTCCGCGAAGGCAGATAGCAAATCTGTTTCTTGAAAGTATGGGAAGAATAACGCCCACGGTTTCTCCGCCAAGCTTTGCTCTTACGTCCGCCGCAATATCCTCCACGGTGGCGTAGTTGCCCTGTGCGCGTGCAACGATTGCCTCGGTCATTGCGACGATATCTCTGTTGCGTATGCCGTAGCCCTCAACCTCCGCCGCGGTAAGCACCGACTCGGTAACGATATCGACGATATTATCACCGCTTCTGATTATGGGGGCGCGCACACCGCGCGAAACTGTTCCAACCATTCTTGACATAGCATGTCTCCTTTTTCCCAAAAAGGGCGAAAAAATTTTACACTATAGTATAGCATATCCGTTAAAAAAAGTAAATACCAAATCCTAAAAAAATAACGCCGAAATAAATATTTTTATAAAAAAAGCGGTTTGACTTGCATTTTACCCCGCCTTTTGGTAAAATATAAGAAAAACGGTTGGGAGGGACGCATTATGCCACCAAAGGTCTATTTTTCCAAAGCAATCACCCCAAACGAGCTTGTAAGGCTCTACGGTATGCTCGGCGCGAAGCTTTCGGGAAGGGTAGCGGTAAAGGTTCATTCGGGAGAGGTAGGTAATCAAAACTTCCTCCGTCCCGAGTTTTTCCGCCCGATAATAGAGAGCGTTGGCGGTACGGTCGTAGAGTGCAACACAGCCTACGAGGGCGGACGCGATACCACCGAAAAGCATATAAAAACCTTCAAGCTTCACGGTTGGGTGCCAAGTTTTGAGGTTGACCTCCTCGACGCGGAGGGACCCGATTTGGAGCTTGAAATTCCGAACGGCAGGGAGATAAAGAAATGCTTCGTCGGAAAGGATATCGTCAACTACGACAGCGCGCTCGTCCTCTCGCATTTCAAGGGGCATCCGATGGGCGGATACGGCGGCGCATTAAAGCAGCTTTCAATCGGCTTTGCCTCCTCCTACGGCAAAAAATATATACACGGGGTGGGGGATACGGTTGATTATTGGAACTCTGACCACGATTCCTTCCTTCGCGCGATGGCTGACGCCGCCTCCGCCGTAGTTAATTTCTTTGACCGCCGAATCGTCTATATTAACGTTATGAAAAACCTATCTGTTGACTGCGATTGCTGCGCGGTTGCGGAGGACCCCTGTATGCCCGATATAGGCGTGCTTGCATCTACCGACCCCGTCGCTATCGACCGCGCCTGCCTCGACCTCGTTTACGCTTCAAGCGAAAAGGGGCGCGACCACCTCGTAAAACGTATTGAAACGCGAAACGGCACGCTTACCCCCGTTGCCGCCGCAAGCCTCGGCATCGGCTCGCTTGAATACGAGCTTGTCGAAGTCTAACCATCGGATTTTCGCCCGTTATTTTGCGACAAATGCCAACCCGTGTTAAATTTTGCACGAATTAACGGCGGTATTTGATTTTGCTCTTTCACCCGCAAATGTAAATAAAAGATTACAAAAACGCCCCTGCTTTTCGCAGAGGCGTTTTCTATACGCAGGTAATTTATTCTGTAAGCATCCAAACCGCCATTTTCGACTCCTCGCACCAAAGCTTACCCGCGGAGGCATAGTCGGTAACCCTTATTGAAGTGCCGTCCGCCAGCGGAAGCTCCATTTCAATAATGTGCGGGAAGGGCGCAATATCCGCCTCGGGAAATTTTACGTCAACCGTACCGTCGGGGTTTACAAGCACGTCGATAGGCTCGTCAACCGAATAGCCGAGGCGATTTTCCTGTGCGAGCATTATCGGACCGCGCCTTATCGCGATATGCCTGTGTGCTATGGGGTCCTCTCTGTCAAAGGTGGGGACCATATAATTATGACCCCAAACCACCTTGTTCATAAGGATTTGCGTGCCGTAGGGTATCGGCAAAATTGCCTGTGCCGTCATATCGAGCGAAAGGGTTATTACCTCGCCGCCTTTCCAAACTCTTTTTACGGTAACGTATCCCTCGGTGGGAATGATTTCCTTGCCGCAAACGGTAATCCTTGTTTCTTCGCTCCACTCGGGAATGCGAAGGAAAAGCTCAAACTCCTCCGCCTCGCATTCAAGGGTGATTTTAATCTCTCCGTGCTTCGGGTATTCTGTTTCGGTTTTTATAACGAGAGGTTTGCCCGACGGGGTAAGCGTCTTAACCTCTCCGTCTATGTAAAGGTTGAGGACAACTCCTCCCTCCCTTGCAAGCAGCTGCATCTTGGGTACGAGTCCTATTCCCGCCGCGCCGATGCAGGCACAGCAGCCGTAGTAGTGGTTATCGCTCATAAGCTTCAAGCCGCCGATACCGTTTCCGCGAGTGCCCGCGGTAAGCGGCGAATAGCTGTCGAAGGGAAGCGGCTCGATTGCCCAATCGGGGTGATTTTGACGAATGGTAGGCTCGATAACCTTCTCCGTGTTGACGGAGCCGAGATATGCGTTGTAAAGCGAAATTTCAAATGCGTCAACGTACCTTGGGTCACCCGTTAAAAGGTGAATTTGGTAGAAAAATTTCATAAGCGTCACGGTGACGCAGGTTTCCTGCATAATTTTTCCGTTGTCGGTGTTTGCCTGCCTTACCGTAGAATGGTCGAAAAGCTCGTGGGTACAGCCCGCACAGCCAATGACCGTGAAATCGTTTTCAAGCACCCTGTTTGCAAAGTTCACCGCCGCATCGAGATACCACTCCGTGCCGACAATTCTGTAATATTCGATAAGCCCCTCAAAGCAGGAGGTCATCTCGTACGCTTTCGTTACGGGATATTGATAGGGCATAAGCTCGTCGCGGTAGGCAAGCTCGAAAAGATTGTCAACGTCAAAGCCGCCGTTATTGACGATATATCCCGCAAAGTCGAGGTATCTTTTATCTCCCGAAAGCGAATAAAGCCTTACGATAGGCTCAAGAAGCGAGGAGGAGTTAAGTCCGCGCCAATGGTGCGTAGCCGAGGTGATCGGCAATTTACCCTCGGATTTCGGGCCGATTTTTTTCATAATGCAGTCGGCTTGACGGCACATACACCCGATAATTTCGTCGCGGTTTTCGCATTCGGGGTCAATTTCAAGGTAGTACTGCATACCGAGAAGCACGTACTTTCTCGACCAAATATCCCAGGCGTCAAGCTCGTGGCTTCTTGCGTAGGAGCTTATTCTTCCGTCCTCATCGGCGGTGGACATCATATCCCTTACCGTTTCGCGCAAAAGCGAAAGCAGCCTCGGGTTTTTCGTGTAGGAATAAACGAAGCAGGCACCGCGCATCATTTTGCCCCAATATTCACCGCGCCAGCCCGACTCGTAATCTGCATCCTCCTCACGGAACTGCTCAACGAATCTTGCCCAAAGCTCGGGGCGCAGGTGCTGAAAATCCTCGATAAATCTAAAGCTCTCGTCTATAAATCCGCGATAGCTGTACTCGTTTTCGTAATCGGCAAAATGCACGTCGGTTGAAAGTCTTACCGCGTTTACGGGATTGTTTGTGTAAAGGTTTCTCATTTTCCACTCCAAATGCATAATTGGTGCAGCCTCTTGCACCGAATAAAGTATAGCATTTTGCCCGTAGAAAATCAATACGGTTATACAAATTTATTCAAAATGGGAGATTGTAACAGTCGCTTTGGTGTAATAGTGCCAAAATTTCCCGCAACACTTGAATAATGCGCGCACTTGTGCTAAAATAAAGAAAATAACGCTCGCACGGGCGCAGGGAAGGGAGAAATTATGGAAAAAAACAGTCCGAAAGCCTGGCTGTATCTTTTACCCGCGATACTGTTTCTCGGTGTTTTTCTCGTATATCCGCTTATCGACGTTTTGGTTTATTCCTTTGAGGAAAGCTTCAACTTTGCCTCTCAAACCTCGGCGGGAATCGGATTTTACAATTACGAATACGTCCTTCGCGACCCATTCTTTTTACAGGCGATTAAAAACACCTTTATCCTCGTCTTGATAACCGTCCCGATTTCTACGGGTCTTGGACTTTTGATATCCCTTGCCCTCAACGCGATAAAGCCGCTTCGCCGCGCATTTCAAACGGTATTCTTCCTCCCCTACGTGACGAATACCCTCGCGGTGGGAATGGTATTTATGATTATTTTCGATAAAACGGAGTACTCCGCGGGTCTTATGAATACCGTCCTTTCGGTATTCGGAATGACACCCGTTGATTTTATAGACGGCCCGTATTGGGCAAAGATGCTCGTCCTCTCCGTTTATACCGTCTGGGTCGTTTTGCCGTTTAAAATCCTTATACTTACGAGTGCGCTCGCCTCGGTAAGGAAGGATTATTACGACGCCGCCCGCATCGACGGCACCTCTCGCGGAAGAATGTTCCGAAAAATCACTCTGCCGATGATATCCCCGATGATTTTTTACCTCGTAATCACCGGCTTTATCGGAGCGTTCAAGGCGTACAGCGACGCCGTCGCGCTCTTTGGTACTAACCTTAATTCACAGGAAATGAATACCATCGTCGGATATATCTACGATATGCTTTACGGGGAGGGCGGAGGTTATCCCTCCTACGCCTCTGCCGCGGCGATAATCCTGTTCCTTATTATTCTGACCGTAACCTCCGTCAATCTGCTCGTCTCTCGGCAGAAGGTTCATTACTGATAGGGGGGCGTGTATGAATAACTTGAAAAATCAAACCGATTTCGACGCCTTGGCAAGGCGCGAAAATGTAAAGAAAGCTTTACTAAATGTACTGCTTTACTCGCTGCTCTGTATTTGGGCGCTCATCGTCCTTTTCCCGTTTTATTGGATGATTATAACCGCGCTTAAATCCAATGCGGAGTATCTTACCGAAACCGTGCCGACGCCCTATCCGCTTCGGCTGACGCTTGAAAACTTTGGTATTGCATTCACCCCAACCGAGCAGGTTAATCTTGCCCTGGCATTCTTGAATACCTTCTTGTTTACGGTATTCACCACCGCGATTATGCTGGCGGTAATCGTTCCCGCGGCGTTTGCATTTTCGAGGCTTAATTTCCGCGGAAAGAATATACTTTTCACCTTCTTCCTTGCTCTTATGATGATACCGACCGAGCTTGTCGTAATCACGAACTTTATTACGGTTACTAACCTTGAGCTTCGCAATACGCTTCTCGGACTTATTCTTCCGAGCGTGACTTCGGTATTCTACATTTACCTTTTAAAGGAGAATTTTTCGCAAATCCCCGACGAGCTTTATTGGGCGGCAAAGGTTGACGGCACCCGCGACTTCAAATATATGATGCGCGTTATGCTCCCGATTTGCAAGCCTACGGTTGTCACTATCACGATTTTAAAGGTTATCGAGTGCTGGAATTCCTACGTCTGGCCCCGACTTATCGTTGACGATGCGGACCACCTCCTCCTGTCGGTTGCGATACAAAACCTTCGCGAAAGCGGCGCGGGAAGGGGTAACGTGCCCGCAATGATGGCTGCGGTTGTGCTTGTATCCCTGCCGCTTATCGTTCTATTCCTCGTGTTCAAGGATAGGATAATGGAGGGAGTTTCAAGAGGAGGTACAAAGGGATGATGAACAGAATTATTTCGCTTTTTCTCGTCATTTCGGTTTTTCTTGTTACCGCGCTTTCACTCACCTCCTGTCACGGAGCGCGAGAGATTGCGGGCTTTGAAATCCCGACCGACTTCAACCCAAATGCGGAGTATGAAATCTCCTTCTGGGCAAAAAACGAGGGTCACGATGCACAGGCGGACGTCTATCGCGACGCAATAAAGAGGTTTAACGAATATTACCCGAATATAAAAGTTAACCTTAAAATTTACAGCAATTATAACGATATTTACAAGGACGTGCTTACCAATATGCAAACGGGCACGACACCAAACGTTTGCATATCCTATCCCGACCACGTTGCAACCTATATGACGGGCGAAAACGTTGTCGTCCCGCTTGACAACCTTATAAACGATGCAAAGCTCGGACTCGGCGGCACGGAGGTAAGATTTGACGCCCCCACCCGTGACGAAATGGTGGAAAGGTTTATGCTGGAGGGCAAAATCGGAAAGGTACAGTACACGCTCCCCTTCGTCCGTTCTACCGAGGCGTGCTACGTCAACCGCGATATGGTGGAAGCCCTTGGCTTCACGCTCCCCGAAAACGGAATACTGACATGGGATTTCGTTTGGGAGGTTTCGGAGGCGGCAATGGCTAAAGACTCTGACGGAACCTACAAGGTTAACGGGCAAAAGGTGCTTATCCCCTTTATATACAAGTCCACCGACAATATGATGATTCAGATGTTAGAGCAGCTTGATGCGGGATATACCACCGATTCCGCGGAGATTTTGCTGTTTAACGACACCACAAGAAGCATACTTATGACTGTTGCGGAGCATGCTAAAACGGGGGCATTTTCCACCTTTGAATTTTCAAGCTATCCGGGTGACTATTTCAACGCGGGACAGTGCATATTCGCGATTGACTCAACCGCGGGAGCTACTTGGATTGGCTCTAACTCCCCCCACCTCGATATTGACCGCGAAAACGTCGTAAGCTTTGATACAGAGGTTATGATGGTGCCGCAATTCAATCCCGAAAATCCCGAAATGATTTCACAGGGACCCTCCGTTTGCCTTTTTAACAAGGAGGATAAGGGGGAGGTTATGGCTTCCTGGCTCTTTATGCAATTCCTTCTTACCAACGACGTACAGATTGATTATGCAAAAACCGAGGGGTATATCCCCGTAACCGAAAAGGCGATTTCCTCCGAGGAGTATCAAAGCTATATTAATCACGAGGGCGACAATTCCGACGAGCATTATACGGTAAAGCTTGCCGCGACCCGCCTTCTTACCGAAAATATTGAGAACACCTTTATCACCCCCGTCTTTAACGGCTCTGCGAGAGTAAGGCAGGCGGCGGGCGAGCTTATAGACACGGTAAATAAAGCGCCGCGAAGAAAATACGAGGTAAATTCGTCCTACATCACAAAGCTTTTCAAAACCGTATCTACACAGTACAAGCTTAACGAGCTTGCCGTGGTTGATGCGGGAAATGCACCCGTAGATAACGAAAGCGGACCGTTACCAATCGGCTCTGTAATTCTTCTTTCGGGGCTTGGAGTGTCTTGGGCTGTGATAATAACCGCACTAACCGTTCAGTACGTGTTAAAGAAAAAGAAAAGCGATAAAACCAACCGAAGCCGATAATTTTTTATTTGCCACTTGACTTATTTCCAATTTAATGTATAATATAATTGTGCCCGCGGACGGGTACGCATAAAAAGGAGAATAAACAATGAAAAAGATTTTGATTTTGCTTTTGGCGGTATGCCTTGCATTTGCTCTCGCTTCTTGTAAGAAGGCGTGCGACCACGTTGATGCCGATGCCGACGGTGCTTGCGACAGCTGCGGTGCCGAGGTTCCCGTTCCTTGCACTCACGCGGATGAAAACTACGACGGCGCTTGTGATAGCTGTAACACCGCAATGGAGGTCAAGGTTATGACCTACGCGGAGTATATGGCGGCGGAGCTTAACAGCCACGTTGTTATCGAGGCTTATGTTCAGGGACACCAAAGCTGGTGGGATAACAAGGTTACCGTTTACCTCGCTGACGAGGACGGCGCTTACTTCGCATACGAAATGGTTTGCTCCGAGGAGGATGCCGCAAAGCTTGAAAAGGGTACAAAGCTTCGTGTTTACGGCTTTAAGTCCGAGTGGAAGGGCGAGGTTGAAATCACTGACTGTGCATTCAATTTCGTAGAGGCAGAGCCGTACGTTGCTCCCGCCGTTGACCTTACTGCAAAGCTCGGTACAAATGAGCTTATTAATTATCAGAATCAGCTTGCCATCTTCCGCGCCCTCGAGGTTGTGTCGGTAGAATATAAGAACGGCGAGCCCGGCGACGATGTTTACCTCACCTTAAAGCAGGGTGAAAACGAGTACAGCTTCTGCGTGGAGGTTTATCTCACCGGTGTTGGCTCTGATGTTTATAACACCGTTGGCACTCTTCAGGCGGGCGACCTTGTTGATGTCGAGGCATTCGTTTACTGGTATGACGGAATGAATCCCCACGTTACCTCTATCTGCAAGTATATGACCCACGCGGAGTACGAGGCTGCCGAGCTTAACACCGAGGTAAGAGTGATTTCCTACGTCCAGGGCAAGCAGTCCTGGTGGGATAACAAGGGTACCTTCTATCTTCAAAGCCCCGACGGAGCCGTTTTCGCATACGAAATGGCGGTTACCGAGGAGGTTTATAATGCACTCACCGTTGGAACAAGAGTCGGCGTTTACGGCTACAAGTCCGAGTGGAAGGGCGAGGTTGAAGTTATGGACGGCACCATCTACCCCGTTGGTGGCGATACATACGTGGCAGAGCCTGTCGATATCACCGACAAGCTTGCTACCGACGAGCTTATAAGCTACCAGAACCAGCTCGTAAAATTCACCGATATGACCGTAAAGGCTTTCGAGTATAAAAACGGCGAGCCCGGTGACGACATTTACCTCACTCTTACAAAGGGAGAGGCTGACTATTCCTTCTGCGTAGAGATTTATCTCACAGGCACCTCCACCGACCTTTACAAGCTCTTTACACAGGGAATTCTTGCTGTAGGCGACGTTATCGACGTAGAGTGCTTTGTATATTGGTATAACGGAATGAATCCTCACGTAGTTTCCATTACCAATATTAACGAATAAAAACAAACTGATAAAAGAGGTCGGGCGTGCTCGGCCTCTTTCAAATAAAGCTAAAAGTGTAATAAACCGTATGAAAAAAACAATTTGCTTAATTCTCGTGCTAATGCTGCTTGTCTCGGCACTCGTATCCTGCGAATATTTTCCGATTGAAATTCCCGATACGTCGGGCGGCGAGGGTGGGACAGGCACCAACCCCGGCACGGAAAACAACGGCGGCAACTCAAGCGGCAACAACCAAGGCAACAACCAAGGCAACAACCAAGGCAACAACCAAGGCAACAACCAAGGCAACAACCAAGGCAACAACCAAGGCAACAACCAAGGAAACGGCCAAGGAAACGGCAACTGCCTGACAAGTGCGATGCACGTTGATTCCGACGCTAACGGTATATGCGACAACTGCACCGCCGACGTTGTGGTAACGCTTGACCTTTACGGAATAAACGACCTGCACGGAAAGGTATTCGATACCGATTCCCAAATCGGCGTTGACGAGCTTACCACCTATTTGAAAAACGCGGAAAGCCGCGACGAGGAGTACGTTTTCCTTTCCTCGGGAGATATGTGGCAGGGAAGCGCCGAATCTAATATTACGAAGGGAATGCTCGTAACCGATTGGATGAATCACCTCGGCTTTGCGTCGATGACCCTCGGAAATCACGAATACGATTGGGGCGAGCAGTACGTGCGCGATAACGCCGAGCTTGCCGAATTTCCCTTTCTCGCCATTAACGTATATGACAGGACCACGCAAAAGCGGGTTGAATATTGCGCCCCCTCGGTTGTTGTGGAACGCGGCGAGCTTAAAATCGGAATAATCGGCGCAATCGGCGATTGCTATTCCTCAATCTCCTCCGACAAGGTACAGGGGATATACTTCAAGGTCGGCTCCGAGCTTACCGCACTTGTAAAGGCGGAGTCGCAAAGGCTTCGCAGCGAGGAGGGCGTTGACCTTGTGGTTTACGCTATTCACGACGGCTACGACAGCTCCGCAAGCGGAGAGCTTTCCTCCTCTCGCATTTCCTCTTATTATTCCTCGGAGCTTTCAAGCGGAGGCTACGTTGACGTTGTTTTTGAGGGGCATACTCACCAAAAATACACCTTCTACGATAGCTACGGAGTATATCACATACAAAACGGAGGCGATAACAAAAACGGTATCGCGCATATAGAGCTTGACGTAAATTACGTTACCGACGGTGTAAAGGTTATCGCCGCGGGTGTTGTTTCCTATTTGACCTACTCCTCTATGGAAAAGGACGGTATAGTCGATGCCCTTCGCGAAAAGTATGCGGAGGAAATCGGCAACGCCTTCGGAACGGTTGGCTATAATTCAAAATATCGCGACGACAGCGATATTGAGCAGCTTACCGCCGAGCTTTATTATCAGCTTGGAGTTCAAACCTGGGGCGAGGAATACAGCATCGTCCTCGGCGGCGGATTTTTAAGAACGCGAAGCCCGTATAATCTATACGCGGGTGAGGTAACCTACTCCGATTTGATGATGCTTATGCCGTTTGATAACGAAATCGTCCTTTGCTCGATAAAGGGGCGCGACCTCTACAACAAATTCTTCAATACGTCAAACGACGATTATTACGTTGCCTACGGTGACTACGGCGCAGGCGTGAAGGCTAATATCGACCAAAACGCCACCTATTACGTCGTGGTTGATATGTACACCGCACAGTATTCGTATAACAACCTTACCGTTGTCGCATATTATGACAGCTATACGTTTGCGCGCGACCTGCTTGCCGAGTACATACGCAACGGCGGACTTGAATAAAAGAGCTTAAAATCGGGAAAACGGGCGAAAGCTCCGACCCCGTGTTAAATTAAAATAGCCGAGCATCTCGCTCGGCTATTTCTTTTTTTGTAAACGGTTATTTACATCAATTCTCTTTACGGTAAAAGCTGTTGCCTCCGATAAATTCGCGGACTATGCTCGTTGGCGGTATTTCGTCGTCAACGTCCGCCTCCTTTACGTAATTAAGAACCTTTACCATTGCCCGCACGTCATCGTAGCATTCGTCCGACGGCTCTACCGCCGTCAAAAGCGGGAAAATATGCTTTTTAATTACCGCAAGCTCGTAAAGGGTGGAGCTGTTGAAGATAACGTCCGCATTCTCCTGGAAGGGGAAAATCCATCTTTCCTCGCCCCGCCTTACCGAGTCCCACATCGACATCGTTTTTTGCACGCTTGCACCACGGGATTCAAAATCTCTTACCGTCCTGCGAAGAAGGCGGAGATAGCTCGTCGGTATCCTGTAATGGTTGTCGAGATTAAGCGGCAAAAGCGGACTTACGTAAACTCTGAAAACGAGCCGCGGGTCAAGGCTTTCGGGCAAAAGCACGGGATTAAGTCCGTGAAGACCCTCGACGATAATTACCGTCCTCTCGTCAAGGCAAAGCCTGTGCCCGCACCATTCTCTTTTCGCGGTTTTAAAGTTAAAGCTCGGAAGCTCCACCGTCTCGCCGTTAAGCAGCGCGGAAAGCTGCTTTCCGAAAAGCTCCGTATCTATCGTATTTATATGCTCAAGGTCAAGCTTTCCGTCGGGACCGGGCGCGATTTTATCACGGTCGATATAATAATCGTCAAGCGACATAAGTATCGGCTTTTTTCCGTGAACGCGAAGCTGCGTTGCAAGCCTGTTTGCCGAGGTTGTCTTTCCCGAGCTGCTCGGACCCGCAAGCATAACCGCCCTCGCGCCCCTTTCGCAAATCATATCCGCAATATTTGAAAATTTCTTTTCGTGAAGTGCCTCGTTTACTCTTATAAGCTCGCGAATGCGTCCGCTTGATACAAGATCGTTAAGGTCGGCGACCGTCTCGCATTCCATAAGCTCGCCCCAGCTTTGCCCCTCCTTGTAAATCGAAAAGAAGTTCGGCATCTCGCGATAATTTGACACGGTATCGGGGTTTTTCATATCGGGCATTACGAAAATCACACCCTCCGCGGTGGGGAGAATATCGTATGAGCGAAGGAAGGCGGTCGTTGGGAGCATCTCTCCGTAATAGTAATCCGAAAAATCGCCGTTTTCGTAAAGGTTAAAATGCGGCGCGGTGCGGTATTCGAGAAGGCGCGCCTTGTCCTCCATACCTCTTGCGCGGAAAAAGTCTATTGCCTGTGCCGTGGTTATTCTTTTCCGCTTAAGCGGGATTGCCTCGTTTACTATGCCTTGAACCTCGCTTTTAAGCGCATCAACGTCAAAGTCCTTAGCACCCGAAATCTTGATATAATATCCCGACCCAACCGTACAGCTCATTTTTGCCTCCGCCTTCGGCCAAAGCCTGCTAATGGCGAGGAAAAGTATAAACTGCGAGGTGCGCATATAAACGTCGCGCCCGATGGGGTCGCGGTATCTTTGAAGTCGGATAACTCCGCCCGATGCCGCAACCGCGCGCCTTACCGACTCTCTTTCTTCAATATCCTTCGTGCGAAGGGGTACGTAATTAAGCGTAAAAACCCGCCCCGCAATCTTTGCGGCAATCGGGTCGGTTGAAAGCCGTCCCGTAAAAAGACCAAGCTCCTGGCAAATCTCGTAAATGGATTTGTCCGCTACGGCATCTATTGTAATTCCGTCGATTGTTAATTTCATTTTTTCCTCCTGTCCGTGCGGCGTTGCCGCAGCTTTTCTGCTATATATTTATCCGACCTTACGAAAAATAAAAAGGGTCGCACCACGGGCATCCGCGGTAGTCGACCATTCTCGGTGGTACGTAGAAACGTCTGCCCCTATCGCAGACCTATACCTTGCTTCTTCGGTTTATTTTAACATAAAACGCGCGTCAAGTCAAGCGTTTGCATATTGACTATATCAACGAAATTATACCTTTTTGCTTATACAATATACACAAAACGCGCCGCGAAATTCTCGCGGCGCAAAAAAACCGATTGCTTGTACCTAAAGTATAATGCAAATAATTCTTTACGTTATAGCCGCTTTTACCTGCTCGTAAATCTGTCTCATTCCAACCCTGTCAGGGTGACCGCTAACCTTTTGGATATTTGAAAGACGGACAACCGTTGCACGTACCGCCTCGCCCTCGCTTGCAAGGCATTCGGTTATCTCCTCCTTTATCTCGGTGTTGAGGATTACGATGATACGCCCCTCGGGTATTGCGGCGCGAAGCTCGCACAAAAAGCATCTTATCGCGGGCTTTACCGAAAACAAAGCTCCCTCGCCGACGTCGTCGACGTCTCCGATGGGCGCGTCTGCCCAGCTATCGTTTGTTCCGCCGAAAACGAATACCGTGTCAATGCCGCTTTTCTCAAAATATCCGTCTGCGATATATCTCTTCAGCCTCGTTACGAAGGAGGAATGCGTGCAATCTCCCTCGTATCCCGTAAAGCAAACCGTAGAGCCTGACCAACTATCGTTTTTCACGATTTCAAAGCCGAGGTCCTCCGTAAGCAAATGCCACCAGCATTGCGAAGCATCGTCAACGTCAATTCCCTCGATTTGCGGGATTTTTGTGTAGTAAATGGCGTAGCCGTCGGGAATATACCCCTCAAAGGTTGAATAGCTGTCGCCGAATATCATTGCTCTTTTCATTTTTCTCTCCAAAATCGGTTTGGTTTTTGTTTATATTTTATCATAATTTGCGCACTTTTTCAACAGTTTGTAGAAAATTATAATTTGACGAAAAAACTATTGTTTTTTGCTTTTGCTTTTGTTATAATGTAATTGGCAAAAATTGAAATTTTTACGGAGGAGATTGCTATGAAACCTACCTATATTGTTAACGGCAAAATCGTACTCCCCGACGCCGTAGTAACGGGTAAGGCGCTCGCCTACGATGCGGAGGACGGAAAAATTATCGGTATTCTTGATTCCGTGCCCGCCGATGCCGAAACCGTCGATGCTGCGGGCGGCTACGTTGCCCCGGGTCTTGTCGATATTCACATCCACGGCTATCTCGGAGAGGATACCTCCGATGCAAAGCCGGAGGGAATTAAAAAAATGGCTTACGGCGTTGCGAAAAACGGAGTAACCGCCTTTCTTCCCACCACGATGACCGTTTCTATGGCTGAAATTAACGCCGCGCTCGACGCGGTGCGCAGCCTGAAGGAGGAAAGCAAGCTTTGGGACGGCGCGGAGATTATCGGTGTCCACGCGGAGGGACCCTTCATTAACCCCTCGAAAAAGGGCGCACAGGCGGAGAGCAACATTCTCCCCCCCGATGCCGAGTTCGTACTTAAAAACAAGGACGTAATTACCTCCATCACCCTCGCCCCCGAAATGGACGAAGGGCATAAATGCATAAAGGCAATTGCCGAAGGCTCGGATGTCCTCATTTCTATGGGTCACACGGGCGCGGATTTTGAGGAGGGAATGCAGGCGGCGCGCGACGGTGTAAACCACGCCACACACCTCTTTAACGCAATGACTCCCCTCGCACACAGAAATCCCGGAATAGTTGGCGCAGCTCTTGCCTCCGAAAACGTTTCGGTTGAGCTTATTGCCGATACCTTCCACATCAATCCGGGTCTTTATTCCATAATCGCAAAGGTAAAGGGAAGGAAAATGGTTCTCATTACCGACTGTACCCGTGCGGGTGGTATGCCCGACGGCGAGTACGACCTCGGCGGACAGCCTATATTCCTAAAGGGCATCGAGTGCCGCCTTGCCGACGGAACAATCGCGGGAAGCGTGCTTAAGCTTAACGACGCGGTAAAGAACGTAATTAATCACACCTCCCTCCCCGTGAACGAGGTATTTAATATGGCGTCGCTAAACGCCGCCGCGGCAATTCACGTTGACGACCGTCTTGGCTCTCTTGAGGCGGGGAAGGATGCCGACATCATTATCACCGACGAAAACATCAACGTTTTGAGAACAATAAAGAAAGGAAGAACTATCTATGTTGCTTAAGGTTAATGCACCTCTTGATCCCGGCTTTATGCCTATGGCGGTTGTGTTTCGCGATTTTGAGGAAAGAGTAAAGGCGGAGGGCGGACAGCCGCTTACCGTCGGACTTGAAAGAAACGACGGACTCGTATCCGTTTATACCGTGGAGGTATTCAAGGACGGAGTCGGACACGACGAGGAAAACCACGAATTTGTTGAAAGACTTGTAAAAACTCTCCTTTGGGCACGCGGCGGATACAAGGTTATTATCGCAGGCTCGGAGGTTATAGCTAACCGTATAAAGGAGGACTATTCCGTCGGCGGATACCGCGACTTTGACCGCGAGTTTATGTCGGGCGTTTACGAGGCGGAGTTTGAGGTTGTTCACGTTCCCTTTGAAAACGCACCGAAGGAGAACGAGGCGGCATCCCCCGTCGGAAGACATCTTAACGGCTGCCGTATCGGCTTTGACGCGGGCGGAAGCGACAGAAAGGTTTCCTCTGTTGTCGAGGGAGAGGCTACATATTCCGAGGAGGTTGTTTGGTTCCCGAAGCTCCAGAATGACCCCCAATATCACTACGACGGAATTATGGACGCAATGAAGACCGCGGCATCTAAAATGCCCCGTGTTGACGGTATCGGCGTTTCTACCGCGGGTGTCGTTGTCGGCAACCGCATTATGACCTCCTCTCTGTTCTTGAAGGTACAAAAGGAAAATCCCGAGGCGTTTGAAAGGGTAGTAAAGAACATCTACACCGATATTGCAAAGACCTTTGGCGATATTCCGATTGAGGTTGCGAACGACGGTGACGTTACCGCACTTGCGGGCGCAATGGACCTTGGCGACAACAACGTCCTTGGCGTTGCTATGGGAACGTCCGAGGCGGGCGGCTACGTTGACGGAAACGGCAATATTACGGGCTGGCTTAACGAGCTTGCATTCGTTCCCGCCGATTATAACAAGGAGGCTATGGTTGACGAATGGTCGGGCGACTACGGCTGCGGCGTTAAATATTTCTCGCAGGATTCGGTTATAAAGCTCGCCCCGAGAGCAGGCATTGAGCTTGACGAGAGTGCCTCCCCCGCAGAAAAGCTGAAGGTCGTTCAAAAGCTTATGAGCGAGGGTGACAGCCGCGCAAGGCTCATCTACGAAACCATCGGCGTTTACTTCGGCTACGCCGTTGCCTACTACGCACTCTTCTACGATATAAAGCACGTTCTTCTTATGGGCCGCGTATCCTCGGGCGAGGGCGGAAATATCCTCCTTGCCAATGCACAGCGCGTCCTTCGCGAGGAGTTCCCCAAGCTTGCCGAGAGGATTACCATTCACCTTCCCGACGAGTCAAGCCGCCGCGTTGGTCAGTCCATCGCCGCTGCAAGCCTGCCCTATATCGGCTAATAAAACCCAAAAAGCCGTGCGCCCAAATGGCACACGGCTTTTATAATCAACACCCCTAAAATTTAACACGGGGTGGCATCAATACACTTTTTGCGGGTGAAACGAAATGATTTATTACGTAGATAATGTAAACGGTTCTTTACATAACGACGGCATCTCTCCCAACTCTGCCGTCTGCGACTGCGCGACGCTTTCGCTCTTGGGAGGGGACACCGTACTGTTTAAGCGCGGCACTACCTACCGTGTCCTCGCGCTTACCCCGGGAACGCCCGATGCCCCGATTACCTACGGCGCATACGGGGAGGGGGATGCACCCGCCTTTTCGGGCGGAACCGACGTAAGCCGCCCCGAGGATTGGATTCCCACCGAGCGCGAAAACGTCTGGCTCTGTACCGCCGAAACCCGCGGCTGTGTCGGAAATATCGTCCTTAACGGTAACCTTTGCATATCCCCGCTTCGCTATAATATCGAGGACCTTTCGGCACAGGGCGACTTCTTCGACTCCTTGAACGTGGAGAACGATTTTCGCAAAAAATGGTGCAAGGGCACGCCCGCGAAGAACCATCTCTATCTCTACTCGGTCGGCAACCCCGCAGCCGTTTATGAAAAAATTGAGGCAATCGACTTCGGAAGCCCCCACCTTTGCTTTATCCGCGATAACGTAATCCTCGACGGGCTTTGCTTCCGTAACAGCTCCGTTCACGCCGTTGCGGGGGCGGGCGGCAAAAACGTCACCGTCCGAAACTGCCATTTTGAAAATATCGGTGGCTGCGTTTGGTGCTACGAGCTTAAAATTCGCTTTGGCAATGCCGTTGAATTTTGGTTTACCGCCGAAAACGTCCTCGTTGAAAATTGCAGCTTCAAGAACGTTTATGACTCCTGCGTAACTCACCAAGGACCTGGTGAAAAAACTCCCCCCGCCGTCGGCTTCACCGTCCGCAATTGCCGCTTTGAGGATTACGGAATGGCGGCGTTTGAATACCGTGATAAAATTCCCGTAGGGGCGGAATTTGTAAACAACGTCTGCCACGGTGCGGGTGTCGGCTTTGCAACCGCCGACGGAATTTTTCCCCGCGGCTCGGAAATCTGGCCACAGCCGATGGGTCATCACGTATTCCTTTGGAGGATAGACTCGGCAACCGACGGCGGCAGTATCCTAATCGCCAATAATACCTTCGGCGACGCTCCCCACGGCGCGGCGATTTATTCTATAATTTCCCCCGAGGCGGAGGCGCAAATCACCTTGAAAAGCAACCGTTACACACCCAACGAAAGCCTCCTTATCCGCTTCGGAGGCGAAAGCTTCACCGACCTTGAGGAATATAAGGCGAAAACACAAAACGACATTGATTCCGCTTATATATAGCACGAAAGCACCTCGGCAAAAACCGAGGTGCTTTTCTATCAAATTTTCTTTGTAATTCTCTCGGCAATCTACCGCACCAAACCGCTTTTCAAGCATTGAAATTGCCACGTGTACGTAATCGTTTTCCTTGCAGCTTGCCGCCATTCCCCAATTTCCGTGCCAACCGATTTCGGGGGCAGGTCCGTGCTTTGTAATCGAATTTCCCACAAATAAAATGCGAAAATCCGCACCGCTTTCCTTTACCGTTATCCGCTCGTCAAGGGCAACCTGTCCCTCCGCCTTTACGGTGTTTTCGTTAATTCTGCTCATTTCAATCCTCCAGCAAAAGATTTTCAAGCTTGTCAGATAATATGTTCGCTCTTTCAAAAAAAGCGCGTGTGAATATATATGCTATCGGTATAGTTACAACAAGGCATATTGAAATAATATGAATCGGTAGGTACACAAGGTACACCAAAAAATTCGGGCGAATCGCGACGTTGATTAACGTTACACCCTCCTCCTGCGAAAGCCTTGCCCTGATAATCGGCGCAAACGCATCTTTTGAATAGCCACCCGGCACCGCTTCGGTATATTTTTCGGAAATAAAGAAACCGTTTCTCGTCATTCTATATAGCATAACCTCGGGGGTATTGTCCGCTATTTGTTCGACCTTGGCTAAAATACCGTCCCGCGATATCTTTGACTTAATTTTTACCCTTTTACGAAGCAAAAGAAATTCAACGAATTTATTTAACCATTTCGGCATTATATACCTCCCAAATGTACTTTCACAAAAATTATACCACACCCGTATAAAAAAGTCAAATAAAACACGGTCAAGGGCGGATTTCCACCAAA
Organism: Clostridia bacterium; assembly: GCA_017533565.1. Taxonomy (GTDB): domain Bacteria; phylum Bacillota; class Clostridia; order Oscillospirales; family CAG-272; genus UBA1740. The sequence continues at coordinate 80,694 of JAFXHU010000008.1, forward strand.
GACCGTGTTGAATTTATCTGCTAATCGCAAGATTTCCCGCCGTTACAATTTCGGGCCACTTGTTGTATCTTAAATAGCGGCGCTCACCCACGGGATTGTCCCGCGTGCCGTGTACGTCGAGCAGCTCCGCCTCAAGCTCCTCAATCCCGTCGCACTCGCCGCTAACGTAGGAGTCGAGCCTGTCCGCACAGTGCAAAAGCCTCTGCATAAGACCGCCGAGGCGAATATCCTGCACCTCAAACCCGAAGGGCTTGTTTTCCCGCATCCACTGACCTTCAAACGCGAGATAAAAGTCGTAAACCAAATCGCGGATTTTGCGAAGCTCTCCCGCATATTCCGCAAGTGCCGACCTGTCACCCGCCTTGTATGCCGCGCGGATTTTTATACCGACGTCGCACTTTGCCGCCACCGCAAGGGCAAGCCTGTAATTCGTCTTAAAAAGATAACCCCACCGTTCGTTCTCGGTAAGCGGCAAAACAAGCCTTGCCACCTCGGCAAAATCCTCGCGACAGCTATCGGGCACGGTAGTGTCAAGAAGCCCGATAAGCGGGTCGTTGTAAAGAAGATACTTCGACGGGGAAAGGTAAAACGCCTCCTTTTCCTCCCTCGTCACCTGATCGAAAAGCATAAACTCGTCAAACGAAATCCCGAATTTTTCCGCGAATTTTTGCTTGATTGACTCCAAATCCGAGTTGCCTCTTACGTATTCCGCGGCGAAAAACAGAGAGGGAAGTGCCTCGAAAGCCGAGCATTCCGCCCCGCCGTCGCCCCAAAGCGTAACGATTATATTTTCAACTCCGCATTCCCGACAGCAGGAAAGGCTGTTTTTGAGCGCCTCAATGGAATAGCGGTTTTGCGTTGACCATCCGTCCCAGGTCCAAACTCCGCCCGCATACCAAAAATCGGGCTTGATTTTTTCGTGAACGCGCATCATCCCCGTACAGTCCTCGCGGGTGCGCTTGTAATAATCCCAGTAAATGAGGCTTGCGCTATCGGGTATAAGCTCGCTTACCCGCGGGTCAACCTCCGCATTTGGCTTAAAGTAATTGCCCGCCCCCGTTGCAAAGCTGAAATACATATCCGACCACATACAAATCTCAAAGCCGTGACGCTCCGCAATCTCCGCCACTCTGTTAAGATGCGATAGCAAAAGCTCGGTGTGATTTGACTCACCGTAAAGGTCGAAATATTTTCCGCGCCCCATATTGTGCGCCTCGTCCATTCCCACGTTTACGGTGCGCGTCGTAAAGCATTCGGAAAGCGTATCGAACATCGCGTCGATAAGCTCGTAGGTGCGCTCCTCCCCGCACATCAAAATATCGTCGATGTCGTGAACGGGTGCGTAATCCCGCCACCTGAAAATCCCTTCGATATGTGCAAGCGTCTGGATAAAGGGGATAAGCTCTATTCCGCGCGAAACGGCATAAGCGTCAAGCTCCTTAAGCTCCGCCTTCGTGTATCTGCCCCTTGCGTAGCCGAAATACGGATGTCCCTCTATCTCGTAGGTGTCCTCGGTGTAAAGCATAACCGAATTGTATCCCATATCCGCGCACACGTCTATCCATTGCTTGAGCGTTTTTATGTTCATCACCGCATTGCGGGAGCAGTCTATCATACAGCAAAAGCGCTTTAAATTCATTTTCTTCATAGAACACCTCGCGAAATTTTATTTTCCGCCGTCAAGCCGCCACCTTGTGTAAAGTATGGAGCATTTTTTGTCACCCTCGTATTTTTGGTAATAAACCGTCATAAGGCTTCCGTCGTCAAGCTCCACGGTTGACGGGTATCCAAGGTCGCCGCTCGGCGACTCGTCAAGCACATATTCCTCCGACCAGGTTTTGCCGTAATCGTAGCTGACGGTTGCCCTCTCCCCAAACGGTGCCTGGCGTCTGCCAAAAGAGCAAACGATAGCGCCCGACGAGTGTATCATAAGGTGGGGCGGAGAACCCGAAACGTCGGTGCATACAAGCTCGCTCCAGCTTTCGCCCCCGTCCTCCGACACCGCCGTAGCAACCGTGAAGGAGGGCTTGTGATTTTCAATGCGAAACGCCGCCAAAAGCCGCCCGTCGGGAAGCTCCATTATGTGCGGCTCGTCGAGAAACTCGTCGTCCACAAGCCAATCGGGAGGGGTGATAATCGACTTTTTTTCCCAGCTGTAGCCGCCGTCGAAGCTCTTGTAAAGCGCAATACAGCGAGAGGGAAGCTCCCCTCGCGAAAGGTACTCAAGTCCTATGTAAACGAGGCTTCCGTCCTTGCATACGTTTGGACCGTGCGGTGCGGAAATCGGCATTCTTACAGCCTCGCTCCAGGTAACGCCGTAATCCTCCGAAACACGAAGCCATGACCCGCCCTCAAGCTCCTCGTCCGTGAGCATTTCAACCGCCTCGACCATACCCATATTCGCCACCGACTCCTGCGGAGTCACCATATCGGTTATATAGGGTAAATACTCGGTGCGAAGGTCGCGCCCGGGTAGAGTAAACCAGGTTAAAATCAACCGTCCGTTACCCGCGTAAAGCAGTCCTCCGTCGCGGTCGTCGAGGTAGGTGTCGTTTATAACGATAGGAGGGGTCCAGGTCCTGCCCCCGTTTTTACTGATATACATTGCCGTTTTTCCAAACGGGCAAACGTGATAAATTCTAAAGCTGGAGGATGCAACGTAAAGGGTCCCCGCCTCGTCGCGCGCAACCGTCGGCCACCCTTGATACTTAAAAAACGTGTTTGTCGCGCGGTTTACTATTCCGCGCTCAACCTTCGGATATATAACCTTCATTTTATTCTCCCCTTTGTTGTTCCTTGTAAAGCCGCTGCACGGTTATAAACTGCAGCGTAACGCAAATCATCGAATAAACCGAAAATACGAGAAAGGTAATTCTTGCGGGATTATCCGCCATCATCACCGCATCGAGAATGATGCTCACAACCCCGGTGCAAAGCATAAACCAGGAATACTCCACGAAGGAGAAAAGCGTAAGCAGCATCGTAAAAACACCGATAAGCATCATTGCCGCGTCGAGAATTACGTAGCCCGAGCCAACCGCCGTGAGAATAATGCAGGTGATTGCCATACACACCCCGAATATAAGGGCGACAAGTCCCCGTCCTCCCCAGCCGAGCCTTCGGAATTTCGTGGATTGCTTGTACTTGTTTTTCGACCAGCGGATAAAGGTCGCAATCTGAAACGGACAGGAAACGAAAAGCGAATACGCCGACTGCCCGGGTAGCCCCTCCGCAAGGTTTACCCCCGCGTAAAGCACCGAATTTGTACCGCCGACAAGGCTTGCATACCTGCTTGCCCTCATTTGAAAAAGTCCGACCAAAAGCGAAACGTAAAGCGGGACGGTTTTCCACCAAACCTGCTTAAAAATAATAGCCGTCACCGTTATCGCCGCCGCTGTAAGGATGATAAGCGAAATGCTGAAAACCGTAAATGCATTTGTCTTAAGAAAGGATGCCGTGCGGCGCGGCGTGTCCCGCCCTTCGCTATTTTTCAGTGTCAAAGGCTTCAAAAAATCACCTCCGAAAGCCGTGATTTAACCTACTGTGCTTTAATTATACACTCCGACAAAAAATAATACAATAACACCGTGTGCCGTTTTATCTGCACACGGTGTCCCATTTTCGTAAATTTTCTATTTTTTGCCACCAAAGGTCCTTCGGTATGCTCCAACCGAAATTGAAAAATGCCCGCGAAACGCGGTATAAAAGCCCGAAAGCGAGGTATATCCAACGAGCGAGGCAATCCTTTCCACCGACAAATCGGTATCGCAAAGCAGCTGTGCCGCCCTGTTAAGCCTCGCCTCAATAAGCATCCGCCGAAAGCTCTTTCCGAAAAGTTGCCGCAAAACACGGCTCAATTGCCGTTTTGAAAGGTGCATCTCTCGCGCGAGGTCCTCCTCGGTAATCTGCTCGCCGAAATGATTGAAAATATATTCCTCGATTTGTATTTGTCGGTTGTCCTCCGTGCCGCTCGGTATAACCGATACCGCGCCCTTTTCAGCCTCCGCCGTGTCAAGCAGGCGGAAAAGCATAATGTATAGCTGGCTTAAAAGCGTGCCGATATATTCACGCGAGGCAATACCGCCCCCGTTTATCTCCTCTCGAAGCTCGCGGGTTATTCCGTATATTTTTTGGGGCGGGGAAATAAGGCGCGGATGCGTACAACCGCAAAGCACACGCATCGCATCCCCAAAAACCTCCCCGCGGGAGCTTCCGCCCGCCGCCTTACAGCTAAAGCGTAAAGCGAGCTTTACGGGAGAGTCGGAAATTCCCCTCGTTGAATGATATATTCCGGGAGGAATAAGGCATACGTCACCCGTGTTCAAAACAATCCCGCGCGCCTCCCTGTCTGCGTCTTGAATGTCCGCGGCGAATTGACCGTCAACCGCCACCAAAAGCTCGTAAAAGGCGTGTGAATGCACCTCGGGCGCAAGCTCCGAATGCTGTATAAATCCGTTATCAAGCACCGTGTGAATGCTCAAATCCCCAATTTCCGTAACAATTACGGGATATCCCTCAAAGCTCATAAAATCACCTGCCTTTACCTGCATTGTAGCATAGTATCACCCGAAAATCAATAACAAAATCAAAATCTCGAATAAAAAAGGCAAAACCTGTTGTTTTTGGTTGCGGGGGATTTGATGTGTAAAATTTACTCAGTAAAGTTTACTTCGGGTTATCTGCTATTTTGCGGTCGGACACGCAAAATGACGCAGTATGCCGACACCGCAGTGTCGGACATAGACCCCGACGGCGCACGGAATTTCAGTAATTGAAGCTTATGTAATTCAATGTTCTGTTTCTATGCTTTGATTTATCCGTGCGCTCGGGTCATAGAGAGAAGGTCGTGAGATTCCAATCCCTTCGCAACTCGCGTAAGCAAAAAAAGAAAAACACACAACCGATAGGGCTGTGTGTTTTTCTTTGTGAAAGGGCTATAAAAAAGATATTTTCGGCGTTTTGCTTACGGGATTTGAACCCTAGCATTTGATAATTATTTTATTTCTTCGCGCGTTCCGTCCTGATGAACTATAGTAACAAAAAATCTATCTGAATATTTATCGTTATAGGCATGTTTGGTTTTTTGTAAAATAGAATATATTTCCTTACGCTCTTCGGGATATTTCTTTTCTATAATATCAAATCCGTGTATTCAGTCAAATAATCCCAAAGACCATCTAATGTTCCGCTGTAATAATCGGGAAAATCCAGGTCACGCTTAAGAACCTCGTGGATTTCAATAAAGTATTTTACCTCCGAGAAATATCTATTACGATATAGTAGCCATGCGTCAGCACCGTCAAAACCTCTATCGGTTGCAGTTCCAACCTCTTTTGTTCGCTTTGGTATAACAGAACATCTGCAATGCTCATGCTCCGGCTGGTAACGTTTTGCGCTAAATTCGTATATTTTACCGTGCTTTCTGCGGCTCGACGCTTCGCTTACGCTCGCTTTGAAAACTCCTGCTTGTGCCGTCAAGGGATATCAGGCAATGCGGACATCAGCGTTTTTATCACCTCACGCATTGCTTTTTCGTAGCCGTTCGGATCGACGTTTCTGAACATCGTAATATTTGAGCTTTCGGTATCCTGCCATTTTAATTGTCCTGTAGGCAAGACCTCAACCTTTACGGGCGTGTAATGATAGATCGGCTTGCAATCGGAGTTTTCGTCAACAATCTCACCCGCAGCACTTACCCGCTTGCCTGCCGAGAATAAAAAGCCGGGAGTGCTCCACATCTGTCTTGTCTGACCGCTCCAACTTTCAAGAAGCTCCTTGTCAAGCGGTGCGCGAAGATAGGAGAGCCAGCCAACGTCCGATACAAGACCGTACATATAGTTATAATACTTTTTGATTGCATCGGACATCAGAGCAACCGATTCGGACTGCTCAATAGAATAGTAATTCGCACGCTCTGCCGTCATGTACGGATAAGGGCGAAGACGGTCAAAACAGGGCGACCAGCGTATATTACAGGGAATTTCAAATATCTGCGAAAAGGCGTAGGGTTCTAAAGAGACGTTGTATTCCAGCGGCTCCTGTTTATCATATGTGCCTGCGTTCAGGTATATACAATCGCATTTTTCACGGAACAATTCCGGTGCCGTGCGGTAGGCGATCAGTACGTCCTTGCATGAGCCGCACATGTGGATATCGACCTTTGTTTTTGTGCGTTCAAGAGCATTCAAAAGAAGCGTGACAGAAGATATCTTGCGCCCTTCGGCAAGCACGGCATCAAGATCCTCGGCTTTTTTGATCGGACGGCGCGAGCCAAACCCGATTGGCACCGCCATACCCGTGATATAATTTAACTGTGCTATGGATTGCACGGACGGGTCTCCGAAATGAAGGAAGGAGCCGTCCTCTTTGATCGAACGATCGTCATCGCACATAATGCCTACGAAATTGATATACCCGAGATGCGCGAGCGCGTACATGGATGCCAGATTCCAATGGTCATTGGGGTCCGCGTGACGATGGTAGAGATCTGTTGTTAAGATTACGTCTTTCATTTTTCCGCTATTCTCCTTTTTTGTGTGATAAAGATTTTTATAATGATAACAAGACAATGCAGACGATTGATAAAAATGCGAATATCACCTGCATAACTTTGAGCTTTTCACGCCACATGACTCCGCAAAGAAGTGTTACGGCAACGAGTTTTCCACCGTGTACGACAGGAAACGTAACGAATGCCGCCGTCATTGACGAAAGCTGCGTCAAAAGCAGATTGATAGCGAGATTTGCCACCGCAGAAGCAAGACAAAGAACACCGAGTTTTTTCGCAAAGTCCATTTTTTTCTTGCATCTGAACGCTGCCAAAACACCGAGGATCAAGGAGGAGCATCCGTACATAATAACCGAAAACATTGTACTACTGCCGTTTATACAGTATTTGGGGAACGCCCCCTGCGCAACCATCAGCATACCGTAGGACACAAACATGGCAATCACCGTGGGAAAATGAAATCTGCCGCTGCATCTTACACTTAATGTCATAGCAAGAAAGAAAATCAAGAGTAAAAGTGCGCATATTTTCAAAAATGTCAGCGCCTGATCCCATAGGATCCAACCAAACAGCGAGGGTAAAATGATGCCCGCTGCCATAAAAAGATTGACGTAAACCGCATCCGTACGTTTTAGGGATAGCATAATGAGTACGACGCTCGTTGCGTGAAATAGGCCTGCGAGTGCTGCAATGAACACACCAACGGTGTTGATATATGCTCCGCTGATCGGCAACAGCAAAACAGCAAGAGCTGCGCACGTGAGGGTCTTACAAAATGAAAATTGTAATATCTCGTCCGCACCTTTCAAAAATCCACTCGAATACTTATCGGTAAAGGCAAGAAATACGTTGCAAAAAAGTGCGGATACCAGTAATATTACTGTCATTGTTCTGATCTCCTCCTCGTTTGAATCTATTATAACATAATAAAAAGAAAATGAAATTGACAAAACACGCATTCTTTTGTATAATATAATCACAGGACAAGGCGAAGGAGCAGGATATCAATGGACTTTGAGCATTTTTCGTTTGTTATAAATAATAATTTTTTTATACAACACTGCACAGCGCGCGACGGAAATGATACCCCCACAAATTTTGTTTGTCGCAAGGGATTGCGCAAATGGAGCAGATTCTTTTATCTCGTAAAGGGAGAGATCTATTTCAAAAGCCATACGGGGAAAGAGTTTATTATGAAGAGCGGAGACATTCTGTTTTTGCCGTTTGATGTAGAATATACGTCAAAATGGATCGATGCCGAAAGCGGATATTATTACACCGTGGAATTTATCTTGACCTATCCAAACGGAGAAAACATTGATCTGTTCAACGATCTTGCGGTTTTGCACAGTGATACGGGGTACTTCAAGTCGGCTTTCAAGGAAATGGCAGAAACGGCTACAAACTGTGCGATTGGCTGGCACCTTAAGATCAAAGAGCAATTTTTTCGACTTTTGTATCATTTAAGCATCAGCATTCGAAAAAGCAAAGAACCGTATAACAGGGTCTATTCTGCCGTGGCTCTGATTGAGCAGGATATCCGTATGGAACACGATACGAATCACCTTGCAAGTCTATGTAACATGAGCCCTGCGACCTTTAGGAGACAATTCCTTCAATGCACGAAAATGTCACCTGTAAAATATCGAAACTTCCTGCGTCTGAAAAAAGCAAACGAGCTGCTTTCCACGGGACTTTATACCGTAACCGAGGCGGCGGTAAATGTGGGATTTGATGACATCTATTATTTTAGCAAGATCTACAAAAAACAATTCGGACAAACTCCGTCACAGAGCATACCCAAATAACCGCGTTGGTATTGTCTCCTTACCCAACGAGCTACGCTCGTCGTTCAACATAAATCAAAGATAAAGAGGTTCCAATCCCTTCGCAACTCGCGTAAGCAAAAAAAGAAAAACACACAACCGATAGGGCTGTGTGTTTTTCTTTGTGAAAGGGCTATAAAAACTATATTTTTCGTAAAGTGCTTACGGGATTTTAACCCTCGAACTCAATCACGGCAAAGCCGTGTATATCATCAATGCGCAGCATTGTATATCACCAAAACGAAGTTTTGCATATCATCCAGCCGCAGAAATACACGCTAATGCGTGATGATATACACCTTCGGTGATGATATGCGCCTAACAGCGATGATATACCAAGCCTGCGGCTTGGATAAAAAAACGACA
>JAFXHU010000009.1 GCA_017533565.1 Clostridia bacterium
CATATTTTCGGTGTAGTAAACGGCACAGTCCTGTGTCTTAAACAAATCCGCCGTAATACGCTCGAAGTATCTGCCGAAATCGTCGGGGTGAGAGGTAAAATACACCCTCGGCTTGTCTTTTATGTTGTTTTCGTTTTTGACTTTTAACTTGAATTCTTTCATTTCGCTCTCTTTGTTAAAAATATCTGTGACCTTTGCGGTTAAATATCGTCAATATCGTCAAACAAAAGGGCGGAAAGCTCATCTGTTGACATTTTGCTTAATTTTTCAAGCTGTGACTCGCCCTCCGTCACCGAAAAGAGGGAAAATTCAATGCTCCTGACCTGCATACTGTCCTCGCCGTAGAGGGTGGCACAGTGCGGGAGAATTGATTCGTAAAGCCATACGGCGCGCTCGCTATCTCCCGAAAGTGAATAGCTCTCCGCCAAAACCCGAAGCTGCTCGAGGGTGTCGGGGTGTCCCTCTCCAAGCTCGTTGCAAAGCCGCGAATACTCCCGTTCTCCGAGATTGATTGCATCGGAGAGCATTGCCGCGATTTGGTCCGAAAAATCCGCCCCTATTTTACGGGCATAGCTCCTGTATTCCACGGTCAGCAGGTTAAGCTTCTCAAGCGTTTTGTGATGCCCCTCTCCAAAGCGGGATTTTTTAAGCTCGTAAATCAATTTCGTAAGATTGAGCGTCTTTTCGTGATTTTTAAAATATCTGTATTCCTCCAAAAGGGAGGTTATAACCGAAACGGTTGAAAAATGCTCTATGCCGAGGACCTCGGTGCGAAGCTCGAAAACCCTCTCAAAGATTTCAAGCGATTTCTCCCTCTCGCCCTCGTTTCGGTATGTCCAACCGATGTATTCAAGCGTCGTGACCGTATCGGGATGAGCTTCTCCGAGCGTGCGACAGCTTACCTCGTAGCATTCCTCGAGCCATTCGCGCGCCCGCGCGTATTCACCCTTTGATGTATATATGCTCGCGACTTCGCGAAGTGCCGAAAGCGTTTCGGGATGCTCCTGTCCAAAATGCTCCTCTCGGTAGAGATATATTGAGCACGCGAGCCAAAGCTCGTTTTTATGTGAAACGTATTTGTCGCTGTAATAATTCCAAAGCATTATCATAGCGTCGTAGTAATTATCCTGTGCCGCGGAAAGAATAAGGTTAAGACCGCGGTCGCGGTCAAGCTCCACGTCCACACCGTAAAGGTAGGCAAGCCCCATAAGGTATTTGTGCCGTGCCTCCCATTGCTCGGCGTCGTTTTTCGTGTGAAGAGCCGCACGAATACCGTTGAGAAGTCCATCAGATTCAAAGCCAACAACGCTCGGAAGCCCGGGATAGCAGAGATTAAGCTGCTCCTCGTCTGTCTGCATCATTTCAATGGGAATAATCGGGATTCCCGACTCTGTTGCCGCGGGGTATTCCACCGACATAACGAAATTCCCGTCCTCCAGAAGGCTCGGCGTTACGAGAAGAATAAGTGCTCGGCTTTTTTCAAGTGCGCCGGAAATATTCTTCTGAAAGCTCTCCCCGATTGTGAGAAATTCGTCATACCATATTGCCACGTCGGAGAGGGAGGGGTCGCTGTGAATTCTTTGCATAAGGCGGTTGGCATACGCCCTGTCCTTTTTACGGTAGGAAAGAAAGACGTAATTTGAAAAATCCGCGCGGACAAGCTCCTCCTGATGCTTTGAAAGAACAACCGTTGATAGAAATTTTTCAAGCTTTTCGGCGTACGGAATCGCGGTTATATCCGTCTCAATTCGGGATATGTACTGAAGCTCGCCGAATTTGTCCTCCGCCGAATAGAGAGCGTCGAGTCCGCCCTCCATCATTATCGGAAGAATAGGTATACCCTTTTTTCGCGCAAATTGAATATCCACGTCCATCGCGCGGCTTTTCTCTGTCAAAAGCTTCAGCGTTACGGGAATGACAAAGAGCTGCATTTCCGATAAAAGAAGCTCGCGCTCGCCGTCGGGAAATTGCGCGGTCAAATCCTTTGTATAGTAAATAACGCTCTCGGTTTTGTCGAAAATATCGCCGACAACCGTTTCAAAATGCAGGGAAAAATCCGCAGGGTGGGAGGTAAAGTAAACCCTTGCCTCTCTGCCGGTTTGCTCTCGGTATTTAAGTCTTACGGACAAGTCCGACATACGCCACTCCTCCATTATTTAAAATATCTTGTTATAATTTTACCACAGCGAGGGTGAAAAATCAACAAGGGTGGTAAATTATGTAGAAATAAAAAGTTCCGTGTAAAATTATCCGACCTTGGCAATACTATTTTCACCGATAAAAACGGGGAGGAATAATGAATAAGGTCGAAATTTGCGGTATAGATACCTCCGCGCTTAAAACGTTAAGCGAGGAGAAAAAGCGGGAGCTTTTGATAAAAGCGCGTGCGGGTGACACCGCCGCCAGAGAGGAAATGATAATGGGAAATTTGCGGCTTGTGCTTTCGGTTGCGGGTCGCTTTAATCCGAAAAACGACAGTCCCGACGACCTTTTTCAGGTGGGCTGCATCGGGCTTATAAAGGCTATCGACAATTTCAATCTTGACCTCGGCGTGCGCTTTTCAACCTACGCCGTGCCGATGATAATCGGAGAGCTTCGCCGCTATCAGAGAGATAACAATGCCGTGCGGGTTTCACGCGGAGTGCGCGACCTCGCCTACCGCGCCCTCGGAGTAAAGGAGGAAATATCGCGGGAGGAGGGAAGGGACGCGACGGTAGCGGAAATTGCCAAAAGGCTCGGCGTAACCGAGCGCGCAGTAGGCGAGGCAATGGAGGCGATAGTAGAGCCAATCTCCATTTTCGACAGCGTTTACGGCGACGGAGAGGATAAAATGTTCGTCATAGACAAGCTCTCGGGCGACGAGGACCCCGACCGCGATTGGGTGGAAAGCTTCACCCTTGCCGAGGCGCTAAAGAAGCTCAACGAAAGGGAAAAAAATATCGTAAGGCTCCGCTACTACCGCGGTAAAACGCAAATGGAGATTGCCGAGGAAATCGGAATAAGCCAGGCACAGGTTTCCCGCCTTGAAAAGGGCGCAATCGAAAAGCTGCGTAAATATATGAGCTGACACGGAGGAATATGATGCGCGGGCATAGACCCCGCCCCCGCGCGATACGCGGTTAGCATAAGACTTCGCGCGATACGCGTTTATTTAAAAGGAAAGCATCCGCTTTTTTGCGGATGCTTTCCTTTTGTCGGGGAATTTTATTCGTTTGCCTTCTTGAATTGAACGACTGCGGCAATAATACCCAATATCGCGCCCGCCGTAAGCACGGGGGTAAGATACTGTACGTTATTGACGTTCGCGCCGAATACCGACGCACCGAGAAGATACGCCGCAGCCACCGTACCGCCAACCGCGGTGACGAGAATGTAAAGCGGCTTGAAAAGATATACGAAGATTATGCCCGCCGCAAGAGCGAGTACTCCGCATACGATCCAGAAAAACGCCTCGCTGTGCAAAAATTCAACCTCGGGCCATTTGAGAGCGACGAAGATGAATACGTACATTCCCGCGTAAAAGCCGCCGCCCGCACCGACGAGGAAAATCGCAAGCTTGTGAAGCGCCCACGCGATAATCCAACCGAGGATAGCGCAAGCAATGCCGATTACCGCGGCAAAGTCAACCCCATCGGGAAGTCCTTGTATCTTCGACAAAATCAAAGGAGCAAGCACAAGGTAGCCGAGCGCACCGCCACCGATAGCGGCAGAGGCGGAAAGCTCCACGCGAAGGATGCGGTAGCTGTAAAATGCGAGCAAAACGAGGGCAAGGCAAAATCCGATTACACCGAGGAAGGTGCCCGTCATCTGCTGATAAATGCCGACGAGCTGCTGTGACATTTGTTCAATGCTTGTTGTTAACTGTTCCATATATACTCCGTTCCGCCGTTTTAACGGCATAGTAATTTTTACTTAATAACGCAGGCAGTGCCGCCGAGCGCGCGTCGCACCGTCCACGCATTTCCTTTGTATTTAAATAATAGCATAAAATGAAAAATTTCGCAAGAGCGTAATAAAAATTTACAACTAAAAAATTCAACCGAAAATGGCGGTGGACCTTGTAACGAATTAACAAAAAAATTCTCTTTTTCTGCCACGCTTTTTCTACCGAGCAAAAAAGAATTAGTACTTCTTTTATTCCTGCGGCAGGGCGTGGGCGTTTTTTTGCATTGAACTTTGATGCGGCTTGGTGATAAACTGTAATCGGGGAGCAAAATCCCCGAAGCGGCGCTCCACCCGCCGCCTCCCGCCAAAAGCAGCCCCGTGCAATGGCGGAGATTAACGAAAGGAGAGAGATTGTGTTTTACACACAGGCAAGCAGCTATGAGGGGGAGCCCGTCCGCCTTTATCGCTCGCCCGAGGAAATACGAAAGGATATAAGCGAAATCAACCGAAAAATCAAGGATATGGACGGGAAAATAAATGCAAGACTTCTCCTTACGGGGCTTTTTACAAGGCTCTGCGAGGACGGGGCGAGGGACTATTTGCCCGAGCTTCGGGTTGCGATTTCGGAGGCGGAGGAAATGCTTAACGCCTTATCCGAGCTTTGCACACAGCTCGGGGATTTAAAGCGGGAGCTGGAGGACACGGTATGGGCACTCGGAATATAAAAGGGTACAGCGAATCGCTCGACAGCCTCGTAATTGCGCTTTGCCGCGACTTTGAAAGACGGCAGGGGCGCACCGATAACAAAAGGGTTGCAATGGAGCATAAATATATCAACACGAAAATGCTGGAGGCGGCGGGCGAGGTTATTGGCGGACGCTACGCGGAAATAATGATACGCGAAATCGGCGAGCGTATCGGCTACGCCGCGAGTCAAATCGAGGATATTTCCGAATCCACCTACAAGCGGAAAAAGGGGGAGGTGAAGCTCGCAATAGCGAGAAAGCTTTATCTTACCGAATAAATTTTTCCTCCCGTCACGCTTTGACAAAATTCCGCCCTCCCGCCGTGTTATACTCGGTAAAAAGTGCCATCGGGTACAGGGAGGTTTAAAGGTAAATAAATGGAAAACGAAAGAGTTGCCTTTTCACACGGAGAGGGAAGGCTGGTTGCACGGATTTGCGGTGAAGTTGACCATCACACCGCCCGCCTTTTGCGGGAGAGGATTGACAGGGAGGCGTTTCTTGTCCGCCCGCGGGTTTTGGTGATTGACCTATCGGCTGTCGGCTTTATGGACAGCTCGGGAATAGCTCTCATTATCGGCAGAGTCGAGGTTGCCGCCGAATTTGGCGGAGTAGTACAGATAACGGGTGCCACTCAACCCGTCAAAAAGCTTATACGGCTTTCGGGGATAGAGAGAATACAGGGACTTACCGTGTCACCGTAAAGGAGGAATTATGAAAAGAATAATAAACGAAATGAAGCTGAGGCTTCCATCGCGCTCGGAAAACGAGGGAGTGGCAAGGAGTGCCGTATCCGCCTTCGTTGCGGAGCTTAATCCCACGGTGGAGGAGCTTGGCGATTTGCGCCTCGCGGTAAGCGAGGCGGTGACAAACTGCGTTGTACACGCATACCGTGACAGGGAGGAGGGCGCGCCCGCCTTCATTTACATATCCGCCAGAATATACGACAATAAAGAGGTGTCGGTTGAAATATCCGACAACGGCTGCGGCATCGAAAACGTAGAGCTTGCACGCAGTCCGCGTTACACCACGGGAGAATATGGCGAAAGATGTGGAATGGGCTTTCTCATAATGGAGAATCTATGCGACCTCGTCACCGTAAAATCAAGGGTTGGACGGGGTACTACGGTCCTCCTGCGGAAATATTTAAGCCACGGTAGGTGTGATGAATGAATTAAGCGAAACGAAAAATTCCTATGACCGAAACCCCGAATTGATAATGCGCTTTCGCGAGGGGGACGAGGAGGCGGGAGCCGCGCTCGTAGAGCTGAATTTGCCCCTCGTTTATTCGATTGCGAGCCGCTTTTACGACAGGGGGCGCGACCCCGAGGAGCTTGTGGAGTGCGGCACGGTGGGGCTTTGTAAGGCTATCAAAACCTTCGACCCCGCGCGCGGCTGTGCCTTTTCGACCTACGCCGTGCCGCTTATCTTTGGCGAAATCCGAAGATTTTTGCGCGACGACGGAATGATAAAGGTATCGAGGGAGGAAAAGCGGCTTTCCGCAATTTTGAACCGAGAAAGAGAGAGAAGGGCACAGGCTGGCGAGCCGACAGACCTTGCCTCCATTGCCGCCACCGTCGGAATACCGATTACGGACGCCGCCTCCGCAATCTTTTCGGAGGTCCCCGTCAAATCGCTCGAGGAGGGAATAGCGGGGGAGGACGAGGGGCTTACCCTCGGGAGCGTTATAGCCGACGAGGAGGCGGAGCGCGGCTTTGACCGAATTGCGCTTTTTATGGCGATAGAGGGGCTTTCCCCCCTGCACAGGCGTATCGTTTTTCTTCGGTATTTCCGCGACCTTTCGCAAACCGAAACCGCCTCCATTCTCGGAATAACGCAGGTAAAGGTGTCAAGGGAGGAAAAGAAAATTATGGAGCAGCTTCGCCGACTGCTTTGCTGACGCTTGTAAAAAAGCAAAATTTTCCAAATAACTATTGATTTTTTCGCGCCCGTAATATAAAATATAATGTAAGCAAAAACGGCGTAATGCCCTGATAGGAGGAATTTATGAAACTGAAGCCCTTATTTGATAAGGTCGTATTAAAAAAGGTAGAGGCTGCCGAAACCACAAAATCGGGAATCGTGCTTCCCGGCTCGGCACAGGAAAAGCCGCAGGTATCGCTCGTCGTGGCGGTTGGCCCCGGCGGACTCGTTGACGGCAAGGAGGTCGCAATGACCGTAAACGTCGGCGACAAGGTAATAATCGGTAAATACTCGGGCACGGAGGTAAAGCTCGACGGCACCGATTACCAAATAGTATCACAGTCTGATATTCTCGCGGTTGTCGAGGATTAACGCTTTAAGAAAGGATTTGTACTGATATGGCAAAGGAAATAATCTACGGTATGGAGGCAAGAAATGCGCTTCTTTGCGGAGTTGATAAGCTTGCGAATACCGTTAAAATCACACTTGGACCAAAGGGAAGAAACGTTGTGCTTGATAAAAAGTTCGGCGCTCCCCTCATCACTAACGACGGCGTTACGATTGCAAAGGAAATCGAGCTTGAGGATGCCGCTGAAAATATGGGCGCACAGCTCGTGCGCGAGGTAGCAACGAAAACCAACGATGCGGCGGGCGACGGTACTACCACCGCAACCCTCCTTGCACAGGCTCTTATTCACGAGGGTATGAAGAACGTCACCGCGGGCGCAAACCCGATGGTGCTTCGCAAGGGTATATTCAAGGCGGTTGACGCCGCCGTTGCCGAGCTTGCAAGCCAGGCAAAGACAGTCCGCGGCAGCGAGGATATTGCAAAGGTCGGAGCTGTCAGTGCGGGTGACGAGTCAATCGGCGCGCTTATTGCCGACGCAATGGATAAGGTTACCTCCGACGGAGTTATCACCGTGGAGGAATCAAAGAGCGCGGATACCTACAGCGAGGTTGTTGAGGGTATGCAGTTTGACCGCGGCTACCTCTCCCCCTATATGGTTACCGACTCGGACAAAATGGAGGCTGTGCTTGACGATTGCCTCATTCTTATTACCGATAAAAAGATTTCGTCTATCCAGGAGCTTCTCCCCCTTCTTGAGCAAATTGTTCAGTCGGGTAAAAAGCTTCTCATTATCGCGGAGGACGTGGAGGGAGAGGCTCTTACCACCCTAGTGCTTAACCGACTTCGCGGCACGTTTACCGTCGTTGCCGTAAAGGCACCTGGCTTTGGCGACCGTCGCAAGGAAATGCTTCGCGATATCGCAATTCTCACGGGCGGAGAGGTTATTACCTCCGAGCTTGGCTTGGAGCTGAAGGACGCATCTCTTGCGGAGCTTGGCAGAGCAAGACAGGTAAAGGTTACGAAGGAAAATACCATCATCGTCGGCGGAAACGGCGACAAGACTGCCATCGCGGACAGAGTTAATCAGATTAGACAGGCGATTGAAACCACCACCTCCGAATTTGACAAGGAAAAGCTTCTTGAGCGTCTTGCAAAGCTTGCGGGCGGCGTCGCGGTAATAAAGGTCGGCGCGGCAACCGAGGTTGAAATGAAGGAAAAGAAGCTCCGTATCGAGGATGCGCTCAACGCTACGAAGGCGGCGGTAGAGGAGGGTATCGTCGCGGGCGGCGGCACTGCGCTTATCAACGTTATTCCCGCGGTAGAGGCTGTTGTCGATGCTCTTGAGGGTGACGAAAAGACGGGTGCGAAAATCGTTGCAAAGGCGCTTGAAGCACCGATGAAGCAGATTGCTGATAACGCGGGCCTTGACGGTGCGGTTATCATCTCCAAAATCCGCGAAAGCGGAAGGGTTGGCTATGGCTTTGACGCATACCGCGAGGTTTATTGCGATATGCTCGAGGAGGGCATCGTTGACCCTGCAAAGGTAACGAGATGCGCGCTTCAGAATGCGGCGTCCATTGCCTCCACCGTTCTTACCACAGAGGCGGTTGTTTCCGAGAAAAAGGAGCCTACACCTCCCGCCGCACCCGCGGGCGGAATGGACGGAATGTACTAATATCCGTATTTAACGCAAAATCCAACGCGAAAAAATTGTTCGCGTTGGATTTTTTATTGTTGTTCTATACCGATTTACGATTGTCTGATTATATATCTTCGCGCAAAGCTAATTAAAAGGTGATGCTTGCGGCAATTTAAATTCGGCTTATTCCTTTTCAATTCTTTTGACAATTTTGTCCATACCCTTAACGATGCAATTTTCGGGAATGACACCGCGAACGGCGGTAAGCGGGTACACCGACGTGTTCCGCCCTATTACCGTCCCGGGATTAAGCACACAGCCACAGCCTACGTCTGCTCGGTCACCGAGGAACGCGCCGACCTTGCGAAGCCCGGTTTCAAGCTCCTCCTCGCCGTGAATTACCACCGTCCCGCCGTCGCTTTTGAGGTTTGAGCAAACCGACCCTGCACCCATATGTGCAAAGCTCCCAAGCACCGAATCTCCCACGTAGTTATAGTGCGGGACCTGTACGCGGTTTAAAAGCACACAGTTTTTAAGCTCGGAGGAATTCCCTATAACACAGCCCTCGCCCGTAATAACGCTTCCGCGAAGGAATGCACCTACTCTGATTTCGCTTCCGCTGCCGATAATGGCGGGCGGAAGAACCGTCGCAAGCGGGTGTATCGACACGTCGCGCCCGACCCATACTCCCTCCGAAATCTCGGTAAAGCCCGAGGGCATATTTTCAAAAAGTCCTTCAATATACGGCTTTATTTTGGGTAAAATCTGCCACGGATATTCGCAGCCCTCCAAAAGCCTTGCAAGATACGGAGTTTGGCAATCGAAAAGCTCCGCGGTTTTTACTTTTTTAATCAACCGTATGTCCTCCTGCCCTAATGCTTGCGGCAATTATTTGCACGTATTCTCGGCACGCCTCCTCGCTTTTTGCCTCTACCATTATACGGATTACAGGCTCCGTCCCGCTTGGGCGAAGAAGCACTCTGCCGTGCCGTCCTATTTCGCCCTCAACCCTCAAAACCGCCTCCTTTACGCTTGCGTCGGCAATTACCGCCGCCTTGTCCTTGACCTTTACGCTTTTGACCGCTTGCGGATATATGCGAAGATTTTCGCAAAGCTTGGAGAGGGAGGATTTCGTATCGCACATTTGCTCGGCAATCATAATCGCTGTGAGAATGCCGTCGCCCGTGGTTGCGTATTTTTTAAATACGATATGTCCCGACGACTCTCCGCCGAGGCTGTAATCGTTTTTCTGCATACACTCGTAAACGAAGCGGTCGCCGACCGCGGTCTGCTCACAGCTTATGCCGATTTCGCGAAGCGACTCCACAAAGCCGCTGTTGGACATAACGGTTGATACCACGGTGTTACCGTTAAGCATACCGCGCGACCAAAGCCTTTGCGCCATAATATACATAATACCGTCACCGTCAACGACCCTTCCGTTTTCGTCAACGGCAATACAGCGGTCCGCATCCCCGTCGAAGGCAAATCCGACGTCCAAATGCCTCTCTTTCACAAGATTGGAGAGCCTTTCGATATGCGTAGAGCCGCAATTTAAATTAACGTTAAGCCCGTCCGGCTCTGCACCTATAACCACCGTCTGTGCGCCGAGCGCGCCGAAAACCGCGCTCGCAATCATCCAGGACGCCCCGTTAGCACAGTCGATGCCGATGCGAAGCTTTTTGTAGGAGTGGGAGGCAAGCGAAATCAAATACGCCACGTATCTGTTTCGTCCCGCAACGTAGTCAACTATGCAGCCGATTTTCTCCCTTTCCGCCAATGGAAGGTCATCCGCGGTAATACCCAGCGACGCCATATCTCCGTCAAGGTAGGCTTCGATAAGCTCTGTCGTCCTGTCGTCGAGCTTTTCTCCGTAGCGGTTGATAATCTTTATTCCGTTATCGTAAAAGGGATTGTGCGATGCGGTAATCATAACGCCGCAATCAAATTCGTCCTGCCTCGTTACGTAGGAAACGCTCGGCGTCGTCGTAACGTGAAGCATATACGCATCTGCGCCCGAGGCGGTAATTCCCGCAACGATGGAATACTCTAACATATAGCTTGAGCGTCTTGTATCCTTTCCGATAACTATACGCGGACGGTAGCCGGGCTTTTTCGCACCCGAAAGCGCGGAGGAATAATACCAGCCGAGAAATCTTCCGACGCGATACGCCTGCATTGACGTGAGGCTGACGTTTGCCTCGCCGCGAAAGCCGTCGGTGCCGAAATACTTGTTTTTCTCCCTTTTCGGGGTGTCAACCGATACCTTATCCACCAAAAGCAGGTCGAGTGATACGTGAAAAATCTCGCAAAGCATAATCACCTTGTCAATTTGCGGCAGAGCCTGATTCATTTCCCATTTTGAAACCGATTGTCTTGAAACCGACAACCTTTCTGCCAATTCCTCCTGCGTCATATTCGACGCGAAGCGAAGCCGTGTAATCTTTTCACCGAGGGTCATTGTAATCTCCTTAAAAAAGTGTTGTTATCATAATAGTATGAATATGTAATAGTGTGAATATGTATTCTCCCAATATAATATCAAATACGAAGCGGCACCGTCAACCAACTTTACCTTGAAGCTTATGCAACCGCGGGTTGCGAAAAGGCGTTGTCTAAACGAAAAAAGCTTTAACCTTTATCAAAATCACCAAATTTTTTTGTTGCGTTTGACTAATTACAAAATTGTCAAAAATATGTTAAAATATATACGTAGATATTTTTTGAAGGGGGAGGGCGTATGTTCAGTATAGGTGAAAAGGTGGTTTACGGCGCTTACGGCGTTATGAAAATCGTTGACGTGCGCGATATTGAAATCGGCGACTGTATGCGTAAATACTACGTCCTTTGCGAGGCGGGGGCGGTTGCTTTCTCCGAAACCCTTATTCCCGTGGATAACCAAACGCTTGTTGCGGGAATGCGCCGACTTCTCTCTCCCGACGGAATGCTTGCGGCAATTAAAGCGGCAAAGGCGGTAACCGACCTCCCGTGGGTGGAGGATAACCGCGCCCGTGCCGAGCATTTCAAATCGGTAATGACCTCGGGGGACAGGACGGCAATACTCGTTATGATTCGCTCAATCGTTGCGGCGGGAGTGCGCCGCGCCGCCGAGGGAAAGAAAAACTTCCTTGCCGACGAAAACGCAATGAAAAAGGCGGAGAAAATCCTCTATTCCGAAATTTCCGCGGTTATGGAAATCCCCACCGCCGACGTCCCCGCGTTTATCGAAAGCGTTTGACGGCTTATAATAAAAATTACAGCCCTGCGATGCAGGGCTGTTTTGCTTTTGCTTCGTTATTTTGCCTTTTGCAGCTTGCTTTTCATGCTTGCAAAGGCTTATATTTTCGGATTTCTGCAAATCGCCTTGTACGGACAGTAGGAGCAAGGGCCGTATCTGCCCTTAACCGACGGCTCTGCTCTTGCATCGCCCTTTTTCATACCGCCGACAATTCGCACGACCGATTCCTCGATTACGTCGCAAAGCTCCTGCCAACCGTCCTCGGTGTATCTGTTCTTTCCTCCGTCCTCCTCTGCACCCTTCGGAAGGTGGTCTTGACTCATCGCACCGATGCTTACCTCGTCGTCAAGGAGCATACCCTCCCTTTCGTTAAGCGCCGAGATAACCGCCTCCGTATCGTCTGTAAACGGGTCGTCGAGAAGCTTGTCCTTCATAGAGGTTTTAACGTAAATAACTCCCGCGGGGATAAGCCGTCCGCCCTCCTCAACCCCCATTTCTTCAAGAAATTCGGGCTTTTTCGTGTCAACGATGGATTTAAGGTAAAGGAACATCTGCAAATTTTTACCCTCTGCAAGCTCGCGAGAGTCAAAGGTTTTTGCACCCGATTTGTAATCTATAACCCTAACGTAAACGTCGCTGCCGACCTTCAGCGTGTCAACCCTGTCAACGAAGCCAGAAACGTGCGCCGTCGTGCTGCCGTCGATTTTGTAAACCGCTGGGTCGGGGGATTTCGGACTTGTGCCGTAGGTGGAAAGCTCCACGAAGCGCGGCTCAAATTCACAGCTCTCAAATTCTCTTGAAATGCACTCTACAACCGGTCTTGCCGCGCGGCGAAGCTGTGCTATTGCGTTTTGCTTTCTTGCCGAGCCAAAGCCGTCGCCAAGCACGAGGTTTACGTAGCTCTCCGCCGCCCTTGCGGCGATTTTTTCACGCTCCTCGGGGGTAAGGTTGCCGATTTTTCCGCCGATTTGCTTTACCTCGGTGAAAAATCCCTCCAAAACCTTGTGTATAAAGTTACCGATAACGTTTGCCGAAAGCTCCGACCTTCCGTTTTCGTTAAGCCCGAAAACGTACCTTGCGTGGTAGGAAAACGGACAGCTTTGGAATTTATCGAGTCGGGATTGCGAAATATAAATATCTCCGTTGTATATCACGGCGGCAAGCTCCTTTGAAAGCTTAAGACCGTCGTTTATCGGATTGCCCTCCGCTATTCCTACAATATCCGAAAGTCCCGCCTCGAAAAGCGCGGTCTTTACCTCGGAGTATTCCTCCCCGTTAAGGCGGGAGGCGAGCATCAGCGCGTCGTTTGGCGAATAAATTCGGTCAACCGTGTGCATATCCTCAAGCCTTTGGACGGGAATGTGGACGCGCCTTGCATTCTCCTCGCTGACGGTTGAAATTTCGGCTATTCTTGCTATAACGTCCGAGGGAAGTATTGCCTCCATCGATGCGGAAAGGGAGGTGAAAAGAAGCGTCACCGTTTCCTTTGCCGCCGAAAAGGCACGGGCAAAGCAGTAAAGCTCCCTTGCGCTCCTTATATCAAGCTCGGGCTTTATCGGGAGGTCAAGCTCGCAAAGCGCATTCCTGTCGCGCTCCGTGAAAAAGGAGACGTCGGTGATGTTTTGCGGAAATTCTCCCGCGTTTACGCCGATAAGGTAAACGTGACGCTTATCCCGCATACGAAGCGTGTCCGCGCTTCCGACCGTCACCTGGTCGCGGGAGAGAGGAAGACGGGAGATTCCCGCCTCCTTAAATACTACGCCGAGAAGACCGATAAAGGATTCTGCGTCTATCCGTGCTTCGCCAAGCACGCCAACGAGTGTGTCGAGCGAGTCGCAAACAGTCTGCCAAAGCCGTGCGTTTTCCTCCGCGCTCTCAACCTCGCCGAGCGAAAGCAGCTCCTTTGCCCTTTCGTAAAGCTTTTTTTCAAGCTCTATTTCGTCAAGGAAATTGAAAAGCACCTCGGCGTGTGCCCGCACCGTGCTTGCCCGTTTCGTCTCCGCGCCGAAGCGAAGAAGCGGCTCGGTTATTTTACAGCGCGTTTCCTCAATGGCGGAAAGGCGCAGCATATCCTCCTCGGTAAGAGCCTCGTAGCCGCGCGGATTCATTCGCCAGCCCTCGTCCCTTGTAAAGCCGTCGCCCTCTATGCTCCAAGCCGTGGTGTAAAGCTCCAGCTCGTCGCACGCCTCTTGCGTTATTCCCGCAAGACCGCATTTTGCGTAGGTAAGCACGTCCTCTCTGCGAAAGCCGCGGAGAATTATCTGATACGCAACGCTTATAAGCTTTATCGCCTCAAAGGAGGTAATGTCGCGCTTCTTTGAAATAAAGTGCGGAATTGATGCTCGCGAAAGAGCCTCGTCAAGCACGCCGACGTACTTTTTCGCGTTTCTTGCAATAATGGCAAAGGAGGAGTAGGACTCTCCCGCCATAACCCTTCTTTTAATATCAGCGGCAACGAAATCGCATTCCTCAAACGGGTCGCGAGCCTCGAAAATGCGTACACGCCCCCCCTTGTTTTTAAGCTCCTGTAAACTTTCGTTGTCAATTTTACCAACCGTGGAGAAAAGCAGATCGCAAACCCTCGAAAGCGCGGGACAAAAGCTTGGGTCGCGCTCGTCCTTCTTCGTTACGCGAATATCAACGCCCGCCTCTCTTGCAATCTGCTTGAGCCTTTCCTCCGCCGCCTTTACCTCGCTGTATTCAAAGGCGTCCCGCCTTGCCCTCGGAAGCGTGAGCGTTACGGTAAGCTCGGTGGAGCGCATCATAACCGAAAGGAGCTTGTACTGCGGCTCGGTAAAGCTTATAAACCCGTCAACGTAAATATCCACCCCGAAAAGATATTCGGGATTTTCCTCAAGCCTTTTTGCAAGCTCCGCCGCATCCTCCGCAAGGTCGTTGTATTTTTCCGATACGTATTCGCGGTAGGTGCCGTAAATCATAGAAAGGTCGGAAAGCTTTGAGCGCAGCCTTGCGTCGGTAATTTTTTCGCTTAACCTTGCCGCCTCTACAAGCGCGGGGCTTATTCCGTGTCCCTGCATTTCTCTTACCGCCGAAAGCGCTCGCTCTACCGTGCCCGAGGAAACGGGACGCCTCCCGCCCGTCATAGAAAGCCTGTCGCAAAGCTCGTTAAGCACGCGCCACATTATGAGCGAGCTTTCCGCGCCGCTGCAATAGCTTCCGCCTATACCTCCGAGATTACGGAAGGCGGTGTTTGCAAATCTCGTAAAATTCGTTACCTCGAATATCTGCGGAGCGTATGGCGGTAGCATCGCGCACATCTCCGCCTCGCAGGAAAGCGTTTGCTGCTCGGGTACAAAAAGGAAGCAGCGCCTTTTTTTATCAACCGAAGCCTTTATTCTTTCGGTAAGCTCTCTGTGGCATACCGAGCCAAAGCCGCCCTCAAGTAAAGTCAGCATAGCGTCACCGTCCTTTCGTTGATTTTATATCCCAAATTTCGGGAGGAAATAATTATTTTTTCGCCGTTTTTTTCAAGCTTCTCGCGTAGGTAGTGGACGTAAACGTTAACCACTCCGCCGTCAACTCCCTCGCCCCAAACCTCCGCGACGATTTTTTGCTTTGAAACGTATTCTCCGACGGGCACGGACAAAAGCACGCGAAGCAGCCTGTACTCCACGTCCGTAAGCCCTACCGTCACGCCGTCAAGCCTTGCCGCGCGCTCGTTTTTAAGCAAAACCAGCCTACCCGTGTCACTTTTTTGACATTTTTGGAGCGCATTTTCGATGTCCTCAAAGGAAAACGGAATTAAAAAAGCAACCGTACCGTGACGGGAAAAATCCGCCAAGCGCTCCTCGCTTCTCGTTAAAAAGACATCGCCGCCCTCAACCGTGGGACAGGTGTCCGCATCTACTATAACCGCGCCCTCTGCCGTGGCGGTGTCCAAAGCCGTTAATCGGCGAAAATCAAGCACGTCCGAAAACCAAAGAAGGAGCCGTCTGTATAACAGCAAATCCTCCGTATAAACCGTGACCCTTTTCATACCGCCTCCCGATTTTCTAATTTATTAGAACCATTATACACCCTCTATGCAATTTTGTCAATAGCCTACCAAAACCGACAAAGAGCAATATATGCAATATCAATGGCAATTTTTGCAATGTAACGGGAGAGAGTAATGTTGTATAATAGGGTTGCTAAATATTTTAAGGAGAGTTATTATGAATATGATTCAAGAGCTTTATTCCATCGGACTTATCCCCGTTATCAAGATTGAAAATCCCGAGGATGCGGTTCCGCTTGCAAAGGCGCTTATCGACGGCGGACTTCCCGCGGCGGAGATTACCTTCCGTACCGCTTGCGCGGCGGAGGCTATCAGGAACATTACGGAGGCGTATCCCGAAATGCTTGTCGGTGCGGGCACCGTCCTTACCACGGAGCAGGTTGACGCCGCTATTGCAGCAGGCTCGAAATTCCTCGTTTCTCCCGGACTTAATCCAAGGGTTACCGCATACGCCCTTTCAAAGGGTATCCCGATGCTCCCCGGCTGCTCCAACCCCTCGGATATCGAGGCGGCGCTCGAGCTTGGTCTTAAAACCGTAAAATTCTTCCCCGCGGAGGCGGCTGGCGGTCTTAAGATGCTGAAGGCTATGGCTGCCCCCTACGGACAGCTTACCTTTATGCCCACGGGCGGTATCAACGCGGAAAACCTTCTTGATTATCTCAAGTTTAATAAGATTATCGCTTGCGGCGGCTCCTTTATGGTGCGCGACGACCTCATTCGCGACAAAAAGTGGGAGGAAATCACCGCACTTACGAGAAACGCTGTAAAGGCTATGCTCGGTCTTGAGTTCGTTCACATCGGCATCAACGGGGAGAGCAAGGAAGCGGCTGTAAGATCGGCAAAGCTCTTTGAGCTTATGTTCGGTATGCCCGTGCGCGAAACCTCAAAGTCGGTGTTTGCGGGCGAATGCTTTGAGTTTATGAATCAGAAGGGACCCGGCACTCACGGTCATATCGGAATCCGCACTCACTTCGTTGACAGAGCTATCGCTTACTTTGAAAGACTCGGCTTTGAGTTTGACAAGGAAAGCATCGTTCTTGACGAAAAGAGCGGAAAGCCCAAGTTCGTTTACTTCAAGGACGAAATCGCGGGCTTTGCAATCCACCTCGTTCAGAAATAATTATCCCGTTACAAAAGCAGAATAAAAGAAGGAGACGGAGTGTAATGCTCGGTCTCCTTTTTAACTTTTTAAAAATTTAGAAGCGTCTGCTTTGAAATACAGGGGAACTCGCTCTTGAGTAGCCGTAAATGCTTTTTACTCTTTTCGGATTTAAGCTGTGCCGTTGATAATATGATTCGGTGTGTATACGCTTTTTTATAAAAAATGCGAAAAATTGCCGTAAAAATTAAAGGAGGAGCGCGAAATTGTATTGATTTTTATAAAAATATATGCTAAAATTTAAATATAGAATTTATTTTGTGGCAAATTTTGTCCGAGAGGAGATAAAAATGCGTATTGACCTTTTACATAACAGGATAGTTGCCGACTGCATAAGTCCCCGCTTCAAGGAGTGCTTTGAAAATATCCTTGTTCCGATGCTCTCCGATTTCAACCCCGAAATCGAAGGCGTCCTGATGTACGAGGACTATCTTGCAAGCAATCTCACTCTTGAGGGGGAGTGGTATTATCCGCTTACCGTTTTCGTTGCGGACGAGCCGCGTACACAATGGATAAAATGGCGTGTCGGTGACGGCTTCCGCGGCGGCTGCCCCTACTCCTACTACGGTGCGGAGGATATTGAATTTGCAATCGTAAGCTGTGTGCCCGACGAATTTAAAACGGTTACAGAGGGGCGCGCAATCTCCTATCCCGACGGCTGTATAAGAATTCGCGTTGTCGGTGTTAAAAAGGACCCCGCCTTCCTCGTCGGCCGCTACTCGCAAACCTTCGTTGACGAGATGGCAAGGCAAATATCCGACGAGCTTATCCGAAATCTCTCTCTTGAGAGGGTTGATAACGGCACGCTTGAAATACAGCTCGTGTTTGCGGGCGATACCTATATGGAGCATACCGCGGGTAACGTTACCTACCGCCGACTGCTTCTTACCGACAAGGGGTGTCAGCCTCGCGACTTTTGGATTAAATGGACAAGGCTTGACGGGGCGCAGGCATACACCGTGCGCGACAGCGTTTGCCCCGAGAATATCAAATTCGAGCTTGGCGAGGACGTGCCCCAAAAGATAAGAGAAAAGGAATACCGCTTCCTTTGCCGCACCAACCCCGATAAATACCAGTCCGCAATGGGAAAGCGCACCGTTACCGAATGGCGCGAGCTTATAAAACGCTCCTTAAAGCGCGGAGAGCTTGTGAAAATAGAGCTTCCCATCGAGGAGGTTACTCCGCCGACGGAGGAAACGCCTCCCGTAATTCACGAAACGCATACCGAAGCATCCCCCGTTTCCGCCGCATACGTAAGCGAGGAGGACGACCTTGACCGCCGACTGAAGGCAATTCTCGGCGATTACGCCGCCGCAACGGCAGAGGAGCTGCCCGAGCTTGACGACAGCGATATTACGATGATGGCGCGTGCCGCGCTCGGCGTGGATATGCCTGCGAAGTCCGAAGCAGCCGATGCCGAGCCTGCCTCCGACGCACAGCCGACGGAGGACGGATACGTGTTTGGAATTGATATGACCGACGGGGAGTCCGATACTGCCGATGCGGTTGACACGCCCGACGCTGTTGAGGAAGAAAACGGCGGGGAGTCTATGCCCGACTCCGATGAGGATTACGCATCTGCTCCCGCGGAGGAGGATTACGAGCCTACCCCGACCGACGGCGATTATGCCGAGGAGGATTGCGAGGCTGTCCCCGTTGACGGTTACACCGATGCCGATTATGCGCCCTCACCCGCTGACGAAGCGGAAGCACCCGCCGCGTCGGTTGATAGCGCCGAGGAGGAAAGACGCCGCGAGGAAAGAATAAGACGCGAGATTGAGGCGCGCGTGCGTATGGAGCTTGAAGCCGAGGCGAGAGCGAAAGCCGAGGCGGAGGCGGAGAGAATGCGTGCGGAGCATGAAAGGCTTCGCGAGGAAAACGAGCGTCTTCGTGCCGAAGCACTTCGCCGCGAGGAGGAGGCACGCCGTGCCGAGGACGAAAGAATTAAGGAGCAGGAGCGCCTTCGTGCCGAGGAAAACGCCCGTCTTGAGGCGGAAAGGCTTCAAAAAGAGGAGGAGGAGCGCGCCCGCGCCCGTATTGCCGAGCAGGCAAGAATAGAGGAGGCGGAGCGTCAAAGGCTTGCCGAAATTGCCAAAACCGCCATCGCGGAGCAGCAACACCTTGAAGAGGAGCGCCGCATACGCGAGGAGCGCGAAAGAGCCGAAAGAGAGGCAAGGGAGGAGGCTCGCCGCCAAATGGAGGCACAAAGGCTCGAGAGGGAGCGCCTTGCAAGAGAGGAGGAGGCTCGCCGCAGGGCGCAGCCGACCTATATCACCAAGCACGCAAGGCTTATTTTCCGCCGCCCCGTTGACCTTAACGTAATTACGAAAATAAAGGAAATCGTTGAAGCCACCCTCGTACAGGAGCAAAAGGCGCATATACATATTTATATGAAGGCTTATCCGATTGATTCCTATACGATCAATCTTGATATGAAGCTTCCCGATACCGAAAGCGAGCTTCTCGTCACTCTTGTAAAGGCTATCGGAAACGGTCGCCTCGGAATTACGAAAATTATAGTTGAATAATACCGACCGAAAAAGCCGCGGGGTTTTCCCGCGGCTTTCTTGTTTTGCGAAAATTTGCATTTAGTGGCACCCCGTGTCAAGCTTTTGGGGCAATCCCACGCTTTTTTACACGGAATTTGCCCTATTTGCCCGAAAGCGGAGCTTATCCGTCGCAAATGCAAACAGTTATGTACATTTTATCACCGTCGCGGCTTGTTCGCGTCCGCGCCTCGACACCGAGGGAGGAAAGCATCTCGACCCCCTCGCGTATTGCGCGGCAAAAGACGTCAATGCCGTCGCCGCGCCCCTTTCCCTCTATTCTTTTTGCCGAATGCTCGGTGCGCCTCACCTCAACGAGAGCCTCACACTCCCTGACGGTAAGACCGCGGGAAATAACCTTTTCAAGAACCTCGCGCCTCGCGCCCTCGTCCTCTAACGCAAGGAGCGCCCTTGCGTGCCTTTCCGAAACACCGCCCTCGGTTATTTTTTTCTCCATATCGGGAGAAAGGCTTAAAAGCCGTATTTTGTTTGCCACGTAGGATTGACTTACTCCAAGCCTTTCAGCAAGCTCCCGCTGTGTAATTTTGCAAAGTAAAAGCGTACCCGACATAGCACGCGCTTCGTCAAACATATTCATTTCCCGACCTCCTTTTTTCTTATGCTAACACAGTATTTGCGCGAAAGGGGTCGTTTTGCGGAAAATGCGAAAAATTAACGGCAACACGCCACCCGTGTTGCCGTTTTGGGGTATTTTTACCCGCTTTATTTCATATAATTACCGCCTTGCCTTACGCAAAGCGCTCCTTCGCTGTAGCTTGTGTCCGCCCTCGTGCGAGGCGCATTTGTACGTTAAAGCGGCTTTTTGGAAATTTGTGCATAGGGGCGCGGATACGCCGCGGGTGTCTTTTCCTTTTTATCAATGTAAATCAGCGGGTGCGAAGCCGTTTCTGTGCCGACAAGCGTCACCGTTTCTACGCGTACGTTTCGTCCGCCGAGCGTTGCAATTGCCCTTTTTGCCGCCGAAAGCTCGTACTCCGCGTTTTTTCCCTTCATCGCGATAAAGCTTCCGCCAACCCTCGCGTATGGCAGGCAAAGCTCGGCAAGCACACGAAGCTCCGCAACCGCGCGTGCCGTTACAACGTCGAATTTTTCGCGGTATTTTATATCGCGTCCTCCGTCCTCCGCGCGCATTGTCACACACTCCACGTTCGATAGACCGAGAAGCGCCGCCGCCTGTGTCACGTAGCCGATGCGCTTTGCCGTTGAATCAATACCAAGCACCGAAGCGTCGGGTCGGAATATCGCAACGGGAAGGGTGGGAAAGCCCGCGCCGCAACCGATATCGCAAACTCGCGCCCCCTTCGGAAGCCTTATTGCCAGGGTTGCACAGTCGGCATAATGGTTAAGTATGATTTTGTCAGGGTCGGTTATAGCCGTAAGATTGTATTTTTCGTTTTCCGAAAGCATAAATTCGGTAAGCGTGAAAAGCTTTTCCGACACGTCGCGCGACAAAAGCTTTGAAAATCCGTTTTCACCGAAAATTTTCGTCAGAGACGAGGTAAAGCGCTGTTTATCGAGTGCCATTTAATCCTCCAATAGATTTGCTACCGATATTTTACAACTTTTTTCCACGTTTGTCAATCTTTATCAAGCGCAGTACTTGATTTCGCGCACGGAAAATGTTAAAATAAAGAAAAACACACGCGAGGGAATGTATGGATTTATCTAAAATAGACCCTAACTTTGCAGAAAAGCATTTGCCAAAGGGCACTGCGCTTGATTTTTATTCCGCAACAGACCCGATTTTTTCACTTGCGGGAGTATATCACGACGGTACGTCATATACGCGTATGCCTACCGAGGTTGCAAGGAGTGTAAGCGAGGGAGTTACCGCGCTTCACCGCAATACGTCGGGAGGGCGACTTCGTTTTCGCACCGACAGCCCTACGGTTACGGTTGCCGCTGTTTCCGATTTCGTTTCGGATATGGCTCATTTTACACACATCGGTGCAAACGGATTTGATATTTATCTCGATGGAAAGCCACTCGGCGGTTTTTTTGCCTTTTGGAAGCGGGAGGGCGACGCCCACTATCTCCTTGCCACAAAGGTATTAAGCCACTCGGGCGAGGTTGAGATTTATTTCCCGCTTTACGCAAACCTCGTTGACTTGAAAATTGGCGTGGAGGCGGGAAGCCGTATATCCAAAACCGAAAGAAGCTTTTCGGTTGAAAGGCCGGTGGTATTCTATGGCTCGTCGGTAACACAGGGCGGTTGCGCTACGCGCGCGGGTATGTCCTACGAGGCTATACTTTGCCGTGAGCTAAATCTCGACTTTGTAAATCTCGGATTTTCGGGAAATGCAAAGGGGGAGGCGGAGATGGCGGATTACGTTGCCTCGCTTGATATGTCTTCATTTATTTTTGACTATGATTACAATGCGTGGAGCGCGGAATATCTTTACGAAACGCATAAGCCGTTTTTTGACACCGTCCGCGCGGCTCACCCCGATATTCCGATAATTATTATGTCGGCTCCAAAGGTGGAGAGGGACCGCGAATATAACGAGCGTTTGAAAATCGTAAGGGCAACCTACGAGGCGGCACTCTCTGCGGGAGATAAAAACGTCTATTTTCTTTCGGGCGACGACCTGTTAAAGGGAGTGGGAAGCGAGGGATTGGTGGACAACTGCCACCCCACGGACCTCGGCTTTTGGGCGATGGCAAGCGCCCTCATTCCCGTGGTGAAAAAAGCTCTCAATCTTTAAAACGGTAAAGCTATACTATATAAACGATACTAAACGAGGAAAAAATGAAAAAGAAGCAAAAAACAATTGCCCTTATAGCGCACGATAATAAAAAGCACGATATTGTTGCGTGGGCTCTTAACAATAAGGAAATTTTAACGCAGTACAAGCTTTGCGGCACGGGCACAACCTCCCGCCTTATATCGGAGGCAACCGGTCTTGAGGTAAAGGGCTATCTTTCCGGACCGCTCGGCGGCGACCTTCAAATCGGAGCAAAGGCGGCGGAGGGCGGAATAGACAAAATTATTTTCTTTTGGGACCCGCTTTCAAGCCAGCCACACGACCCCGACGTAAAGGCGCTTTTGCGAATTGCCGTGGTTTACGATATACCGATTGCAACCAACCGCGCAACCGCGAACCTTATAATAAAGGAATAAACCAACCTGATTTTAAACCCAATATCGAAAGGATTAAGGATTGAAGATGAAAAGGAAAATTCTCTTAACCGTAACCTTCCTTGCGCTGCTGCTTGCTCTATCTACCGTCGTTGTGGCGTTTGCCTCGGAAGGTGCGACGGGCGGCACGCGCGCTGCGGACGGCTATTTTGAAATCTACACCTCCGACCCTGACCGAGGTGCGGCACCTGCCTACGTGGAAACCGCATCGAAGGAGCTTGCTGCAAAGCTGCAGGAATACGTTGGCAAGGGGGATACCTGGATAAAGCTTAACAGCGATGCAACCTTGAGCTTTTCCGCGATATACCAGTTTACCAACAGCCTTTATATCGACCTCGGAGGGCACAAGCTTACGCTTGGCTCGGGTAATACCGACAAAACCCTCTCTCCGTGCGGCGCACTAGGACAGGTGTTAGAGATAAAGAACGGCACGCTCACCTCCCTCGGTGCAAAGGTAATATATCCCATCGGTGCGGACGCAAAGCCTGACATTCGCTTTACCGACCTTACCGTGGACGTTACCGCCGACTTTTCGGATCACCGCGCGGGCGGAAGGCTTACGTTTTTGCGCTGTGTAATTAACTTTAATCAAAACAGCCAGTATATGACGGCGTGCAATCGCTTCATCTTCTTCGGTCAAAGAAGCGGTATCGGCGAAATCGAGGTTGAGGTAAAGGATACGGTATTTAACGTTTCCGACGGCTTCACCTGGGCAAATTCGTCAAGCGCCATCTTCAATTTCGGAAACAGCTATCAAAACGAAACCACTCTTACAATAAGCGGCTCTACCTTTAATTACGAGAAGGGCACGCTTCCGAAAATAATGGCAAACGGAAACGCCGCACCCGCGAGCGTAACCGTTACCGACACGGCGTTTTACGGCGAGGCACCTCTCATTACCTCCTCGTCCACGGCTGCCACGGCGGTTAATATCGGCGACGGCGTTTCTGTTAACAAAAAATCGCTTGACGGCTCGGTGCTTAACGCTAACGCCTCGATTGTATTTCCCGCGGACTACCTGCCCGTATGGCTGGATAACGAAAATATCGAGTACGTAAGCCCCGAAAATGCGGTTAACGTAATCTACCTTAACGGCGACGAGGTGCTTGGCGAAAGGCTTTCGAAGGTTGGCTCTTTGCCGTTTTGGGATATAACGCTTGACCTTGACGGAGCGCTCGTATATTCGGGCGGAGTGCTTTATACCGCGGGCGTTGGCTTCTTCTCGGATGCGGAGCTTCAAAGCGAGGTGACCGCAATAACGAAGGAAACCGCTTCTCTTTACGTCGGCGCGGGTGCGGGAGAGCCGTGTGCTTGGGCGGCGTTTTCGTCGGCTACCCCCTCTCTTGAAAGCCTCGTTGCCTTTTCAAAAGAGGATAACGAAATCATAAGCGCGGTAAACGATACCTCGGTTGTGCTTATCGAGGGCTACGGAGATATAACTCTCACCCACACCGCCGCACCCTACTCGCTTACGCGCAACCTTACCGTTGACGCAAAGGGTAACGAGCTTAATCTCGCGGCGGATAATACCGACAAGGCGTTTAATCCGCAAAGCGGCGTAACCCTTACTCTTAAAAACGCAACCGTGGTTGCAAGCACCGCACGCCTTGCCTACCCGGGTGCAAAGCCTACCAACGTCGTAACGTCAATCGTGCTTGAAAACGTAAAGGCAAGCTGGACCTCGGTTACGATGTTTGACTACCGTGCGGGCGGCGAGTTTATCGCTCGCGGCTGCGAGTTTGATTTTGAGTCAAACGTTACCTTTGCCTTTAACGTATTTACGAGAAGGTCGGGGCTTTCGCTTGATATGCTTTTCGAGGACTGCATTATCAACACGGATGCAAAGCTTTCGACTCCGTTTATCACGCTGTCCGAAAATGCCGACGGCTGTAGCCTGAACGTCGTATTTAACGGCTGCAGCTTCAATGCACTGGGCGGACAGCCGATTATAAGCAACAAAAGCACGACCTCAACGCTTAACGTTGTAATTAACGGAAGCGAAGGGGCAAATCCGACCTACGTAAACGCAAGCGTCCCCGTGCTTACCGCTGTGACGGGCGGCAGCACCTCCGTTTCCGTTGGATGCGGTGTGTATCTAAAGTCACCGCTTGACGGCGCGAGCATTCAAAACGCCTCGCTTACTTATGCCGAGGGCGCGAAAACCGTTAATTCCTCAAATACCGAATATCCCTACCTCGTAACCGACAAGTACGTTACCGTAACCTTTAAAAACGGCGGTGCGGAGAGCGACGGTTATTATCAGTCGGGCTATATCGGAAGGCTTGATTCCTCCAAAACCTACGTTATTGTAAACGAGGACGGCGTGAATAAGGTCGCGGAGCAGGCAACCGCTTGGCGGGATGCAAACGGCGAATTGATTTCGGAATTTATTCCCGAGGACGGAATGGTTGTTACGGGAGAAAGCACCGCAACTGGACGCTATGCCGCTTGGGCAATATTCAATTCCACGCAGGACGAGGTCGTTTCCCACTCGCTCCTTGACGGAAATTCGGACGCTATGCTTCCGCCGCAGCTTGCAACGCTTATTCCCGAGGGCGGCATTCTTCGCCTTTATGCCGACGCAACCTATACGGTCAGCGGCTCGGGAGTACATAATATCACCCTTGCAAAGGACTCGACGGTTGACCTCGGAGGTCATAAGCTCACCGTGACCGATGCGCGCTTTATGAATTCCTCCTCCGAGGGACACGGCTTTACCGTTAAAAACGGCACGCTTGACGTTACTCCCACCGCAAACAACGTGCTGTTTTCGAATATAGGGGCAAGGGGACAGGCAACCTTTGACTCGGTTACCCTTGTTACAAAGGAGGGCACTCCTCCCTTCGATATCCGTGGCGGAGGACTGTATTTGACCGATTGCAATTATGACGGAGCGTCGGTATTCCTCTACCTTTCCGCAAGATATACCGTCGGCGCACCCATATACGTTTTTGTTGAGGACTGTGACGTAAAATCCGCCGATTTCATTACGGTAAGCGGCTCTGCTACGGGAAGCCCTGCGGGACCCTACACCCCCGATATCGACGTTATTGTTAACGATACGGTTATCGAGTGCGCCTACCTCTTTACGCTTAACGGAGCAATTACCTCCGATGCGGCTTGCGACCTCATTTTTGACGGCGTAAGGGTTAAAGGCTCAAAAAGCTCGCTGTTCTATCTTGCCGTTGACGCAACGGTTAACGCATCCTTTACCGACTGTGCATTCTCGCACGATCCCACCGAAGCTCCTTCGGGCTACGCGCTTGATTCCGTAGTGCTTCCAAACGGACTTGCAATTATTCCCACCGACAGCTATGAATATCCCTTCGAGGTTGGTGTCCCCGTTTTTGTAAAATGGAATATTGCGCTCTATAACGATATAAGAATAAATCTTTTCGTATCGGGCGAGCAGATCGGATATATTCGTCTTGACGGGGAGGATTGCCCCCTTGACGGACTCGCTTGCACGGATAACGGATACGCTTTAAGCATAGAGTTTGATGAAATCAACCGCTGTGCGGAGGCGTTTGAAATAGAGATTGGCTACGGCAACGGATACACGGTATCCTACACGCTTTCGATTTCAGACTATGCGACGGGAATTTTGGAGTCGTTAAACACCGAAAAAACCAAACGCCTCGTTGCCGCGGCACTCGGCTACGTTCACGCCGCGTATAAATACGCAGCCTCGCTGGATGCCACCGCACCCAACGTTCCCGACTCCTTGGCTTCCCTTATTGCCTCGGATGCCTACCTTGAATACTCCTCCCTCGGAGATGATACTCTTGGCGAGGGGGTAAGCATCGGCGGCATCACCACCGCAATTCGCTCCGCACAGTTAAGCCTTGGTGCGGCTATAAAATTCAGATTTAATATTCGCGACGGATATACGGGCACCGTTACCGTCGGAGCGACAGCCTTCGATTTGATTGACGGAATGGACAAACGGACGGGTCTTACCTACGTAGAGGTGGAGGCAAACGCCTTCTCGCTTGTCGGCGCGGCAATCTCGGTTTCGGGTAGGGCGGCTGACGGCACCGAATTTTTCGGCGAGTATTCACTCGCAACCTATATCGGCGCGGTAAGAGCAGACGCAAGCGGCGAGGCGGGAGAGCTTCTCGACGCAATAAAGGCATATTCGCTTGCGGCGTACGCATACAAGACGGAGAGGGATATTCTCGACGGCTTTGTATATGAAAAGCGCGGCAGCTCTTATGTCATTACGGGCGCAAACGGCATCGGCGGAATTGTTGAAATTCCCGAAATATACAACGGATTTTACGTAACCGAAATCACCGCATACGCATTTTGCGGCAACACCGATATTACGGGCGTAATCATTCCGAGCAGCATAAAAACCGTCGGTATCGGCGCGTTTATGGACTGCACCTCGCTTACAAGTCTTACGCTTTCCGAGGGTGTGGAGGTTATAGCTGCACGCGCGTTTGAAAACACCGCAATAAGACAGCTTACTATCCCCGACAGCACCGCTGCCATCGGAATGGGCGCGTTTATGGGATGCGAGGCTATTGAGTCCTTGACCCTTCCCTTTGTAGGAGCGTACAGAGCCGACTCCAACAACTACCTCGGCTATATATTCGGTGCGCCCTCCTACGTTGCAAATGCGGAGTACGTGCCCGATGCGCTTAAAACCGTAATTTTCTCGGATAACGCTACACGGGTGCCCGCATATTCCTTCTGGGGATGCTCCAATATTACGAAAATCGTCCTTGGCGACGGTGTGAAAGCTATCGGAGTAAGCGCGTTCTCGGGCTGTGAAATGTTAACTTCTATTTACATTCCCGAAGCCGTTACCTCTATTCCCGCGGCGGGATATTACTACAATTCGCCTTTCTATGGCTGCTCGGAGAATTTGGTTATCTGTACTGAGTCCGCCGACATCTCCGCCTTTGGAAAATATTGGTCCAACCTCGCCGAGGATAAATACGCACAGGTTGTAAACGGCATAGCCTACGAGGAATATTTAAGGCTATACGAAGCCGAAAACGAAATTCAGTAACGAGAATACAAAAAGGAGGAAGAAAAAATGAAAAAGCATCTTATAATAACTTTGATTTGTGTTCTCGCCCTTATGCTTATTGCTACGGGATGCTCTAAAAAGACCGACACCTACGAGCCGAGCAGCGTTGAAAGCTCCGCCGCTGACGAAGGCACTCTTTCAATGGCGAATATCTTTGCTGACGGAATGGTTCTTCAAAGACAGGAGCCTATTAACGTTTACGGCTTTGCAACCGAGGGCGAGAGTGTAACCGTGACCCTCGGCGAAAGCACGGCAACCGCCGTTTCCGAAAACGGAGAGTGGAGCGTGAAGCTTCCCGCAATGGAGGCGGCAAAGGGCTTGACCCTCACCGTCACCGCCGGAGATGAAAGCCTTGTATTTGAGGACGTTGACGTTGGCGAGGTGTTCGTCGTAAGCGGACAGTCCAACGCACAGTATTTCGCTTACCAGCTTGAGGATTGGGAGGAAATTGCTCCCCTTGTCGATACCTACGACAATATAAGAGTGTTTGCGGAGCCGTCGTATTGGGATATGCTTCCCTCCGATTACGGATACGGCACCTGGATAAAGGGCACGAGGGAGAATCTTGAGCCTAACGGACCCGTAAAGGGCTACGTTTCCGCGGTCGGCTACGTTATGGCAATGAAGATTGCCGCCGAGCTTGGTCCTGACGTGACTGTTGCGCTTATCAACGTAACGAGAAGCGGTACTCAAATTACCGCTTGGCTTCCCGCAGAGGAGCTTTACAAGGACCCCGAAATCCACGCGGACGACATCGCGAGATACGAGGACTACCTTGCCTTCTGGAACAAGCACGGCAGATGGCCGCAAAGTACCGAGGAAAGCAAATATTGGAAATCGGGCAACCCATATTCCTACATTCCCACGCTTTGCTATAACTCCATGATAGCACCCATAAAGGGCTATACCGCACGCGCGGTTTTGTGGTATCAGGGAGAGAGTGATTCCGACTCCACACGTGCGGCTGTATACGGTAAAAAATTTGCTGCTCTCAAGGAGCTTTACAGCGAGAGGTTTGCCAACGACGACATTCCGTTTTTCGTGGTCCAAATCGCTCCGTATAACAGCGACCTCGGTACTCTTGCAGCCTTTGAGGCTATACAGTATGACCTTTCGCTCGACAATCCGAACACCTACATTATCCCGACGGGAGTGGACGGCACACCCCTTCATATGATGGATATGCTTTACGGAGCACCGCCCGAGGTTATCCACCCGTCGCGTAAATCTCCGCTTGGATATCGCGCGGCAGATATGCTGCTTACAAAGCTTTTTGACGTTACCGACAAAATTACCACCGCACCCGAGCTTACCTCGGTTGTGCGCGGGGAGGGCACCGTCACCCTCACCTTTGACACGGCGCTCTGCCTGCTTCGCGGAGTAGAGGCGGAGGATTTTGAGGTTTACGATTCCGCAAGCTCCAAATGGGTAAAGGTCGGCGCCACCCTCGTCGGCAATACGGTTGTGCTTGATACTGCGGGCATTACCTCCCCGAGCGAGGTAAGATACGGCTTTGGCGGAAGGTATATCGAGCTTTATACGGGAGAGCTTATCCGTCTTAATGCGGGAAGCCGCTTCCAGCTGAAGGTTGATGCCGACGGCGTAAAATATGCGGAATACACCGATACCGACGTATCTCCTACGAGAGTTTTCACCTTCTACTCAGAGGACGGTCAGGTAATACGCACGATAAAATCGGGCAATGTGACGAATGCCTCGGGCGTTCCGCTTCCCACCTTTACCGTAGCTATCCCTTAAAAAAACGATAAAAAAGAAAACGGCTATCCATTTTCGGATAGCCGTTTTTGAATATAAAATATTGCCGTTTTTGAATATAAAATTTCAAGGTTAAAGCCGATTTGTGCGAAAACGGGTGGGGGCGTGTTAAGCTTTTGCTATATTTCCTTCTCCCTATACGTGCTTTCAAGCCTTTAGGAATAAAGCTCCACCGTAACGTTTAGTTTACCTTTTCGCGTTTCTCCGACCACACCGACGTACTTTATTCTTCCGAGGGTACGTACGGTTATTCGCTCGCCCGCGCGGGGTGTGTAGGACACGCTCTCGGTAAGCCTTCCGTCAACGAAAACCAGCCCTCTTTTGAAAAGCATTTGCGCCTCGTCGCGCGAAAGGTGAAAGACTCTTGCTATTATCGCGTCCAGCCTTTCGGAGGAAACCTGTACGGTTCGCAGCTCCGCCCTGTATGGGGTAAAATCCTCACGAAGACTGCATTCCTCCGCGATAACGTCGGTGTTTCTTACCCGCTCGAGAGAGGAAATTATGAACGGAGCGATTTCCTCGGAGGCAAAAAGATACGCCTTGTTTTCTATTATCACAATATCGCCAAGGCATTCGCGCTCTATACCGAGGTTCATTAGCGCACCGAGAAAATCCCTGTGCGAAAGCCTTTCGGCGAATTTCTCCGAGCGCGGCTTGATAAGCACCGTCTTTATGGGAAAGGGCGCGCAATATCCGATTTCCTCCTCACTCCCAAAGCGAAGCATAACCCTCTCCGCGCCCTCAAAGCCGCCAAAAACGGCGTATTCGGTTGGAAGCGTGCGCTTAATCTCGTTAAAAGCCGATTGCTCGAGCAAGCCGAGAAAGTCGGTAAAGGTAAAATATCCGCCTGACGCCGCACGCGCCGCAAGCTCGGAAAACCGCTTTTTTAAAAGCTCCGTATCTCCCTTCATCAAAGAATATCTACCGGGTAAAGGATTTTGAGCTGGTTAATGCGGCTTTCGTATGCCCTTCTTTGCTTGTCGCGAAGGAGCATTTCGTAAAGCTGGGGTTTTACCTCCTCAAGCGAGGGGATGCTCTCCTCGTTCTTGGAATTAAGCTTGATAAGGTGGTAGCCAAACTGCGTTTTTACGGGAGTATCGGTAATCTCTCCGACCTCCATTGAAAATACCGCGCTGTCAAATTCGGGCACCATCTGACCTCTTCCAAAGTCACCGAGGCTTCCGCCGTTTTGACCGGAGGGGCAGGAGGAGTGCTTCGTCGCGGCTTCCTCAAAGCTTATCTCACCGTTTTTAATCGCCGCGAGTATTTCGAGCGCCTTTTCCTCACTGTCAACGAGAATGTGGCTTGCGTTAACCGTTTCACCGCCGCCAAGCCTGTCCTTGTTTTCCTCGTAGTATGCCTCAAGCTCCTTGTCGCTTACCGTAACCGCGGAAATCACCTTGCCGCCCGTGTAGTTGATAAGTAAATTTTCCTTCATTTTTGCAAGCTCCGCCTTAAATTCAGGCTCGGTTTCGTAAAGATTTTTCCTTGCGTCAAGAAGCAAAAGCTTGTTACCGATAAGCTGCTCGAGAATGATTTTTCTTCCCTCGGGATTGTTGTAGGACTGACCGCGCTGACCGAGCGAGAGAATAAATTCGTCAACCTCGCTCTCCTTGACGGTAAGAGGCCCTACGTTTGCTAAAATTTTGTCCATCGTTATATCTCCTTAATTTATTATTTTTCTGTTAATGCAGTATGCCTTGCTTGACTGCAAATTTGCCGCCCGCCGTGCGATTTTCACCGATGCACCCGACCGATTTTGACTTTTATACGGTGCGAAGGGCTATCCCTTGTTGCGAAGCCCCTTCGGGTAATGATTTTTAAGCCTGCCGCCCGATGCCTTTCCGCCGCCGAGGGGGGCGCCCTCGTAAATCACGGCACAAAAGCCCGAAAGCCCCGGCGCATCGATTTCTCTGCCGAGAAGATAGTCCTCGGTGCGCGAATCGCCGCGCTTAAGCTCCAATTTGTTTTTAAAAAGGCTTCCGTATGCCGAAAAAAACTGATGCGACGGCTTGAAAACGTTGCCCGAAAGCTCGCCGACAAGCACACCCGCCATAAATACCGAATGGGCGGGAAGTGGCAACCCGTGTGAAATTAACACGATATTTTCGCCGTGCCTTACAAGTCTTCCGCACGGTGGCTCGGTAAGCGAGGTCTTGAAGAATTTTTCAACCTCCGCACGCTCTCCCTTGCTTAACGGCTGTGCCGCATCTTTGTAAAGTATAGTTGGCATTTCGTCATTTTCGTCACGCCTGAAAAGTGCGATAAACTGCCCCTCTCCGTCAAGGACGTGGGGATAAACCCTTCGGCAGTATTCGATATTTTCCGCCGTAATATCGGCAAAGCGAATGCCGTCGGAGGTTTTTTTCTCAACCGCCTCCTTCACTCTCATAAGACGGAAATCGGGGTGCTTTTTTAAAAATGCGTCAACGACGTATTCGTTTTCCTCGGGCGAGTAGGTGCAGGTGGAATAAATCAGCCTTCCGCCGCCCTTTACCGTGCCCGCAACGTTTTCAAGTATCTCTCCCTGCCTCTTTGCACAGGAAAGAACGTTTTCCTCGCTCCATTCCGAAAGAGCCTCGTCACTTTTTCTGAACATTCCCTCGCCCGAGCAGGGGGCATCCACCACGACGAGGTCGAACACTGCGCGGTATGCCCTGCCAAGCTCCGCCGTGTCCTGCGAGATTACCGCGGCGTTACGGACTCCGAGCCTCTCGAAGTTTCCGACTATAATTTTCGCCCTTTTCGGTACGTATTCGTTTGAAAGAAGGCTGCCGCCCCTTGTGAGCCTTTCGGCAATCTGCCCCGATTTTCCGCCGGGCGCGGCACATACGTCAAGCACAAGCTCGTCACCCTCGATATCAACCGCCGAAAGCGTAGTCATTGCCCCGGGGTCCTGCACGTAAATCATACCCGCGTGATGCTCGGGCGTGCGCCCGATTTTGATACCGTCTGAAAGGATAAACCCGTTGTCCGAATAGTCAAGCGGCGTTACGCAGTCCGAAAGCAGCTCCGAAACCCTTTTGCCGTCGGTCTTGATAAGGTTGGCTCTTGCCCCTCTTACCGCGGGTCTTGAAAGCGCGTCTGAAAATTTCGGATATTCATCGCGAAGAAGGTCCTTCATTCTTTCGCAAAATCTTTCGGGAAGCATAGCGCAGCTCCTTTCACGTCGGGATACGGCGAAGCACCAAAGCTCTCAAAAGCCAAAGCGCACGCCGTCCGCAGGATATTATACATTATTCGCCCCGTTTTGTCAATCACCCGCGCGCATAAGAAATATTTTATTTTCTATTGATTTTTATATGAGCCGTGTGTTAAAATAGCAGTAGAAAATTTTACGGGAGGGAGTATGGAAAAAAGCCTGAAAATAAAAAACGGTCTTACCGTCTATCATTATGCACAGCCGAAAACGCACTGCTTTTACATCTCTCTATTCGTTAAAATGGGGAGTATGTACGAAAGCGAGAATGAGGCGGGGGTGTCGCATTTTCTCGAGCATGCGATTATCCGCAACGTAAACGCCCAAATGGGCGGGACTCTTTATTCGCTCCTTGATAAGCACGGGCTGGAGTTTAACGCCTCCACCTTTGCCGAAATGGTACAGTTTTATATTAGCGGCTCGCCAAAGGCGTTTGCGGTAGCGGCGGAAATACTCGCAATGACGCTTTTACCCGTAAGGCTTAACGCCTCGGATTTTGAATCCGAGCGCTCGCGCATTCGTGCCGAAATCAGGGAGGCACAGGAAAGAGGCTCGCTTTTGCAGTTTACGCTTGATACCGTTTACGGCAACTCCTCGCTCTCCCGACCTATTACGGGGACGGGAAGCTCGGTTTCCCGCATATCCCGCCGCACGCTCGAGGAGTATAGAAAACGCTCCTTTACCCCCGAAAACACCTTCGTATATCTTACGGGAGCGTATAGCGAGGAGGACCTTTCCACCCTCTGCTTGGCATTTGAAAAATATCCCCTCTACACGGGTGATATCCGCGATAACACCGCCCCCGTGTCAAGTTATTTTGGAAAACGCGGTGCAACCGTTGCAATTAAGAACGCCGATTATTGTAAAGTAAGATTTACATTTGACCTTGATATGACGCGGCTGACTCTGCCCGAAACCGACCTTCTTCACGCGGTGCTTGTCGGCGGATATTCCTCCGAGCTTTTTGTTGAAATGAGCGAGCGCCGCGGACTGTTTTACGATATTGACGGCTCCTCTGACAGATATAAAAATATTGGCGCTCTCGCCTTTTCCTTCGAGCTGCGCGAGTCGCGTATTTACGAGGCACTCGAGCTTGTTGTCGGACTTTTGAAAAGGCTAAAGTCGGAGCCTTTACCCGCCGATAAATGTATGTACGCGACCTACGTGGATAACGCACCGATGCTTCTTGACAGCCCGAGGGAGCTTAATTTTACCTTTGCCTATGATAACCGAATTATGGATATGGGATATGAAAATCTTGAGGCACGTATGCGCGCCTACTCCGCGGTTACTCC
Source organism: Clostridia bacterium (assembly GCA_017533565.1). GTDB lineage: Bacteria > Bacillota > Clostridia > Oscillospirales > CAG-272 > UBA1740. The sequence goes on from JAFXHU010000009.1 coordinate 33,972, forward strand.
CGAAAGGATAATGGAGCTTTGTCGCACCGTTTTCACTCCCGATAATCTTACCTTTACTATGAAGGGCAAAAAATCTCGGCTTGACGCCGATAAAATAAGGGGAATTCTTTTATCTCTTTAAGCCGCCCCTTTTCACAGGAATTTTATTAAAGCAAATTTTTGCATTACGGAGGTATATATGGATTTTAAAACCGTTGACAAAAAATACCGTCCCATACCCTTTTGGTCTTGGAACGAGCGCCTTGATACGGAGGAAACCCGACGTCAGGTCCGTATTATGAACGATGCGGGCATCGGCGGCTATTTTATGCACGCAAGAGGCGGTCTTATGACCGAGTATATGGGCGAGGAATGGTTTGATAACGTTGCCGCCGCCTGTGACGAGGGTGCAAGGCTTGGTATGCACTCCTGGGCTTACGACGAAAACGGCTGGCCCTCCGGATTTGGCGGAGGAAGGGTCTGCGACCTCGGTATCGAGTATCAGCAAAAGCACCTTCATATAAAAAAGGCGGACGAGCCGATTTTGGACGGAGAATACACCGTCACCGAAAAGGACGGATACAGATATTATTTCGGGGTTAACGAGTATTACGTCGATACGCTTAACGCAACCGTAACCGACAAATTTATAGAGGAAATTTACGCCGAATACGAGCGCCGTTGCGGAAAGACCTTTGACGGATTTTTCACCGACGAGCCGCAGATTTGGCGCGGCACGGGCTACCCCTGGAGCTTTATTCTCGAGGATGAGTTCAAAAAGCGCTACTCCTACTCCCTCGTTGAAAACCTCGACTCGCTTTTCTTTGAAACCGAAGCGGCGACAAGGGTGCGCCTTGACTACTGGACAATGATTACCGACCTTTTCTCCGAGAATTTCTTCAAGCGCATTTACGACTGGTGCGTGGAGCGCGGCTACGGCTTTACGGGTCACCTTGTTCTCGAGGAGAATTTGCATTGCCAAATCGTTTCAAACGCCGCCTGTATGCCGCATTACGAATACTTCACGATGCCGGGAATGGACTGGCTCGGCCGTCCGATTTTCGATTGCCTTACCCCAATGCAGGTGTCGAGCGCAGCGGCACAGACGGGCAAAAAGCAGATACTATCCGAAACCTTTGCCCTTGCGGGTCATAACGTTTCCCACGCCGAATTAAAGCGCATTTACGAGTGGCAGATGGTTCACGGAATTACCACGCTTTGCACGCATCTTGAGGGCTATTCGCTCCGCGGAATAAGAAAGCGCGATTATCCGCCCGCAATGTATTACCAGCAGCCGTGGTGGGAGGATATGAACATATTCTTTGATGCGATGTCGCGTGTGGGAATGCTCCTTGCCGAGGGGCGTGTAAGTGCCGACACCCTCGTTCTTCACCCTCAATCCACCGCTTGGATGCTTTATAACGGCGAGGAGGTTGGCAACTCCTCCCAAGGTAAAATTATGGAGTATTCGGATAAATTCGTCGCGCTTTTAAGAAAAATCGAAAACAAGCACGTCGGCTATCACCTCGGTGACGAAACGCTTATAAGACGGCACGGAAGGGTTGAAAACGGCAAATTTATTATCGGTAGTATGTCCTATTCCACCGTTGTTCTTCCCGAAGGGCTCGGCTTCCTTCCTTACACCGATGACCTTCTTCAAAAATTTGCTTCGCAGGGCGGAAAAATCCTCACCGTTGACGAGCTTTCCGCAAGCGACGTTTGCGAGGAAAACCGCCTTACATATACGAGGCGTGACTTTGACGGCTTCACCCTTCACTATTTCGTCAACTCCGACGAAACGCCGATAACCGCTAACATATCCGTCGGCAACAAGCGTATGATTATCGAAACGGGAGAGCTTACCGATTTTGCGGGCGGTGAATATACCTTTGCCCCATACGAAAGCCTTGTGCTTATCGACGACGGAGAGGGAAGGGTGGCACCCGTGTCAAAAAATCCCGCCAAAAAGCTCTCGCTTCTCGGTGAGTGGCGAGTTAAGGACGTAACCCTCAACTCGCTTACTCTTGACCGCTGCGATTACTATTTTGACGGAGAGCTTGTGGAGGAGGACGGCTACGTGCTTAACATTCTTCCGCGTATAAACGCGCTTCGCCGCCCCGTCAATTTGGAGCAGGTTTACCGCTTTGCCGCCGAAGGCTTGCCCGAAAAAATATATCTTGCCGTCGAAACTCCCGAAATTTTCGATATTGAGATTAACGATAAGCGCGTGGATAAAAAGGACCTTGGCTATTTCCGCGATACCGCATTCAGAATGCTTGATATTTCGCCCTACGTAACCGAGGGCGTGAACACCGTCCGCTTCCGCGCCACGATTTTACAGTCGCCCGAGTGCTACGACCATCTTGCACACTCCTGGACGTTTGAGGGTATGAAAAACCGCCTCTCCTACGATATGGAGATAGAGCCGATTTATATCGTCGGTAATTTTGGAGTAAGGCTTTCCGACACTCCCGAGGAGCTTGCGCTCGATGCGTACCGCACCTATGCACCGCCGATAATCTGTGCCGCACCCGATACGGTTGATGTCGCCGCGCTTGACCTTTCGGGCTATCCCGAGTTTGCGGGCAAAATCACGCTTGAAAAGACCTTTGTGCTTGATGGTGCAAATTATTTCGTAAGCCTGAAGGGCAGGGGAATTAACTCCATTCGTATCTCGGTAAACGGTAAATATGTAGCTACGGTTATGTATCCTCCCTACGAGCTTGATATTTCAGAATATCTTGTAAAGGGCGAAAACGTTATAACCCTCACGCTTCTTAACAATCTTCGTAATATGATGGGTCCGCACCACTGGAAGGACGGAGAGCTTTTCCACGTTGGCCCGTATTCCTTCTATCGCGAAAGCAACATCTTCCACCATCTTGCGGGTGCAGACGAGTCCTGCCACGATGCGATTTTAAAGTATTGGGACGACGGCATCTGCCTCGTTCACTACGGGCTTTGCGAATAATCGGCTTTGATTTACAAAAAGCAAATCACCCTCCGCAGTTTTTGCAGAGGGTGATTTTTATAATCCCTTGTACCAAAAGCAAACGTTCCGTGACGGAACTATCTTTGTTTTGTTATATTTTTGCGAAAAATTACTTGTTCTCGCCGCCCGCGGAAATATGCTTTAGATAGGCATTGATAAACTCGTCGATATTTCCGTCCATAACAGAGTCAACGTTTCCGTCCTCGTACCCCGTTCTCGTATCCTTTACAAGCGTGTAGGGCATAAATACGTAGTTTCTTATCTGGCTGCCCCACTCGATATTTGCCTTGTTACCCTGGATATCCTCAATTCTGTCAAGCTTTTCGCGGATTTTGATTTCCATAAGCTTTGCCTTAAGCATTTTAAGCGCGGTTTCTTTGTTTTGAAGCTGGCTGCGCTCGGTCTGGCACCCGACAACGATTCCCGTCGGCTTATGCACTATACGGATTGCAGAGTCGGTCTTGTTAATATGCTGACCGCCCGCACCGCTTGAACGGTGAGCCGTGATTTCAAGGTCCTCGTCGCGAAGCTCTATCGTGTCGTCGTCCTCAAACTCGGGCATTACCTCTACCGAGGCAAAGGAGGTCTGCCGTCTTCCCGAAGCGTCGAAGGGAGAAACTCTTACGAGCCTGTGAACGCCGTTTTCGCTTTTTAAATATCCGTAGGCATTCGGACCCTCCACCATAACCGTCGCACTCTTAAGTCCCGCCATATCGCCGTCAAGCCAATCGACGAGCTTTACGGTAAAGCCGCGCTTCTCCGCCCATCTTGTGTGCATACGGTAAAGCATAGAAGCCCAGTCCTGTGCCTCCGTGCCGCCCGCACCGGGGTGGAAGGAAAGAATGGCGTTATTCCTGTCGTACGGACCCGAAAGCAGGACCTCAATGCGCTTTCTCTCCGCCTCTTTTTCAATATATTCGGTTTCCGAAACTACCTCATCTACGGAGTCCTCGTCGTTCGCCTCGATTGCCATTTCGCAAAGGGCGAGCGCATCCTCAAGACGCGAGCAAAGCTCCTCGTAGCTCTCCACCTTATCCTTCAACTGCTTAATTTCGCGAAGTATTTTTGAAGAACGCTCTGCATCCGACCAAAAATCTCCGACCATCGTCTCGCGCTCAAGCTCTGCGGCGCGCTCGCGCGCCTCCTCGATACGAAGCTGATTACCAAGCTCCTCCAATATGTCCACAAGGGCAAGAAGCCTTCTTTTCGATTCCTCAAGTGCAACTATCATTTTTTACCTCACACTGTTTTTATCCTTAATATATTATCATACTTTTATTTATTTGTAAATACCCGATTGTAAAATTATAACTTTTCGCCGTAATCTATTGATTTTTTCTTTGCGTTATGCTATACTGTCAAGGTAAAAACTACGAAAGGTGAAAACAAATGAAGGTTACAAAGGATACACTTATCGGCGATGTTCTCGACTATGACGTTGAGACCGCGAGATTTTTCTTTGAGATTGGAATGCATTGCCTCGGCTGCCCCCATTCGCGCGGCGAGTCCATTGAGGAGGCTTGCCTCGTTCACGGCACCAACGCCGACGAGCTTGTTAAGAAGATTAACGACTATCTCGCATCAAAGTAATGGCTAATATTCAGATTGACCCGCGGCTTTTGTCTGCGGCGTCCTTCGTGCGGGCGGGTGCCGTCTTTGCCGATATCGGCACCGACCACGGCTACCTGCCTGTTTTTTTGCTCTCGGAGGGAAGGATAAAATTCGCCTTTCTTTCCGACGTTAACGAAGGACCGCTGGAAAAAGCAAGCGAAAATATCCGTCGCGCGGGGCTTCGAGAAAAATGCGAGCTTTTGCTCGCCGACGGTGCCGCCTCTCTTGCGGGGCGGGGAGTTACCGACTATGCGATTTGCGGTATGGGTGGGGAGCTTATTGCCGATATTATCGCGCGTGCCCCACACCTTGCCGAACCCTGTGTGCGCCTGATTTTACAGCCGATGTCAAGGCAGGAGCATCTGCGCCGTGCGCTTTACCGCCTCGGATTTTTCATATTGGGCGAAAGCTATTCGGTTGCCGACGGAAAGCGGTACGTGTGTATGTGCGTGGGCTTTAGTGGCACCCCGTGTGAAATTTCCGACTCGCTTGCCTATCTTGGACCCGATATTTTACACACCGACGACCGCGATGCGTATCTTGCCTACCTTGTTGCAAAAAGAGAAAGCATTGCACGCGCCGCCGCCGCAAGGAGCGAGGCGGGGCTTGACGACGGCTCGGAGAAAATAATCGCGCTCTTTGACGGGCGCATAAAACAGTATTTATAAACGGGAGAAAAAAGTATGACCGTAAGAGAAATATACGAAAAACTTGAGCAGCGAATCCCCGTGGAGCTTCGCGAGCCGTGGGATAACGACGGGCTTATGTGCGCGTCGGACGACTGTATAGAGGTAAAGCGCGCGCTTGTTACGCTCGACGTTACAGAGGATATTGTCGATTATGCGATTTCAAACGACATCGACCTTATCCTGTCGCATCACCCCCTGATTTTTAAGCCGCTTTCCTCTGTTCACGAGGACGACCACGTGGCAAGAAAGGTAATAAAGCTAATCAAAAACGATATTGCCGTTATCTCCTTTCACACCCGCGCCGACAAGGTACAGGGCGGAGTTAACGACCTGCTTTGCGATATAATCGGTATAAAGAATGCCGAGCCGTTTGGCGACGGTTTGCTCGGACGAATAGGCGACCTCTCCGAGGAGCTTGATATGCAGGACTTCTCCTACCTTTTAAAGGGGCTTCTCGATTGCGACGGCGTAAAGGTTGCCGACGCCTGCATTCCCGTATCCCGCGTTGCGGTTGTGGGCGGCGACGGAAAAAGCTATATCCCCGCGGCACTTGCGGCGGGAGCCGATACCTTCGTTTCGGGAAGAATAGGCTATAACACTATGATAGAGGCAAGCGAGATGGGAATTAACCTTCTCGAGGCGGGGCACTTCTTTACCGAGCATCCCGTTACGAGCTTTTTCCTCTCCCTTCTTCACAGACTTGACAGGGAAATGTATATAGAGGTTCGCTCCTCCAACAACATTCGCCTGATATAATCCGTCTGCAAAAAGGCGGAATTTAATAAAAAAACGCACCCCGTGTTAAATTACACGGGGTTTTTGCTTTTTATTTATGTAAACAAATATTAACATTCGCGCCGTTTTTGCTTGCTTTAGCTTCTTGATTTTCGGTATTTCGCGGGGGTTGTTCCCGTTGCGTCAAGGAATACTCTGTGAAAGGTGGATTCGTTTTTAAATCCGCATTCAAGCGCGATTGTCAAAACGGTGCTGTCGGTTGTAATCAGCAACGCCTTTGCCCTTTCGATACGAAGCGAGTTTAGGAAATCCCTGAAGCTTATCCCGTTTATCATAGAGAAGCAGGCGGAAACGTATTTGGGATTATAGCCAAGTGCCTCGCCCACCTTTCCGAGGGTAATATCCTCTGTAAAATGGTTGGAAACGTAGAGCAAAATTCTCGCGAGAGTGTTTTCGGAAACGCTGACCTCGCTTTCCTCGGTTACAGAGAGAAATTCCGCGATTATAAGATGAATTGCCGCCTGTAAACGGTGGATAAGCGCGCGGTCCTCGGGAAGCTTGAAAAAATGCTTCGTCCGTGTTGTGTGAAAGCCCGTTTCGTAAAGATAGTGCCAAAGCGGCTCTGACGCGGTGAAAACGTAAGCGTCGCGCTCCGCCGAAAGCTCGTCAAAGCCGACGGTTGCGGGCAAAAAGAAATTCGGGAGCGTCATTATGAGCATTTCGACCCTTTCGGGCGTATGAAAGGAATGCACCTTGAAGGGCGGAATGAGGGCAATGTCCCCCTTTTTTGCAATATACTTTTTCCCCGAAACTGTAATTTCGATTTCCCCGTCGGTTACCATCTCTATTTCGCAATATTGATGAATATGGTTTCCGGAGTTGTGCGCTTCGGTAACGTGACCGCACTTTAATTTTGCCTCCTGACCGAAATTGGCGTTTTGAATAAACATTTTTATCTCCAATATGGAATTTTCACAGTAATTCTATCATACAAGCGCATAAATTGTCAAGCATCTTATGGCAGAATATTATTGAAATATTTTTATGGAGGCTCAAAATGAGAAACAAGCTTTTACGCTCCTTATCCCTTTTGCTTGTTGTTTCGCTTTTGGTAACGGCTTTTGCCGTTGTAGCAGGCGCGTCGACAAGCTCTACGGGATACGCGGAAACCGCGGATTGGCTTAACACCAACCCCGCAGCACCCACCGACTACGCATATTCGTTGGCGATTGTCGGAGATACGCAGTCCATCGTTAAAAAGGACCTGACAAACGGCACTAACTATATGGCGAGCATTTACAGCTGGCTTGCAGATAATGCCGACGAAAAGAACATTCAGTACGTCCTCGGTGTCGGTGATATAACCGAATACACCGAAAACTTTGACTCAAGCTTTGACGGAAGCTGGGAGTATGCGGACGAATGGACGCACGCGAAGGCGGCAATTACCCTTCTCGACAACAAAATCCCGTATTCGCTTTGCCGCGGCGGTGGTCACGATACCGTCGCAAAGTTTAACGAGTATTTCGGGAGTCACGAATACTTTACGGGCAACGTTGACGGTACATACGCTGCGGGCAATTATACAAGCGCGTACTATACCTTTGAGGTTGGCACCGTCGGCTATCTTATTCTCACCCTTGACTGGAATCCGTCCGATGCAATCCTCGCGTGGGCGGAGGATATTGTAAAGGCAAACCCCGACAGACGGATTATACTCACCACCCACGCATATCTTGACGCTGACGGCACGCTCCACGGCTCAAGTGACAGCCACACCTCCGTCCCCGAAACCAACAACGGAGTTGATATTTACGAAAAGCTCGTTAGCAGGTACGATAATATTCAGCTTGTCCTTTCGGGTCACAATCCCTCGGCCAACCTCGTATACAGACAGGATGCAAGAGAAAGCGGAAGCGTTGTAACCTCGCTTCTTGTGGACCCGCAAACCTTTGACTCACAAAACAATGCCGAAACGGGTATGGTTTGTATGCTCTATTTCTCCGAGGACGGAGAGCAAATGACCGCAGAATGGTACTCCACCGTAAGAGACCAGTATTACAGAAGATCAAATCAGTTTAGCCTTAACCTTGCCGAAATGCCCGACGAGGAGGGTAATATCCTTACAAAGTACGGAACTATTCCCGCAAAGTATGCCGATGCGGACACTTATCCCTTTCTCGCCTTTCAGGGTGGCGAATTTCTTGACTTGGGCGACGTTACCTACGATTTCTTCATCGATGCGACCGGATGCATGGGAAGAAAGCTTCGCAATTATACAACGGGCGGTGAAATCACCGTTGTCGCGCGAAAAAGCTTCAAGGTCAGCTCGGAGGGGTATGCTTACACCAACTATTGGTCGCTCCCTGTAACGCTTGACCTTTGCGGATATACCGTTGACGCTTCCGAAGCGAGCAAGCTCTTTGCTGTAAATGCAACCAAGGAGTTTAACACAAGCCTTACCGTAAAGAACGGTACTATTAAAAATCTTAAAAACGCACTTATTACTATTTCTACAGGCGGTGACGAAAAAACGCAAGGCTTTAGGTTTGAGGATTTGAACATAATCTCAAACTACAAGGAGCTGGTTATCTTCAATAAGTATAGTAAGAAGGGAGATATATTTCTCGATTTCGTTAACTGCGATATAACCTTCCTTGAAACATCAAGCTTTGCCGGCAATGTTTTCCGCGCCGGCAATTCGGGCGATACCAACGGATTGATGCACACGGTATGCACGGTTATGGGTGGCTCTGTAACCCTTCCCACGTCCGACAATTTTGATAAATTTGTTCAAGAATATAACGGCAGCACCGTAACCTTCCTCCCCGACGACAAGGGTAATATGACAAAGGTTATTATTCCGATCGGAACAACCGTTTCCGCAACGGCATACAGAGGTGAAAACGGCGACCTTTACCTCGTTAAAAGCAATGCGGGCGATACCACCGCGGAATACGTAATTGCAAGCCTTGAAACCCCTTACGGTACTATTCCGTACGATTTGTCCTCTCTCGTAGAGTATCCGTTTATTGCTTTTGTCGGCAATGAGATAATCGGCTCCGCAAATGCATTTATCGACGAGTCGGGCTGTCTTGAAAGAGCGCTCCGCAACAAAAACACGGGCGGTGGCGCGACAATTATCCTTCGCCGTGATTTTATCCTCCCGAAGCAGGGCTTCCTTTATACCAATTACCAAAAGGGCGTTTTCACCGTTGACCTTATGGGATATACTGTCACTAACCCCTTCGAGGAGAATCTGTTCAGCTCTAACGGTACACAGACACACGAATCAACAACTATCGTAAAGAACGGAACGCTAAAGCTTACAAAGGGGCTTTGGAGCGTTTCTACCCACAGCAGCGCACCCGGAAAAATCCAGAATATCACCTTTGAAAACCTTGATATTACTGTCGGCTGGAGTCATCTTGCCTTCCATAATAACGCAAGCTACGAAGGAAAGGTCAATATCAACTACGTTAACTGTAACATTGCGTCGGACAATCTTGTCTCCGGTATTTTCCAGGCTGGCAAGAGCGCGACGAATATGAACATCAAAACTCATGTTACCGTTACGGGCGGAAGTCTTAAAATCCCCACCTTCAACCAGGAAACCTTTACTGTGGAGCACCACGGAAGCGTAGCCTTCCTCCCCGACGAGGACGGCGAGTACATACGAATTTATGCCAAAACCGTCAAAAACAACGCGCTTGACAACGCGTATACAACCGATAACGGAGATAAAACCCTCGTTAAATTCGGCACTGACGGCGGCTACGGCGTATATCTCCTTCGCGTGGCGGATAAGCTCGTAGCTCCGAAGGCAAGCCTTACAATGCATTCGAGCTTTGTTTATAACATCTACGTCCCCGTAAAGGATTTTATTACCGCTATAACGCTTGACGGTGTACCCTACGATACGGGCGCACTTGTCATAAAGGTAATCGATAACGTCGAGTATTGGCATATCGAAAAGCAAATCGGCGTCAACGAGGCGGGCGGGGAGCTTACGCTCGTTATCGAAAGCGACGTTCAAAAGCAGCAATGGTCGCTTGGCGTAATTGCCTATGCAAGTGCGCTTATTAACGGCAGCAGCTACAACGAAACCGAAAAGGCTCTCGCGCGCGACATTCTCGCATACGTGAGCGCGGCATACGTGTACGAAAGCAACGAAGACACCTCCTCGGTAAAGGCGCAAATCGATGCAATAATAGGCGAGGATTATGCCGTTAACCCCGACACCTCCGACGAGGTTAAGGAGTCCACTGACGGTATTCTCGCTGCGGGACTCGTTCTCGGAAGCCGCCCTGCATTTTACGTAATTCCCGAATACGAGGCTGAAAAATACAGCTTTAGTATGAACGGCGCAAGCGTCGTTACCGAAATTGCCGAGGTGGACGGTAAAACCGCAATTCTTATTTACACCTACGCCTATGCAATAACCGAAACAATTACCTATACGGTTGACGGAACCGAAACCGCAGGCGAATACAACCTTGCGGCTTATCTCGCCTTTGCAAAGGGAGAGGGAAGTAACGAAAACCTCGTTGCACTCGTAAAGGCGCTTTGGAAGTATTCGGATTCCGCGAAGACGTATAGGGCAGAGGCAACGAAATAAAGAGGAGGCAGTAAAATGAAAAATTACGTATCACCTGAATTTGAAATTTTAACCGTCGCACACGACGATGTAATCACCACCTCCCCGGGCACGGAAGCACCCGACGTTGACCTCGGCTTTGGTTTTGCTTGGTAAGCCACTAAATAAAGCTTGCAGCCCCGCATTCCGCGGGGCTGCTTTTTCTTAATGCCGCATCTTATACTGTGTACTTTGCTTGCTTTTTGTGGGAAAAAGGGCTACTGCCGTTCATCTGCTTTTTCGTGTGCCCTCGTATTCCTCGATTGCCGCATCGATTTTTCTTTGGCATCTCTCGGTGGGAAGCCACATCGGAAGCCGCATCTCGGGGGTACAGTAGCCCGCTCTTGCCATCGCGTATTTTATCGGCGCGGGATTTGTGTCAAGGAAAAGCGAATTTATAATACGTGCCAACCCGTGTTGAATTTTCAACGCTTCGTCCCGCCTTCCTGCAAAGAATTGTTTACATATTTCTACCGTTTCCCGCGGGTAAAGATTTGATACCACGGAGATAACTCCCGCCCCGCCGAGTGAGAGGACGGTGTAAATGAGAGCATCAACCCCCGAATAAAGCGGAAGGCTGTCGATAAGCTCTGACAGCGCCGCAAATCTCTCCGCCGAGCCGTCCGCCTCCTTTATTCCGACGACGCTTGGAATTTCACCAAGTCGCTCAAGCGTTTCTATATCGAGATTTACCCCCGTCCGCGACGGAACGTTATATAAAATTATCGGCAAATCCGCCGCCTCGCAAATCGCTCTGAAATGTCGGTAAAGTCCTTCCTTTGTCCCCTTGTTGTAATACGGCGTAACCACGAGCGCGCCGTCCGCGCCCACACTCCTCGCAAGGCGCGTGTATTCTATCGCCCGCTTCGTATTCGGCGACCCCGTCCCGAGTATAAGCGGTATCTTGCCCCTCGTTTTATCCCTTGCAAATTTGTAAAGCCCGTACCTTTCCCCGTCCGAAAGGGTTGCCGCCTCTCCCGTTGTTCCGCCGACGACTATTGCATCGATGCCCGCGGAAATTTGATTTTCGATTATGCCGTCGAGTGCCGCGTAATCTATTTCGTCGTTTTTGAACGGAGTTATAAGCGCCGTTGCCACACCCCTGAAGATTTCGTTTTTCATAATACCCGTCCCCGTTTTATATATTTTTCGCGCGCCCCTTGATTTTGTGCGTGCGTTATGATAAAATACCGTTGGAATGACCCGTTAACAGTATATGCTGGCTTACAATGAACGTTAGAGGAAATAATGGAAAAAATAACCGAAAAAATCACAAACGAAAGAGTGGCAACCGACCTTGTCACTCACGATTTTTATTACGATTTACCCGAGGAATTGATTGCACAGTTTCCCTCCGCACAGCGCGACGGCTGCCGCCTTATGGTGCTTGCCAGGGAAACGGGAGAGATTTCCCACCGTGTATTCAGGGATATAATTGATTATCTTGACCCGCGGGATATGCTCGTCGTCAACTCCTCAAAGGTTATACCCGCGCGCCTTCTCGGCGTCACCGAAAAAACAGGCTCGTCAATGGAGCTTTTGCTCTTGCGTATGCTTGATTCGGGTGAATGGGAAACTCTCGTCCGCCCGGGAAAGCGGGCGAAAATCGGCGCGAAATTTGTATTCGGTGATATCCTCACCGCCACCGTCACCGGCATAGTTGACGGCGGAAACCGTACCGTGCGCTTTGATTACGATACCGAAAAATACGCCACGGTTTACGAGGTGCTTGATGCCGTCGGAAATATGCCGCTTCCGCCCTATATAACCAAAAGGCTTGAAAACAAATCCGATTACCAAACCGTCTATGCAAAGGAGGAGGGCTCTGCCGCCGCGCCTACCGCGGGGCTTCATTTCACTGATGCTCTCCTTGAAAAAATAAGGGCAAAGGGAGTCGGCTACGGAGAGGTTACTCTGCACGTCGGACTCGGCACCTTCCGCCCCGTAAAGGTGGATAGGATAGAGGAGCATCTTATGCACGGGGAGTATTTTCATATATCCGACGAGGTTGCAAACGAAATCAACGAAAGACGCAAAAACGGCGGAAGGATAATTGCCGTCGGTACGACCTCCGCCCGCGTACTTGAAAGCGTAAGCGACGAAAGCGGCAAGGTTTACGCCATTGACGGCGAAACCTCGATTTTCATTTATCCCGGCTATAAATTCAAAGCAACCGACGCCCTCATAACGAATTTTCACCTCCCCGAAAGCACCCTGATTATGCTCGTAAGTGCCCTCGCCGGAAAAGAAAACGTAATGAAGGCTTACGAGGTCGCGGTGGGGGAGAGGTATCGGTTTTTCTCTTTCGGCGACGCGATGCTGATTGTATAAAATCCGCAATACTGCGTTAAAGCTTCGACTTGTCGCCCTCGACGTAGGTAACTACGCCGTCGGGCTTCGCGCTCGCTTTGCCTTGTCTTGCAAATTTTCTACTAACCAGCATATCTCGTCTTATACAGCATCAGCTTTGCAGACGCGATGTTGATTGTATAAATTGTGTGATACTTTGTTAAAGCTTCGACTCATAACGCTCGACATAGGTAACTATGCCATCGCGTTAATCGCTCGCTTTGCCTTGTCTTGCAAATTTTCTCCTAATCAGCAAATTCGTCTTATATAGCATCAGCATATCGGTGCTATCAACTCAAAGTATAAAAACAAACCGAAAGGGGCGGGCTATGGATTTTGTTTGTCCGAAATGCCGTGCGGAGCTTAAGCTTGACGGCAATGTGAAAAAATGCGAAAACGGGCACAGCTTTGACCGCGCGAGGGCGGGGTATTACAACCTTCTTCTTGGCTCGTCGGGCGGTGTTCACGGTGACAACCGCGAAATGGTGGAGGCTCGCCGCCGTTTTCTTTCCGCCGATAATTATCTTCCGCTTGCGAGCCGTCTTGGCGAGCTTGCCGCGGAATATTCCGTTGACGGCTAGGTAATACTTGACTGCGGCTGCGGAGAGGGATATTATACCGCAAAAATCTATTCCGCGCTCTCAAAAGCGAAAAAGGGCTTTGACCTGCTCGCCTTTGACATTTCGCGCGATGCGGTAAAGCTTGCAGCGAAGGCTTGTGCGGGTGCTTCCTTTGCCGTTGCCTCCTGCTATAGCATACCGATTTTTGACGGGGTGGTTGACCTTGCGTTAAACGTTTTCTCTCCTCTCGCTCCCGAGGAAATGTACCGCGTGCTAAAGCCCCGTGGGCGTTATATCGTTGCGTATCCCGACGTTTACCACCTATACGAGCTGAAGGCGGCGATATACGATACACCCTACGAAAACGCCCCCTCCACCGCCGTGCCAAACGGCTTTTCGCTTTTAAAGCGGGAGCGCGTTGCATATAATCTTAACCTTTCGGGTGCGGAGGAAATTCGGGATTTGTTTATGATGACCCCCTATGCGTACAGGACGGGGAAAAAGGAGCGCGAAAGGCTTGAGAAAATGCAAAACCTCGCCACCCGTGTCGAGTTTTTAATTGATATTTATGAAAAACGGGCGGACTGATTATTCAATAAAATGCAAATAACTGTTTACATCGGAGTGTAATATGGATTTATCTCACGGAAAATATCTCGGCGTTGATTACGGTGACAAAAAAACGGGAATTGCCGAATGCGACCCCTCGGGCTTAATTGCAAGCGGAATATGCACCGTAAGCGAGGGCGGAATGCGTAAAACCGCAATTCGCGTGGCAAAGGAGGCGCAAAGCCGCGGCTGCAAGCTTATCGTAATCGGACTCCCGAAAAATATGGACGGCACGGAGGGAGAGCGCGCGGAGGTCATTCGCGCCTTTGCCGCGATGCTTCCCGAATATACCGATATTCCCTACGACTTTTACGACGAGCGAATGACGACGATGGTTGCCTACCGCTTTCTCGGGGAAACGGGCACCTACGGTAAAAAAAGAAAGGATACCGTCGATACGCTTTCCGCGCAAATTATTTTGCAGGGCTATATCGACCGAGAGCGAATGACGGGCGAGAGAAGGGGTTAGCTTATGAAAAACTGCAAGCGTGTGCTTATAATTTACACGGGCGGCACAATCGGTATGAAGAAAACCGAAAACGGATATGCCCCCGCGGCGGGCTTCCTAAAGGAGGCTTTGCTTGCGATTGACGATATGCGCCGTCCCGAGCTTCCGTCCTGGGAGCTTATAGAGATGAATCCGCTTCTTGATTCGTCAAACGTCGCTTTTACCGAGTGGAATGCCATTGCCCGCGTGGTTTACGAAAATTATTCCGACTACGACGGCTTTGTGATACTCCACGGAACGGATACTATGGCATACACGGCATCCGCGCTTTCCTTCATTCTTGACGGACTTAATAAGCCCGTAGTTTTAACAGGCTCGCAGATTCCACTCTCCGAGCTTCGCAGCGACGGACGCGAAAACCTCATTTCCTCTATTCTTATTGCCTCGGAGGGCATCGCAAACGAGGTTTCTCTCTGCTTTTCGGGAAGGCTTCTTCGCGGAAACCGAGCTATGAAAATGAGCGCGGACGGACTTATGGCGTTTGACTCGCCAAATTATCCGCATCTTGCCGAGGTCGGTATTACCGTAAGATATAATTTCGGTGCGCTCGCGCGCCCAAGCGGTGAAAACGGAGCGTCGGACCTTCATCTTCGCCCGTTTGTCAACGTCCCCATCGGAGTTCTTAAAATATTCCCGGGAATGCAGTTTGGACTGTTCGAGGAAATAATGACCGAAAGGCTTTCGGGCATCGTGCTTGAGACCTTTGGCGCGGGTAATATCCCTATGGCGGACAAGGAGCTTTTGCCGATAATAAAGAGCGCCTTCTCGTCGGGTGCGGTAATCACCGTCTGCTCACAGTGCCCGGGCGGTACGGTAAGCCTTGGAACGTACGAAACCTCTCGCGGCCTTAAAGGGGCGGGAGCCGTATCCGGATACGATATGACAACTGAGGCGGCTGTTGCAAAGCTTTATCACCTGTTCAGCCTCGGTATCCCCTCGCGGAGGATAAAGGAGCTTATGGAAACCAACATTCGCGGTGAGCTGACACGCGCATAACGCCGCAAACACGAAAAGTTTACACATTGTACAAAAAACCGAAAATTTAACACGCCCCGCCACTAATTTTACGGCGGGGCTTTATGTTGTAAACAATTATTGTCAAAAACGGCAAAAACCGTGGGCTGCGTATGCGACCCGTCTGCAAAATTCTTGACAAAACCCCTCTAAATGTATATAATATATTTGCGAAAATATTTTACACTCCCCCTAAAGGAAAAAAGGAGGACCTTGATTATGAAACTTAAAAAACCGCTTTCCTTTGTGCTTGCGCTGTCGCTCTCGCTTGTGTTTGTGCTTTCGGTGCTGATACCTGCGGGCGTCACCGTATCCTTTGCGCTTGCATCCTCGACGTATAAGTCGGAGCTTTGGCTGCTTTGCGGCAATGAATACGCGCTCGTACGCGGGCAAAAGGTTGACATAAGCGACACCACCGATGCCGCCCCCTTTGCTTACGAATCCACGGGAACGGCTTATATTCCGATTGCTGCCCCCGCCACGTACAAGGGAGCAAGCGTTACGACCGACGGTGACGTCGTTACTGTAACGCAAAGCAACGGCTCTGCCGTAACGCTTAACGTCGGCTCAACCGTCTGGTCGGGCGGAGAGCTGCAGCTCCCCGTTGAAAAAGTTGGAGAGGACGTATATATTTCCATACTTACCGTCAATTCGGTTTTCGGAACGAAATCTATATACAATTCTGACATCGGAGCTATCATTTTTTACGAAGGCTCAAGGTCCTCCTCCACCTCTCTTGAAACTCAAATAAATACTCTCGGCTCGCTTCTTTTTGATAGACCGAGCGCAAGTCAAATCTATTCCGATCTCGTTTCGCACAGCGGCTCTGCGGACACGCACCCCCGACTTCTCGCAACCGCCGAAACCTTTGATAACCTTCGCACCGTGCTTGCAACCCCCAACACGGATAAGGATAGCCGGTTTTATAAGATTTACAGCTTTTACTCAAGTCAATTGAGCGCCTTTACCAACTACTTTACGGTAAACGAAGCGACGGGCGAGGTAGAGTGGAAGCCGAATATGCAGGCAAGCGTGCGCCAGCCGTACTATCTTTACGATGAGAACGGAAACCGTCTTGTCGGAGTTTCGACCTATTCCTACGTTGACGAAAACGGTGAAACGGTTACGCTCAAGCTTGACACCGAGCGAAGCTCGGGTCTTGGCGACGGCTACGATTACGGCGGCCGTTCAAGCGTAGATAGCTATACCTCAAAGCTGAAGTCGCTTGCCCTTCTTTGGCAGTTAAGCGCGGAGGAGGATAGGCAAAAATACGCCGACGCCTTTTACCTTATGGCAATTGAGCTTGGAAAATGGGAGCATTGGGGCGAGGGGCATTTCCTCGATTGCGCGGACGGCTCTGTTGAATACGCATTGGGACTTGACTGGATTTATCACGCCTTTGACGATGAGCCGCAAAAGCGCGCCGAAATGGCGGAAATTCTCTACGAAAAGGGAATGATGATGGGCTACTACGCCATCGTCTGCGACGATTTGTATAAGCAGGCAAGCACCGCCTCCTACGATATGTCGTCAAAGTATCAGTACGGCACCCACGCAAGACAGTCTAACACGCACATTCACGTTTCAAAAAGGGCGGGCACGAGTGGCTGGAGAACCATAAACCGCACGAACAACTGGCAAACCGTTTGCGGCTCGGGAATGATTATTTCCGCACTGTTCCTCACCGAGTACGAGGAGTATCGCGAGAATGCGAATTTCGTAATAGAGCAGTATCTCTACTCCAACGAGCGTTGCCTTTTGCAGTATGCTCCCGACGGAGCGTATATAGAAAGCCCGGGCTATTGGGGCTACGGCACTAACACCTATATGCGTACGATTGCCGCGCTTCAAAGCTCGCTCGGAACCGATTACGGGCTTTCAAAGACAATCGGACTTTACGATTCCTTCTACTATACCATCGGTATCGCGGACGGAAGGTACTATATGTGGAACTACCACGACAGCGGCGGATACGACGGCTCTTCTGCGAGCCTTGGCTCGGGTCGCGTCGATTACTCCTCCTTCTACCTTGCCGCCGAGATATTCGACGACCCAACCCTTGCGTATTTGCGCGACCAAATGCTCTTTGGCGAGGAAGCAATCGGTGACTTTACGGTGATGGACGTCCTGTACTATTCTCCGCAGCTCTCGGAGGGCGCGGATATGGATTCGGTGGCGTTGGACTATAATTTTAAGGCGATTGATACCGCAACCTTCCGCTCGGGCTTTGGCGATAAGGCAACCTTCGTCGGATTGCATACAGGACCGAACGCCGTTACTCACGGAGATATGGACTGCGGAAACTTTATGCTCTCTATGGGAGGTGTGAAGTGGATTGCCGACCCCGGAAGCGAGGACTACAACGTTGCGGGATTCTGGGAAACGGGCGAAAACGGAAGGCGTTATAAGCTTTATGCTAAATCGACCGAGGGACACAGCACGGTTGTTATACGCAACAATTCCGAGCTTCCCCGCGGACAGGAATATACCTCGGCTTCAAGCGATTATGCAACCATCGATACCTTCTATTCGGATGAAAACGGCGGATTTGCAATCACGGATATGAAGACCGAATACGGAAGCTCCTGCATAAGCGGAAAGCGCGGCGTTCTTCTCACAAACTCCCGCAACACCGTCGTGCTGCAGGACGAAATCTCCTTCTCAAGCGCAACCGACCTCACCTGGATACTCAATATCAATATCCAAAACTACCAAAATATCAGCGAGGACGGAAAAACCATAAGAGTAAAGGGTCTTGACAAGGACGGTAAAATCGTAACCCTGCGAATGACGCTCATAACCGATAACGATGAATTGAAATTCAGAAAAATGGGCGCGTACGAAACCGTATTTTCGGACACCTACACAAAAACGGGCAACGACGACACCCGCGCAAAGGACCCCGTTCCGAGAATTTGTATAGAGGCAAACGGAGTGACGAGCTTCAACGTTGCCGTAGTATTCCAAATTGAGGAGCACGTTGAGGAAATAGTGCCGTACAACTATACAAATATGGATAATTGGCGCACCGAAACCGATGCTTGGGTAAAGGAAGCGAACAAGGATATAAACTACGCGGGCACACCGGTTTATCCCGAAACGAAGCTCGGCACCTTTAAGAGCATAAACGGAAAGCTTGAGGCGGCATTCTCCGCGGGAGATTATAACGAGGTCGGAGAGCTTCTTTGGGAAACCCGCGAATATCTGTTAAACTACAACGACAGCAATGCGGAGGTTGCGGAGCAGGCGAGAAAATACCGCCTTTACAGGCAAAGATACAACGAAATTCTCCGCGCACTTAACAACGCGTTCAAGGATTTGCTGTTTGATAAATAACAAAGCGAAAAAACTGTAAAAAAAGCACACGGGCGGCGTTATACACGCCACCCGTGTTAAATTAACTGCAAAAAAAGGATTATGATATGGACTTTGGATTTACCGAAGAAAATGTAAACAATAATATACCCGAGGTTATCCTCTGCAAGTTTGGAGAGGTCGTTTTAAAGGGCGCAAACCGACAGAACTTCGAATCCGCGCTCGTCAAGGAGCTTCGCCGCAGAGCAAGCCCCTTCGGCACGTTTAAAATCTACTTTAAGCAATCGACCGTTTACGTCGAGCCACAGGATGCCTCCTGCGATATGGACGGAATGTACGAGGTCGCGAAAAAGGTATTCGGCATCGTAGCCGTTAACCGCGCGGCAGTTTGCGAAAAGAGTATGGAGGCTATTCTTGAAACCGCGGAAAAATACCTTCCCGAAAAGCTTCGCGGCAAGCACACCTTTAAGGTTGAGGGAAAGCGCTCGGATAAAAAATTCCCCTACAAATCCCCCGAAATATCCGCACGGGTCGGCGGCGTAATTCTCTCTGCCGTCCGCGGAATACGCGTTGACGTGAAGAACCCCGACGTCGTTGTCGGCGTTGAGGTAAGAGATGACTTCGCCTATATCAGGGCGGGACAGGAGGCAGGCGCGGGCGGACTTCCGCTTCGCTCGTCGGGAAAGGGGCTTCTTCTCCTTTCGGGCGGAATTGACTCCCCCGTTGCGGGTCTTATGATGGCAAAGCGCGGTATGGAAATCGAGGCGCTGCACTTTGAGTCCTTCCCATATACCTCCGAAAGAGCGCGCGAAAAGGTCCTCACCCTCGCACAGGAAATGACCGAATACTGCGCCCGACTTCACGTCCACGTAATCTCGCTTACGCATATTCAGGAGGTGCTTCGCGATAACTGTACGGAGGATTATTTCACCCTCCTTCTTCGCGTATTTATGATGCGCCTTGCAGAAAGGTGCGCCCGCGAATACAGGTGCGGCGCGCTCATAACGGGCGAAAGCCTCGGACAGGTGGCGTCGCAAACACTCGCCGCCCTTGCCGTTACCGACGGTCAGGTGAATATCCCCGTTTTCCGTCCCTGCATCGGACTTGACAAGGAGGAAATCGTTAAAAAGGCACGCGCCTACGGTACGTTTGAAACGGCAATTCTCCCCTACGAGGACTGTTGCACCGTGTTCACCCCCCGTCATCCAAAAACACAGCCAAGGCTTGAGGACGTTATGGCGGAGCTTAAAAAGGTGGATTTCGATTCGCTTATCGAGGAGGCATATTCCTCTATGTACACCGTAACGAAGCTCGTTTACGAGGGGTACAGATAATCCGCGGCGGCAAATTTGAAAGCAAACAAAGGCAAAACGCAAAATATATAATATATCTTGACATTTGGCTTTGCTTGTGCTAAAATAACTACGTTACGTGGCAAACCGTTGGTTGCCCGTATCCTTTGGGAGGAGTAATCCGCACCTGCTTTTTTTAGAGAATGCGCGGTTGGTGAAAGCGCATAGCAAGGACGGACGAAGGTAGCCCAAAGTATCCCGAGAAGAACGGCGGCACGCAAAGCGCGCCTGCCTATTAGACCTCGGCGTTGCTCGCGAAAAGAGAGAAACAAGGAGAGCGTACGCTCTTGAACTTGGGTGGTACCGCGTTTTTAACGCCCCGAGGCATTTTTGCCTCGGGGATTTTTGTTATAAAGGCTACCCGTGTTAAATTAAAACGCATTTTTCGCGCAGCTTCAACGGCTTCTGCGATTTTAAAATGCAAACAAAACCTTACATTGAAATTTAAAACGCCACGAACGTGGCAGGAGGAAAGATAAATGAGAAAAGAGCTTGCCAAAAATTACAACCCCGGCGAGTTTGAGGGTAGAATTTACGAGAGCTGGTGCGAGAAAAACTACTTCGCACCCGACCCCGACCCCAAAAAGCCGCCTTTTTCGATAGTTATCCCGCCGCCAAACGTAACGGGACAGCTTCATATGGGTCACGCCCTTGACCAAACGCTCCAGGACATCATCGTCCGTACAAGACGTATGCAGGGCTATTCCACCCTTTGGGTCCCCGGCACCGATCACGCTGGTATCGCGACCCAAATAAAGGTAGAGGAAAATCTCCGCGTTAACGAGGGGCTTTCCCGCTACGACCTCGGACGTGAAAAATTCCTTGAGCGCGTCTGGGACTGGAAGCATCAGTACGGAAACAGAATAATCAATCAGCTCAAAAAGCTCGGCTCGTCCTGCGACTGGTCGCGCGAAAGATTTACTATGGACGAGGGCTGCTCCCGCGCCGTGCGCGAGGTTTTCGTTAACCTCTATAACAAGGGTCTTATCTACCGCGGACACAGAATTATCAACTGGTGTCCCCGTTGTCTTACCGCGCTTTCCGATGCGGAGGTTGAGTATAAGGACCAGCCGGGATTTTTCTGGCACGTTAAGTACCCTATAAAGGGCGAGGACGGCTACGTTGAAATCGCAACCACACGTCCCGAAACGATGTTCGGAGATACCGCCGTTGCGGTAAACCCCGAGGACGAGAATACGAAGCACCTTATCGGCAAAACGCTTATTCTCCCGATTGTCAACCGCGAAATTCCCGTTGTTGCCGACGATTACGTTGAAATCGGCTTCGGTACGGGCTGCGTAAAAATCACTCCCGCACACGACCCCAACGATTTCCTCGTCGGACAAAGACACGGACTTGAGCAAATCAAGGTTATGAACGACGATGCGACGATGAACGCCTACGCGGGCAAATACGAGGGTATGGACAGATACGAGTGCAGAAGGGCGCTTGTAAAGGACCTCGAGGAGCAGGGCTTCCTCGTAAAAGCCGAGCCTCACGATCACAACGTCGGCACCTGCTACCGCTGCGGCACTACCGTAGAGCCGCTTACCTCCGATCAGTGGTTTGTTAAAATGAAGCCTCTCGC
>JAFXHU010000010.1 GCA_017533565.1 Clostridia bacterium
CGCTCCCTGCATTTGACGTAAGCAACTATGAAATGATGCGTGCTGTCCTTGATGTGTGCGAAGAGGAAAAATCTCCCGCGCTTCTCATGGGACTCGGTGTTGATCTGGTTGGAAAAGGGCTTCCGCTTATAACGTCTATGGTTAAAGCTGCATCCGATCACTACACGGTTCCCATTTGCTTTCACCTTGACCATGCAACCGACCTTGATTCTATAAAAGCGGCTATCCACGTAGGATTCAGCTCGGTTATGTTCGATGGCTCGGAGCTTCCCTTTGATGAAAATGCAAGAAGAACAGCTGAGGTCGTTGCATACGCCCACGCGAACGGAGTAACCGTAGAAGCAGAGCTTGGACACGTCGGAAATGCTATGGTCGGAAATGAAAAGGCTACTGTTTTCAATGAAAACGCGGAGGATACGCTCACTCTTCCTGACGAGGTAGTCAGATTTGTTAAAATAACCGATGTTGACGCGCTTGCGGTGGCAATCGGCACAAGTCACGGAGTTTACAGAAGTACCCCCACGCTTCGTATTGATCGCCTCGATGAAATCGTTTCCGTCTGCGACCGTCCGCTCGTTCTTCACGGGGGAAGCGGAACTCCGGATGATCAAATGAAGATGGCAATTAAACACGGTGTTACGAAGATCAATATTTATTCTGACGTGGTAGGTGCTATGAACACGGCACTTCGCGACAAGCTCAATTCCATTACCAATCCGTCCACCTGGCCCGCGTTTGTATTTGAGGATGCCAGAATCAAAATGAAGGAAGTTATCCGTGAAAAGATACGTACCTTCGGCAGTTGCAACCGTGTTTGAGAGGTGTACAATGAAAACAAAGGCAGTAAGACTTTACGGCTCAAACGACGTAAGGTTGGAGGAGTTTGAGCTTCCCCCAATATCATCGGATGAGATACTTATCAAAATTGTTTGTGACAGCGTGTGTATGTCAACTTATAAGACGATAAAGCAAGGTGCGGCGCATCTGCGTGTTCCGAATAACGTGAGCGAAAACCCGGTTATTGTCGGTCATGAGTTTTGTGCAGAGATCGTAGACGTCGGCGAGAAGTGGAAAAATGACTACTCTATTGGTGAAAAAGTAATCATGCCTCCGGTTCTAAGCTATCTTGGCGGATATGAAACGGTAGGGTATACGTTTCCGCATATTGGAGGGCTTTCGACTTACTCCATCGTTCCCGAGCATGCAATATCCCACGGATTTCTCATTAAACTCAACAGTGATGCGTATTTCAACGGATCACTTATCGAGCCCGCTTCTTGTGTGCTCAGAGGATACAAGTCAAACTATCACCTCGACAAAAATGGAGTGCCTACAATGAACATAAAGGACGGTGGCAGAGTAGCTATACTGGCGGGATGCGGTCCTATGGGCTTGGTTGCCATAGATTGTGCACTCCACGGTAAAGTAAAGCCAAGTCTCGTCGTTGTTACCGATCTCAACGATGCTCGCCTTGAGCGCGCAAAGAGCATTTTTAACTCTGAAAAAGAAGCGAAAAACGGAATACGCCTTGTATTTATAAACAGTTCTGATAAAAATGAGCTGCGTGATCTCACCGATGGCAAGGGCTTTGATGATGCCTTTGTCTATGCCCCCGTTCCTGCACTTGTCGAGCTTGCCGATTCGATCCTTGCCTTTGACGGTTGCCTTAATTTCTTCGCAGGTCCTATGGACAAATCGTTTTCTGCTTGTATGAATTTCTACAACGTGCACTATGAGCAGCACCACGTTGCCGGTACAAGCGGCAGTACCCCCGAGGATATGAAGGATATTGTAGAGCTCATCGGTGAAAAGCGTATCGATCCATCGACGATGATAACGCACGTTGGCGGAATTAACGCCGCGATTGATACAACGGTAAACCTACCAAACATTCCGGGAGGCAAAAAGCTTATATATACTCATATCGATATGCCACTGGTTGCACTTTCCGATTTTTCGGAGCTTGGCAAAAAGGACGAGAGATTTGCAGAACTTTCCAACATAGTGAAATCAAACAACAATCTGTGGTGCACCAAAGCGGAAAAATATCTGTTGGAAAATTTTGAATAAGGCTCACGTCCGAAGAGCAATGATTTCTCCGAGCAGTGTTTCAGTCAGCATCACAAAAGCTCCCTCTTACAAAAGGGAGCTTTTTTATGTTCATCTATGACTTGTCAATTTTCCTGACAAGCACTGCATTTGTGGACACAAATGCGAAAATACGGCATAACTCTTTCGAGATATGCCGTATTTTTGAAAACTGTCCTTTAGGGTACAACCCTATATTGGCAAGTCTTTTTTATTCTTCAATTCCCCAATGCTCTTTATACCATTCAAGTAAATTATCGTCCTTTTTAAGAAGGCGGCACGCCTCTGCCTGATACTCAATTCGTTTGCGTAAAATAACCTTTCCTATGTTTGCACTCGCCATCTCTATATGCTCACCCTCAAAGCTGTTCGGATGGTCAATAAGCCAAAAACCAACACCACCGTCAATGGAATAGGGCTTGTTTGTAAGATAATCGGTTTTGTGCAAATCAAGCCCACATACCGAATCTGCTCTTGAAACATCAACGTTTTCGGGCTCAATCGCGAGCATAATAGACGTCTCGTTCACACAAGCGTGGCCCGTCAGATACTCGTTTTCAGAAAATGAGAGTATGTTTTTTATATCTTCCTCGTTAAGCTCGGGGAATTTTTGTCCTCCGCGAAGCTCACGTGCGAGGCGTTGTATCCCGTACTGATACTCGTTTCGTGCCACAACAACGTAATCCTTTTTCGTGTGCAAGGTACTCCTCACAAATGCCGAAAGTGTTGCACAGTTCCCGCCGTGTCCGTTAAGCAGCATTATCTTCTTAAATCCGTTTCTCGCAATCTCGGAGCAAAGCTCATTTAGCATTCCAAGACGAAGCTCAAGCGAAAAGTCGATAGTTCCCTTCCACATATTGAGCCCCGGCACACTACCGAAATAAAGTCCCGGAAAAACTACGACCTCTTCAAGCTTTGCCGCCTCGTTTGCTATATACTCAACAGTTTTTGTATCAGTGCCGACAGGCAGATGCTGCCCATGCATTTCAAGGCAACCGATGGGCACTATACAGACCTTGTTTGACTTTTCAATAGCCGAGTCAAACTCCTCTTCACGCAAGTTTTCCCAACGCATAGCTATTATAATCCTTTTAGATCCATTAAGGGAGTAATAACAGGTTTGCCGTCCTTATCAAGCAAAACTGTAAGTCCGCCACCGTATCCTGATTGACGGTATATATAGTTTACGCCCGTTTCCTTGTCAACGAGAATATCGACAGCGAGCATACCGCCTTGTGAATAAACCTTTACGAATCTTTTGTCTTTTTTCATTATTTTTCTCCTAATTTATAATTATTTGATCCACCACTCAGGAGTTATTTCACCGAGTCTTACAGTGCGTCCGGTTGAATAATCAAGCATTATTTCTATATCGTAATACTTCCCCGCCATAAGCTGTACCATAAGCTCACGGCAAGCACCGCAAGGAGCTCCGCTTGATCCGTCGGGAAGGATACAAAGCACCTTGTCTATTTCGGACTCACCGTTTGTAATCATATTAAAAATGGCATTTCTCTCGGCACAAATACCGAGTGTCGAGCAAGTATCGATGCAAACACCCGTGTATATCTTGCCCGATTTTGATAGCACAGCCGCCGCAACCTCGCCGCAAGTAACGTAGTCAGAAAGTCTGCGTTCATTTAAAACCGATTTTGCGGCATCGTACAGCTCAGTCCAAATTTTTTCCATAATCGTATCTCCTTAAAACGTCTATTATCTCTTTTTGGGCATAGGAAGCTCAGCATACATAGCATCAAAGAGTCCTGTTAAAAACTCCTTGCTGTCAACGTCATCAACTAACAGCATTTCTTTTGCCCCTTCATAAGGCAACTCATACGTTACGTTTGCCATAAACGAAACAGCAGATTTAACGGGCTTTACAAGTAGTCTGTTATCATAAATACCGCCAACAATTTTACCGCGATAATAAATAACGTATTCACCCATCATAGCTCTATACGTTATTTCTTCCAACTCGGATAACTGATCTAATATAAAATCCAAATATTCTTTGCTTGATGCCATTAATTACCTCATTTTTTCAAAGAAGACTTTGCTTAACTTTGGTATAGTATTTATTGAAACGCTTTTTATTGAATATGATAAACCTATATTGTTCACCGCTCGTCATACAAAAGTTTGCAACAGGAAAAACGATCCATTTCCATTCGATGTCAGCAATCTCTTTGAGCGGCAATACAAGATTCCTATATTTGCTATCCACCGTAAGCTTGTTTGTCTTGTATATAATGGAGCTGTCTTCAATATAAAGTCCACCGCCCAGTATACCATTATGACACAAACTGCACACAAATGATTTTCGCATTTTACACCTCCAAATGTTTAAGTTTACGTATCAATTTGATTATAGCATATTTTTTACTGAAAGTAAATATCAGATAAAACAAAAAGCTCTGCGTTGCAGAGCTTTTTGTATATAATATAAAAACTTATCTCTTGGAGTTTTAACAATACCGTTTGATATCGTGAATATCGTGGAAATACGTGTGATATCGTAGATTTATCGTATGTTTTCGTGCGATATCGTGAACATCGTGAGTATCGTTTGATAAAGTGTTGAACCAAATTTGCACCAAAATCACTGGGACATTCAACGCTAATATTCAATCATCCAAAGTCTTAAATAATGCCTTTTTGTTTCTCAAAAGGTTTACCCCAAGCAGAAACACAATCACGCACACGGCAGAGCCGAGCGTAGCGTTCATAATCACTATTTCTGCTTCGGTCATTCCCTCAAATGATACGAGCATTGAGCGTTGCAATGCGAATATCGACACAAAGGCATCCGCAAAGGATATGTTTCGTAGCGTGATCAGCGTTGCCGATGTACTGCGACGAGCTTTAATTAGCTTTATTGTTGCAAGCGTAATCTTGGTAAAGGCATACGCCGCCAATGCTATCATCACGATCATATGCCGCTCGTGCCCTCTATCTCGCAATACCGAGAGTATAACAGTTCCGGCAAGTGGTATGGATAGTAGTATCAACATCCACCCTGTAAACTTAGCAATGAAACGCTCTCCCGATTTGGAGCGTAGCACCACAAAGCGTACAACGCTTAAAACAAGATAGTATGAGCCAAGCGTTAATAGCCACCACGAGCTTGTAACCAACCCCATGATAAAATGGTAGGTTGCAAACGCCATATTGAACACCAAGCTCGCAAGGGCAAATTTCAAGGTTCTATCCATTGACATTCCTCTCGCCCATCACACAATCGGTGATGACCCGGGTAACCGTTTCCATATCGTCGGAGCAGTTATTGTCAAGCCATTCCATAACAATAGCAAATACGCCGGTTAGATAGAATTTCATCACATAGGCACGCTCTTTTTCGGGAACGTGGAAACGTTCAAGAATAGGATTGAAGATGTGTTCAAACATTCTGCCATACACATCATTCATATTAAATGAGTTAAACTGCTTGATAGACACCTTGAACAAACGCTGATTGTCCTTAATAAACGTCAAATAAGGCTCAAGATACTCGTCTGTGATAAATAAAAGCTTCTCACGCTTGCAGGTTTCAAATTGCAGAGATATGCGTTTCTGGTCTATTTCGTAGTATGCGAGGTGCTTGTCAATAATATAGCGTGTAGTTTCCTTTAGCAAATCCGAGGTGTTCTCGTAATGTAGGTAAAAGGTGGAACGGTTTACCCCTGCCGTATCACATATCTCCTTGATGGTGATATACTCAAAGTCCTTCTTTTCAAGTAGCGTAATGAGGGCTTCGTCCATACGTATCGCCGTGTTGAAGTATTTACTTTCGTTTTTATTCATAAGAACGCCCTCCGTAAATGCTTATTTGCTCTCGCTAATCTCTCTCGCAAGCTCCACGATCTCATAGGCGTACTTCTTCTTGCCGTTTTCAAGCATCTTCTTGTAGATCGGATAGTTCACACCGCATCCTATCATACCGATAATGCCAACGATAATACCAATTACCATGCCGGTAATACCGCTACCGATAACCTGCATACCAAGGCACATTCCCGTACCGAATACAAGTGCGAATATGATACCCCAAGTATAGGTGAAGATGGTTGCAGGCAGCTTTGCCTTTCGGTCGAGCTTGCGGAGTGCTACGATTTTGGAGCTGTCCTTGGGGGCATACTCCTTTGCGATGGATTCTGCGTAGATTTTGTCTGTGTTCATTTTGTTTCTCCTTTTCGGTTGTTTATTGTGACTTTATTATACCAACCGCAAGAAAGAAACGGAACAACACGTTTGGGAGAAAACGTTGTTTTCCGAAGTGTTTTCAACATAATTATACCACAAAATTTTGAAATTTCCAATCAAATTCAACGATATATTTTTCTCCGTTTTGGGAAATACTAACGTTGAATACAACAAACGGAGGTAGTTATGTTCAAACACGAAAAACAGTTATTTCATCCCGTAGAGGTGGAGCGAGCGAATCCGCAATACGCGGTTCTCTTACAGGAGCAGCTCGGCGGCGGCAACGGCGAATTAAAGGCGGCGATGCAGTATATGTCGCAAAGCTTTCGCATCAAGGACCCCGAAATCAAGGACTTATTCCTTGACATAGCCGCCGAGGAGCTGGGGCATATGGAGATGGTGGCACAGACCATTAACCTGCTCAACGGTCACGACGTGGATGCGACCAAGGTGCAAGCGGGTGAGGTGCAGACGCATGTTCTGCTGGGGCTTAATCCCGGTCTTATCAATTCCTCGGGCTATTCTTGGACGGCGGATTACGTCACCGTGACGGGCGATCTGTGCGCCGACCTGCTCTCCAACATCGCGTCCGAGCAAAGAGCGAAGGTGGTTTACGAATATCTCTACCGTCAGATCGAGGACAAGAAGGTGCGGGAGACCATTGATTTTCTTCTCAACCGCGAGGAAGCGCACAACCAGATGTTCCGCGATGCCTTCAACAAGGTGCAGGAAACCGGCTCGAACCGCGACTTCGGTACAACCAAGGCAGCAAAGATGTATTTCTCGCTCTCCAACCCCGGACCAAACACCTTTGCAACGGGCGAAACACACGCACCGTCGTTTAAGTAGAGGTTAAAATGCCGATGAGGTTTTTAAGCATCCTCATCGGCAGATTTTTTGTATAGCTGTGCAAATTTCAAAAAGGCTTTATGGGAAAGGATTTGCTTTTCGGGGATTGGTAGTTACATTTCCGATATCGATATACCGTCCTTTCAAAAAGCAATGCGCTACATAGATTTTACGGCAACCCGCGTATTTTGCGGTGGGTTTTACGGGGAGATTTTGCGTAAATCAATCGAACAGGGGGGTGGAAAAGTATCTTTCCGCCGTGTCGGGGAGGACGGTGACGACCGTTTTCCCTTTACCGAGCTTTTTGGCGAGGTGAATTGCCGCTGCGACGTTGGTTCCGCTGCTTATTCCGCACATAATACCTTCCTTTGCGGCGAGGTCCTTCGCGGCTTGGAGTGCCTCGCCGTCCTTTACGATACAAACCTCGTCGTATATATCCGTGTTAAGAATTGCGGGGATAACGCCGTCGCCGATACCCATTTGAATATGCGTTCCTATCGACCCGCCCGAGAGTATCGCGGCGTTTTCGGGTTCAACCGCCCATATTGTAATATCGGGATTTTTTGCCTTCAATGCCTCGCCTATTCCCGTGATTGTGCCGCCCGTTCCGATGCCCGAGCAAAAGCCGTGGATAGGTCCGTTTACCTGCTCCAAAATCTCAAGCGCCGTTTGCTCGCGCTGAATTGCGGAGTTGGCGGGATTTTCAAACTGCTGTGGGACGAAGACGTTTTCGTCCTCCATTTTCATTTGCATAGCGAGCGCCAAGCACCTTTCTATACAAAGTCCTATATTTCCGTCGTCGTGGACGAGTATAACCTCCGCGCCGTACTGCTTTACGAGCTTACGCCTTTCCTCGCTCACCGAGTCGGGCATTATTATTTTTACACGGTAGCCCCTTACCGCGCCAACCAAGGCAAGACCTATTCCCTGGTTGCCGCTGGTCGGCTCGACAATGACGGTGTTTTCGTTTATAACGCCGCGGCTTTCGGCATCGAGTATCATATTGAGGGCGGTGCGGGTTTTGATAGAGCCGCCGACGTTAAGACCCTCGAACTTCACGAGTATTTCCGCACTGTCCGCCTCCACCATATTCGTAAGACGAATCAAAGGGGTGTTCCCCATAGCGTCAAGTATAGAATTGCAAATCATTTAATACCCCTTTTAGGTCAAAATCTTCATAATTATAGCATAGCAACGGTGTGCTGTCAACCGATACAGCCCTTAAAATAATATGCAAAACGGCGTCTTGCGGCTCATTTTGCACCAACCTAAAGCTCCCGCCTCGGGCAACGGCAGTCTAAAAAACACCGAGCAGCTTTAAGACGTAGGAGGAGGCAAAAACTCCGATTGCCGAAAAAAGAGTTGTCCAAACCACGAGCTGTCCCGCGAGGGATGCGTCGGCATCCATTTCCTGTGCCATTGGGACGCTTGAAACGGCTACGGGCGTACAAAATGCCGCTACGAAGGTGGCAAAATGCGCCCCGTTAAAGCAGCCGAGAAGATACGCCGTGCCAAGACCGATAACGGGAACGGCGAAGCAACGCGCGATAACCCCGAAAAGGATATGCCTTTTCAGCTCGGGTATTGCGGAGAAATCAAACTGTGCACCGAGGACCAAAAGCGCGACGGGGGTTGCAACCGCCGAAAGGCTGTTAAGCGTTTTGTAAATCGGCTCTATGTCGGTGGGACGAAGCTCCACGCCAAGGCGCAGAAAAATCGCACGTATTAAAAGCACCGCGAATCCGAGCGCAATGCTTTGAATCAGCGGATTTTTAATTATCCCGAGAAGAATTTTCTTCACGCTCGGCTTTTTGTCCGAGGAAAAAATGCAAAGTCCCACAACGGCAAGCACGTTAAAAACGGGAATGATAAAGGCGGAAAGCAGGCTGGCGGCTATTGCCCCCTCCTCACCGAAAAGCGAGGTGGCAAGAGGTATTCCGACGAGCGCGTAGTTTCCGCGAAAGACCGATTGCAAAAGCGCACCTCTTTTCGCATTATCCCGCGTGAAAAGAACGACGGCGGCGGACGCTATACCGAAAAGCAGTACGGTAAGCAAAACCGCATACCAAACGAAGCCGAAATCCAAATCGGAAAAGCTTTCGATTTTGTAAATATTAAGAAAAAGCATTACGGGCAAAAACAGCCTGAACACAAGCTTGTTAAGCGCCCTTGCCACATTCTCCTCAAGCATTCCGATTTTCTTCAAAAAATAACCGACAGCCACCATTATAACAATCGGTGCGGTTGCGTTTACCGCAAATAACAAATCACCCATTAAATCCTCTTTTGTTTATAATTGTTTACATTTTCGCCAAAATGACATTGGCTTTGCGAATTTTGCGTCCATGCGCTCGCTCCCCGTGCGCGAGAATACAAGCCGCCCGTATGCCGTGGGGTATTTATAAAGCCAACGTCCGTTTGCTTTGTTAAATCCAACGTATTATAACACAGCATATCGGAAAAATCAATAAATAACAGACATTACGGGCAAAAAGACCGATTTATTAAATAAATTGACTTGCTATTATTTCAAAAAGGTTGTATAATATTAAATGTACTCCCGCCCCTCGGTGCTTGCGGACGGTTAAATCAATTCAAAAAGGACGGTGTAATACCATGAGCTTTATTAACGATAATTTTATGCTTAAAACGGAGGCGGCAAAAAGGCTTTACGCCGCGGTAAAGGATTTGCCCATAATCGACTACCATTGCCATCTCTCTCCCAAAATGATTGCCGAGGACTATAAATTCAGAAATGCCTACGACCTCTTCCTCGGCGGCGACCACTACAAATGGCGTCAGCTTCGCACCAACGGAATAGACGAGGAATACATCACGGGCGGGGCAGACGAATACGAAAAGTTTTTCGCCTTTGCAAAAACGATGCCCTATCTTATCGGAAATCCGCTTTACCACTGGACGCATCTTGAGCTTAAAAGATATTTCGGGATAGACGAGGTGCTTACCGAGGAATCCTGCGAGAGAATATGGAATAGGGTTAACGAGAGCCTTCAAAAGCCGGAATTCAGCGCGCAAAATCTCATAAAGGGCTCGGGCGTAGAGGTTATATGCACAACCGACGACCCCGCGGACACCCTCGAATATCACGCGGCGTTAAAGAACTTCCCCACGAAAATTCTCCCCACCTTCCGTCCCGACAAGGCGGTTGAAATCGGAAAGGACTCCTTCCTCCCCTATATGAAGGAGATAGGCATATCTTCTTACGGGCAGCTTGAGGGCTGGCTTGTCGAAAGGATAAATTATTTTAATTCCTTCGGCTGCCGACTTTCCGACCACGGACTCGAATATATGCCCTTTGCAGAGGGTGATGCAAGCGCCGCATTTAACAAGCGCCTTGCGGGCGAGGAGCTTACGCGCGAGGAAACCGACGCCTTCAAAACCGCGGTGATGAGGGTGTGTGCGCGGGAATACGCACGCCTTGGCTGGACGATGCAGCTTCATATCGGTGCGCTTCGCAACAACAACAGAAAAATGTTTGAAAAAATCGGTGCGGACACGGGCTTTGACTCGATAAACGACCTTTGCGTTGCGGAAAAGCTTTCGGCGTTTTTGAACTGCTTGGAGTATGAGGACGCTTTGCCGAAAACCATACTTTACACCCTTAACCCGAAGGACAATTACGTGCTTGGCACGATGATAGGTAATTTCCAGAAGGCACCCACAGCGGGAAGAATACAGTTTGGCTCGGGCTGGTGGTTTAACGACCAGCGCGACGGAATGGTAGCGCAAATGACCGCCCTTGCAAATCTCGGTATGCTTTCCCGCTTCGTCGGAATGCTCACCGACAGCAGAAGCTTCGTTTCCTACACAAGACACGAGTATTTCAGGCGCATTATGTGCAACCTTATCGGCGAGTGGGTTGAAAACGGCGAATATCCCGCGGATTACGAGCGCCTTTATGAAATCGTAAGAGGTATTGCATACTTCAATGCAAAAAAATATTTTAACTTTTAAAAGCGGCGGCAGTTATTCGCCGAGCATTTAAAAGGCAAGACGAAAGCGGCAGGCTATTCCCTGCCGTTTTTTGACGGAGTCCGCGCGTTAAGGCAAATATCCCGCTTTTCGGATTGACAATTATCGGCGGCGGTGGTATAATGTAGAAAAATGCGTAATTTTGCAAACAGGAAACGGAGTGCGATATGGAAAAGGATACCGCCACAGCCGAAAGAGTCACCGAGCCGACAAGTCGGGACACCGCGGCAAAAACGAAGCATAAAAAGAAAAAGGTCAGAAGAAAAATAGGAAAGGTAAACCCCGTAATTTACGCGGCGGTATATGCCGTGCTGAAGGGCAGATATACGAGAAAATACGGCATTACCTTTGACAATGCGGCGGTAAAGGACATAAAGGGTCCCGCCATCGTCGTTGCAACGCACACGTCCGACCAGGACCACATTCTCTCCGCGCTTACGCTTTATCCTATTCGCCCCACCTATATCGTAAGCGAGCATTTTATCCGCAACAAAAAGATGGCGCGGCTTTTAAAGCTTATGCACGTTATAACGAAAAAGATGTTTACCCCCGACGTCGGCACGATAATGAACGTGCTTCAGGCGAAGAAGGAAAACGCGGTTATACTAATCTTCCCCGAGGGAAGGCTTTCCTGCTACGGTCACACGCTCCCGGTTACGGAGGGCACGGCGGAGCTTATCAAAAAGCTCGGTGTAAATCTCTACGCATGGAAGGCGGAGGGCGCGTATTTAACCTTCCCCAAATGGCGCGAGAAGGGTGATGACCGACTCGGAAAAATCAACTGCTCGGTAAGGCTGCTTCTCTCCGCGGACGAGGTGAAGCAAAAAGAGGTATCCGAAATCAAGGCTTTAACCGAGGCGGCAATCCTCCACGACGACGAAAAGGCAATGGAGGGCACCGAATACAGATGTGCCGATATGACGCAGGGACTTGATAAAATACTTTACAAATGCCCCGTTTGTCTTCGCGAGGACACGCTCACGACCCGTGACAATCATATCAAATGCGATTGCGGACTCAACGCGACTCTCGATAATTTTTACAAGCTACATAACTCCCCGTTTAAATGTGTCAACGAGTGGTTTGAGTGGCAGCAGGCGTCGATAGACACCGAAAACGGCTGTCTTAAGACGAAGGCACGACTCGGCACGGTGGGAGAGGACGGCTTTATGGACCCGAATGCGGGAGAGGGAGAGGTTTATATCGACAAAAACGTATTCACCCTCTCGGGCATTATGCACGGAGAAAGGGTTGAATTTACCGTCAAAACCGAAAAAATCGGCGCCTTCCCCATTTCCCCCGGCGACCATTTCGACATTTACCATAACGGAAAGCTCATTTACGTTTACCCCGAGCCAAGCCTCAACGCCTCGGTAAAATGGGTTTGCTTCCTCGACAAGCTTAATTTTGAGAGAAAAAGCATCACCGTATAAAGCACCGGAGGCTTCATATAAAAGGACCGCCCGACACAAATGCGTCGGGCGGTTTTCTTCATTCCTTGCCGTAAATGCTTCTATACTTTTTCAAGGCAAAATAATAATAATTCCGCATAAATATTCCCAGCTTTTTCGGCGATAGAATCAGAGCCTCCGAGCCAAAGCGCTCAAAGTCCCGCTATTGCTATTTTTTCGTCATCAATTAAAGCCGCCATTGACCCTCTCTTCTGCAAATAAAAAAGCACCCACCAAGGGTGCTTTTTGTTTAGTTTTTAGTTTATGCTTTTATACACTTACAGGCGAAAGCAGAGATAAAATGCGTTTTCTTGCGTTATACATTGCTGACGTTGAATAGACTAAACGGCGGCTCCTACCTTCCGCATCAAGACGTTATACCATTCTATATCGGCAACGATACGGGTTGATGGGTCGCCTCCGTGATTTGGCGTGGTCGGAGAGCCTAAAGCTCCTTTGGGGTGCATTTTTAGACAAAAGAAGGTGTTTTTTGAAAAAGACTATGCGAGGCGTTGCCTACTCGCACAAATTTATCGGCAAGACTCCGCGGTAATCGTTATTTTTAATTGCCTCCGCCGTAGCTGCCGCCGAGAGCGTCGTGTAGCCGTACGGTGTAATTGCGGCGTTACATTCTTTTACGTATTTTACATCGTAGGGGGATTTTAAAAGCACGGCAACAATCGGCTTTTTGCGCTCCAAAAGAAGGCGCAGGGTGTCAAGCTGCTTCGGCCTTGCATCAACGTCGAGAATACCGAATACCGCAACGTCAAAGTCACCGAGAATTGCCTCTCTTTCGGCTTCGGTAGGACCCTCGAAGGAGGTTGCGAGTGCGGTCGAACCGTCAAGCGAGCTTGCAAGCACGTCTGCAAAGCTTAAGGGACGGCGCATTCCCTCCTCCACTCCTCTTACGGCATCGTAAATCGGCGCGATACACAGTATTTTTTTGCCCGAAAGCTTGCCGAGAATACCGTCGTCCCAGATGCGGGTAACGGAGCAAAGCGCATCGCGGTAGGCTTCGGCTATCGCCTCCTCATCGTAAACCAGCCGCCTTGCAAGCTCGGCATCGGGTGCGGCGGTGGCAATGTTGTATTTTTTCTTTTGGCGGAAAATTCTTTCAAGAGATTGGTCGATGCGCTCCTCGCTTATCCTTCCGCTTTCCACCGCCGAATAAACTGCAGCAAGCGACTCCTCCACGTATTCCCTGTCAAAGCCGTAGCAAAGGATTTGGTCACAGCCCGCCTCTATTGCCATAACAGCAGCCTCTCCGTTGGGATACGCCCCCGCAATTGCCTTCATAAGCATAGCGTCGGTTATAACCACGCCGTCAAAGCCAAGCTCCCGACGCAAAAGCTCGGTAATAATCTCGGGCGAAAGGGTTGCGGGCAGATTTGAAAACGCAGGGAAAACAACGTGTGCAGTCATAATCGCTCCCGCCCCCGCCTCAAAGGCGCGCTTGAAGGGTAAAAGCTCGGTTTTGCGGAGAGTGTCTGCATCGGTGATGTTCACCACGTTTCCGACGTGGGTGTCCGCGCTTACGTTTCCGTGACCCGGAAAGTGCTTTACAGCCGTCATAATCCCCGCCCCCTCAAGACCGATGCAAAATCCCACTCCGCGCTCGGCAACCTCCTCCGCACTATCCGAGTAGGAGCGAGAGCCTATGATGGGGTTTCGGGGGTCGATATTCACGTCAAGCACGGGCGCATCGTTTGCATTTATGCCGAGGGCGCGAAGGATTTTGCCAAGCCGCTCGCCTCTTTTAATCATCGTATCGCGGTCGGCGTTTATCGCGGAGTATGCCATTGCGGAGGAGATAAGCGCCGCACCCTCGTAAAACCTCGTAACCCAGCCGCCCTCCTGGTCGGTGGTGATAAATGGATATTCTCCCGTAGCCGAAAGTGCAAGCTCACGAAGGTCCTCCGTTAATGTACAAAGCCCCTCGAGCGTATAGCAATTCATCGCGTTGAGCGAAAAATTGCCGAGGTAATAGCTCTTGCAAAGCTCCCTATATTCCTCGGAAAGCCGCTCGCCCGGCACGGCAAGCATAAAAAGCTGTCCTATTTTTCTTTTAAGTTCTTCCGAAATCATATCGCCTCCAAGATAAATAAAGAATTGTAAAAAAACAAAATTTATACAATTACATACTATCATACCTGCGTTAAAAAATCAAGAAAGGTGTGCTTCTTTTCGCTCTATTTATTTGAGTGCGGCGGCATTTATCTACGAATTTGCGACGTGTCGGAAAATGCGGAATTTCATATAATGATATTGGCGCCGAGGCGACGTGCGGAAGAACCTTTTCCGTACCCGGTGAAAAATCGGCGCGAAAGATAAAACAACGGAGATAAAAATGGCAACCTTTTTTAATCAGGCTTCGCTTTCCTACGGCGGCGAAACCGTAAATTCCAATATCACCGAGGCGGAGCTTCTTTCGGGACTTCAGCTTACAAAGACGGGGATAACTCCGACCTACACGGCGGGCGGCAACGCGGTTTACGCAATAACACTTTCCAATATGGGAAGCGTGGCTTACAACGCGCTCACGGTGACCGACGACCTCGGCGCTTATAACGCGGGGACGGGCACGGTAGTTCCTCTCACCTACGTTGACGGCTCGATGCTCTATTATCTTAACGGAGAGCTTCAGCCCACACCAACCGTTACCGCGGCGGGCAATCTTGAAATCAGCGGAATAAATCTTCCCGCGGGAAGCACCGCAACCTTTATTTACGAGGTAAGAGCAAACGAATTTGCACCCGTTGCGGCAGGCTCGGTTATCACGAACACCGCAAGCGTTAACGGCGGCGTCGGTGTCGGAGTAATTACCGATACCGCGCAAATTACGGTAGAGGAAGCACCTCGCCTTACGATTGCAAAGGCGGTTTGCCCCGCGGTAATAACCGACAATTCGGAGTTGACCTACACGCTTATAGTACAAAACCTCGGCAACACGGCAATAGTTGCAACCGACGGCGTGACGGTAAACGACGTTTTCAACCCCGCATTAAGTAATATCACCGTAACACTCGACGGTGTAACGCTTGCGGAGGGTGTTGGCTACACCTACGACGAGGAAAGCGGCGCATTTGCGACAACCGACGGCACTCTCACCGTCCCCGCCGCAACCTACACCCGCGACCCCGTAACGGGAGCGATAAGCACCACCCCCGGCGTAGCGGTTATCACCGTAACGGGAACGGTATAAAAATACAGCCCACGCTTCAAACGTGGGCTGTTTTACATATGCAACCTATTGTTTACATTTTGATTAAAGAAAAATCTTTAAGTCCCGCAAAATTTAACACGGGGTCGGATTTCCTTTTGTTCAGACG
Organism: Clostridia bacterium; assembly: GCA_017533565.1. Classification (GTDB taxonomy): domain Bacteria; phylum Bacillota; class Clostridia; order Oscillospirales; family CAG-272; genus UBA1740. The sequence goes on from JAFXHU010000010.1 coordinate 15,911, forward strand.
TTTTTATCCGTGCTTTTCGGCGGCTTCAAAACCGTCTTAATTGCGAAAAGCTGTACCCTTTTCGGCAAAAGATTAAGCAGCACCAAAAGCGGGTTGCGGTTTATACCGTATGCAAAGCGAGGGCGGCGCTTTGCGATGATTTTTGCGCATTTTTCGGCAATCCTTTCGGGCGAAACCGAGCGCGCCTCCACCCTTTCTACAATGCTTTTAAAGCGGGCGGCGTTGCAGGTGTAAAGGCTCGTCCCCTCGCAAAATTTGTCAAGGGCGGCGGTAGAAGCTCCGAGCATTCCCGTATTCACCGCACCCGCCCGAAGCACGGACACGCGTATGCCGAGAAGCTGCAGCTCCATTGCGAGCGAGAAGGCGTATTTATCAAGTGCAGCCTTCGTCACGGCGTATATTCCCGTAAACGGAAGCGGGTCAAGGATTGCAAGCTCGCTCGTGGTAATGAGGATACGGCTGTCGGGCTTTAAAAGCGGTAAAAACAGCCTGTTGACAAGGTATGCCGAGCGAAGATTTACGTCAAGGATTTTGCGAAAGGCGGTATCCTCCATTTCAACAAGAGAATCGAGATTGTACATTCCCGCAAAATGCAACACCGCAGAAAGCGTATCCGTATGCGAAAGCACCTCGTTGCGTGCGCGAATAACGCTTTCCTCATCGGTAAGGTCGGTCACAACGGGAATAACCCCCGCTATATCCTCCCCCTTTTTACAAATATCAAGCGCGAAAACGGTATATCCGAGCGAGGCAAAGCGCTTCACCGCACAAAGACCCATTCCGCCGTATGCGCCCGTTATTAAAATTGATTTCATTTTCACCTCCGCAGTCGGGGTAAAGCCCCATCCTCACAAAGTATTGTAGCATTTTTAATGCAAAATTTCAAGTGGTGGAGCGGGAGAAATATTTTGTCCGCAAAAACGCCGCAATGCGCCAAAAGCTCCCGAAACGGTAGCACAGCAAATAAAGGCGAAGGCTTCGCAATTTCAACCCGCCCGCCCCCGTTTTACGAGGGATTTTTTATTTTGCGACTTTTATTACGGAGGTATCGGCTTTTGTCGTTTCCTTTTGCTTGACAAGCGGATATAAAAATGCTATACTAACCGTGTCGGGTAATACGCTTTCGGTAGTTGGTTAGTATCGAAATCATATAATCCGACCCGCGCGATGCCGCGTAAATTTTAACAAAGGACGGATTGAATTATGAAGGAAGAAAAAAAGGACCTTTTTCCGAGCTGCATCCCCGAAATAGAGAGGATAATCGGCTACACGTTTCGGGATAAGTCCCTGCTTACACAGGCGTTTACACGCACGAGCTTTTGCAACGAGCATGGAAAGGAATACCAGTCAAACGAGGTTTTGGAGTTTATAGGCGACAGCGTGCTTTCGGTTGCCATAATAACATTCCTTACAGAAATGCACGCACAAAGATACCGTTACGGAATAAAGACGGTTTTCGGCGAGGGCGATTTTTCAAATATAAAGTCAAAGCTTTCGGACAAGAAAAACCTTTCGGAATGTATTACGGCAATCGGGCTTGAAAAGTATCTGCGCCTCGGAGAGGGTGACAAAAAGCTCGGAATAGAAAAGGAGCCGTCGGTAAAGGAGGACCTTTTCGAGAGCATAATCGGCGCGACGTATATCGATTGCGAGCGAGATATTTCCACGGTTATGAGGGTCGTATCGAAAATGCTTGACGTTTCCGCCTACGCGGCAAAGACACCCCCCGCACAGTCGAGCAAAAACGCGCTTCAGGAGTATTGCGCGGATAAAAAAAGAAAGCTTCCGCAGCCGATATACAAGACCCTCGGCGAGAAGGGACCCGACCACAAGAAAACCTACGAGCGCGGCGTTTATATAGGCGAGCGCCTTGTCGCAAGCGCGAAGGGTAAGAATCTTAAAATTGCGGATGCGGGAGCGGCGGAGGCGGCGCTCAAAATCCTTCTTTCGGAGGACGCGGCAAGCGAAGGGAGCGCAGCCAACCAAAGCCAAGAGCCAAAGGCAAATGCAAAAAGCACTCCCGCAGAGCCACGGGTAAATACGGGCAAAGCCGCTTCAACGCCAAGGGCGAGTGTAAAAAAGGCAAGCACCGAGCCAAAGGCAGCAAATACAAATAAAGCAAGCACAGAAAAGCCGACCCCGAAAAAAGATGAAGGCAAGGCTTCAAAAAAGCAACCGCAAAAGCAACGTGCAGATAAAAAGCAAACAATCGTTGACAATTCCGCACCGCAAAAAACCGAGTGCAAGGCAACGCAAGCCGCACCCTCTACCGCGGAAAAGGTGACACGGGGTGGCACATCGGCGGCGGCAACGCTTAAAAAGCACGCCACGGGGGCAAAGGTTGCAACTCCGACCTTCAAGGACCTTGGCGAAGCTCGGGAGGGTGGAAAATCCGTCTATCGCGTCGAATGCATCTTTATGGGCAAGAGCGTTATCGGTGTCGGTGATTCCCGCCCGAGCGCGAAGGAGAATGCCGCGGCAAAAATGTTAAGCACGCTAAAGCCCACGCCAAGCAAGAGCAAGAGAAATAAGAGCCTCCCGAAAGCCAAGACGGTAGCAGACGGTCAACCGAAAAGCAAAAAAAGCACAAAGGGCGGCTCGTCAAGAGTCGCACGAAGGGGCAAAAAATAACCAAACGCTCTCCCCGTGGCGTGTAGCCCGGACAAGTCCATAATTTGATGTAAAAACCTATTATAATCCGAATCTTTAAACACAACCAAATAGCGAGAGGACAGGGTATGAAAAAAGAAACGAGTATTAACGGCTGGCAGCTTTCCTACGTTGAAAATTCAAGAGTAAGGAGGGAGGGTATAAGCATTTCGCGTGCCTCCGACCTTGCGGCATACGGGCTTACGAGCATTACCGCTACCGTCCCCGGTGCGTTTGAGCTTGATTTTATGCGCGAGGGACTTTTGCCCGACATTTATTTCGGCACGGGTAGCATTGAAACGCAAAAATACGAAAACCTGCACCTCTATTATCACACCCGCTTCGAGCTTAATAAAGCCGTCGGCTTTAACGCCTTTCTCCGTTTTGACGGCATAGATACGGTGGCGGAAATCTTCCTTGACGGCGAGAAAATCGGCTTTACCGAGAATATGTTTCACGCGCACCGCTTCCCTCTCGACGGCATAGAGGACGGCACTCACGAGCTTGTCGTCCATATTCTTCCCGCCGCTATTTATTCAAGACAGTTTGAAATCCCCGCTATGTCATTCGGGCTTCCTTTCAATCACGATGCACTTATGTTAAGAAAAGCGCCCTCTATGTTTGGCTGGGATATTATGCCGCGAATCGTTTCGGGCGGACTTTGGAGAGGCGTATTCGTAGAGCAGCTTCCCGCCGCGAGAATCACAAATCAGTACACCTACACGAAGGCGTTAAGCAAGGACGAAAAGCGCGCCACCCTCGTTACCTGTCTTAAAATAGTGAGCGAGGAGGACTTTATCACCGATTACAGAATAGTAATAGACGGCGTGTGCGGCGAGCATTCCTTCCATCGGGAGTATAAGCCGTATTGCGCGGCGGTACAGCTTACCTACGACGTTACCGACCCCGTGCTTTGGTGGCCGAAAAATTACGGAGAGCCAAGCCTTTACGACGTGAAAATCACCCTTCTTTACAAGGGTACACCCTGCGACGAAATGAGCTTCAGGCTCGGTATCAGGACGCTTTGGCTAAAGCGTACCTCGCTTTCGGGGGAGGACGGAGATTTCTGCTTTATTGTAAACGGAAGGCGCATTTTCGTTATGGGAACGAACTGGGTCCCCTGCGACGCGCTTCCCGCCCGTCACGACGATTATACGTTGAGAAATCTCGAGCTTACAAGGGAGCTTGGATGTAATATGATACGCTGCTGGGGCGGCAACGTATATCCGTCCGAGCTTTTCTACGATTACTGCGACGAAAACGGCATTATGGTGTGGCAGGATTTTGCCCTTGCCTGCGGTCATTATCCCGACGACGACAGACTAAATTCGCTCGTAAGACGGGAGGTCGGGGAGATAGTAAAGGAGAAGCGTCAGCACGCCTCGCTTGCTCTTTGGGCCGGAGATAACGAATGCGACGGCTTTGTCGTGCCCTACGCCGACGACGGTCTTAAGGAAGGGGAGCAGCCCTCCTTTATCAATCCCAACCTCAACCGCCTCACCCGCGACGTGATTTTGCGAGAGGTCAGAGAGCATGACGCAATCCGTCCCTACCTTCCAAGCTCGCCCTACATCGACCAGCTTGCATACGAAAAGGGACACCCCGCCGAGCAGCACCTTTGGGGTCCGAGAGATTATTTCAAGGGCGAGTATTACGGCACTGCCCCCTGTCACTTCGCATCCGAAATCGGATACCACGGCTGTCCATCTCCTGACGCAATCAAAAAATTCATTCCAAAGGAAAGCCTTCCCAAAAATTCAATAAAGGAAATTTACGAAAATCCCGACTGGCTTGTCCACGCGGCGGGAATGATGACCACTACGGTTGACAACCCCTACGCCTACCGCCTTCCGCTTATGGTAACGCAGGTGGAGCGCATTTTCACCGAGGCAAAGGGCGACCTTAACGACTTTGCAAGGCAGAGCCAAATCTCGCAAGCCGAGGCAAAGAAATTCTTTATCGAGAGATTCCGTATTAACAAATGGCGTACGACGGGGCTTCTTTGGTGGAATATTGCCGACGGCTGGCCGCAGGTTTCGGACGCGGTGGTGGATTATTACGGAATAAGAAAAATCGCATACCATTACATAAAGCGCTCGCAGGCGCAGTTTGCATTGATGTGCGACGAGCCGAGAAACGGCAAAATCACGCTTTATGCCGCTAACGATTTCGGAAAGGAAATTAGCTGCGAATACGAGGTGACCGACCTTTCAAGCGGAAGGACGGTTGCCGTTGGCAAAGTCACAGCTCCCGCACGCAGCACCGCGGCTGCATTAGAGCTTAGCTATGACCCGAGCGCATTCCTTCTCATAAGCTGGCACGGAGATGCGGAGGGCAAAAACCACTTCGTCACGAATATCGGCGAGGGCTGGAGCTACGAGCGTTATGCCGAATGTATGAAAAAGGCGGGCTTCTACGACGAGTTTGAGGGCTTTTCGGAGGATTAAGCCCACCCCGTGTATTCCTTTTAACAAAATCAAAGACAACGCACGCCCTTTTTGCGGCGCTCCCGAAGGCGGCAAAAAAGGACAATTTAAATTTACGTTTTCAGCTTTACGTAATTTAAAGGACACCCGATTTTTTAAGTCGGGTGTCCTGTTTTGTGTTTCTATTATGCCGCGGCATTAAGTCGGCTATTGCCGTGCTTTCCGCCGTGCTTTCGCTTACGCCTTCATTACCATTCCGAGAGGAAGGAGTGCGTCGATAATCGCATTCGTAAGAGGCTCCAACTCCTGCTTGGAAAGGGTGCGCTCTCTCGATACGAAGGAGAAGCGGAGGGTGAGGGCGGTAACTCCCGCCTCGTCGGTATAAACGTACTTCATCTTCACGTCGGAGAGAATATCTCCCGCAGCCTCGCTTGCGGCGTTAACCACCGCGCCAAAGGAAACCGCGGAAACGTCACAGGTGAAGGTAAGGTCGATATCGATTGCGGGGAATTTCGACGGCTCGGCGTACTTATTTGCTCCGAGCTTCGTTGCGGCAAACAGCTCCGTGTTGATTTCAAAGAAGGCAACCGCGCACTTTTTGTCGATATTTCCAAGCACAACGGGGTGCGGCACGGAAAGGTATCCGAGCTTTACGCCGTCGATAACAATGTCAAAGGTGTTTACGGGATGCTCAAAGTCATAGTCGCGCTCCGCAGACACAAACTCGGGATTTCTGTGAAGAATATCCGAGCAAAGCTCAAGCACTACGTCGCGCATACGGAGGAAAAGCTCCTCCTCGGTTGCACTCTTTGAGTAGATAACCGCGCCAAGCTTATGCTGCTCGTTGCAGTAGCCGTTTTCCTTCAGCCCGTCAACCGTGTGACCGATTTCAAAGATTGCGTACTCGTCGCGATAGCCCTTGTTTTCCTTCGCAAATGCAAGGAGGGTGGGTATCATTGTGGTACGGATATATTGGTGGTCGGGGGTCTGTGCGTTGATAATTTTCACGCCCTCTACGGTCTTGATGCCAAGCTCCGCGTTCTTTGCACTGTCACTCCAGATATAGGAATGAACCTCGTGCATACGGTAGGTCTTTACAAGAATATCCTTCATTCTGTCCTCGTCGGAGGCGGTAACCTCCGCTCTGATGGGCTTGAGCGCGGAAACAGAGGTGCAAATATCAAAGTTATCATAGCCGTAGATACGGGTGATTTCCTCGATAATATCCGCCTTTATGGTAACGTCCTTCGTCGCACGCCAGGAGGGGACGGTTACGGTGAATTCGTCACCGCTTTGTACAACCTTAAAGCCAAGACCCGTAAGCGTAGTGACAATTCTATCGTTGGGAATGAATATACCCGTGTATCTGTCAACGTATCTTCTGTCAAAGGTAAGAGTTATCGTGGGATATTTCCTTACGTAAGCGTCGGTAAAGCGGGAAACAACGCGCACGCCGCCGTCAAGCTCCACAAGAAGCGAAAGAAGTCTTTCGGTTGCGGTACGGCAAAGCTCGGGGTCGAGCATCTTTTCGTATCTCATCGAAGCATCGGTACGAAGTCCGAGACGGGTGGAGGTCTTTCTTACCGAAACGCCGTCAAAGGTCGCGCTTTCAAGAAGGAGAGAGTCGGTGTCGTCCTCGATTTTCGATGCGTCGCCGCCCATAATACCCGCAACCGCAACGGGGAGGTCGTGCGAGGTAATCATAAGCATATTCTCGTCCATCTTGCGGGTAACACCGTCAAGGGTGGTGAACTCGTAATTATTCGGGAATGTTTGAACCTCTATTGCATCAACCTTGCGAAGGTCAAAGGCGTGCATAGGCTGTCCAAGCTCCATCATTACGTAGTTGGTAAGGTCGGCAAGGAAGTTAATTGCGCGAGAGCCGCAGTAATAGAGGCGGATACGCATATTCACGGGAGATACCTTTCTCGTGATATTTTCAACCTTGATAGCCGAATAACGCCATACGAGGTCGGTTGCCCTTACGTCAACGTCAACCGCGGGGAGGGCGTCATACTGCACGAGAGAATGAAGCACGGGTGCCTTTAACTTTCTGCCCGTAATGGTTGCAAACTCGCGCGCGATGCCGTAATGGCTCCAAAGGTCGGGACGGTTGGTAAGCGATTTGTTATCAACCTCGAAGATAATATCGTCAATGTCGTAAACCGTCTTTATGTCCGTCCCGAGGGGGATATCGTCGAAAATCTCCATAATTCCGGAGTTGTCGTCCGAAATTCCAAGCTCCGCCTCCGAGCAGCACATACCGTAGGAGGTAAAGCCCGCAACGGTAGCCACGGAAATCTTGTGTCCCTGTACAGCACCGCCCTCGGTAGCAAGGGCAACCCTCATTCCCTCTCTTACGTTGGGAGCGCCGCAAACGATATCAAGCACCTTTTCGCCCGCGTCAACCTTGAGAAGGTGAAGCTTTTTGGAGTTGGGGTGGTTTTCAACCGAAAGGATTTTTGCAACAACTACACCGTAGGTGTCCTCGCCCTTTACGATTATATCCTCTACCTCCGCGGTAGAGAGGGTAAAGTTGTGAATAAGCGACCTTTTGTCAAGACCGGAAAGGTCAACGAAATCGCCAATCCAATTCATAGATAAAAACATATTTTCGTCCTCCCTTCCCTTTTATATAGATTTGAATTGCGAAAGAGATTTAAGGCTTCCGCTGTTGAAATCACGAATATCCTTTACACCGTATTTCATCATTGCAAGACGGGTAAGTCCAAGACCGAATGCAAAGCCGGTGTATTTTTCGGTGTCGATACCGCCCTCCTCAAGCACGCGGGGATGTATCATACCGCAGGGGCAAAGCTCAAGCCAGCCCGAGTTTTTGCAGGAGGGGCAGCCCTCTCCGCCGCAAATTGCACAGTTGATGTCAAGCTCAAAGCCCGGCTCGACAAACGGGAAAAATCCGGGGCGAAGGCGTACCTTTACGTCACGCTGAAAAACCTCGGAGAGCATTGTCTTCATAAAGTAGATAAGGTTTGAGATAGAGATATTTTCGTCTATCATCATTCCCTCCATCTGGAAGAAGGTGTTCTCGTGGCAGGCGTCGGTTGACTCGTTTCTGAAGCATCTTCCGGGGAAGATAGCGCGAAGGGGCGCGCCGTACTTTTTCATAATTGAGTTTTGCGCCGCGGAGGTATGCGTTTTAAGAAGCTGTCCATTATCGAGATAGTAGGTATCCTGCATATCTCTTGCAGGGTGATGCTTTGGAATATTAAGCGCCTCAAAGCACTGGTAATCGTCAACGATTTCGTCGAAATTCTCAACGGTAAAGCCCATTCCGAGGAATACGTCGCAAACCTCACGGGTTGCGAGGGTAATCGGGTGATAGGAGCCAAGCTCCCTTTCGGTAACCAGGGTGGGGTTGTACTTTTTCGCGCTCCTTACCTGTGCCTCGATAGCTGCGCGCTTAAACTGCTCGTCCGCCTCTGCGATTGCCGCCTCTATCTCGGTTTTAAGTCCGTTGATAAGCTGTCCCGCCTCCTTTTTGTCGGCAACATCGCGCAGACCCTTCATAAGCTCTGCGATATGTCCCTTCTTTCCGAGGTAGGCTATTCTTATCTCCTCAAGCTCCGCACCACTCTTGCACTCAGCGAGTGCCGCCTTGAAGCTCAAGCGAAGCTCTTCAATTCTTGCCTTCATATTCATATCCTTTCGGTAAATTAATTACAATGCCTGTGCCGTTTGGAAATTCAATCCTTGCGGTCGGTTAAATCCCGTATATAATTTAACACGGGTGGGGGGAGAAGGTGGCTTACGTCCTCCCCGTTTTTAAGTCCCTCGCGCACGGCGGTGGAGCTTACTCCCTCGAGCGCCGCGTCGCATTTTATAAGCTCGGTATCAAAGCCTCCGTGCTTTTTGTTATATTCCGCCTGCTCTTTTTCCCACGGAAGGTCGGCGTCGGTGCGGTATCCCTTCACGATTTTGTCGATATTATGCTCCCGCATATAGTCAACCACACGTCCGAGAGAAAAGGAAACCAAAACGTTGTCAAGCTCCTCGCAGGCAAGCTGGAGCATACAAACCCTGTCCTCAAGAGAGAAGGTATATTCCTTTGCCTCGTTAACGAATATCACGACGTAAACCCCGTCGTATGCCTTACTCGCTCTTTTGATTATTTCAAGATGTCCGACGGTTACGGGGTCGTAGCTGCCGGGAAGGATAACGGTCATACCTCGCTCCTTTCTTTAACAAATAAAAATTATACACCACGCGCGCGGATTTGTCAATAAAATGCGCATAAATATTAAAAATATAACGCATAAACCGTCAAGCAACGCAAAAAAAGCCGATGTAAACGAAGCCGCACGGTGGCAAATTACAGACGGTTATAAGGGATTTTGCCCTCGCTTTTAATAATCATCCGCGGTATATAAGCACGTGCAGGGCGGTTTTTTTGCCGTAATTCGTTGACTTCACCGCCTCGAAATCGGGAAGCCCTTCAAGGTCGATATTTTCCTCCCCCGACTCAAGCACGAGGATTGCCCCGGGGATAATAATTTTCGCATCGGCAAGGCGGCGCGCCGCATCGGTGCAGCACTCCATTGCGTAGGGCGGGTCAATGAAAACGAGGTCGTAAACATCCCTGCCCGCCGCCTTTCTTATAAAGTTGCGCCAGTCGCTTACCGCATAGCGGCAGACCTCAAAAAAGCCCGTCGCCCTTGCATTCTTCTTGATAATCTCCATAACGTCGCGGTCAATTTCCACGAAGGTGCAGGACTCCGCCCCGCGGGAAAGAGCCTCAAGCCCAAGCTGTCCCGTCCCCGCAAAAAGGTCAAGCACGCGGCGGCCTTCAATGTCAAACTGTATGGAGGAAAACATCGCCCCCTTTATTCTGTCGGAGGTGGGGCGTGTCGAATCCCCCTCGGGCGATATGAGCTTTTTGCCCTTTGCCGTGCCGGTTATAATTCTTATCATTTTTTGTTTTTCCTTTCGTTTTCAAAATAGGCAACAATCTCCTTCGCATCTTTTTCGGAGATGCCCTTCACGGCGGAAAGCTCCGCGGCGGTTGCCGTTTTTATTTTGGCAAGCGGCATAGCGGAAAGCAATGCCCTCGCTTTAGCTTCGCCTATGCCCTTTATGCGGGTAAGGGTGGAGCGTGTCAATTTTTTCGTCTGATTTCCCGACGAATGCTTAAGAGCAAAGCGGTGTGCCTCCTCCTGCAAATTGTAAACAAATGTGTACACACTCATTTCCTTTGCAATGGAGATTTCGCGCTCCTCGTCAACTATGGCGCGAGTCTTGTGAAAGTCGTCCTTCACCATACCGAAAAGCGGAATTTCAATTCCCGACTCCTCCATAACCGAGCGCACGGCGGATACCTGTCCCACTCCGCCGTCAAGCAGTATTAAATCGGGAAGCTCTCCGAGCGAGGGACTTCCGTCACCAACGTGCGAGAGCCTTCGCGTAAGAGCCTCGCGCATAGAGCCGTAATCGTCCGCGCCAGCCGTCGTTCTTATCGAAAACGCGCGATAGTCCGAGCGCGCGAGCCTTCCGCCCTGCCAAACGACCATAGATGCAAATATGCTTTCGTTGCCGAAGTTGGATATATCGTACGCTTCAATTCTTTTAATCCGGGTGTCGAGTCCGAGCAGCTCGCCGAGCCTTTCGACCGTTTTATCCGCCTTCGTTGCCTCTCTTTTAAACTGATTTGCAGCCTCCCTTGCGTTTTCAAGAGCCATATCGCAAAGCCGCCTGCCGTCACCCCTCTCGGGAATCCTTACCGAAACCTTGTGTCCCGCGTCGATTGCGAGATATTCTCCGAGAAGCGAGAGGTCGTCCTCCGAAAGCGAAAAATCAAGCATTATTTCCCGCGGAGCATTGCCCGCCGTATCGTAGTAGTCCGCAATAAGCGTGAGCGCATCCTCCGCCCCCGTAAGCTCGGAGGAGGAAAGAATAAATTCGTTTTTGTTTACGAGTGCGCCGCCGCGCACGGACAAAATGGCAAGCACTCCCACCGTGTCCGAGGTATAAAGCGCGAAAACGTCGCGCGAAATTTTCGGGTCGGCAACCACCTTTTGACCCTCTACGAGTCTTTCGAGCGCACGGATGCTGTCGCGAAGCTGTGCCGCGCGTTCAAACTCCAGCTCCTGTGCCGCGTTTTCCATTTTAAGAGTAAGCTCCGCAACCGTGGCGCGGATATTTCCGTCAAGCACCGCCGCCGCAGAATTAACAAGCCCGAGATATTCCTCGCGGCTTATTCCGCCCGCACAGGGGGCAACGCACCTTCCCATATCCTTGTAAATGCAGGGCCTTTCGCGCCCGATGTCGCGGGGAAAGGAGCGCTTGCAGGTCGGGAGCGCAAATATTTTCTTCACCGTTTCAAGCGCGGTATAGGCGTCGGAGGTGCTTCGGTAGGGTCCGAAGTATCTCGCTCTGTCGCTTTTTCTCTCGCGCGTGACGAGGAGCATAGGATATTCCTCCCTCGTCATCTTTACGTAGGGGTAGGATTTCGCATCCTTCAGCTTTACGTTATATTTCGGGGAGTGCTTTTTTATCAGCGTATTTTCAAGAGCAAGTGCCTCTATCTCGGTATCGCAAAGGATGAAATCAAAATCCTGCACGAGTGCAACCATTCGCTCGGTTTTGTAGCTGTGATTGCCAGAAACGAAATAGCTCGTTACACGGTTTTTGAGCTTTTTGGATTTTCCGACGTAGATTATCTCTCCGCCCGCGGCGCGCATAATATAAACGCCCGGCGTCGTCGGCAAGGAATTTGCCTTTTCGCGAAGTCTTTCAATTCTCGTCACGCCAAAGCCTCCCCTCCTATGAATTTCGGCAATGCCGCACCGCGGCAAGGTCCGAGAAAACGGCGCAATTTATTAAAGCGGGTTAGAAAACAAAAACGGCAGCCAAGACTGCCGTTTTTATTATGTATTCGGAACAGTCCGAAAACGGTTTAAAGATCCGCAAATCCGCCGTCGATAAGCGAGGTAAGTCCGTCAACGGCTTCAGCCTCGTCAATTCCGTCGGCAATGATGTTGATTGTAACACCCTGTGCAATGCCGAGGGAAAGCACGCCAAGAAGGCTTTTTGCATTCACACGGCAATCCTCCTTCTCGACCCAGATAGAGCATTTGTAGGAGTTAGCCTTTTGAACAAAGAAGGTTGCGGGTCTTGCGTGAAGTCCAACGCTATTCTTTATCGTAACGTTGCGAGAAATCATCGAATCTATCTCCTTCGATAGTTTTAGTAATTCAAGTATATCAAATTGCACGTTAAAAATCAAGTACGTAAATAAAATAAAAATGGTAGATTTTTAGTGCCAAATCAATCACTTTTTATACAAAATGACGAAAACGCCAATTAAAACGCGGCTTTTTCGCCAATATAGGGGCAACCGTCGGAGTGCAACCTGCCGATTTGAAAGGCGAAGGCGTGATTTTTTCGGATTTCAAGCCCGCCGCACGCCGTGAAAAACGAAGGGTCAGAAAAGCTCTATATCCATAGCGGAGGCATCGCTGCTTCTTCCGTCCGAATAGTATCCGATTCGGTCGTCATGCTCTCTTTTTGCAACGCGAAGCGCGGCGCTTCCGATGCCGAAAACGCACCAATAGAGCAGATTTATGTCAAGGTCGCTGAATAAATAGCTCGTCGCGCCGAAAACCAAAAGCACGCACATAGCCACCGAGGCAAAGGAGGAAAGATACCGCACCTCCGAAACGGCAACGTATCTTCGGTATGAAATTCGGTGGAAAAGGCGCACCAAAATCATTACAATGAAGGTTATAAGGGCGAAAATTCCCGCCTCGCAGCCGATTTCAAGCAGCAAATTCGCGCTGTCGGTATATTTTTCGGTTGAATAGTACACTATCTCTCTTGAAAAGCTGTCGCTACCGATTCCGACACCAACGAAAATGTTATCGAGCAGCATTTTGAAGGAGGCGCTCCACCTGTCCGCAAGCTCTCCCAGGCGCAAGCCCGAGGCAAAGGGCAAGGAATCAATCGCAAGAAGCACACGCTCGCCAAGAAAGAGTAACAGGTACGGCAGGAAGGATAGCACTCCCACAAAGATGGGACCCGTGCGGCGTAATTTTGTAAACAAATATGCGCAAATTCCAAAGGCTCCCGCAACGAACGCCCACATGCTTGCGGTAGATAAAAGCGCAAGCAGTATTAGAAGGAAGGTCACTCCGCACCAGAGCCTTGCCGCAATGCTGCGGCTGACCTTAATGTAATAAAGCGTAAATATTGCCGTAACGAGCAGATATATTGCAAGCGCATCCGCGCTCTTGAAGCTTGCAGAAACGGGAACAAATCCGTCCAAGCCGTCAAAAATCAACGACCTGATGCCGAGAAAAGCCGCGTTCGCCGAAACGGGAATTGCCGAGATAATAAGCGCTTTAATCAAGCAGTCGGCAAGTCGGCGGTTTGAAATCAACGAGGAGGAAAGCACGTACCCCATCGCAAACAGAACGAGAATAAGCGAAGCGCCGAAGGAGGCAATGCCCTTTACGAAAATACCGCTTATAAGCACGAACACGAGGAACAGGGCGAGAATAAGATCATACTGCTCAAAATGGTAAACGCGCTTACCGAGCGCAACCTTTACGGCGAAGGACAAAAACGTTACAAGCACCGCAATTCCGAGAACAAGGTCGGAAAAGGCAAGCAGCGGCAAATAAGGCATCGCAAGAATAATCGAGAAGAAGGAAAACTCCGGAGAGATAAAGGTTAAGAACAGATAAATCAGTCCGCCGAGCGCGGTTAAAATCCACCACATCGGCACAAGCATCGTAAACGCGGCAAGCAAAAGACCGACGATAAGTGCAACGTACGGCTTTATAAGCAGGACGCGCGACTCCGCACCTCTTGAAAGGCTCGGGTTAATGCGGTGCATACGCTTAAGACAGAAAAATTCAAAGAAAACGTAGTCGGTAACTGTAAAATCCTGCATCGCAATTGCAAGCTGCTTATCAAAGCAGACAAGCGGTATTCCGAAAAGCGCAAGCGCAACCGAGCAAATTATTACGTAAAGCGGAATTTGGTCGCCCGCCGTGTAGTTTCGTATCGTGTGCAAAAGGAAGGAGAAGAAGCCGAAGCCAATTAAAAACAAACCGTAGCTTCGCGTGGAGGTATATGAAAAGCAATTAAGAAGGGCGCGCGAAAAATCGAGTATCCGTCTTACGAATCGGCTTCTTTGCCGAGTGACGTTACCCGTAATGGAAACGGATTTATATTTCGTGCCGTATTCGGCATCACCCTCGTATCCAACCAAAAGGTCGGAAAAATGACCTCTCGCCATAGCTCTCCTTTCCCTTGCATCGTCGAAGCCGATGTAAATTACTGTTTACACGCCAAATCGGCATCTCGGTTCAAAGTCGCACCGAAATGCGGGGGGCGTGTTAAATTATTTTCATTTTCCGCCACGATTTTTGGCGGAGTGTTAATTGCATTTTAGCAAAGAACAAGCGTTTAGGTTGCGGCACCGTCCTCGGTCCTTGTCCTTTTTCTTTTTGTCTTTGGCTTTAGTGCCTCCTCCTTTTCGGGGTGAAGAAGAAGCAGGTCGGGGCGTCTTTCTCTCGTAAGCTCCACCGCCCTTTCAAGCCGCCATCTGTCTATTTTTGCGTGGTCACCCGACAAAAGGATTTCGGGCACCTCTCTGCCCATAAAGCTACGCGGCTTCGTATATTGCGGATATTCGAGAATACCCGAGGCAACCGACTCGTCCTCGTGACACACCGCCTCGGGCAGAGTGCCGTCGATAAGACGGGAAACCGCGTCGACGAGAATGCAGGCGGGAAGCTCTCCGCCCGTCAAGACGTAGTCGCCTATCGAAATTTCCTCGTCAACTATCTCGTCAAGCACGCGCTGGTCAACCCCCTCGTAATGCCCGCAAAGAATTATGAGATTAGTATAGCGCGAAAGCTCGGTTGCCACCCCGTGGTCAAAAAGTCGTCCCTTCGGTGACGTATATACGACGTGGGGCTTTTCCCCCTCGCCAAGCTCGCCGAGTATATGCGTATAGCAATCGTATATCGGCTGACAGGTCATAACCATTCCGCGTCCACCGCCGTATGGGGTGTCGTCGGTTTTGCGATGCTTATCCTTTGAAAAGTCGCGTATGTTGTGCGCCTTGACGGTGATAACGCCCGCCTCCTGCGCTCTTCCGATAATGCTCTCGGACAGCACCCCCATAACCATTTCGGGGAATAGCGTCATAATATCAAATCGCATCAGTCAAAGAAGCCCGAAATCGGTGTAACGAGCAGCCCCCTTTCGGAATCAATGCCCGCAACGAGCGCGTCTGCGGAGGGGTAAAGCACCTCACCCTTTTCGGTTTGTACAGTATAAAGAAGTCCGCGCGGAACCTCGGTAATATCCGAAATTACGCCGTACCTTTCGCCCGTGCTTGCATCTATGACGTCAAGCCCTATCATATCCGAAAGCAGCATTTCGCCCTTTGCAACGGGGATATCGTCACGGTGTAGATAGAGAACCGTTCCCTTCATTGCAATTGCGGCGTCACGCCCATCGACACCCTCGAGCGACATAAGAACAAATCCGGCACTGACAGAAGCGGTGAGGATACGCACCTCCTTGAATTTGCCATCTCCCGTGGCAAGGAAAATACGCTTCTGCATTGCCAGCACTCTCGGCGAATCGCACCAAGGCTCAACCTTTAAAACCCCGCGTACTCCGTGTGCCGCGCACACCTTTCCGCACTCAAGATATATTTTTTTCATACACGCTTATTTTATCATATATTTTAAATAAAGTCAACACCTTTTCCCGCTTGATGCTCCGCGGCGCGGCGAATAAAAGAAAAACGGACGTCACGCATTAACCGTTAAACGCCGTTTGTGTAAATAAGTGTTGTCATTTTTATAAATAAAGCATATCTTCATTTTCGCGTTTTTTTAACACGGGTGCGGTGTTTTGTGAATTTTACCGACGTTTGCAAAAATCGAAAGCTTGACGTTTTTGGTATATACACGGCTACGCACGGAAACCGAATTTCGCACCAAAGACGGCGGTAAAGATAGCTCAAGTACTATCTTTTTTTCTTGAAGTATGCGGAAAGCATTTCGCGGCACTCCTCGCCAAGAACTCCGCCGACAACCTCAGGCTTATGATTAAGTCCGACGGCGGAAAGGTCGATAAGCGAGCCGAATGCGCCAAACCTTAAATCGGGACAGCCGTAAACCACACGTGGAATACGCGCGTTGATAATTGCACCTGCACACATAGCGCACGGCTCCATCGTAACGTAAAGCGTGACCCCGGGAAGCCGCCAGCCTCCCATTACTCGGCACGCCTCCTCTATCGCAAGAATTTCGGCGTGGTGGGTGGCGCATTTGGAGCTTTCGCGGGTATTAAACGCGGCGGCAACGACCTCTCCGTCACGCACCGCAACGGCTCCAACGGGGACCTCGTCAATCTCCTCGGCGCGCATTGCAAGCTCAATGGCAAGGCGCATAAAATATTCGTCGTTTTTAATTACGTTTTCCTCTGACATAAAAACCTCTGAAAAAGTTATTAACCGTGGATATAAAAGCTACCCGACGATATTCAAAAGTGCAATCGTAGCACACGTTAACGAGATAACAAGCACCGAGGCGTCAAGCTGCATAACCCCCGAAAAGGCGTTGCGTATTCCGTCACGGTATTTTTCGCGGTAGATAACGAGAAACGCCACCGACACAATCACAAGAGCGCCGAGCGTTATATAAAACCAAAGGGTAAAGGCGGGTGATGCTCCGTATTTCATAAGCAAAAGCGAGGACGCGTTGTTCAAAAGGTGAATAGCAAGCGAAGGAAGGACACTTCCCGTAATGACGTCGGCAAGCGCAAAAATCACACCCGCAATAAAGGCGTAGGGCATCTTGTACAAGTCAAGATGAATAAGCGCAAAGAAAAGCGAGGAAAGCAAAACGGCGGCACGCGGCGAATA
The DNA here is from genome assembly GCA_017533565.1 of Clostridia bacterium. Classification (GTDB taxonomy): domain Bacteria; phylum Bacillota; class Clostridia; order Oscillospirales; family CAG-272; genus UBA1740. Next base: position 32,891 of record JAFXHU010000010.1, read on the forward strand.
TGGGTACAACACCTTTAGGGGAATATATCTAAAGAGCATTTCCTCAAGAAGGGTGGGAGCAAGCGCGTGAACGAGCAGCATTTTCCATATAGGCTCGTCGGCTACGGGTGCGGAGGATGCACCGAGAAAATTCAAAAGAAGCGAGGTCAAAAGCGCAACGAGAAAAACGGCGGCAACGGTCGGAGCTATGAGCGGCAAAACCAGCCTCGCCCCACTCGCATCAATACCGAGCCTTGGGTAATCGGTTTCCGAAAGACCGCGCTCCTCCTCCCTTTCGTAGCGAAGCCTCCTCGCTCCAAGCCAACCGAAGCAAAAGGACAGAGCAAATGCGAGAAGATATAAAAGCTCGCCGACGACTCCGTCAAAATAGGAGGATAAAGACATCAAAACGAGAAAAATCCAATTGACGGCAACAAGCAAGCGTATTCCCTTTTTCATATATTCTCCTTGAAAATTTGTAAATAACAATTTACATTTGTCTTTAACATAGAATTATAAAACAGCTGATAAACTTAACACGGGGTTGGCATAACGGCTGCTTTTGAGGCGTTAAGGCAGATTTGCCGTCGGTTTACAGGGTAGCGAGCAGCAAGCCAAAAAATCAAAGCAAAAGCGAGAAGCGAAGCTTTCCGCGAATCATATCCGCCTCCTCAAGGCGGACACGTATTTTATCCCCGAGGCGGTATATCACACTACCCGCGCGGAGGGTTCGGTTTCCCTCGTCATACAAGAAAAGCCCCGGCATTTCGGATATAGGTATGAGTCCCTCACAGGTATTTTCAAGCTCGGCAAACATACCGAAGGAGGTGATTGAGCAGACCACAGCATCAAACTCCTCGCCGATAAAGCGGGACATATAGAGCGTTTTGTAAAGGCTTTCAATACGCCTTTCCGCGCCGAGGGCGCGAAGCTCCGCATCGGTTGCCGCGACGGCGGCTCTTTTGGCATAGGATTTGTATGCGTCGGGGCGCTTTCCCTCCAGCAAAACGCGGTGAATAATACGGTGCGTTGCAAGGTCGGACAGGCGGCGTATCGGCGAGGTAAAGTGACAGTAATAATCAAGCGAAAGACCGAAATGCGGCGAGCGAATTTCCGAGTATTTCGCCTTCGCCATCGAGCGCAAGAGAGTATATGACACGGGAGCAAGAAGCCCTCTTTGCTCCGCAATACCCAAAAGACGGGAAAGCGTGTCGGTGTCAACCTTGTCGCGCGAAATTACCGACGTGTCAAAGCCGAGATTGTGTACGAAAAGCAGAAAATCCTCCATTTTATCGGCGGGCGGCTCGTCATGCACGCGGTAAACGCAGGGTATTTCCTTCTCCGACAAAAGCCTCGCAACCGCTTCGTTTGCCGTAAGCATAAACTGCTCTATCATTCTCTCGGCAACGCCACGCTCGCGCCTTTCGATACCGACGGGATTTCCCTCCCCGTCGAGCAAAATCTCGCTCTCGGCTACCTCCATTTCAAGATAGCCGCGCTTTTCCGCCTTTTTGTAAAGAACTGTGTACAATTCGTGCATTCGCTTTATAAGCGGCAAAACAGGCTTATATTTAACACGGGTGGCTGCATCCGCCCTGTTTTCAAGTATTTTATTAACCTCCGAATACACTCCGCGAACACGCGAATTGATTATGGACGGAAGGATTTTGGTTTTGATGATTTCGCCGTTTTTATCAAGCGTTATAACTGCGCTGACGGCGTATTTGTCCTCTCCCGCGTTAAGCGAGCATACACCGTTTGAAAGCACGGGCGGAAGCATCGGCACTACCTTGTCAGTAAAGTAAACGCTCGTGCCGCGGCTCATAACCGCACGGTCAAGCGGGGTCTTTTCGCGCACGTAGCTCGCAACGTCGGCAATATGAACGTAAAGACGCCAGCCCTCGCCGCTTTTGACCACGGAAACGGCGTCGTCAAGGTCCTTTGCCCCCTCGCCGTCAATCGTCATTATCGTTAGACCGTCAAATCTTTCGCGCCCCTGCTCCGACAACGGCTCTCGCGCAACGCGCTCCGCCTCGCAAAGCTCCTCGGGCGTAAAATCGGTGGGTATGCCGCTTTCTATAAGCACAGCCTCGTAATTTGCCTTCATAGAAAAGGTATCGCCAAGCACGGCGGTGATTTTCGCCTCCGGTATATAGCCGCGAAGGACGGTTGCCGCAACCTTGTCACCGTCAACAGCTCCCGCCGTATCGCTTACGGTCGGCCGTATTCCTATTCGCGTGTCGTCGGGCAAAATATAATATTTATCGGGTATGCGCCGCCTTCCGCGAAAATGCGACGGCTCGTGTATAAGCGTGCCGACGAGCGTGGTAACGCCGTATTCGACGATTTTTACAACCCGCCCCTCGGTTTTGATTTCTCCGCCCGCGCGGCGGTAGGTGTGATATACCACCTCTACGAGGTCGCCGTGTATTGCGCCGCCCGTTTTGTCCTCGGGAATAAAAATATCGCACGCCTCGCCCTCAACCGTAACGAAGCCAAAGCCGCTTTTCGAGCCTGAAAACAAGCCTCTTGCGCGAATTTCGTCACGCTGTGGCGTTTGGCTTACCCTTGCGCGCCGTCCGCCGTCGGTTTTTACGCTTATTTTCGCGCCGTCAAAGCTCACTCCGCTTTTTCCAAGCTCCGCCTTTATCCGCTGAAGGCTCTTTTCCTTGCCCTTTCTTTTATGGACGTTTCTTTTAGTAAATTTGTTAAAATTCTTTTTGTTGTTCTTCATAAGATTATTTTGTGTAGGGAATTAAAAATTACACCGATAAAGTCACAAGCGTCTTTAAATGAAAAAAGAAAAACGGAAGTTTCCTTCCGTTTTATCTTAGCTGAACAGGCTTCCCCATTCACCGAGGTTCTTCCAATAATCGATAGCGTTACCTGCGGTGTAATCGGGCTGTATAACGTATGCGGCAATTACAGCAACGCCGAACACGATAGCCGCAACTACGGTCCACTTGAACCAAAGCTTATCGGTGCCACCTTTCTTCTCTCTGCCAAGGAAGGTTTCGCTTCCGCCGGCAATAGTGCTTGAAAGTCCTTCGTCAGCAGACTTTTGGAACACAACCGCGATAACGATGAAGAGAGCAGCAAGGAGCAGAACCGCCAAAAGAACGTAAATCATTTCAGGTTTCCTTTCAAATTTCGGTTATTGAAACAGCCCAAATAAAGGGCACACTTACAATCATAGCGATATTCTATCATATTAAAAGCAAAAATGCAATAGGTTTTTGAGATTTTTTTTATTTTTTAAAATAAGTTCACAAAACGCTGTGCCTTGTATATTGTCGTCCCCGCCAAAATTGCTTGTGCAAATTGCCCTTTTGCGCCCGCGGGCGTTGACTTTGTGCGTGAATAACCCTACAATAGGGGTGGTTGGCGCGCACACGCTCGCACGCATTATGCACGGGCAGGCGGCGCGGAGAAATACAGCCGCAAAAAGCAAGCTATTAAGAAGCTATCAACAAGCAAAGGATTTGGAGAGAATTATGAAGATTTTTCAGCAAAAAGGACTCTACAACGTAAAGGGAAAGGTTTTATCACGCGAGGATTTCAGGCTTTTTTCGGACGAGCCGAATTACGAATTCAATCCCAAGAGATTTGAGAAAACCGTAGCAAGCGCAGAAGCAATGCTGAAGGACGAGATACCGATGCTTCCCGCCTCACTTTACCGCGAATTTACCGTAAACGGTAACCGTGCAAATTACGAATCCCTTTTCTTTAAGCGCAGAAATATGGCTCTCACCCTCGCTCTCGCGGAATTTCACGAGAAAAAGGGCAGATTTACCGAAAAGCTTATGGACGCGGTTTGGGCGATAATGGAGGAATCCACCTGGATTTTGCCCGCGCACCTTTACACCTCGCCCTACGGCGCGAATATGACGCTCGGCCCGGTTTACAACTCCGAAAGAAGACACGGAATTGCGCTCTTCTCCGCTACGACGGCGGCGGTGCTTACCACCGTTTATCATTATGCGAAGGAGGCACTTGACGGCATAACCCCCATCATTTGCGAGAAAATGAAATATACGATTCGCGAAAGGCTTATCATTCCGTTTATCGAATGCACCTACTGGTGGACGGGAGATGCGGGACAGCGCGTAAACAACTGGAATCCTTGGATAATCTCCAACGTGCTTTATGCAACCGCCCTTATCGAGGATGACATCTACGTGAGAGAAAGAGTCGTGGAGCTTTCGGTAAGAAGGCTTGACAATTTCCTCAACTGCTACCACCCCGACGGCGGCTGTGACGAAGGACCGAGCTATTGGGGCGCGGCGGGGGCTGCCCTTTTCGACTGCCTCGAGATTTTGGAGGATTTGACAAACGGCAAAATAACGATATACGACAGCGAGCTTGTTAAAAACATCGGCGAATATATTTACAAGGTTAATATCAACGGCAACAGATTTACGAACTTTGCCGACTGTCCGCCGAAAACGCTGCCAAGCCCCGCTCTTCTTATCCGCTACGGCAAAAAATGCAATTCCCCCTTCCTCGTTTCCTTCGGAAAGAAGCTTTCCTGTCACGAGGAGAGCATAGTCCTTACGAGCCAGCCGTACAGAGGGCTTCGCACGGCTATCACCCCCGATATCGACGCGGAGTACTGTCCGATGCCGACGCACACCTACCTCCCCGACCTTAAGGTTATGACTGCAAGAGAGTCGGAGGATTCCGCAAAGGGAATATTCCTCGCGGCAAAGGGCGGAAACAACGGCGAAATGCATAATCACAACGACGTAGGAAACTTTATGGTTTACTACGACGGAAATCCCGTAATTATCGACACGGGCGTGGGACAGTACACGAAGCAGACCTTCTCCCCGCAAAGATACGAGCTTTGGTTTATGCAGTCGGGCTACCACAACCTTCCCTCCTTTGACGGAGTTGACCAGAAGGACGGACCTCGCTTTGCATCAAGGGACGAGGTATTCGACCCCGAAGCAAAATCCTTCAGTGCGGAGCTTGCGGGCGCGTATCCCGAGGGAGCGGAGCTTTCCTCCTTCCGCCGTCACGTTGCTCTTACGGGCGGAAGGGTTACCGTCACCGATAAAATCACCCTCGCCGGCGAGAAGAAAATAGATATGCACCTTATGTCTGCGGTTCTGCCCGTAATAGACGGTGACAAAATCCACCTTGCACAGGGCAGGACGCTTTACTACCCCGCGGACATTCTTTCTGCACGAATCGAGGAGTTTGACCCCGTGGGAATGAACACGAAATCCGCGTGGGGCACCGAGCGGCTTTGGCGCATTCATCTTACCGCCACGGCAAGCGAAATCGAATACACGCTTACTGTGGAATAAGACAACAATTGTTTACAAAATTTCAAAAAGCACAGGGGCGTGTTAAGCTTCGCCCCCTTAAAATTTACATTATTCACGGAGCGGGTGCGGCGTTTTTGCACCCTTTTAAAGTAAAATGAAAGTGTTTAGAGAAAGAAAAATCAACGCGCGGGGAAAGGTCCTTTCCCGCGAAGAATTCAAGCCCTTCATAGACGAGGGCAACACGCTTTTTCTTGAGGAAAGAATGGGCGCGGTGTTAAAAAAAGCGGAGTCGTATCTTGAAAAAGAGCCGACAGTAATTCCGCTTTCCGCCTTTCGCAAGTATATGGAGGAGGGGCAAATACAGCCCTACTCAACCCCTTGGGCGGATAGGCTTAACGGTCTTTTCAACCTTGGCATTGCGGAGGCGTTTGAGGGTAAGGGCAGATTTACCGAAAGGCTTTGCGACTACGTATGGGCAACGCTTGAGATGGCAAGCTGGGTGCTTCCCGAGCATACCGTGCACGCGCCCTACGGCGTGACGAAGGTCCCCGCGGCGGTTGGCGAGAAATACGTACACGCGCTTGAGCTTGGCTCGATATACCTTGCCGCCAATCTTGCTACGGTTTATTATTATAACAAGGATGCGCTTTATTCCTTCTCTCCGATTATTTGCCAAAGAATCGAATACGAGCTACGCCAAAGAATTATTCTCCCCTACGTAAGCTGCAGCTTTACCTGGGAGGGAGAGCTTGGAAACCGCGTAAACAATTGGTGTCCTTGGAACGTATCGAATATTCTTTTGATTACGGCAATAATCGAGAAGGATATGCAGCTACGCGAGAGGACGGTCGAGAAGGCACTCTCGCATCTTGACAACTTTATCAACTCATATAAGCCGGACGGCGGCTGTGAGGAGGGTCCGACCTATTGGGGCGCGGCGGCAGGCTCGCTTTTCGACGCTCTTGAAACGCTTTACGATATGTCGGGCGGAAAAATCAACGTTTTCGACGAGCCGCTTATCCGCGAGATGGGCGAGTACATTGCAAAATTCAGAATTGCGAAAAACCGCTTCGTCAACTTTGCCGATTCGAGCGCAAGCTGTAACCCCGACGGTGAGCTTCTTGTGCGCTACGGCAAAAAATGCGGCTCGGAAATCCTCGTTGCATTCGGCAGAATTATGTCCAAAACCGAAGCCGAGGAAATTCATTTCAGACACCCCTACCGAAGCATTCGCAGGTTAATGACCCCAATTTACCGAGGTGAAAGGCAGGAAAAGGCGGCGAAAAGCGTTTATTTCCCCGACCTTCAGGTGATGATAGAGCGAGAGAGCGAGGACCCCGAGTGCGGCCTCCTGCTTGCAATCAAGGGCGGCAGCAACGGCGAGTTTCATAACCACAACGACGTCGGCAGCTTTATCGTCTATGACGGCGGCGCGCCGCTTCTTATCGATGCGGGAGTCGGGGCATACACCCGCCAAACCTTTTCCCCGCAAAGATACGAGCTTTGGTTTATGCAATCGAATTATCACAACGTTGCAATGTTTGATAACGTTGGACAGCGCGAGGGCGCGCAATACGCCGCAAGCAGCGTGTGCTATAATGCGAAGGAGCGAAGCCTTTTCGTTGACGTAACGGGCGCATATCCCCCCGAGGCGGGCGTTAAGTCCTACAAAAGGACGGCGGCACTCGGCGAGGGCAAGGTCACAGTCCACGACGAGATTTCGCTCGACGGGGAGCGAGAGATAGACCTCGTATTTCTCGTGCCGAGAATGCCCGAAATCATTTCCGAGTGCGAGGTTATGCTCGCGGGCGAAAGAAGGCTTGAATTCCACGGCACGGGATACGAAAACGGAAAGGACGGCAATCCCGAAGGGTCGCGCCGCTTTACCGCGGAAATTGAGGAATTTAACCCCGTGGGAATGAATACGGTGTCTATGTGGGGCACGGAAAAGCTTTGGCGTATTCATATAAGAACGGTGGCAAGCGCCGCCGAGATAACCGTAACCGTATCTTAAAGGAGTTAATCAAATTATGGGAGCAAGAATATTTGCGGATTCAAAAATAAGCGCGGAGGGAAAGGTTCTTCCTCTTTCGGAGTTCAAGCTTTATCTTGATATGCCCGAGTCAAAAATCCCCGAGGAAAACGCCGCGCGCATTATCGCGGATGCGGAAGGGCTTCTTACCGAGGATATTCCCTTTATGCCGCTTTCACTCTACCGAGAGTTTTTTACAATCGGAAACCGCGCGAATTTTGAGGATAGATTTTTCAAAAGGCGCACTATGGCGCTTACCCTCGCTATGGCGGAATACTGTGAGGGAAAGGGCAGATTTACCGACAAGCTTTGCGACGTCGTTTGGGCAATAACCGAGGAGTCCACCTGGATTTTGCCCGCGCACACGGCGCACTCCCCGTCTTACCCGGGAACGAGCGTGCCCGAGGTTTTCGGCAGCGAAAGGCTTCACGGCATAGACCTTTTTTCCGCGACCACGGCGGCAACCATGACCGCGGTTTACAGGTATGCGTCGGACGCGCTTAACAGCGTATCTCCGCTTATCACCGAAAGACTCGTTTACGAGATAAAAAACAGAGCCGTGCGCCCCTATATCAACACGCTTTTTTCCTGGACGGGAATGTACGGCAACCGCACGAACAACTGGAATCCTTGGATAGTTTCAAACATCCTTTACGTCACCGCGCTTATCGAGGAGGATACGAGAGTCCGCACCGAGGTCGTAAAGCGCTCTATGAACTACCTTGACAACTTTACGAGGTGGTATCACGGTGACGGCGGCTGTGACGAGGGCGCGGGCTATTGGTGGCACGCGGGCGGCTCGCTTTGGGATGCGCTCGAAACGATTTACGATATGACGGGCGGGGAAATCAGCGTGTTTGAGCATCCTCTCGTCCGTGCCATCGGCGAGTACGTGGCAAAGGTAAATATACATCAAAGGAATTTCGTGAATTTCGCCGACTGTCACAGAAGGATACACGCGGACGGGACGCTTCTTATGCGCTACGGAAAAAGGTGCGGCTCGGATATGCTCGTATCCTTTGGCGCGACGATGCGCGGGATTGTAAAGCCTACGCTCAACCCCTCCGCCCCCTACCGTTCAATCAAAAATATGTCAACGCCCATTCTCACCGAATTTCCGCCCGCGAGTGCGGCAACCTCCGCCTTCCTCGACGGCTTACAGGTTATGGTTCTTCGCGAAAGCAGTGACACGGGTGTGGGTATGTTCCTCGCCGCAAAGGGAGGCAACAACGGTGAAAGCCACAACCACAATGACGTCGGAAGCTTCGTCGTCTATTACGGCGGAATGCCCGTGCTTATCGACGCGGGCGTGGGTCAATATACGAAGCAGACCTTCTCCCCGCAAAGATACGAGCTTTGGTTTATGCAGTCGAATTACCACAATCTCCCTACCTTCGGCGGCGTCGGAGAAATGCAGGGCGGAAATTACGCGGCGGCAGACGTTGTCTTTGACGAAAGGGCAAGGACGCTTTCGCTCAACGTTACGGGCGCATATCCCGAAAAGGCGGAGCTTGAAGGCTACGTTCGCAAAATCGGTATGACGGACGGCACAGTAAGAATTTCGGAGAGCATAAGGCTTAAGAGAGAAAAGAAAATTTGCTTCCATTTTATGTCCCACGTGGCACCCGTGTTAAATAAACGCGGAGAAATCGCCCTTGCAGAGGGAAGAATCCTTCGCTATCCCGAAGCACTCGAATGCCAAATCGAGGAGTTTTATTCGGAGGGTCTAAACGCGAAGGCGGAATGGGGAAGCGAAAATCTTTGGCGTATTCACCTTTTCACCTCGGCAAAGGAATACGAAGGCGAGTTTACGGTCGAATAGCCAACGCAATCAAATCAAACGGGCTTAAAAATCCGCTTGAAATAAATCGGTTGACCGAATTTCATTTGAGCAAATCGGATAACGCAAATCGCATTCGAGAAAAACGAGCAATTCAAGCCGAATATTAAGCCAAGGTATATAAAAAAAGCGGCGGACGCGAGTCCGTCGCTTTTCGCTTTTGCGGCAGCCGTAGGCTTTAAGCAAGCCGCAAATAAAGTATCAAAAATATCACTCCGACAAGGGTGAAGCCCGAGCCGACGACGAGCAAGAAGGAATAGCCCTTCGGTCTGTTTTTATCCTTTCTTTCCTTGTAATCGGCAAATTTTTCATCCCTGTATATCCTCATACCCGGTATAAACGATCTTGCGGCAACGCTTAAGCCGTAGGAAAGAGTATCGAAAAATCCCGTCGAGGATATCCAAACGAGCAAAAACACCATAATTCCGATTATTCCGGGAAGTGCGAAGGCATCCGACAGAATACCGAAAAGCTCCGCTGTCCCGTATTCGGTGCTAAACGCTCCGCGAAGCAGAAGAAAGCAAAGGCTTGCGAAAGCGAAAATCAAAATCGCGGCACAGTATTTTACAACAGCTCTTTTATTCACAGTCAAGCTCTTTTCTGTATTTATTTTCCTCCGCGTCGTTACAGTAAACGAAGTGTCCCTCCGAAATCTCGCGAAGCGAGGGCTTATCAACCGAATAATCATGCTCGGCAAGAGCGTTATAAACTATTCTCTTTCGCTTTTTCTCGCTAATCGGGTCGGGAAGCGGAATTGCCGAAAGCAGGGAGCGTGTGTATGGATGAAGCGGATGCTTGAAAAGCTCCTCCGAATCCGCAAGCTCCACGAGCTTTCCGAAATACATAACGCCTATACGGTCGGAGAAATATTTAACAACCGAAAGGTCGTGCGCGATAAACAAAACGGTAAGCCCGAATTGCTCCTTCAGCTCGCTTAACAGGTTGATAACCTGTGCCTGAATCGAAACGTCGAGTGCGGAAACGGGCTCGTCGGCAATAATCATCTCGGGGCGCATAATTACCGAGCGCGCAATTCCTATTCTCTGCTTCTGTCCTCCCGAAAACTCGTGCGGATATCTTCCCGCATGCTCTCTTACGAGTCCGACAAGCTCAAGAATTTCGTACACTCTCTCGTCGATATACTCCCTATCCCTTATGCCGTTGATTACAAGCCCCTCCGAGATAATCTCCCTTACGGTCATTCGGGGGTTAAGAGATGACACGGGGTCCTGGAAAATCATTTGAATTTGTGTTACGAGCCGCGTGTTTTTGGCAATACGGCGTTTTTCCCCGTACTCCCGCTTAAGCCTTGCAAGCTCCTCGGAATTTCCAGCCTCGCTCGCCTCACGGATAAGCGGCTTATACCTTTCGTCAAGCTCGCTTACGAGCCTTGCGGCATAGCTTTTGTCGCAGTCCCCCGCATCCTTTACGGCGGCTTTCATCTCGGCGCGCACTTTAGCAATAAGCCTATTTCGCTCCGCCCTTAACGCCTTTTTGTCACCGCCCTCGGCGGTCTTTATTTTTTCGGCGTATTCCTTTTTCAAGGCGGAGATTTTGTCGGTATAATCCCTCGTTCCCGCGGCAATGCGCTGTCCCTTATAGAACACGCTACCGCCCGTAATTTTGTGAATTTTGATAATCGAGCGTCCCGTCGTGGTTTTTCCGCAGCCCGACTCTCCGACAAGCCCGAAAACCTCGCCCTTCTTTATGTCGAAGGACACGTGATCGACCGCGCGAAGCTCCCGCTTTCCAAGCTTGAAGAACTGCGAAAGATTATCCACTCGGAGCAAAACGTCATTCGGTATTTTATTCTCCATCAGAGCCTCCTCCGTTTCTTGTCTTCATTCGCTCTATGCGGTCCCTTATCGTTTTGGGAATATCAACGTGCGGTGCATCGGGATGAAGCAGCCAGGTTGCCGCCCTGTGCGTTTCGGAAATTTCAAACATCGGAGGGGGCATCTCAAAGTCTATCTTCATCGCGTATTTGTTTCTCGGAGCAAAGGCGTCGCCCACGGGCGGGTAAATCAGGTTTGGCGGCGTGCCGGGAATTGCATCCAGCCTTTCGCTCGTATCAAGGTCGGGCATAGACGAGAGCAACGCCCAGGTGTACGGGTGGCGCGGATCGTAGAATACGTCCTCGCTCGTTCCCTCCTCCACGATTTTGCCCGCGTACATAACGGCAATCCTGTCCGCCATATTCGCAACGACTCCGAGGTCGTGGGTTATAAATATTACCGAGAGATTTCTCTCTCTTTTAAGCTTGTTGATAAGCTCGAGGATTTGCGCCTGAATGGTTACGTCAAGCGCCGTCGTCGGCTCGTCGCATATCAAAACATCGGGATTTGCCGCAAGGGCAATCGCAATTACTATTCTTTGGCGCATACCGCCCGAAAACTCAAACGGATACTGCTTAAAGCGGATACGGGCGTCGGGAATACCGACCTCCTCCATAAGCTTTATCGCCTTATCGCGCGCCATTCTTTTCGTCACCCTGTAAACCACCTCGGACGCCCTGCCCTTCAGGTAGTCTATAAGTCCGACGGCGTGGGCGTGAATATCCCTCTCGCCCTCCGCGTCAAGAGCGCGGTTATATACCGCGGCAAGCCTGTCGATAACCGAAATTATCTCCGCGCGAAGCTCGTCAAGGTCGTAAACGTTTTTCGGAGCAACCCTCCAATCGACCTTTTTACCGCGGGCAACGAGTGCCTCTCGCCTTGCGCTTTGCTTTTCGTATCTTTTTTCCTCCTTCGGATTAAGGCTCTCGTAGCGGAAATATTTATCCACCGCGCTTTGAAGCGAGCCGCCGAAGGTGTATGCAACGTTATCCTTTATATATTCAAGACGGTCGATTGCGTTCTCCACGGCGTCAACCGCACGCTTTACCTCGGCTTTTGCCTCGGAGGGAATAAGCCTTTCGGAGGAGAAATATTTTCTCACACCGTCAAGCACCGAAAGAGCCTCGCGCTTTTTGGCAAGCGAGCTTGCGTAGGAGTGCCTGATTGCAAGCTCCTCGTAGCTTATAAACTCCTCCATATACTCGCGGTTGAGGTATTCGAGCGCCATTTGATTTACTCCCGCAATATCGCGGTAGTCGAGGCTTGCCTCGGGGTTGCGGAGCAAATAATAGCCGATACGGAAGAAATTCGGCTTTTCCGCAGCCAAAAGCCTCTCAAGAAGCTGCTCCGTGCGCTCAAGCGCCGAAAGAAGTCGGTCGGAAAGCAAATATGGCTGTGCTGCTCCGTTTTCGTCCTTTGCCACCGTGTATGCCTTTCTTTCAAGCGCAATCTCGTTGCAAAGCGTATCTATCTCGCCGTCCGCGCCCGCGCTGAAAAACGGGTTTTTGACAAGCTTTAATATGCTTACGAACTCAAGGAGCGTTTTTTTGACCTCCACCCTCTGCTTTTTCGACGCGCGGAAAACGAAATCCTTTATATCCGAGAGAAGTCCCTCCGCATAATTAGAGGATAGGTTGTACGCGTTTTCGAGCTTTATGGCAAGAATGTTAAAGCCGTCGAAGGTTTCAATCATTTCGGGGATTTTCGCCGCATCGATTTCGGGGTGGCTTTCCGCCGCCTCCGTCATATTTTGCTTCAGGCATTCAAGCATGGAATTAAATTCCGCCCTTGCCCTTTTGCGGTTGGTTTTGTTTTTGAGGAGCATTGCCTCGGTAATCTGACGTCCAATTTTTACGATGGGGTCAAGGCTTGACAGCGGGTCCTGGAAAATCATAGAGATTTTATCTCCGCGTATCTTGCACATCTCCTCCTCGGAGATTTTAAGCATATCCCGTCCGTCGTAAAGAATCTCGCCCGACTCCACGATGGAGTTTCCCGCAAGAATACCGAGAATAGCCTTCGAGGTTACGGATTTTCCCGACCCCGATTCACCGACTATCGCAAGCGTTTCGCCACGCTTAAGGTTAAAGGATATATTCCTTACCGCCTTTAAAATACCGCTGCTCGTGCGGAAGGATATTTTCAGATTTTTAACTTCGAGAATATTATCCATTTTATTCCTCCACACCGCGCAGGGACGGGTTGAACGCATCGCGCAAGCCGTTTCCGAAAAGATTAAAGCATATCATAAGAAGCGAAATTACAGCCGCGGGGAAAAGCATCAGATGCGGATAGGTGGTCCAAAGCTTTTCCGCATTCGAAAGAAGCGTTCCCACCGAGGTTTGCGTCGGCGAGCCGAGAGATACGATTCCGAGATAGCTTAACATACTCTCGCTGAATATAACGCTCGGAATTGCGAGAACCGAGGCGGTAATAATCGTGCCGAGGGTATTCGGGAAAATATGCTTCCAAATAACGCGCCTGTCCCTCGCTCCGAGGGTTCGCGCAGCCATAACGTACTCCTGATTTTTAAAGCGGTAGAACTGTGTTCGCACAAGGCTCGCCGTTCCAATCCACCCCGTAAGCACGAAGGCAAACAAAAGACTCGGTATTGCGCCCGCCTTTGCCGCCAAATGTATCTGGAACAGGGTCGCGACGACGATAAACGGAACTCCCGAAAGCACGTAGGAGATAAACTCCAAAACGAGGTCAACGTTTCCGCCGTAATAGCCCTCAACAGCGCCGTACATTGCACCGATAATAAAGTTAATCGCGAAAATGCACACCGCAAGAAGCAGAGAAAGGCGAATGCCTATGGCAAGCCTGTACGCCATATCGTAGCCCGAGGTATCCGTGCCGAAGAAGAATTCAGGCTCTCTGCCCTCGTGCGTATATCTGTAATAATTGTAGTAGAGCGTTCTTACTCTGTACATAGCGGTTTCCTGCGTACCGCCGCCGACGTAGTTAAAGTAAACGAGATTGCCGTCCGCATCTCTTTGGTAGTTATCCTCGAGCACGAGGTCGTTTATATCGTCGTACTTTATAATCACGGCGTTGCCCTGGCTGTTAATTCGCACAGGCTCGCCCCTCGAATTAGTCTTGTACCACCAGTTTGCCGCGGTGTTGGTATCGCCGGAGGATTCGGCAAAATTGTACTCGTTTTTCGCTATCATCGGGTACAAAAGCTGAATTCCCGTTTCCTCCTGCCAAGCGAGCATACGCTGGTATTCCTCCTGCTCGACGTCCTCGTAGCTAAAGCCAACCTGAAGATAATCGTCAACCATTGCGTTATACATAAGCTTTTCGTTTCTGCCCTGCATAACCTTTTCGATTGACTTGATTTTCGTTACGGGCTGAAGCTCTCCCGCATTCGCAAGAGCCTCTCCTATCGAGGGAATGTTCTCGAAATCCGTGCCCGCGGCAATGCCAATTCCAACGATGTTGGCAAAGCCCTTTTCGTTATACTGTATTTCAAGGTCGCCCGTCAAAATTCCGATTTTGGAGAGGGTAAGATTGCGCGGAACCTTGTTCTGATATCTTGTGTTTGCAACCGTGCCAATATTCGCGGGATTGAAAAACGGAACGATTATTGCAAAAAGCACGATGCAAAGAATAATTATAGCGGCAACAATCGATGCCTTGTTCTTGCAAAAGCGATTCCATGCGTCGTGGAAATAGCCAATCGGCTTATCCTCGAATTTCTGGTCCTTTATACGCTCGCCGCGTGCGACGAACTCAAATTTTTCCTTTGGGATTGATACAATATTCGTGCTTTTATCCATATTATCTCTCTCCCATTCTTATTCTCGGATCGATAAATCCGTAGCTTATATCTACAATAATACCCGCCAAAAGGCTTACAAAGGTATAGAAAATACTGTCCATCATAAATACGTCGTAGTCACGAAGAGTGACAGACTTTATATAAAGCTGACCTACGCCGGGTATCGAGAAAATCTGCTCAATAATCATAGAGCCGCCAAGAATGCCGATAAAGCTTCCGATAATACCGGGAAGTATGGGCACCATCGCGTTTTTGAGCGCGTGTCTTGTCGTTGCCTGCGCCCTCGTAAGTCCCTTCGTCCGCGCAAGAAGCATATAGTCCATAGTGAGCGTTTCGGTAAGCTCCGCACGGGTTGACCTTGCCAAGCCCGCAATAGTACCGAAGGAAAGCGAAAGAATTGCGGGAATCATAGAGTGGAACATCTTCCAGGTAAACCAGCCGCCCGAATCGTTAAGCGAAAGAATGGTCGGCGGGAAAAGGTCCAGCTTAAAGTAAAGTAAATACTGCACGAGGAAGGCGTAAACGTAGCTTGGCACCGAAACGAAAAGGATAACCATAACGCTTACGGCGTGGTCCTGCCACTTATTCTTTTTAATCGCGGCGTAAATTCCCGCGCAAATACCGATGGGAATCGCAAAAAGAAGCGAGTAGAGATTTACGAGAACCGTCGGCAAAAGACGCCCAACGAGAAGGTCCCACGCGGGTGTCGTAGTGTCGATTTTCCAGGACGTGCCGAAATCCCATTCGGTAAATATACCCTTCAGATAATTAAAATACTGTACCAAAAGGGGGTCGTTGTAGCCACGCGCATCCCAAATCTGCTCTATTATATCCTTTTGCGCGGTGTTCGTGCCCTCGGGCGGGGACATCGGCAATACTCGGATAAGCAAAAAGCAGATGGTTGTTATGCAAAACAGGGCTATAAGCATAAGCAATAATCGCTTAAAAATATACTTAATCATTTTTTCAACCTTTCAGAAGCGTAATACCGCCCCCGTTAACCGCACGGGAAAGCGGGAGTCGGCGGATGCGAAATAACAGACGCATCACGTGGATCTGATAAATAAAACGTCATAAAATTGTCCGTTCTTGGTTTCAAACGGGCAAAAAACAGCCATCTCTAAACGGCAAGTAATGGGAGAACTCGCATTCTCCCATTACCCATTATTCTATGCCAAAAGACAAATTTTACACTTAAATTTTAAAATTAGGTGTAGTTAAGCACGCCGCCCTGGTCTGCAACGTAAGCTGCCCACTCTGCATCGGTGTAGTTATAGGTCATAAGACGGAGTCCGCCGTAGCCGTACATAATGTTGTAGTTCTGGGTGTAGTAGTCAGCCTTGTAGGAGAGAAGCGAGCAGATGGTCGTGCCTGCAAGAGGAATTCTGTAGTAAAGCTTAAGGTAAGCCTCCTCAAGCATAGCGGTAATCTCAAGCTTGGTTTCCATGCTGTCATCTGCAAACTCTGCAGTACCTATCATAGAGTTGGACCACTCCTGCCAGGTCATGGTATAGTCCTTGCCGTCAACGGTAAGGGTAAGCTCCTCTGTCGTGGGATCCCAGCATCCAAGCTCGTTTACGCCGTACTGGTCGGGGTCCATATAGGTCTGGAAGTTACGGAAGGGATAGAATGCAGCACCGCCCCATGCGCCGTAGCCGATAGCGAACTTGCCCGCGGGAACGTCAGCGTATCTGTCCTCGATGTTACCGATTGCCTCGAAGGTAATCGTGCCAAATCCCGAGCCTGCAAGAGCAGCGTTGATATACTCGTTAAGCTTTGCAACCTGCTTGTTATCGTCCTCCTGGAGAGCGCCCTTTGCCCAACCGATCTGAATCTTGATGGGCTCGCCTGCGGTGTAAATGCCTGCCTCAACAAGCTCGTCGCATGCGGTCTTCATAAGAGCCTTTGCCTCGGTGAGGTTGTAGCCTGTAATGGACTTGTAAGCCTCCTCGAGAGTAGCGTAAAGCTCGCCCTCGCCGTACTTAACGCCATAGAGGTTACAAATAGCCTGCATAGCGGGCTCGGAGCTTCTGTAAGAGGAGTAGGGATCGTTGTAAATATCGTAGTGGTAAAGCTTATTCATAAGAGAGTAAGCAGGGGTCCAAGCCTGTGTTACGGTAACGTAATCGGCTCTGTTAATCGCAAGGGACATAGCCTTACGGAAGTTATCGTTGGTAAGAACAACCGAGTTGGTGTTTACGCCGGAATCGTCAAGCGCAGTAAGTGTATCAAGACCGGTGTTGAAGAAGAAGGACATTGTATAGGTCTCGTCCTCCTTGTAAAGTCTGTCGGAAAGAGCAAACTTCGAAAGCTCTGCAGCTGTGGGAGAGTATTCCATAAGCTCGCCCTTGAAGAACTTCTGGTTAGCAACCTGCTCATCCATTACGTCGATAACGATCTTGGTGGTCTGGTACTGCTGGTGCTTCTTGCCGTCAACCTCAAAGTTGGTTTCGGAATAAAGCTCGCCGTTTTCAAGCTTCGTGAAGCCGTACCAGTTCTCGTTCTGAACGTAAACTACCTGCTTATCGTCCTCAAAGGAGGAGATCTTGTAGGTACCGTAGGACATAGAGGTTTCCTTGGAGGTGCAGTAATTGGTTACAATAAGACCGCCCTCCTCCTTCTTACCTGCCTCGTAAAGGGGCTCGTAAACAAGCCAAGTATCGGTGCAGGAGGTAAGGAAGTAGTTGATGTCGATAGCGTTCTGGCAAACGTAGCGAATGGTGTAATCGTCAACCTTGTAGCAGCCGACGCTGTCATACTCTACCTTTTCGCCGATGCCCGCATAGTAGAATACGAACTCACGGTACAAGGTATCATCTACAACGAGATCACCGTTTTCGTCGGTTATGAAATCGTAATTGTGAGTACCTACAGTTCCCTCGGGAGCCTTAACGTAATCCTGAGCCTCTTCGTCCCAAACGTACTGTCCGTCCTCTGCCTCAACAAAGCCCATAGCGTAGATGGACATACCGAACGCGCTGAGGTACTGGTCCATAACGTATATAACCTTATCGTAGTTTTCGGCGGTTACGGGGATGTAGCCGTAAACGTTGGTAGCCTCGTCAAGCTCATTGAGATAGGTAAGACCGAAAAGGGTCTGAATCTTCTCGCCGTTTTCGTCAAGCTTGTAAACGGGTTTTCCTTCCTCGTCGAGAACGACGCCGTACTTGTGGGTACCTGTGGTGCCTTCGGGAGCCTCAACGTACTCCTGAGCCTCTTCGTCCCAAACGTGAGTGCCGTTTTCGTCCTCAAGCCAATCCATCTCGTACTCATAGGCGTCTCTGATATAGCCGTAATCGTACGCAATCTCCTCAAAGGAGTAGCCTGCAAGAGTCATTCCGGTGGTGGTGATGTTGATGAAGATCTGCTTGTCGGAAAGATCAAGGCTGTAGTCGGGAGTATCATTCTCTCCGTAGGGAGGAACAACAGGGGCGTAGATAGGAGCCTCGGAATTGTAGAAAGCCAAGCCGCCCGCAACTGCAGACTCGCCGGAGATGTAGAGGTTAGCTCTGTAGTTTCTCATCTTGGAGTCGAGAAGCTGCTTCATCGAGTAGATGTAAGTATCAGCGTTGATAGCCACGCCGTTTTCCCACTTTGCATCGGGATTAAGCCTAATCTCGTAAACGTATCCGGAAGTTACATCGGATGCCGCAGTATCCTTTGGAAGAGAGCAGGCATACTTGGTAAGGTCAGCCTGGTTCTGTGCGGTTACGTCGGTGATGGAGGTAGCCATCTCGTAAACCCACTGGTAAATACCGTTTTCGGTATCCTTGGGCGCCAAGGTTACAAAGGGAGAGGTGATAAAGCCGAGAATTGATGAGTCTGCGTTGGTCTCCCATGTGTGAGGATTCCAGTTGTTACCAAGAGCGGTAGACCAGCTGTTATATGTGTACTCATCCTTTACTACGGCGTCGGGATTCTTCTTCTTACAGGAAGCAAGAATTGCCATAGCGGATACGAGCAAGCATACTGTGAGAGCCAAGCAAAGAACTCTTTTAAATGTCTTGTTCATAATAGTGTTTCCTTTCCTTATTTATATAATTGCCACATTGGACGAATTATATAGTAATGTATTTTTACCAAGACGGAGTGCCGAGGGGTCATGCTACCCTTTTCCCGTGGACGAATCCGCAATTGATATGCCGATATTATAAGCAAAAAGGGGGTGATTTGTCAATGGATTTTGATATGACAAATTCTCATACCCTGTGTGGAATTTCTAATTGTATGACGGAATTGACAATATCAGCCAATATGCCGTTTCTTTTTTGTGCATTTTGCACAATTTTTCTTCTAAAATTTTACTTTGTGCAAATTTAAATTATTTTACTTTTTTTATTATTCGATATTCTTATATCTCCGCTTAACCGATAAATAGTATTCCTTTCGCTTGATTTTTTTATTCCCGCTGTGCCATCGGAAGCCCCGTTTTTCACGGTAAAAGCCGTGCCGCTGCCTCGCCCGCGGAAAAATATAATATGGAAGAAATTTGCAAAAACGGCTTTAAAATCAAGCCCGCCCGCAACATAAGAAGCCCGCATAAATCGCACACTCTCTCACAAAGCGAGAGGGCTTGTAAAACCGTATCCTTTCCCCCAAAAAGCGCGAGCCGCGTAAGCATAATTCATTATATAAAAACGAAGAAATTGTGTTCAAATATAATCAATCCACAAGCATTGCATATCACCAATGCGCAAGCGTTGCATATCACCAATGCGCAAGCATTGCATATCACCAATGCGAAAGCATTGCATATCACCAATGCGAAAGCATTGCATATCACCAATGCGAAAGCATTGCATATCACCAATGCGAAAGCATTGCATATCACCAATGCGAAAGCATTGCATACATATACATCCCGACAGGCTGATGATATGCTCGATTTTGGCGAGATGCTCTCGACAAAATCGGATGATATGCGCCGAAAGGCGATGATATGCCAAGTCTCTGACTTGGATAAAAAAATACTGCAGAAGCTCTGCAGTATTTTTTTGGAGCGTGATTAAAGAGTTCTCTGTCGCTGACGCTCCCGCGAACTCGTGACAACTCCGCTTCGCTTCGTTGTCAGGGGCTACGCACTAAAGTGCAAGCCCCGTAGCGACAAAATAAAAAGCGGACGTCACGAGGACGTCCTCTCTCCCTCTTGCTCACCATTCCTTTCGGAGCGTGATTAAAGAGTTCTCTGTCGCTGACGCTCCCGCGAACTCGTGACAACTCCGCTTCGCTTCGTTGTCAGGGGCTACGCACTAAAGTGCAAGCCCCGTAGCGACAAAATAAAAAGCGGATGTCA
>JAFXHU010000011.1 GCA_017533565.1 Clostridia bacterium
CAATAAAACCATATTCAAAACCATTGTTATATAATTCTGCTCTCAATATATCGCATATATCTTTGATTGTCATTACTTGGTTCACTCCATCAAAATCTTATTTACTGGTGAGTTTATTATAGCACACTTTCACAAACAAATCAAGGCGTAGCCTTGTATATCACCAATTTCGTAAGAAATTGCATATCATCAAAACAAAGTTTTGTATATCATCAAGTCGCAGAGGAATACACCTTCGGTGATGATATACACGCTAAAGCGTGATGATATACGAATGTATATCTCGCCACAGGCGAGTTATACATTCGATGATATACCAAGTCTGCGACTTGGATAAAAAAATACTGCAGAAAATGTATCCTTTTCTGCAGTATTTTTTGGTGGAGCCGACGGGAATTGAACCCGTGTCCAAAGGTCAATCCATACAACCTTCTCCGTAGGCAGTCAATCTATTAAAATTCCCGCATCGGAGCGCCGAGTGACAGGCTCTCCTTTGGGTAGCTTTTTAATCCGTGACCGATACAAAAGCGACTCTCGGTTCACTTGCACTACTGATTTGACGCACGGCGGGGGCCGTAGTCCTCCCTCGCGGTACGGGCGGCTAATTTACGCCGCGGCACTGCCATTAGGCAGCCATTGCAACAGTGTTGTTGTCGTTTATTATTTAATTTGGACATTTTGACGCGATTATCCGGCGCGCTACGCTTATCGTACTTCACGGCCCCTGTCGAAACCATTGCGGCCCCAAAGAGGTGAGGCTATTATACAACATATTTTCACGTTTGTCAATGAAAATATTCGCTTTGTACGCCCATATAACCGAAAAGCCGTTGATTTTTCGCAAAGGATGTGCTAAAATGCTATTGAGAAACGAAAAAGGCGGTCCGAATATGACGACTGAAAAATACAGCTATTACGTAAACGTGCTTCGCGACGAGCTTGTACCCGCTATGGGGTGTACCGAGCCTATCGCAATCGCATACGCCGCGGCAAGGGCGCGTGCCGCCCTCGGTACAATGCCCGAGTCCTGCGAAATCGCGGTAAGCGGTAACATCATCAAAAACGCAAAAAGCGTCGTTGTTCCGCATACGAGGGGGATGAAGGGCATCGGCGCTGCGCTTGCGGCGGGCATCGTTGCGGGAAACCCCGACGCACGGCTTGAGGTTATATCCCACGTCACCGAGGAGCAGATTGCCGAAATCCACCGTCTTGTAAAAACGCTCCCCATAAAAATCACCCTCGCCGAAAGCGAATACCCCTTCGATATCGGCGTCCGTCTTTTTGCGGGAGGGAACAGCTCCTTCGTTCGAATAACCAACCGCCATACCAACGTCGTGCTTGTCGAGCGCAACGGGGAGGTGCTTTACGAGGGAGAGATAAACGAGGCAATCGAGGCAAAGAAGCGAGAGCTTTCGGTGGAGGATATATTCACCTTCGCAAACGAGGTTGATATTAAAGATATCAAGCCTATAATAAAGCGACAGATCGATTACAATATGGCAATCGCCGAGGAGGGTATTCGCGGTGATTGGGGCGCGGGAGTCGGACGGGTATATCTTTCCGCCTATTCCCCCGATATTGCCACAAGGGCAAAGGCGTATGCCGCGGCGGGAAGCGACGCGCGAATGAACGGCTGCGAGCTGCCCGTCATCATAAATTCGGGAAGCGGAAACCAGGGTATGACCGCCTCCGTCCCCGTAATAATCTATTGGCGCGAGCTTGGTCTTTCGGAGGAAATCCTCTACCGCGCGCTCTGCCTTTCCAACCTCATCACCATTCACGTAAAGCACGGCATCGGCACACTCTCCGCCTATTGCGGCGCGGTAATCGCGGGCGCGGGCGCGGGCTGCGGAATTGCATATCTTTACGGCGGTAATTACAGCGACGTCGCACACACCCTCGTAAACGCGCTTGCGGTTGATTCGGGGCTTATTTGTGACGGTGCGAAGGCATCCTGTGCCGCGAAAATCGCCACCGCGGTTGAAAACGGCATTCTCGGCTACAATCTTCACCGCGCGGGAAAGCAGTTTTACGGCGGGGACGGTATAATCAAAAAGGGTGTCGAAAACACCATCACCTCCGTGGCAAGGCTGGCAAGGGACGGAATGACCGTCACCGACAGGGAAATCCTCAACATAATGCTCGACGAGTAATACGCCCGCCTTTCTTCCTTTATTATAAAGTAATGACGGGAATATTTTGGGGAAATCATAAAGAAAAAACGGGGTAAATTGCGGTAAATTAAGCCAAAAAACGGTACATTAAGCCGCAAAAACGGCGTGGCAAAACGGCATTGCCGAGAAAACCGCCCCACTTTAAAACGCTTTTTGCTAACGCCTACGGCGCATTTGCTCGGCACTTTTCACCCCACGCGGGAAAATCGCGAAAAATAATAGCTTCTATCTTAAACGGCGGACAAGGGCTTGTCCGCCGTGGTTTTTTATTAAAACCCCGCACCCGTGTCAAGTTTTTGCCAAAAAATAAAGCTTTTTGCATAAATTTTCCGAAAGCATTTCGTATGTATTCACACTTGATTTTTTAATATTTTTATGGTAAAATCAATCTATAATGCTTAATTTGACGAAAAAGGAGGAGCCGCTTTTGAAAAGAAAAGGCTTTTACGGTGCAATTGCCCTGCTGCTTGCGACGGTAGCGGCTTGCACTCTGCTTTTGCTTCCCGTGTGTGCCGCGGGCGCGCCCGATAGCCAAGCCGACGGGACGGGCATCGGAATAGACCTTTCCCGCCCTGCCTCCGCGCATAACCAAACGCTAAACGCCGCCGACGTCGCGGAGTTCTTTCTTGGCGAGGGCATTTCGCCCGAGGAGCGCGAATACCTGCAAAAGCACGGGGGCGTGTCAATTTCCGCCGATTTCGGAGTTACCACCGCCTACGTTGTGACCGAATATTCCCACGGCACGCTTTACGTTAGAGCGCGGGAATACGTCTATATTTCCGAGGACGGCACGGAGGTAAAATGGATACCCTCCGTCCTCCGCGTTGGCGAGGACTCCTATCCCGTTGAAAGGATGGAGGAGGATTACCGCGCCTCGGTTACCGCGGAGCTTTCGGAGGACGCCTTCTGTACCGTTGATTTTACGCTCGACCTCTCCGTCCCCACCGAGGAGGTAAACCGCCTTTTAAATCTTGCCTACAACGACCTTCCGAGTGTCAGGGCGGAGGTGGAGGCTGGCTACGCCGAATACGAGCGGCTTCTCGAGGAATACAGGGTGGGAAGCCTCGCCTACACCGAGTATCTTTCGGCTATGTCGCAATACGAGGCGGACTTCGCCGCCTACACCGAATACCTCTCCCGCAAGAAAATCTACGACGAGAAAAAGCAGGCGTACGAGTCCTATCTCGCCGCCCTTGACGAATACAACTCTGCCGTTAAGAAGGAGGAGGAGTATAAGGCATTGCTTTCGGAATACAATTCCGCCCTCGCCGAATACAACGAATACATCTCCGAGCTTGAGGCTTACCGCCTCCGCCTCGCCGAATACGAGGATTACACCGAAAAAATCTCTCTTGTGAGAGAGCAGCTTGCCGCCCTCGACGCCTTCTTTCTGCCTATGACCGACGGACGGAGCGCTGCGGGAGCAATCAACGGCGGACTCGTCACCTCCGTTTTGGAGGAAAACCGCGACCTCTTTGAGGGTAATACCTTCAAAATCCCCGTGTGCCTTCTTGACGACGCCTCGCTTGCAACCCGAAATTTAAGGCTTCTTCTCGCCGACTACTCCGCGGCAACCACCGAGGAGGAAAAATATCAGTGCTACATCAATTCCTACGAGGCGTTTCGCGATAATACCGTCCTGCTTTTGCAGAGCCTTGACGAGCTTTACAACAACGACAAGGTACGCACGGGAATGAACGCAAAGGACAGCACCTATCCCCGCAAATACGAAATCCTCGTTGCCCAGCTCGTAATTATCGCAAATGCCCTTAACGACGGACCCGTGTATAGCTATTGGGCGGTTTACCACGATACGAAATGTACCGCCGACTGCACGCTTTCGGGTCACAAAAACAACCGCTACCTGCTTAACGGAGCGACGAAAATCCACAAAACCTCGGTAAACGATATTCTGGAGGGAAAGGACTACCTTACCGATACCGAAAACGCCGAGCCGCTTTCGGGCGGAGTACCCGAGACGGTTACCGAGCCTACCGAGCCGACGGCGGTAGAAAAGCCGATAAAGCCGATTTCACCCACCGTCCCCGCAAGACCCGTCGAGGTGGAAAATCCCGGCGAGCCGCCCGCGGCGGTTGAAATGCCCACCGAGCCGTCCTACGTTGAAGCTCCCACCGAGCCGACGGCTTACACCCCTCCCGCCGAATACGTCTCGCTTCTTTCGCTTGACGGCGCGGGCGGAGTCCAAAAAAGGGAGGAGCTTTCGGGAGAAAGCGTATTCACCCTTACCGCAAACGTAAAAAAATCGATATTCAACGTTTCCGCTGTCACCGTCTTTTTCTATTCGGAGGGCGGGGAGCTTCTTTACGCAACCTCGGTTGACAGCGGCACGCGCGCCGACTTTGTCGGCGACCTTCCCGAAAAAGCGGAGGACGACAGCGCCGCCTATACCTTTTCGCATTGGGCGGACGGGGAGGGAAATGCCGCCGACCTCTCGCAGGTCAATACCGACCTTGCGCTCTATCCCGCGTTTACCGTAAACACGAAATCCTATAACGTCGTCTTTGACGTTGACGGAATAAAAACCGTAGTCCCAACCCCTTACGGCTCCTTGCCCGTCTATGACGGCATACCCACACGCCCCGACGACGCTTACCGCGAGTACAGCTTTTCGGGCTGGAGCAGTCAGCCCGTGCCCGTCACGGGCGACGCCGAATATTTTGCAACCTTTGACGCGAGCTATATCCTACCCCTCGGTATAGGAGGTGCGGAAATCTCCTTCGGCGAGGATTACGTTACCGCCGAATGCCGCGACCCGTTTACCTACTCCTACGACCTTTCGGGAGTTATCGCACGTGCAACCGAAAAGGGGAGCGCACGCGGCTTAATTCTTAACACGGGTCTGTTCGATTTGACCTTCAGCTATGCCACTCTCGTTGAAATGAAGGCGGCGGGGGATACCCTTGTCACCCTTAACCGCACTAAAAACGGTGAGTACTTCTCCGCCTTTTCCGTAACGGCGGGCGAGGGTAATTACCGCGTTAGCGCAAGCCTGCCCTGCAATATAGCAAGGGGACGCCAGCTCCGCTTTTACAGCCTTGCCGACGGCGAAAAGCTTGCCGCACCCTATACGCTTGCAGAGGGCGGAGTCCTTAACGCCGCTATGAGCTGCGGCACGGTTTATTATCTTGCCGAGGAATACGAGCTTTCCTTTATAGAAAACCCGCTTGTCAGCCTCGGAGCTACGGTCGGCACGGTGCTTCGCGGCTCGCGCGTGGAAATCACCGCGGATATACCCGACGGCATCTCGCTCGACCGCCTTTACCTCGTTTATCCGAATGGCGAGGAGGTCGATATCGACGGACTTTCCTTTGAAATGCCCGCCTCCGACGTTACGCTCTGTGCCTCCGCCTCCCGCATACAGTACAAAATCACCTTTATGAGCGGGGAAAAGGTCATACTCGTGCGTACCTATTACTACGGAGAGGAGGTACAGCCTCCGCCGAATCCCACACGCCCCAACGACGCGACGCACCGCTATTACTTCGTCGATTGGTCGGAAAGGTTTACGCCCGTTACCGAGGATAAAACCTATTTCGCCCTCTACGAGAAGGTGCCCTTGCCCCCGCTTGAGGAGAGCGACGGGCTTCGTATAAGCGACGGAGTGCTTGGGCTTATCCTTGCCGCCGCGGTCCTTGTGCTTACGCTGATTTTCGCGGTAATTCCCGCTACGGTTATCTCTCTCGTATTTCTCTCTCGCGAAAGGGGGAAAAGACTCGCGAAAAGCGGAAATTTAAGCCGCAAGAGGGAAGGGAAATAACCGCCCGAAATTTAACACGGGGCGCACTTTAACCCCGAAAAACCCGTAAAAAAGCCAAATAAAGGCAAATCCTTTGTGCAATCTGTCACATGGGGTTTGTCTTTTTTTACATAAACGAAGAAATTTACACGAATTTATTGACAAATTTAACACGGGGTGGTATAATTTTAGTACGAATACTATATTGTATATTAAATTCGCGTAAATTAAAGAAAGGTTGGTAACAAAATGAAGAAAACATTTCGTTCCGTTTTGACGATGCTTCTCGTTTTTGCTATGCTTCTCGGCGTAATGGCACCCACCGTGCTTGCCGCCGACCTTGGCAATGACGAAGGCGTCGCCGCAGCGTCCACGGCCGATACTCTCGATACCGGCTGGTGTGTCGTAAGCTACGACACGGCTACGGCTGATCTCACCGTTACCCTTCGCCCCGACGTCGATGCGTTCAAGAGCGTGTCGAAGGAGCAGCTTAAGGACCTCGCAAAGCAGGTTCTCGAGGGAATGAAGGCTATCGCACTCGATCAGCTGAAGGACGACATTGAGATTGGAGAGGGCAAGGAAATTGCCAACAAGGATCTCATCGACTACGTTACCGAGGTTTACGTTGACGGAATCCAGGTATTTGGACCCTTCGGCGAAAACGGCGATAACACTATTAAATCCGGCGCGATAAAGGATTTGTTAAAGGATATCCCCACTCTTTCCGAGATTGCGGAGATGTCCAACGATGAAATGTACCTTTCCTACGATTTCAAGGTAGTCACCGAGTACGGCGCGTACGAGTTCACCCTCACGGGTGTCGTCGGCGGCGGCTACGAGAAAATCCGTAAGATTGCACAGATTGCCGCAGATCACCTTGATATTTCGGTAGTTAACGGCGTATATACCGTTGACGTCACCGTTCCCGAGGTGTTCCACAAGGCTGTTTTGAAGGCTTGCAAGACCGACCTCATCTCCGACGAGCTTAAGCTCAAGGTGTTCAAGGCTTGCTCTACCACGGTAGAGGAGTTTGAGGTTTACTACCGCGATTTCACCTTTGCGGAGCTTATCGAGCTTCTCGAGGCTGTTGATTTCGAGGGCGTGCTTGACAGCGACTATATCAAAAAGTACGTCGATCTCTCCCACCTTTCGAACGAGCAGATTATCGAGAAGGTAAAGGAGTACGAGTACTACTTCAACAAGGCAAAGGATCTCTCAATTCGCGTTCTTAACCGCATTCCTATGCCCGACCGCCTTGCAAATCTCACCCTTATGGACCTTTACGAGGGTGACGGCGTGTTCGGTCACGAGGGCTCTTATACCGTCGATATCGAGGAGCAGCTCTCGAAGGTTTCCGAAAAGTACGGACCTCTCGTTGCCTCCTTCATCGACAAAAAGGTGGTTAGCGCATCGGTTGACCTTAACGTTTCCTTTGAGAAAATCAAGAGAATACAGTACACCGACCTTAACGGAAACGTTATCGGAGAGGGCTTCCTCCCCGCGGGCATTGAGTACGAGTACATAGAGTTCTTTGCGCCCGTTACCCAGCTTGACGGAAAGACTGTCGTTGCATGGGTTGACGAAAACGGAAATGCCGTTACCGAAATGCCCGACCGAGACACCGTCCTTACCGCCGTTGTTGACGAGGACTTTACCCTTACCGTAAGTGCCGACGTTGAAAAGGAATACGACGGCGCCCCCGCGCTTGTAAAGGTTGTCGGCAATACCGTCGGTGCAAGCTATACCTATCAGTGGTACAGGGTTGATGCAAACGGCGATATCCCGCTTGGCACCTCCGATTCCTTCGAGGTTATCAGCGTCGCGGACAGCGGTGAATACTACTGCGTCGTTACTGTTACAAAGGGTGTTATC
>JAFXHU010000012.1 GCA_017533565.1 Clostridia bacterium
AGGTGAAAATTCGCGCGAAAAACAGGTGAAAATTCGCGCGAAAAATAGGCAAAAAGTCGCGTGGAAAACAGGCAAAAAAGCGTCCCCGCAATCAAGCAGGGACGCCCATGTCAGTTTGTTTTTTATCGGTTAAATACCGATTAGGCGGTAGGACAGGCTCTTCGACTGTGCCGCCATTGCATTGATTTTATCCTTGAACTCGTCGTATATTGCCTTCGCCGCCTCGTACTCGTCAAGCTCCTTCCTATAGGAGGCAAGCTCGTCTGCGTAGAAGTAGGACTGCGTATAGTAAATATCGGCAAGGTCAAGATAGAAGGTATCGATGTTGTAGGTAAGATGTCTTCCGTTTTCGATGGTCGATCTTATGCTTCTTACGTTCTGCTTAATGGTGTTAAGATCGGGAACCGAACGGACGTTATCCGGCTTCGTATCGTCGGCAACGATGCCCTCGGTGGGAACCCAATCGCTCATATTAACGAAGCGGGTGTAGCCGACGGGATCGTTCTTCGAGGTTATAAGCTCGATACAAACCGCCATCTGCATCGTGTTGGTGTGTGCCTTTACGGCAATTCTGCGAATAAACTGTCTTGTTTTTTCGGAATCAAGCGCGCCGTTTGCCTTTGAAAAGGCGTAATCAACCGTACCCATATTGCCCTTCAGGAGTCTGTCCTCCTCGGTTTCGCCCGCGGTGGTTACGGTAAATTTTTCGTATGCGTTACGCGATACTATGGTAAGGCGAAGCGTTTGCAGCACCTTATTGTTGACCGTCCAGTAAAGATACATCGTTCTTCCGTTGGGTGAAATCTCGTAGTTAATGTTGGTGATGTCAAAATGGGCAAGCCAATAAAGCGTTTGCACACCGCTTAACATTACCTCGTCCTGGATAACAACGGTTTTTCTGTCATTCGTGAGAAGCATACCGCGCTTTGCGCTCGTTGCATATCCCGCGTATGCGCCCGTGTTATCTATGATTGCGTAGGAGCCGAACTCGTTCGTGAACCAATCGGTAATCTCTCCGCCGCCCGTAAGGCTCTGTCCAAAGGGAAGCGCGTCGGGCTGTGAGGTGAGGGCAACGACGTTGTGACCCTCCGCATTCATACGGTAGTAACGGTATCTCGTGTTTGCGGGAGCGCCGTTTTGCCCATTAAAGTATCCGTAAATGTTGTAGTTGTCAGAGCCGATATCCTGAAGCCAAATCTTTCCGCCGTTGTAGTAAATAAAGCTACCGGAGTCAACCTGACCGTGCGAGGCGTTGTTCATACCGGCAATAACGCCCGCATAAAGCGCACCCTTTTCCCAAGAGGAACGGGTAACGAACGCATCGATACCCTCCATAAAGTAATCAAGGGGAAGCTCTACCTCAACGTCGGTGTTTATGTTTTCGTAGGGGAAATAGAGATAATCGCGGATGGAAAAGCCCTTTCCGTTATTAAGGTGAATCTTTCTGATTTCAGCAAGCACGGGGTCGTTCATAGCCTCCGCCACGAAGAAGAAGGAGGAGGTATCCATCGTACCTACACCACCGTCGTGGTAGGAGAAGGTTCTGTACTCGGATGATTCCACGTGGCAGGCGAAGTAGCAGGTCTTATCCATTCCCGCCGCATCCATATATCCGAAATCGTCACCGAGGCAACGCCAAATGGACATAAGTCCAAGGTACATAGAGTTCGTGCCGTAGCCCCAATATCCGGGCGACTCAACGTAAGATCCGTCGGGAGCATACTGTCCCATTCCGTAAAGAGCAAGCGTTTCAAGGTTATTGGAAACGAGCCATGCGGCGGTTTCGGAGTAAGGAGCCTCTCCCTCTCCCTCGCCAAGCTGTCCAACCTCGTCGGAGCCCATAAGCACGAGAGCCGTAAGCCACATACCGCAGGTACAAACCGCGTTCCAGTTGTTAACCATCGTGGTGTAGTAGCAAACGTCGCCCTGCGGTCTGTAATGACCGTGGTACTGCTTGTTGGATACGAGGTATCCCATACGGAGTCCGTTTTTGTAAAGAAGTCTTTCGAGGTAGCCCACCTCGTAATATTTGCTGGGAAGATTTCCGTCGGGAGCAACAGCCTCCTCGTCGTACTCGCCCTCCTCAAGAGCCTCTATGCCGTTATAAATCCAGTCGAGAGCCATAGAGTACTTCTGCGATGCGTCCGCGCAGTTAAGGAAGTGACCGGGACACCAGTGCGCCCACTCGCCAACCGCAACGAGCATATCGTATGTAAGCTGTGCAAGTCTTATATCTCCCGTGATTATGTAGCCGAATGCAATATCGTATGCCCAGCCCGTAACCGATCCCGACTCCGCCTGTCTTCCGCCCGCAGGGTCGTAGCCGTTGGTGGCAACGTGGGGGAATTTCAGCGTTTCAAGCTCCTCGTGATAGGGGTTAAGTCCCGTATATATATCGCTTTCCTTCGAGAAGGCGGATTTCGTTCCGTCCTCGTTGTAATAAAGGGGATAGCCCTTTTCGTCAGCCAGCTGATTGCCCTGCTCGTCAAGCACAGGCTCGCGGCTCGGTGCGGAGAAGTGATAGAGGAAATGGTACGCACGGTCAACCTGTGCGGTTATGCCCGTTTTAAGATCAACACCGTAATCTGTTGTGTCCGTTCCGTCGTAGATTGCGATAATCCTGTCGTAAACCTCCTGACCTCCCATAAGATAGGGGTGTGTGAAGTTGTTGGTATTTTCCTTTGCGAGGGAGTAAACCTCCTCCTCGTCGATAAAGTTGTAAACGAACATATTCATAAGCGAAAGCATATCGGTAAGGTTATACTCTCTTTGAAGAATATCGTCGATTACGGAGATTATGATAAGACCCATTTCGTCGTAGGTAACGAAATATCCGGGGAGAAGACGCTCAATATCGTCCATTGCAACGACGGAATACTTTTCGCCCGTCACGGGGTCGGTGTAGTAGCCGGGCGCCATAGTAAGCTCCACGACGTTTCCGTTAACGGTAGCGAGGTTTCTTCCCATCGTGAGGTAGGTCGCGCCCGTGCCCGTGGAAATATCGTAGGACTTTCCGTCCTCGTGGATAAAGTAGCCCGTGCCGATGTAATCGAGAACTATATCGAAGGGGACGAGCACGAGTCCGTCCTTCATTACGGGAGCGCCGTAGTCGGTAACACCCTCCGAGCCGCCGTTGATATGCTCCCAGATGTTAACCTGCTCGTTGTTAAGAAGGGCGTAGTTTACGCCAATCTTCATAGCAAGCGACTCCGCAAGATATTCCCAGGTGGTCTTTTCGGCCGCAGCTCCGTCAACGGAAACCGTTTTCGTTTGGTTTTCGTCAACGAGAGTGCCGTAGCCGTGTGCCGCAATATCCTCCTGTGACATTCTTTCGTCAACGTAGCAGTACGCCTGGAGATTGTCAAGGCACCAGCTCTGTCCCGCGCGCTCGGCGGAGTCTGCCGCATTTTTCGCGGGGGGAAGTCCGAAACGGAAAATATCGATACCCGAGTTGCCGCTTCCCGTATTAACTCCGCAGTAATAAGGCTCGCCGCCGTCGATAGTTACGTAAACTTCAACGTGCGTGTTCGGGTCGTATTGCGGGTTGGTATAGTCGAAGTCAACGACTACGTGCATCCATTCGTCGGTAAACTCGATTCCCTCCTGGTCCTTATAGGTGCTGGGAAGCACCTTGAGCCTGTCGTTCTCGATAGCGAGAATTTGGGTAACGACGCCGCCTCCCGAAGATCCGCCCTGCGTTCTCGTATAAAGAACGTTTCCGATATTACAGATGTCGTCGATTTTTATGTCAAACTCAACAATTGCGTGCTGCTGATGCGGGTAGTTCGCCGATTCAAACGAAACCTGCATAAAGCCGTCGGTGTTGCTCACCGCCTCGCCGAGTGCCATTGTATCAACCACCTCGAACCTTGCGAAGTAGTTGTAGCTGTAATCCGAGGTAGTTTCCTTGTCAATGAAGAATCTGTGGTTTTTTGCGTGCGATTTTTCAACGCCCGTTCCGTTAAACACGCCCCAGCCGTCCGCGTAGTCGCGGTTGTGAAGGACGATGGGCGAATATTCGGGCGTGTCACCGCCTTCGGTTTCCTCGTCGGAGGCTACCGCCAAAACGGCAAAGCAGGACACCGTTATCGCCACGGTAAGAAGCATTGAAAGCACCTTTTTAAGCCAAGAGTTCATAAGCCTTCTCCTAAAAATAAAATTCCTGTTATTTTAACATATAAATGATAACACGCGAGTGAGGGTCAAGTCAACAAAAAATGTATGCTTCGCGCGAAAATCGTCACCTTTCACAAAAAAACGGCGGGCGCGGTGTGTAAAATAACATATTAAAACGCTATGCGCGCGTCGCGCGCATAGCGTAAGGAGGGGCTTGCGGAAACGGTCGCTCGCGCATAGCAGGCGCATATTTACGGGAGAAAACAAAGCCGAAATTTTAAATCAAGCCCGACCCTTTGCGGGTCAGACGTGCTGTTTATAAAGGCGGAGCAGCTTTTGCGGCACGGTACGCCTATTTGGTTTGTCAGCTGCCGCTTTGGAGAAGGCAAGGTAAATTTTCGGGGTGCGGTGCGCCTGCTTGAACGCAAGACGGGCAACCCCCTTGCCGCCTATCCCACGTTTTCACCGTCCCGCTTTTTAAGTCGGAGGGCAAGGCGCGCCATTGCCCGCAAGTCAAACGGAATTAAGGGGTAAAGGTAATGCCTTCGCCCCGTGACGGTGGTATTCGTCGCGACGAGAAATACGAGCAATATACCCCCGAGAAGCAATCCCCACGCCCCGAAGCCGAAAACAAAAATAAGCGTCAAAACCCGCACGAATTTGAAGGCGTAGCCAAGCTCCGCATTTTGCCCCGCGAAGGAGGCAATTGCGATAAACGCCATATAGAGAATGACGTCCTCCGAAAGCCAGCCGACGCCCACCGCAAAATCTCCGAGCAAGAGCGCGCCCACCACCGAAAGCGAATTTGAAAGCATATCGGGCGTATTCATCGAGGCGATTTTCAGTCCGTCGATAGCCACCTCAACGAGCAAAAGCTGTAATATTATCGGCAAGGCTCCCGGCTCGTCGGGAACGAGAAAGGACAGCGACGGCGGTAGAGCCGCCGCATTCCGTACCGCGAGATACCAAAGCGGCGAGGCTATCACCGAAAGAACGAGCATAAGCGTTCTTACAATACGAAGATAGCTTCCCGTAAGCGGCGGAAAATAAAAATCGTCGGTCTGCTGTAAAAAATCGAAAATAGAGGTCGGGAGTATCATAACCTGCGGCGTTGTGTCGCAGATAAGAAGTATTCGCCCCTCCAGCACCTCGCTCGAGGCTGTGTCGGGTCTTTCAGTGAGGCGTATTTTCGGAAATGGGTTATACCAGCCGCGGCGCACGAGGCTTTCCGCGAGGCTTTGATAGCCGAGAGTCAGGGTGTCGGGCTTAATTTGCCGAAGCCTTTTTTCAAGCTCGCGCACCTCACTCGGGTCGGCAACCCCCGACATATAGCACATAACCACGTCGGTGCCCGACGCTCCGCCGAGATTGAAATGCATCATAGTAAGGCGCGGGTCGCGTATTCGCCTGCGAATCAAGGCGGTGTTCATAACGAGCGTTTCGACAAAGCCGTCGTGCGCTCCCTGCATAACCCTGTCGCTGTCAGGCTCGGACGTCCCTCGCGCGGGATAGGTGCGCACGTCAACGAGGATTGCCTTGTCACCGAAGCCCTCGCCTATTACGCAGGACTGTCCCGAGAGGACGGCGTGTACTATTTCGTAAACCGAGGAGCAAAGCTCCACCTCCACGTACGGGAGTCCGCGCATTACCTCGTCCGCCGTACCTATTTTCCCCGTTTGCAAAAGGTGGGTCATAACCCTTTGCATTTCGCTGTCCTTCGCAAAGCCGTCGATAAAGAAAAAGCAAAGGTCGCGCCCGCCGACGGTGAGGTGACGCTCTATTATATCAAAGCTTGCCGATGCGCGCAGACACCCCGAAATCAAGGAAATATTTTCCGTATGGTCGGTGGTAAGGCAAAGCCCTCCGTATTTTTCGTAAAGCTCCCCGCCGCCCGCCATAAAAGAGCCGTAGGGGGCGATTTTTCTGTCCCTTTTCATTTTTCCTCCTGCCGTTTTTCAAAAAAGCATTTTCCCTATTTTTCCACGGGAAAGAATTAATATACAGCATTTATTTTTTCTGCAATTCCCCCACGTAAATGCAAATATTTATTTACATTTTTGCACATTTTTGTGTAAAAATTAAGCGTTAATTTAACACGGGTCGGCATATTAAAGGGTACAGGAGAAGCCCACCGCACAATATTGACTTTTCTCCCCGCGGGTGGTATAATTATGCCACAGTTACAAGACGGAGGCGCTTATGAAAATCGGTATAGGTCCTTATTACATGAAGGAATACGGTGTAGCAGAGGGTGCAAAAAGAATGCACCGCCACGGCTACGAATATTTGGATTTCGGGTTTTACTCCAAAACCGACAACAGACTTTATCCCGCTGACGAAGCGGAGTTTATAAGGGTTGCAGAGGGCTGGCGCGACGCACTCGTGCAAAACGGATACAGGGTGCATCAGATACACGGTCCTTGGCAATGGCCGATTACAGACGGAACAGAGGAAGGCAGAGCCGAAAGATTTGAGAAAATGTCAAAAGCGCTCCTCGGTGCAAGCATAATCGGAGCAAGATATATGGCAATACACCCCATAATGCCGTTCGGTATAGAAAAGCACACCGAGGAGGAAGAAAGGCTGCTTTGGGAGATGA
Organism: Clostridia bacterium; assembly: GCA_017533565.1. Classification (GTDB taxonomy): domain Bacteria; phylum Bacillota; class Clostridia; order Oscillospirales; family CAG-272; genus UBA1740. Next base: position 6,716 of record JAFXHU010000012.1, read on the forward strand.
ACGTGGAATATTATTCCCGCCTTGCCAAAATAGGCGAAAGGTACGGTGTTTACGTCTGCCTTGAAAATATGCCCTTTCCCGATTTCCCCATATCCTCCGCCATTGACATAATGAAGCTCGTAAAAATGATAAATCACCCGTATGTCCGCGTATGCCTTGACACGGGTCACGCCAACGTCGTAAAGCCCGACCCCGCGGAATCGGTGAAAATCATTGGCAAGGAATATCTCAAAATTCTTCACGTTCACGGAAACGACGGCAAGGATGACCGCCACTTCACCCCGAGGCAGGAGGGTGATACCGTGAATTGGGAAGCCTTTTCCGCGGCGCTTCGCGAAATCAGCTTTGACGGAGTTGTGAGTCTTGAAACCGAACCTTGCACAGGCGATGCCACCGACCCCGAGCGAGAGGAGATTGAAATTACCCTTGCAAATATCGCAAAAGGAATTGCGGGTATTTAACCCGCCAAGCAGAGCATAAAAAGCTCAATTGCAAATGCAATATTTATTATTTTGCAAATAATTATTTACATAAACAAAACACCCCACCGACCCTTTATAGATCGGCGGGGTTTAACTATTTTGTTGTGTTTTTTAACACGGGGTGGGGGTTAATACCAATTTATTGCAAAATCCGTTGGCTTTTTATACCCTTTCAACCGAGATGGTAACAACCTCTCCGTTGATATTCCATTCCTTCGCGTGGGTAAGTGTTACACCGCACACAACCTCGTCGGCGAGCGTTTCGTCGGCAATTTCGGCGGCGTTTTTGGTCGCAACCTGCTCTACAACCGCGTTGCCTGCGAAGCCAACGCGAATACGGTCCATAACCTCAAATCCCGAATCCTTTCTCATCGTCTGGATTTTGGAGATAATCTCGCGGACGTTACCCTCCTCGATAAGCTCGGGGGTAAGGTTTTTGTCGATAACGACGGTGATGCCCTTGTCGGAGAGCGACTCAAAGCCCTCCTTCTTCGTCATTTCGATAAGAAGGTCGTCGCGGTTAAGCTCAATTCTTTCGCCGCCGACCTCAAACGCGATAAATCCGTTAGCATTAAGCTCGTCCATCGCAGCGTTTCCGTCAAGAGTGGAAAGGTGTCCTCTGATACCTCCGAGGAATTTGCCGTACTTCGGTCCAACGGTACGAAGCTGTGGCTTGAAGCTGTACGTGGTGAACTCACGTACGTTATCGGTAAAGATAACCTCTTTGACGTTAAGCTCCTCTGCAATTACCGAAATAAACTCCGCATCGGGTGCTGCGTCCGCCTTTACGTACATTTTTGACACGGGCTGGCGGTTTTTGATTGCCGCAGCGTTACGGCAGGCTCTGCCGAGGACAACGACGTCAACGACCTCCTTCATATTTCTTTCAAGAGAGGGGTCGATAAGGCTCTCGTCCGCGGTGGGATAGGTGCAAAGGTGTACCGATACGGGCGCGCTCTTGTCAACCGAGCAAACGAGATTTCTGTAAATCTCCTCGGTCATAAAGGGAATCATCGGTGCGGCAAGCTTCGCCACGGTGACGAGCGCGGTGTAAAGGGTCATATATGCGTTTACCTTGTCGGTGGGCATATCCTTTACCCAGAATCTCTCGCGGCAGCGTCGCACGTACCAGTTGGAAAGCTCGTCAACGAAATCGTCAAGCACTCTCGAAGCCTCGGTAATCTTATAAACGCCGAGATACTCGTCAACCGTTTTAACCGCGGTATTAAGCTTTGACAAAATCCATTTATCCATTACCGAAAGGGTGGATTTATCAAGCGCGTGCTTCGTCGGGTCAAAGCCGTCAATGTTGGCATAAAGAACGTAGAAGGCGTAGGTATTCCAAAGAGTACCCATAAACTTTCTCTGTCCCTCGACTACCGCATCGCCGAAGAAGCGGTTTGGAAGCCAGGGCGCGGAGTTGGAATAGAAGTACCAGCGGATTGCATCCGCACCGTATGCTTCAAGCGCCTCAAAGGGGTCAACGGCGTTGCCCTTTGACTTTGACATCTTTTGTCCCTCCTTGTCAAGCACGTGACCGAGAACGAGAACGTTTTTGTAGGGCGCGCAGTCAAAGATAAGCGTCGAAATCGCCATAAGAGAGTAGAACCAGCCACGGGTCTGGTCAACGCCCTCCGAGATAAAGTCGGCGGGGAATTGGCTCTCGAAAAGTTCCTTGTTTTCAAAGGGATAGTGCCACTGTGCAAAGGGCATAGAGCCGGAGTCAAACCAGCAGTCGATAACCTCGGGCACTCTTTTCATTTCGCCGCCGCATTCGGGACAGCGGAGAGTTACCGCATCGATAAAGGGTCTGTGAAGCTCGATATTCTCGGGGCAATTATCGGACATCGACTTTAGCTCCTCGATAGAGCCGATTGAATGACGGTGACCGCAGGAGCATTCCCAAATATTAAGCGGTGTACCCCAATATCTGTTACGCGAAAGACCCCAATCCTGTACGTTTTCAAGCCAGTCGCCGAATCTTCCCTTTCCGATATTTTCGGGAATCCAGTTGACGGTGTTGTTGTTTTTGATAAGATTGTCGCGCACCTTCGTCATTTCAATAAACCAGGTATCGCGCGCATAGTAAATAAGCGGAGTGTTACATCTCCAGCAATGGGGGTAATCGTGCTCAAACTTTGGCGCGGAGAAAAGCTTGCCCGCAGCGTCAAGGTCGCGGATAACCATAGGGTCGGCATCCTTTACGAATACGCCCGCGTAGGGGGTTTCGGGAGTAAGCTCGCCCTTTCCGTCAACGAACTGAACGAAGGGGAGCTTGTATTTTCTTCCGACGCGGGAGTCGTCCTCGCCGAACGCGGGTGCGATATGAACGATACCCGTACCGTCGGACATTGTTACGTAGGAGTCGCAAACGACAAAGTGCGCCCTTGCCTTTTGTCTTGCCGCCTCTTTTCCCGTACATTCGAAAAGCGGCTCGTAGGGACGGTATTCAAGCTCCGCGCCCTTCATTTCGGCAAGAATTTCGTATGCCTTCTCGCCTTCCTTCGCAAGGGGAGAAAGAACGGTGTCAAGGAGTGCCTTTGCCATATAATAGGTGTTGCCGTCACAGCAGGCAACCTTGCAATAGGTGTCCTCGGGGTTTACGCAAAGCGCAACGTTAGAGGGAAGCGTCCAAGGGGTGGTCGTCCAGGCGAGGAAATATGCATCCTCGTCAAGGCATCTGAAGCGCGCGACAGCCGAGCGCTCCTTTACCGCCTTATATCCCTGTGCAACCTCGTGGCTGGAAAGCGGAGTGCCGCAGCGCGGGCAGTAGGGCACAATCTTAAAGCCCTTGTAAAGCAGACCCTTGTCCCAAATGCGCTTGAGCGCCCACCACTCCGACTCTATAAAGTCGTTGGTATAGGTAACGTAGGGGTCGTTCATATCCGCCCAAAAGCCGACGGTGCCCGAAAAGTCCTCCCACATTTCCTTGTATTTCCAAACCGATTCCTTGCAATGCGCAATAAACGGCTCAAGACCGTATGCCTCAATCTGCTCCTTTCCGTTAATGCCGAGCTTTTTCTCAACCTCAAGCTCAACGGGAAGACCGTGAGTGTCCCAGCCCGCCTTTCTGCGGACGTGCTTTCCCTTCATCGTCTGGTAGCGGGGCACCATATCCTTTATTACACGGGTAAGGACGTGACCGATGTGCGGCTTTCCGTTTGCGGTGGGCGGTCCGTCGAAGAAGGTGTAGGTAGGACACCCCTCCCTCTCGGTTACGCTTTTCTCGAAAACGCCGTTTTCCTCCCAGAATTTGCGCTGTGCCTTTTCGCGCTCAACGAAATTCAGGCTTGTTTGTACCTTTTCGTAGATTTCCATTTTAGTTTCCTCTATGATAAAATTTTTATAAACCAATCATCCGCCAAAGGCGGTATGCATCACGCCATCGGCGTGTATATTTGCTATTCGTCGGTCGGGCACGCCGAATAACGCAAGATACCGCTTCGCGGTATGCACCAACGCACAGCGTTGTATATCATCCGCGCATAGCACGGTATATCATCACGGCTTTGCCGTGTATAAAAAATCCGCTTCCTATACGGAAACGGAAAAAACAACCACCTATTTCACATATCAATCAATATGCGCCCGTTTACGCAGAGCATACGTCGCACCCTACTCGTCACCTTTCGGGCTTGCGGCTCGGAAGTGATTTTCACGGTAGGTAATCTGCATCGGCTCGCACCAACCCCGACTCTCTGTGCCATTTTCCTATCGCTACTCTCTCCGTCACAGCCTTTTTTATTTTGCGAGTACATTATATATTATTTTGCGCGAAATGTCAATAGGGCGGTGGATTTTTATTTTCAGCGAAAATCAAGCCCGTCGCACTGTTAAGGCTTCTCCCCCAAGAAGGGGGCAAGAGTTGCTTGCAACTTGACGGCTCAAAAGGTCTCCCCCTTTTTGAACAAACAATAAATTTTAAATTTCGCGCACTTGATTTATTGACAAACCGAAATCGGGTGTGCTATGATATATTTGTATAAATATAAACGTCCGTGTGGGTGCGCCCGCACATAACATATTTGGAGAAGCAATGGAATTTTTTAAAAAACTGTTTGATGGGTTAAAAAAGGGAATAACCGAGCTTTTCGAGCCGAGCCTTTCGGAGGAGTCGGACGAGGTTGACGCGGAGATAGTTGACGACCTTGACGAAATAAAGAGAGAGGCGGAGGCGGACGAGGTTCACATCGACCTTCCCGATGGGCTTACGAGCGAGGAGGTTGACATTCAAATTGACCTCGGCAACGTCAACGTCGCAAAGGACAGGGCGGGTAAAACCTACTTTAAGATAATCGCGGATAACCTTTTCACCTTTTTCAACCTTGTTTGGGCGATAATAACGGTTGTGCTCGTAAGCTTTGGCGCGTTTACCAACCTTACCTACCTTTTTATAGTAATACCGAATATTGCGATTGCCACCTTCCAGCAGCTTCGCGCAAAGCGCACGGTAGAAAAGCTTTCGATGACAACCGACCCGAAGGCTACGGTTGTCCGTGACGGCGAGCTTTGGGATATTGACGGCTCGGAGATTGTCGTCGGGGAGGTAATGCGCCTTGAGCTTGGGCGGCAGGTGCTTTCCGACTGTATCGTTATTTCGGGCAGCTGCGAGGCTAACGAAAGCATGATTACGGGAGAGTCTGTGCCTATCAAGAAAAACGAGGGCGACAGGCTTCTCGCAGGCTCCTTCCTCGTAAGCGGAAGCGTATTCGCAAAGGTTGACAGAGTCGGAAAGGACAACTACGTTTATTCGCTCGAAAAGGAGGCAAAGAATTTCAAAGCACCCTCCTCCAACCTTTTCCGCGACCTTAACAAGCTTATAAAGTTTATCGGCATCTTTATCGTTCCGATGGCGGCGCTTATGGCTCTTTCAAACCTCGGCTTTTACAAGGTGGAGGGACTTTCGGGCTGGGAGCTTTGGGAAAACGTCGTGCTTCAAACCTGCGGCTCTATAATCGGTATGATTCCCTCGGGAATTTATCTTCTCGTAACTCTTACCCTTTCGGTGAGCCAGATAACCCTCGCACGAAAGCAAGCCCTCGTGCAGGATATGTATTCTATTGAAATGCTCGCGAGTGCCGACGTGCTTTGCCTTGACAAAACGGGCACAATTACCGACGGCACGATGGAGGTTTCGCTCGTTATCCCCGTCGCGGATGACGTTTCGGAGGACCGTATCGGCGAGATTATGGCATACCTTGAGGGAGAGGAAAACGCAACGAATGCAACCTCCCGCGCGCTTATTTCAAAATTCGGAAAGCGCGAGGGCAATATCATAGATTCCGTACCCTTTTCCTCCTCGAGAAAGTATTCGGCAATGAATATAGAAAAGGTCGGCTGCTACGCAATCGGTGCGCCGCACTTTGCACCGTGTGAAATTTCCCCCGAGCTTGACAAAATTATCGACGGGCGCGCACTTCTCGGAGAGCGAGTGCTCGTGCTTGCGGAGCTTCCCTCTCTTAAAAGAAAGGGTCGGGCAATCGCGCTTATTTGCATAGCGGACAGGATTCGTCCCTCCGCGGTCAAGACGATAGAAAGCTTTCAAAGCCAGGGAGTAACCGTAAAGGTTATTTCGGGCGACCACGCCGCAACCGTTTCGGCAATAGCGAGAAAGGTCGGCATAAAGGACGCGGACAAATACATCTCCTGCGAGGAGCTTACAAACGACGAGCTTGCGGCGATTGCAGACGAGTATTCGATTTTCGGCAGGGTCACCCCCGAGCAAAAGGTCTTGATTATCAAGACGCTGAAGGCGAAGGGGCATACCGTTGCAATGACGGGCGACGGAGTAAACGACACGCTCGCTCTTAAGGAGGCAAACTGTGCAATTTCGGTTGCCGACGGAAGCGAGGTTGCGAAAAAGGTATCGCAGATAGTGCTTATGAACTCGGATTTTTCAAGCCTTCCGAATATTGTTTTGGAGGGTCGCCGCTGTATCAACAACGTGCGACAGTCGGCAATGCTCTACCTTATGAAAACGATATTCACGATTTTCCTCTCGCTCTTTACAATCGTCACCGTTTCGGGCTATCCCTTTAAGCCGAACAACTTCCTTTTCCTTGAATTTTTCATAATCGGCGTCGGCTCGTTCGCTCTCGCCTTTGAGCCAAACGACAAGCGAATAGAAGGCTCCTTCCTCGACAGAGTTTTGGTAAAATCCTTCCCCTGCGCGGTGGCAATGTTCATACCGACGCTGGTAATTTTGCTTATCGGAACCTTTGCACCCGAAAACATACCCCTCGATTGCCGTAACGCGGTTGCAATGTGCGTTGTAACGCTCGTCGGCTTTACAAACCTTATTTACGCCTGCCGCCCCTTCACGCTTTGGCGACTTGCGGTAGTCGGTCTTGTCGGCGTTTCGATGTCGGCGGGCATCGCGGTAAGCGCGGTAATGGAGGCAACGCTTGCCGAATTTAACATCTTCGGCTTCACTCACGTTATGGATAACAAGCCGTTCTTCTTCTTTATGCTTGCGCTCGGTATCGTGCTTGCGATACTTCTTAACTTCTTCCGCACGCGCCTTGAGGAATGGTTTGACAAGGCAATAATTCACAGCAAAAACAGAAAAAGAAAAAAGAAGGCGGAAAAAACCGATGCGTAAGGAAAAATATCTCTCGCTTTACACCGCGGTCTATTCTCGGCGGGGCACTATAAAATTTCTTTCCGTCCTCTCGGAGGTAATAACCTATCTCACCGTGGCGGCTTACGGATTGTTTATCGGCTTTTGTGCGGTGTATAACCTCCCCCTTTGCCTTTCGTTTTTGGCGGTTACGGCAACCCCCTTCGTCGCGGTAACCGTTATGCGAAGGGTAATCAACGCCCCCCGCCCGTACGAGGTGTTCGAGTGCGACCCCCTATCGGAGCTTAAGAAAAAAAGCAAAAGCGGCAGCTCCTTTCCCTCCCGCCACGCGGCGTCCTCATTTATTATCGGCTCGGCGCTTTGCTTTGAGCTTCCCGCCGTCGGTATAGCGACCCTCGCCCTCGGTGTCGTTCTCGGTGTATGCCGCGTTCTTCTCGGAAGGCATTTTATCCGCGACGTTATCGTCGGCGCGGTAATCGGCGGAATTTCGGGAAGCGTCGGAATGCTTATTGTAAACGTTTTTTTACATTAAGCGAATGTTAATACGCACCCGTGTAAAATTTTAATTCACTCCTCTCACCCCGCGCGGGGTTGGGAAAAACCGTTTTTACAAAAAACAATACGCCCCTTTCGCAAAAGGAAGGCGCAAATCACAGCTCGCCAAGCGGCGGCGGAATGGAGATTTTCAAATGAAGGTAACATGGTTAACACAGGCAGGACTCCTTTTTGAGGGAGAAAAAATCAGAGTGCTTATCGACCCGTATCTTTCCGACTCTCTCGGAGATACCGACCCCGCAAAGCACAGAAAAATCGCAGTACCGGAGGAATACAAAGCTCCCCTTGCCGACCTGCTTATTCTCACGAATACCGAGCCTGACAGGCTTGACGACGCGACCCTCACCCACATTCTCGGTGCGGAAAGAAAAATGACCGTCCTCGCCTCCGAGGGTGCGTACAACCGTATCCGTCATTTCGGCGGCGGGCATAATTACGTCCTGCTCTCCCCGCACTCCGTTTGGAGCGAGGGCGGCATCACCTTCTATGCGGTAAAGGCGGAGCATAGCGACCGCACCGCGATAGGCGTTATACTTGACGACGGGGAGAAAACCTACTACGTTTCGGGCGACACGCTTTACAATTACGACGTGCTCGACGACTGTCTTGACCTTGTCGAAAACGGAGTGGACTATGCCTTTCTTCCCATCAACGGCTACGGCAACAATATGAATGCAAAGGATGCCGCCGATTTTGCCTACGAGCTTGGCGCGGAAAAAGCCATTCCCGTCCATTACGGACTTTTCGACGACGTTGACCCCTCCGATTTCGACTTTGAGGACGCAATGATTATCGACTCCTTCGTCGAGGTTGAGCTTGACTAATGCGTAAAGCCGTTGAGCTTTAAGGTATTTTACTCACCAACACAAAAAAGGACACCGCGGTGTCCTTTTTTTATTAAAGCATTGACCTTTTTATCGCAAATTTGTGCCGAAATCTTAACACGCCCCGCGGGGTTTTTGCTTTTTGGGGCTTAATCCTCCGTATCGGTGTTGATATCCTCCGCCCAATTGTCCTCAACCCGTCCGACCCTGCGGCAACAGGAAACCGCGGAGGAAACGGTGCTGAACATTGCACCCGTGTCGGCACAGTCGTATTTTGCGGCGCGCTCGCGGCGGATACCTATTCTGTCGGCGGCGGCAAAGGCATCTATATTCGCACCGAGAAAAAGAAACTCCCAGCCGAGGCTTTCTTCGCAGACCTTGATTTTTCGCTTTACGTCCGCCGCACGGTAGCGCCTGCTTGAATTTTCCTCGCCGTCGGTGGTTATAACGAATATTGTTTTTTCTGGCACGTCCTCGCGGCGGATATACCTATGCACCGTGGTGATATGCTCAATCGTGTCGCAAAGCGCATCGTAAAGCGCAGTGCCTCCGCCCACCCGATAATCCGCGCGGGTCAAGGGCTCAATTTGCGAAATGTCCGCCCTGTCGTGCATTTTTTCGTAGTCCGTGGAGAAGAGCACAGTGGTGACGTATGCTCTGCCCGCCTCGCCCTTCTGCTTTTCGATAAAGGAGTTAAAGCCGCCTACCGTATCCTCCTCAAGTCCGCCCATCGAGCCGCTTTTGTCGATAATAAACACGATTTCGGTAATGCCGTTTCCCTCCGCGCAAGCTATCGTTTTGTCGTCCGTCTTTTTCATTTTTCCCTCCGTAAAATAAAATGTGATTACAGCCGTTTCGGTGTTGGAATTTTTGCTTTCCACCCGACTGCAATCACATTATAGCAGCGCTATTTTTACTTTTGGTCAATTGACGGTTGACTACGCACCGAGGCACTCCTGGTCGTAAGAGTAGAGGATTTGGTTTATTTTAAACACGTCAAAAATCCCCTCGCGGATGCAATAGACGATAATTTTGTCAAACAAAATACTGCCCGAAAGGGTAAATCCCGCCGTGGCGAGCAGCGCCTGCGTTTCGGGAAGGTCAAGACGAAGCGCAATCGCAAAGGAAATTACCGTGTTTTTTGAAGGGCGGTAGCCCTTCTCGTTCATTATCTTATACCACGTTTGGCGGGAAACGTTTGCCGCCTTGTAGGCTTTGATTTCGTCCATTCCCCGCAAGTCGATAAGCTTTAAGAGCCGCACCGCAAAGCTGTCGTCCATATCGCGAATAAAATCAACGAGCGACGGCGTCGGCTCACCCATTTCAAAGGAGGCGTCGGGCATAGCCGAGCAGCATTCGTCGCCAAACATATCGGGACGTATAGACTTTGCAGATGCCATTCTCCAAGAAAAGGGGGCGGCGGGGTCGCGCCTTGAATACATAACCGGATAAAGCTCGTTATCTATATCCAAAATGCCGCGAATGATTTTTCTTTCCCTTTCGCCAATGACCACGTAAACGTCGATATCGTATGGCGCGAGGATATTCGTAAGATTCAGGCTTAAAATACGCGTATATGCAATCCGCGAATTGATGCTCGGAAAGCGCATCGCAAGAGAGAAATATCCTCGGCGGCTTGCCTCGTCAAGCGAATAAACGAGAAGCTCGGTAATCTTGCCGACAAGCTGCCGCCCGTCCGCACCGTCAAGCCGCAGGGGCTTTACGGCAATATAATCGGTGTCGGTAAGGCTCTCCCCCTCCGAAATAACGAGAGCATCTACCCGCGGTAGGCTTTCTTCATTTACAAATAAAAGTGACATAGACGCTCCTTTCGTCAGGGTTTAAATTACGGCTTTGCCGCATCACGCCTGCCCATTCTTCGCATTTGGTAGGAAAGCGGGAAGGGCGTGCTTTTTTTGAATGCGCCGACGATGCTTCGTATTTCCTCGGCGGTTTCGGTTGTAAAGATAAAATGCTGTGAAAGGAGTCCGCGAAGCTCGTTTTGTCTGTCCCCCATATAGGTCACCGCGGAGTTTAAAATCAGGTTGCGGTGGCGGTATTCGCGAATTAACGGGAACCTTGCACCCTTTCGGTCGGTAAGCGAGCAAGCGGAGCAAAGGTCACAGCCGAAGCTGTCGCGCATAAAGCATCTTTCGGTAAGCATAAGCGGAATACGCCCGTAAACCACGGAGGAGCCACCGACGCTCCGCGCCTGCTTTGCGGTCAGCTCGGGCGAAAGTAAACAATTATTTATACCAAGAGCCGAAACAACGCTACCCGTGTCACGGTTTGTAACGTTAAAGCGAAAATCAGCAACGGGGATAAGTCCCACGACTTTGCACATAGAAAGATGCCCGAGATTGCCGACGAGGGCATATTTTGCACCTCGCGCCTTCGCATTTTCAAGGAGGGAAATCACGTCGGAGCTTTCGCTCTCCATAATTACGGGCGGGAGTGCCACACCGTTAAGACTAACCCCAAAATCCGCATATTTCGCAAGCGGAGCAAAGATAATATCAAAATAATCGGCGGCGCTTCCGATTTTGGAAAATGCAGCTTCATCGTAGAATATTGCGGTGCGCTTTACTCCATCTATCGTCCTTTGCACCCCGTCAAGCTCCGCGAGCTTATAAAAATCCTCGTTTTTAGCGCCTGTCCGACGGAAAAGCGCGATTTTTTCCTCAAGCGCACCGACGGCATTTCTCCTTAACGCGTTTATTGCCGCGGGCGAAAGGTTTATCCCATCGCCGAGGGTAAGCTCTATATCCTCCGCGCAAAGCTCAAAAAACGTGCCACCCATTTTACAAAGGCGAGCCTTTACTCCGTCCTCGGTCAGAGGCTGTGACCTCGCCTCCTCGGGAATATCCCCAAATACGGTTGCAAGAATTTGCTCTCCGCCCTTTGATTTGTAAACTAATGTTAACGCCGATGGGGCGTTTGGCTTTATCTCACATATTGCGGATATTTTAACACGGGTTGGCACTATTACCTCTTTTTCTATTTTTTCTCTATCCTCTCGCGAAGCCGCCTTGTCGGTTTCGGAGCGAACACCGAGCATTGACCTTTCGGCGATTTTTTCGGTATAGTACCCGTCGGTAAAGCCGCCGCGGCTAAACGCACGAAGCAGTCGGTTTTTCTCGCCCACGTTCGGCACTCTGCACCCGTCGAGCAGGGCGCGGTAAATCGAGGTAACCGTATAAACGTAATCGGGGGATTTCATTCTTCCCTCTATTTTCAGCGACGCAACGCCCGATTTTATAAGCTTGGGGATATGCTCGGCAAGAGATAGGTCGGTAAGCGAAAGCGGGTAGCCCCCCGAATACGGGAGCCTGCACGGCTGGGCACATTCGCCGCGGTTTCCGCTTCTTCCGCCGACGAGCGAGGAGAAAAGGCATTGCCCCGAGTGACAAACGCAAAGCGCACCGTGTAAAAACACCTCGGTTTCGGCAAGAGCGTTTTTCGTTATTTTTTCAATATCCGTGCCACTCACCTCTCGTGCAAGCACAACCCGCACACAGCCAAGCCTATACGCCTCGTCCGCCCCCGCCGTATTATGCACCGACATTTGCGTTGAGGCGTGAAGCTCCATTTCGGGAAGCTCAAGCCGCAGCCTTTTCACAAGCCCGAGGTCGGCAACGATAAGCGCGTCAACGCCGATTTCGTAAAGCCGTTTTGCAAGGGAGAGTGCCTCCGTAATTTCAAAATCGGTAAGCAACGTATTCAAGGTGACGTAAATTCGCACGCTGTGAGCGTGAGCGTAAACCACCGCACGGGCAAGCTCGTCAATTTCAAAATTTTTGGCATACGCCCTCGCGCCAAAGCTCCGCGCGCCAAGATATACCGCATCCGCACCGCCGCGCACCGCCGCGATAAGGCAATCCATATCCCCCGCAGGGGCAAGAAGCTCCGGCAATTTATCTTTTCTTCTCATATATTTAACCCGATATTTCTTTCGTTTTCGCGCCACCCATTTTTAGGGAGCAGCACACATTTTCACATTTTAATTTTACCACATAAGCGCGGGGTTGTCAACGATGGGGAAAATAAAAAAAGTAAGATTACAGCTGCGCCCTTTCGGCTATACCTTGAAATCAAGGCCGAAGTAATCTTACATACAGTATTATACCATAAAAACCGCAAAAGTCAACCTTTTACCTTAATTTTTGCCGCCTTTTTTGCCGCAACTCTTGCATCCGTTATTTTTTGCCGCAATCCTTGCAGAGCTGCAAAAAAGCAGCCGCCCAAACGGACGGCTGATTAAAATCATATTTCGCTCAAACAAAAATCGGGCGCATTTGCCTTCCCGAAAGTGCGAGGGCGATGCATTCCTCTATTTTTTCAAACTCGGCAACGAGCGAGTGCGGCTTTGCCGTCGGATCGTCCTGACGCATCGGTACAAAGTACACAGCCTTGCGGTTTAAAAGCCGCGAAATGCTTTCAAGATTTTGTGAAAGCGCATCGTTACTTGCAAGCGCGATAAGCAGCGGTCGGTCAGAGCGCAAATGAGCCTTCATTGCCATTGTCGCGGCGGTGTCGGTTATTCCGCGCGAAAGCTTTGCAAGGGTGTTGCCCGTACAGGGCGCGGCTATCATAAAATCAAGCGGATTTTTCGGTCCGAGCGGCTCGGCATCGCGGACGGTGTGTATAACGGGATTGCCCGTAAGCTCCTCCACACGGCGCGAAAACTCCTCCGCAAGCGTAAAGCGGGTATCCGTATAGTAAACGCTTTCGCTCATAATCGGGGTAACGGAGTGCCCCCCCGAAACAAGCCGAGAAAGCACGAGCAAGGAGCGCTCCAGCGTGCAAAACGACCCCGTAAAGCAATATCCTATTTTCATTCACACCCCCAAGGCACGGAGCAAGGCCTCGCCGTAAATCCGCCCCGCAGTCACGGGATAATAGCGCGAGGGCAAGGAGGGCAGGCGCGTGACCCGAGCCTCACCGAAAAAGTTTCCGCTTGCAAGCTCCAAAATCTCCATATCCCGTCCTACGGGAGAGTTTTCGTCGAAGATTTTCGCGGGTGCGGTGTTAATGAGGACGTCCGCCTCGGGAATCGGGTCGCCCACGGAAATCTCGGTGGCATCAACTCCCGACGAGGACAGGCAAAGCACGGTTTCCCGCCTTGTGGAATAGACCCGCACACGCGCGCCAACCGATAAAAAAAGGCGCACAAGCTCCCGCCCAATCCTTCCGTAGCCGACCACCCCGACCGAAAGGCAATCAACCGACACGTCACCGCGCGAGAGGATATAGGCAAGCGTGGCAAGAGCCGTAAGCCGCGCGTTTTCAAGAAGAAATTCTTCATCGCGCCCCGCGTCAACCGCAACCGCGCCCGCATTAACGAGCGAGTCGTGTAAAAAGTCGGGAATGCCGTAGCCGAGGTATATTTCTCCCGGCTCCGCCTCCAGACAAACGGAGGCAAGCGTGACCTCGCTTCCCGTGAGATGTATTCCGTCACGGGTTGTCGGAATGGGAAGTATAGTTAACATTTTGCATTTACTCATTCTCCCCGACGACAAGAGGAAATCTCGACACGCCTCCGCCCTTTTGCTGTCGTCATAAGTAAAAACAGTCATAAGTTCTCCTACTGTCAAGCTTTTTGACGGACGCCAAGCCGCACAAGCCAAACGGCGCGTTTTTTGACCCTGCGCCCGCCAATCGGGGACGGCTCCTCCGCCCCCTCTTTTATAATATGAGATATATACCGCGCTCGCCACTTAAAAAAGGAAGGACCGCCTCCCAAAAAGTATTTTTGAAGGCGAGGGGGTTGTATTTTCGCCCCTCGCACGCCTTCGTGTACGAGCTTGGCAAAGCCCTTCGTCGGGTGGTGCTATATACCCACTCCCCACGAAAGCCCGTTGCAATATAGACTATACGCCGTCATCCTCGCTTGCGCTATGGAGAAGTCCGCGCACGCGCTCGCCCGCACCCTTTACCATTCTTTTCGCTCCGCGGATAATGCTTACCGCGCCAACGGCGGCAAGCGCGCCGACGGTCATAACGAGCGTGGGATTGCGCTTTTTTCTCTCGTTTTTCATTAACATATCGTTTCACCTCTCTTTTTTCGGTAGTTTTCCACACGGGAACAATTTTATTACATAAGCATTGACAAAAACCTCCTTCGTATTGTAAAATAAAAGCGTATATATTATGCGCATAAGGGCGCGAAGGGAAAAAATGAAATTCGACGTTCAAAAAATCAGCCGCGAGGAGCTTTGCTCGTATCTTAAAGCCGCGGGAATAGACGAAAATGAAATAAGACCCCTCGTATTCGACACGGTTGACTCCACGAATACGGTTGCAAGGGGGGAGGCGTGTAAAAAAATCCCGACCCTCGTCGTTGCAAACGCTCAAACGGGCGGAAGGGGTAGGCTCGGGCGCAGCTTTGCCTGTCCCGACGGTGCGGGGGTGTATATGAGCCTTTTGATATACCCCGATTTCCCGCCGAGTGAGGCTTCGCGCCTTACCTGCCTTGCCGCGGTAGCCACCGCACGCGCGATTGAAAAAACATCCGAGCTTCAACCTTACGTAAAATGGGTCAACGACCTTTACGTTGGCAACAAAAAGCTTTGCGGTATTCTTACCGAGGGGAGCGTTGATGCACACGGCGGGCTTGCCTACGCGGTAATCGGCATCGGAATTAACGTCCACCGCACGGAGGGCGAGCTTCCCGAAATCGCAACGAGCATAGAAGCCGAGGGCGGACGCCCGACTAAAAGAGCAAGGCTTATTGCGGAAGTGGTAGCCGAGCTTTTACCGATGCTAACGGCGAAGAATACCGAGGAATATTTCCGCGAATACATAGAGCGTGCAAAGCCCATAATCGGCAAAGAAGTAACGGTTACTCGCGCCGACGAGTCCTACCCCGCAACGGTTTTGGGTATTGAGCAGGACGGAAGGCTCTCGGTCAAGGATGCAGACGGAAAAATCCGCCTGCTCGGAAGCGGGGAGGTTTCGCTTTCGTTTATATAACCGCCCTTCATAGCGCAAGGATAGCCCTGCCCGCAAATCAGTTAAGTAAACAAAACTTTACATAAGAGAGGTAAACAAAATGCCATTCGGAATTACAGATTACCACAAAATTCTCGACACGGGTCGGGTGGGGGTCGAAAAGGAGCGTGCCTACTATACCCCCTACGGCAACGAAAGACTGCTGTTTCTTTCGCGCGAATACTCCGACCGCCTTACTCTCCTTTCGGGGGAGTGGGACTTCCGTTATTTTAAAAGCGTAACCGAGCTTCCCGCCTCGTTAGAGGAGCTTGAGCCGTTTACCGAAAAAATCCCCGTTCCGATGAGCTGGCAGTATTTGCTTGAGCGCGGCTACGATACACCGCTTTATACGAATATAACCTATCCCTTTGACGCCGACCCGCCGCGCGTGCCCGAGGAAAATCCCGCGGGACTTTATCACAGGACGTTTACCCTTCCCGCCCTCGACGGCGAATATCTCCTTAACCTTGAGGGTGTTGACTCCTGCTTTTACCTTTTCGTAAACGGCAAATTCGTCGGCTTCAGCCGAGTCAGCCATTCGACGAGCGAATTTAACGTCACCCCCTTCGTCCACGAGGGTGAAAACGATATAACGGTGCTTGTTCTCAAATGGTGCGCGACCTCCTATCTCGAGGACCAGGACAAATACCGCAGCTCGGGAATTTTCCGCGACGTGTATATCCTCCGCCGCCCCGAGATAAGAATCGACGACGTTTTCGTAAAGCCGACGCTTTCGGGCGACACGGGCGAGCTTACCGTAGAAATGACGGCAAGGGGCGAGCTTGACGCCGCACTCACGCTTATCGACGCACAGGGTAACACCGTCCTTTTCGGCGAGTGCAGAATCGAGGGCGACGGCGTGGGCATAAGCCTCGGAAAAATCAAGCACGTCAAAAAATGGAGCGACGAGTATCCCTACCGCTACACCCTCGTTATAAGCGCGGGCGGTGAGTACTTAAGCTTTGAGGTCGGCTTCCGCAAAATCGAGGTTGTCGGCAGAGTCGTCTATATAAACGGCGAAAAGGTAAAGCTTAAGGGCGTTAACCGCCACGACAGCCACCCGACCCTCGGAAGCGCGACGCCGTTTGCACACTTTGAGCGCGACATAAAAATAATGAAGGCGGCAAACGTCAACACGGTAAGAACCAGCCACTATCCAAACGACCCCCGCTTTTACGAGCTTTGCGACAGGTACGGTCTTTACGTCATTGACGAGGCGGACCTCGAATGCCACGGAATGGGCGTTATTTGCGAAAACCCCCTCACAAGCTCGCCCGAGTGGACCGCGCATTACGTGGAGCGCGCACGCCTTATGCTCGAGCGCGATAAAAACCACCCCTCTATAATAATCTGGTCGGTAGGTAACGAAAGCGGTTCGGGCATCAACCACGCGATTATGGCGGATTACTTCCGCACCCGCGACGGCTCGCGCCTCGTACACGCGGAGGACGAAAGCCGTATTTCGTATTGGCTTGACCTTAAGCGCGACGGAAGCCTTTACAGAAGCAAAAGGGACGGCGCAATGGAGGCGAGCGATTACATTCTCAAATGCACGGCCGCGGCGGATACCCCCGAGAAAATCGACGGACTTTTCAAGCTCTACCGCGCCACCTACGATATAGAAAGCAGAATGTATCCCGACGACAGAATGCTCGAATACTACCTCTCCGACAGGGTTGATAAGCCCTTCTTTATGTGCGAATACTCGCACGCGATGGGTAACGGCCCAGGCGACCTTTCGCACTACTGGGACATCGCGTATGAAAACGATTGCTTCCTCGGAGGCTGCGTATGGGAATTTACCGACCACTCGGTTGCGGTCGGAGATATTTACACAAGCCCGAAATTCACCTACGGCGGCTATTTCGGAGTCACGCCAAACGACAGGAATTTCTGCGTTGACGGACTCGTTTACCCCGACAGGACGCCGCACGTCGGACTTTACGAGATGAAGCAGGCGTATAAGCCCTTCAAAATCTCCTACGATAAAAAGCGCGGTATTCTCAAGATAAAATCAAGAAGATTCTTTACAAGCCTTGACGATATAGAGTTTTCCTATACCGTGGAGAAAAACGGCAACGTTATACGCACGGGAAGGTTTTACCTTCGCGTAAAGCCGGAGGGCGAGGCACAGACGCTTATCCCTGTTCCGAACACAGAGGGCTTTATCACACTTAACGTTGTGGCGCGCACCCGCTTTGCAACCCCGTGGGCACAGGCAGGTCACGAAATCGGCAGAGAGCAGTTCATACTTTCCGACACGATAGAGCCGAAATTCGATTACGGAGCATATAAAATCCGCGAAGGCGAAAACGGCGTCACCGTTACCGCGGGCGAGCTTTCGGTAAGGGTTGACAAGGCAAGCGGCTTTATAACCGATATTACCGACTCGGGAAGAAGGGTTATAACCTCTCCTATTCGTCCGACGCTTTGGCGCGCACCCACCGACAACGATATGAACGTGCGCCGTGAATGGGAGGCGGCAGGGCTTGACAAAATGAATTGCGAGCTTTTGGAGCTTTCGGCGGTTGAAAGCGAGGTCGGCGCGAAAATCAACGTAAGGCACAGGCTGATTGCCGCGGACTCCACCCTTGGAGAGCTTCACACCACCTACACCGTGGCAGAGGGCGCGGGAATTGCCGTAACCGCATACTTGGAGCTTGAGGACAGGGTTGAATTTATCCCCCGCTTCGGCTACAGGACTACGCTCTCAAACGAAAACGAGAGGCTTCGCTACTTCGGCTACGGCCCGCACGAGTCCTACGAGGACAAGAGGCTTTCCTCCTACGTTGCAATCCACGAAACCACCGTCACCGACAACCACGAGCCGTATATAAAGCCGCAGGAAAACGGCGCGCACTTCGGCTGTAAGTGGGCGGAGCTTTTAAACGAGGGCGGAATAGGAATTGCGGTATTCTCTCTCTACGACGGAGATTTTTCGCTTTCGGCATCCCACTACTCTCCCGAAAAGCTTACGAATACGGCGTATAACTGGGAGCTTACGCCCGACGGAGATATTACGCTTATTATAGATTACCGTAATTCCGCGGTTGGCTCTAACTCCTGCGGTCCGAGGCTTCGCAAGCACCTGCAAATCGACGAGAGGGAAATCTCCTTCTCCTTCCGCATAAAGCCCGTAAGCTTTAACGGCTTTGACCCGTTTGTCGAGTATTAAATTTTACACGCACAGCCGACGGTAAAAAGCCCTTCCAATGGCGAAGGCTTACCGCGAATCAAGATAAGGAGGACGGAGCAATGAAAAAATACGAAAACCCCACGCTCAGGGTTGTAGAATTTGAAAAATCCGACCTCATAACCTGCTCGTTTGGCAATCTTCCCGAGCCTGACGGCGAAGGAACCGAAACCCCCGTCGTCGGCTTTAATTGGTAAACCAAACGAAAAAGCACCCGTGACCCTCGCAAAACGCGACACGGGCGGTATAAATGAAAAGCAAGGGACTGTCGAATTTCGACAGTCCCTTTTTCTCGGGCGGTACAAGGCGGAAAATCAAGTGAAAACGGGTATATGCCCCACCTCTTCAAAAATTTTACGCACATTTACGCCATTTATCCCACATTATCAAAAAAATTTATTTATATTTCGGGGAGTTTTCCCCACTTTTTATTTTACTCCGTTTTACGCGGCATTTTGATTTATTTTCGATTTTCAAAGACACTTTGGCGGAAATGTACCGACGGCATTTGCAAGCCGTATCCTCCGCAAGGCTTAAACGCTCCCGCAAGTCAAATGGTGTTTATTCCCCACACAAAACGGTTTTTGCCAAACAGTTTGGGTACATTTCCGCCACATTTTAAAATATATCGGGTATTTTGTGCCGTTTTCGCCCGATTTGTGGGGAGCATTCCCCACTTTTATTATTTTTGATATATTTGCCGAGGTCCTTTGGGGGATTTACGGCTTTTTCGTTATTTTAATAACCGCGACGGTCATATCGTCGGTGGGCGAGGTGCGCTTTTTCGCCTCCTTTAACAGCATATCGGCATAGGCGGAAAGCTTTTCGGGCGGCTCCTTTGCAAGAAGCTCGTAAATCCAGGGGCTGTCCTCTCCGTTTGCAAACCCGTCGGAGGTCATAATCACTACGTCGCCGTCCTCCACCTCTACGCGGATTTTTTCGCACTCGGCGCGCTTCACCGTGCCAAGCGGTGCGGTGCGGCTTTTTATGCGGAATATTGATGCTCCGCGCTTTACGTAGGAGGTTGACGCCCCCGATTTCAGGAAAAACGCCTCCCCCGTGTATAAATCAAGGTTGAAAAGGTCAACCGCGGTGGCAAAGTCCTCTCCCCTGTGACGAAGGATATGATTAACGAGCGTGAGGGCGTTGTGGCTCGGGTGGACGGTTGACAAAAAGTCGGATACGAAGCGGGAGGCACACTCCGCGCCGTCACCGCTGCCCGCCCCGTCGCAAACAAGCGCGGAGAAGTATCCGCCCTCGCTCTCAAAAAGCCGCACCGTATCTCCGCTTACGCTTTCGCCCTGCCTCGGCTCGCCCGAAAAGGCGGCAACCGCGGAATATCTTTGCACCGCGCTGCATTCCATAAGCGCCATAACGCCCCGACGGTAAAACTCGGCAGTGCCAAGACGAAGCTCCGTCCGCCCCTCAAGCTCCGCACGAAATTCGGGGGAGGATATTTTCTTACCGCTTTCGTCCTCCGCCGCTATGATAAAATGCGGTCTTCGGTAGCCGAATACCTTCCCCGAGCCGAGGGTAAGTCCAACCGCCGAAAGTGCCTCGCCGACGGCGGAGGAAAGCGGCTCGTTGGGAGATTTTTCCCTTTCGTCGCGAGTCTTTGCCTCGGCAAGCATACGCGAAAGCGCATCGAGATATTCGGCGTACCCCTCCTCGCGCGAGAGCCTGAATTTCTCCTCGCAAAGTATTGAAACCGCACGGCTTACCGTGTCCGAAATTCCCTCCGCAAAAGGTGAAAGCGAGGGGTACTCGTCAAAGATTTTGGGGTTGATTTTGCCGTTTTTGCAAATATTTGTTGTCATTTTCTCTATAATTTCCTCGGGCAGCGTAACCTTTACCCCGGAGGCGAGGGTCGGCGCCCTCTCCATAATATACCTGTGCGCCACGTCCGAAACGAGCGAGCGAATTTCCGACTCGTCGGGGGTGCGTCCGCCGTGTGCGCTTCCCGACACAACCGCAGAAAGCGAGGACAGCGAGCTTGCGAGAATATCGAGCGCACCCGAATACCTGCTCTTATAGGAGAGGGCAACCGTGCCTATCATATCCGAAAGCTCTCGCTCCGCGCTTACACCCTCCGCCTCGGTTTTTTCGGGGTCAAGCCGCTTTACGAGCGGCAAGGAGGACAGCGCGGCAATCATATATTCGGGAAGGGTTGACAAAAGACCTACCGCACCGCCCGAATAAAAGGACCAAAGCGCAAGCGCCGCACCTCCGCCGACGAGCGCATAGGCAAGACCGATTTTGAACAAGAAGCCCGCACAAAGCCCGACTATCGCAAAGCCCGCGGTAAGCGAGGGCGACAGCGGGAGAGCCGCCGCAAAGCCAACCGCCATTCCCCGCACGCTGCCGAAGCGGCGGCTTGCCAAAACGGTGATAAACGAGGCGAAAAGATAGCCGAGGGAAATGCCGATAAAGGAATACTCCCGAAGCGAAAAGGAAACGGCAAAAAGCGCAAAAAGCGCCGAGCATTGATAGAAAATTATCGCATATTTTTCCTCCGTCCTATCCCTTTTAACCGAAAGCACGCGGGAGTCTGCGGTAAAAAGCGTGTAAAGGGACGGGCCTCCGTCGGTTATCCCCGAAGCGGCAAAGACGGCAATCGGCGGTACGATTATCATCGACACGCCGAAAAGAATCGTGGTAACGCTGAAGCCCGAGAGCAAAACCTCGTAAACCGAGGCGACGAAGCCGCCGATAATCGCGGAGGACATACGGAGAATGAGGCTTTCGCCAAAGGTGTGACCTCCGCCGTCCGACGTGCCGGAAATAATTACGCGCAAAAACACCACGATAACCGAAATCATCGCGTAAATAACTCCGCTTTTGCCGAGTGTGAGCGCACCGAGTGCCGCACCGAGCATAGCAAGCCAAACCCGCCCGCGAAGCAGCGAAACGTAGGCAATGCCGAGGGGGTGCGCCCCAAACACAACGTGTGTACGCGAAAACAAAAATCCGAGAATTATAACGAGAAGGTCGTACGCCGCCTCCGTCCTGCTCCTTTTGCGAAGGTCGATAGCCGCGCGTATTTTACCGACAAGACCGCCCTCTCTTTCCCGTTTTTTCGTATCAAGCTTGTCCATTTTATCCTCCCTTTTGCGTGCGAATTTAACACGGGTCAGCCGAAATGCCCCTTTACCGACGGGCAAAGCGCGAAAAAGAGCATTCGCAACGGGCATACCGCCCAAGCGCCGATACCGCCCAAAGCCGCAACCGTTTTATTTTTATTTTACAGGAGCGTCTCGGCGAATTACCTCGCATTTCGCCGTCAAAAAAAGCACTTTTGGGTAAAATCGGTCAAGAAAGGATAAAAACGCCCCGCCCCGTGTCAAGTTTTACAACCGTTTGCGAAAGCTTGGCGGAATAAAACGGAAAAATCGGGGACATCAAAGGGTTGGAAGCTACGGAAAAACGAAAACGCAAAAACGGTGTTTACAAAAGCGAACGGCAAAGCTCCAAAGCAAATGCAATATCGCAAAAAGAAAAGCAATCTTTCAAAGCACGGAGCGCAAAGCAATCCGTCCGCCTAATCAAAATTTCAAGACAACCCGCCGCAAGGAGCATCAAGACAGCAAAAAGCCGCCCAAACGGACGGCTTTTCTCACACGCGGTGAGGTTGTGGCATATTTAATTCAAGCAAATTTAAACGAAAAGCAATCGGATTGAAAAGCAATTTAAGAAAATTTGCCCGCTTAATTTTTAAGCGAGTGAATGGGCGCGGGAATTCTTCCGCCGCGGCTTATAAACGCCTCGCAGCTTTCGTTTCTTATCGGCATAATCGGTGCGTGCCCGAGAAGTCCTCCGAACTCCGCCTCCTCGCCAACCGTTTTACCCCATACGGGAATAATTCTCACGGCGGTGGTTTTGGTGTTTACGACTCCGATGGAGATTTCGTCGGCAATAATGCCCGAAATCGTTGACGCGGGGGTATCTCCCGCAACGGCAAGCATATCAAGCCCCACGGAGCATACCGCGGTCATAGCCTCCAGCTTTTCGATGGAGAGAATGCCTCTTTCCACCGCGCTTATCATACCACGGTCCTCCGAAACGGGAATAAACGCACCCGAAAGTCCGCCAACGTGGCTCGACGCCATAACTCCGCCCTTTTTAACCGCGTCGTTAAGAAGTGCAAGCGCGGCGGTAGTGCCGTGCATTCCGCAGGTGGAAAGACCCATATTTTCAAGTATCTCGGCAACCGAGTCGCCCGCGGCGGGCGTGGGCGCGAGCGAAAGGTCAACTATTCCGTACGGCACGCCAAGCCTTTTTGCCGCCTCCGCGGCTATAAGCTGACCGACCCTCGTGATTTTAAACGCGATTTTTTTAACCGTGTCGGCAAGGGTGGAGAAATCGCAATCACCCGCCTCCTTTACGGCGGCGGCAACGACACCCGGACCGCTTACTCCGACGTTGATAACGCAGTCAGGCTCTCCCACACCGTGAAGCGCGCCCGCCATAAACGGATTATCCTCCGGAATATTTGCAAAAACCACAAGCTTTGCACAGCCGATTGAATCGCGCTCGCGCGTCAAGTATGCGGTTTCCTTTATAATCTCTCCCATTCTCCTTACGGCGTCCATATTGATGCCCGCCTTCGTCGTGGCAACGTTGACGGAGGAGCAGACGCGCTCGGTTACGGTAAGTGCCTCGGGTATCGCGTCTATAAGTGCCGCAGAGCCGCGGGTCATTCCCTTTTGCACGAGGGCGGAAAAGCCCCCGATAAAGTTAACGCCGAGGGTGTCCGCCGCACGCTCTAACACGGCGGCAAGCCTTACGAAGCCGTCCCTGTCAAGCCCCGCACCGACGAGCGACATCGGGGTTACGGAAATCCTTTTGTTTACAATCGGAATACCGTAGGTGCGCTCAAGAGCCTCGCAAACCGCAACGAGATTTTTTGCGGAGAGCGTGATTTTACCGTATATCCGCTCCTCAAGCCTTTTCGGGTCGTCGGATATGCAGTCGAAAAGAGAAATTCCCATCGTCACCGTTCGGATATCGAGGTTTTCCTCTCTTATCATTCTTATTGTTTCAAGTATATCGCGGGTGTTAATCATAATCAAATCCTATGCATACTGTTGAAAATATCCTCGTGCATTACGCGAATATCAACTCCGCATTCTCCTCCCGCCCTTTCCATTCCGTCTGCAAAGCTTTTAAAATCGACGGAAAGCTCGTCAAGATCGACAAGCATAATCATTGCAAAATACTCGCCAAGCACCGTCTGGCTTATATCCACGATATTCGCGCCGTATTTCGCGCACTCACAGCTCGCCATCGCAATGATGCCGACCCTGTCCTTTCCCGTTACTGTTACAACTGCCTTCATAACAATCTCCCTTCGCAAAAAAACACTAAACGGTTTACTTAATTTTACTATATTACGGGGGTTTTGACAATACTTTTGTTGAAATTTAAAAATGTTTGTGATACAATATATTTAAAAGGCGCGCGCGAGTGCTTATTTTGTTTATTTTGCGCCGTCAATTCGTTAAACGGAGTGAAAAATGGGCGAGGTATCGGGACTTATTATCATAAATAAAGAGGAGGGCATCACCTCGCAGGCGGTGGTAAACCGTGTTAAACGGCTTCTCGGTGTGCAAAAGGCGGGGCATACGGGAACGCTCGACCCGCTTGCAACCGGAGTACTCCCCGTCCTCGTCGGCAGGGGGGTAAAGGCGAGCGAGTTTATGCTTTCGGACGACAAGCACTACGGTGCCGTCCTGCTTCTCGGGGTAACCACCGACACGGAGGATATTACGGGGGAAATTTTGACTCGCTCCGACGCTATCCCCACCGAAAACGAGGTCCGTGAAGCGGCGGCAGCCTTCGTCGGGAAAATCAAGCAGACGCCGCCGATGTACTCCGCGCTGAAGGTGGGGGGCAAAAAGCTTTGCGACCTTGCAAGGGCGGGAATTACCGTAGAGCGAGAGGCGCGCGAGATAACCGTCCACAGCATCCGAGTGGAGCGAATTTCCGACGTCGAATACTTTCTTGACGTTAAATGCTCGAAGGGTACTTATATACGAACGCTTTGCGCCGATATAGGAAAAAGGCTCGGCACGGGCGGCGTAATGAAGGCTCTTGTGCGAATGTCTGCGGCGGGCTTTACGCTCGCCGACTCCGTAACCCTCGGAGAGCTTGAGCCGATGAGCGAGGAGCAAAGGCTTTCCCGCCTGCTTCCCACCGAGGTCGTGTTTGAAAAATACGAGATTGTGCATCTTGAGCCGTTTTTTGCAAGGCTTGCACACTCCGGACTCGAGATATATTTGAAGAAAATAGCCAAAAATTTTGACACGGGGTGCCGTGTACGCCTTTACGACGGTAACGGCTTCTTTGCCGTCGGGGAGGTTAGAGAATACGAAAACGGCAGGGCGATAAAGCCCATACGGCAGTTTTAAGAAGGGAGGAGGACTATGGCGGAAAAGGAAAAAAGGGTCAGGTGGACCCCGATGCAGCAGCTTGCCATCGACACGCGGGATAAAACGCTTCTCGTATCGGCGGCGGCGGGGTCGGGAAAGACCGCAACCCTTACCGAAAGGATTTTGCAATCCATAACCGACAAGGATAATCCGATAGGCATAGAGGCTATGCTTATCGTAACCTTCACGCGCGCGGCGGCGGGACAGCTCCGCGAAAAAATCGGAAAGGCGATAAGAAAAAAGCTCGACGCCCTTCACAGGGACGAAGCCGCCACCGATGCGGAAAAGCGGCAGCTTGAAAAGCAGCTTCACGCCCTCCCGAGTGCAAAAATTTGCACAATCGACTCCTTTTGCACCGACATTTTGCGCGCCAACGCCGACAGGGTCAATATCAGCTCAAGCTTCAGAATACCCGACGGTGCGGAGTGCGCGCTCATCGGCGAGAGAATACTCGACGGCATCTTTCACGATATTTATTCCGGAAATCTTCCCGACGTTGCCACGGCAGAGGAGCTTTCCTCGCTTGCCGACTGTCTTACCGACACGGGAAAGGACAGCTCGCTTGCCGAAATTATAAGCTCCATTTACCTTTCGACCGTATCCACCGTGGAGGGGGTAGAGTCCTTTTCGCCCCTGGTAGAGGAATATGACCCCGAAAAATTCAGCTCGGTGGAGGCTACCCGCCTTGGCGGCTACGTAATGGAGCGGCTTCACGAGATGGCGGATTATTTCGCGAAGGAATTTAAAAAGGCAAAGGACGAGCTTCTTTGCCGTCCCGCGACCAAAAAAACCGAAAAGCTCGTGGACTTTATGGACGGGTACTTGGGGCTTGCCGAGGGGCTTTCGACGGAGCTGTCCTATTCGGCGGCAAGGGAGAAAATCAAGAATATAAGCTACCCGAAAACCGAATCCAACACCGACCCCGACCTGCCGCAAACGACACAGCTTGCAAAATATTTCCGCGATTCGGTTGAAAAGGATATTGCCCGCTTTTTTGCCCACACGGAGGATGAGTGGAAAATCGCATACGCGGGTCTTTACAGAGAATTTTCAACCCTCCTTCGCCTTCTTAAAAGATACCGCGACGAGCTTCGCGCGGAGAAAATGCGAAGGAATATTTGCGAATTTTCGGATATAGAGCGTTACACCTACGAATGTCTTTGGCAAGACGGAAGGCGCACCGATATCGCGGAGGCACAGTCAAGGCTTTTCGAGCAGATATATATCGACGAGTATCAGGACGTCAACGACCTTCAGGATAGGATATTCGAGGCGATTTCAACGCCGACCAACCGTTTTATGGTTGGAGATATAAAGCAGAGCATTTACCGCTTCCGCGGCGGAAATCCGGATATTTTTTCGCGTATGAAAAGCGAATACCCGGAGCTTTCGGTTGCAAAATCCTCACCGCGCGCGGTTATTTTTATGTCGGACAACTTCCGATGCGACAGGGGTATCGTCGATTTCACGAACCTCATATTCGACCGCGTTTTCGGCTTTATCGGCGAGTCGATAGGATACGTTGCACAGGACAAGCTCCATTGCAGCAAATATTCCTCACTCCCCGACGCAGAGCCGCCGTATAGAATGCCCGAGGTCTGCCTTATTGACAATTCCGCGCTTATTTCGGCGCACAAGGACGACCCGAATTGGAATGCGCGAATGCTCGCCCCTTACGTTGTTGCCGAGAAAATCAAGGAGCTTTGCGCGACGGGAAAGAGATACGTATTAAACAGGGACGAAGCCACGGGAGAGCCGATACTCGACCCCGAAACGGGAAAGCCGACCTTCAAGGCAATTCCGATAGAATACGGCGATATTGCCATTCTTATGAGAAAGGCAAAGGGAAGGATAAACAATTACAAGTCCGCCCTTGACGAATACGGTATTCCGAACGCGATTGCGGAGGATACGCGCTTTTTCCTCACGCCCGAGGCATTGCTTGCGCTTTGCCTTTTGAATGCGATAGACAATCCGCACAGGGATATTTACCTTGCGGGTCTTATGCTTTCGCCGCTTTATTCCTTTACGGAGGACGAGCTTGCGATAATAAAAAGAAAAAGCCCGAGCGAGGGAAAAAGGCGCGGCTGGGAAACCGACAAGCGGACGCTTTACGACTCGCTTACCGATTACGTAAGAGAGCATCCCGATTATAAAAAGGGCAAGGACTTCCTTCAAAGGCTCGCGCATTACCGCATAATTTCACAGGGTATGCCCGCCGACGCGCTTATGCTTCGGCTCTATAACGAAACGGGCATTTTGGCTCTTGCGGCAAAGAACGGCACGAAGGACAGGCTTCTCCGCCTTTACGAATACGCAAGAAGCTACGAGTCAGGCTCGTATAAGGGTCTTTACAATTTCATCTCCTACGTCAACAGCATTATAGAGCGCAAAAACTCTCTTGACAAAAGGGAGGCTCCGAGCGACCCGACCGCGGTTAAAATCATCACCTCCCACGGGTCAAAGGGTCTTGAATACCCGATAGTATTTTACGTGGGGTCGGAGGACGAGCTTGGCAGAGATACCGACGCATCGAGATTTGAATATGCGGAGGGCTTTGGCATAGGTATGTATCTTCGCTCCAAATCGGGCGTCGCCCTTGTCAAAAACCCGACGAAGCAGATTATAAAGGATTTTGAAAGCAGACGGGAGCTTGAGGAGGAGGCGAGAATACTCTACGTTGCGCTTACCCGCGCGGAGGAGCAGCTGTATATCGTTACTCCAACGACCCTTCGCGGAAAGTCGTTAAGCGGCTTTTACAAGGACGTAAGCTTTACGCGCGAGCATCTCGGGAAATACCCTATATACGGAGTGGAGAGTATGTCGCGCCTGATGTTCGTTTCGGCAAATCTTTCGGAAAAGCTTGTAGAGGATTTCCTCGAGGAGATTCCGCCCGCACTCTCTCTTTCGGGCAGTGACGAAAGGGCGGACACGCCGCCGAGCGGTCAAGACAAAATGCAAACAAATATTGACGTTTCGGACGGTGCGGAAGATATAAAAGCACCCGCAAAATTTAACACGGGTATTGAGATGGCGGAAAATTCGGGATTTATTGCACCCACCGAAACCCGCGCAGGAGAGCTTGAGGTTCCCGACCCGTACAGGCTCGACCAGATACTCCCCGAGATGCGAAAAAGGTTTGGCTTTCAATATCCGAGGCTTCACCTTACCCGCCTTCCTGAGAAGGTTTCGGTTTCGGCTCTTTACCCACGGCTTCTCGACGGCACCGACGAGGGTGTAACCGTCGTAGAGGTCGGTACGGACACCGTGAGCATACCGCGCTCGGAGCTTTCCGTAATGCCTGCGGCAGCTGACGCGGACGTAAGCGAGGGCTTTATCTCAACCGATGCCGCCGCGCCTGCCGACGGGTGCGACGGTGCGGACGCTGCCGACGCGGACGAGAAAAAAAGAATAGACAAGGCGCTACACTTCCGCGGACTCGGAATAAAGCCCGCGTTTATCTCGGGCGAGGAAACCGACACCGCAACGAAGCGCGGTATTGCAACCCACCTTTTGTTCCAATTCTGCAACCTAAAGCGGTTGAAGGCGGAGGGCGCGGCGGCGGAAATTTCCCACCTCGTGAGCGAAAAATACCTCTCCGACGAGGACGCAAGGCGGATTGCCACCGACCGACTTTCGGAGGTTGAGGCATTCAGAAGCAGCGCGCTTATCGACAAAATGATAGAGGCGGAGGCGGCGGGAAAGCTTTACCGCGAATTTCGTTTCAACCTGCTCTTCCCCGCGGAAATGTTCGTGTCGGACGGGGAGGCAAGGGAGCTTTACCGCGGTGAAAAAATCCTCGTACAGGGTGTTATCGACTGCCTTTACGTTGACGGCGAGGGCGAATACCACCTTCTCGACTACAAGACCGACAGGCTGACGCGGCGGGAGCTTGAAAGCCGCCACCTCGCAAGATACGCGATGTGCAGGGCGCACGCAAGACAGCTTGCCTACTACGGCATTGCGGTGGAGGCAATATTCGGCAAAAGGCCGATAACCCGCGAGGTTTATTCGCTCCACCTCGGAGATACGCTTTCGGTGGTTACCGAGGAATATCCGCTTTGATTTTTCTCCCCCTCCCTCGGCGAGGGGGAGCTTTTTTGCGTTATGCACGCAAGCCGACGCGCTTTTCCGCCTTTATTTTCGGTAAAACCTTGACTATTTTTAAAATATATGCTATAATCCGTTGTTGGAAAAATATTTTTATTATTTTGGAGGTGTTCACAATGAAGTGGACTTCGCTTAACGACCTTCGCGAAAGCTTTTTGTCCTTTTTCGAGAGCAAGGGTCATTTAAGAATGCCGAGCTTTTCGCTCATTCCCAATAACGATAAATCGCTCCTTCTTATAAACTCCGGTATGGCGCCGATGAAAAAGTATTTCACGGGGGAGGAAGTTCCTCCGCGCACCCGCGTTTGTACCTGTCAGAAGTGTATAAGAACGCCCGACCTCGAGCGCGTGGGTCACACCGCACGTCACGGCACATATTTCGAGATGCTCGGAAACTTCTCCTTTGGAGATTATTTCAAGAACGAGGCTATTCCGTGGGCGTGGGAGTTCCTTACCGTTACGCTTGAAATTCCCGCGGAGCTTCTTTGGCCGTCGGTTTACGAGAAGGACGACGAGGCGTACGCAATTTGGCGCGACAAAATCGGAGTTCCCGAAAATCACATCGTAAAGCTTGGAAAGGCGGACAACTTTTGGGAGCATGGCTCGGGTCCGTGCGGTCCTTGCTCCGAGATTTACTTTGACCGCGGTATAAAGTACGGATGCGGCTCTCCCGACTGTAAGCCCGGGTGCGACTGCGACCGCTTTATGGAGATTTGGAACAACGTATTCTCCCAGTTCAATAACGACGGAAACGGTAATTATACCGAGCTTGCACAGAAAAATATCGACACGGGTATGGGTCTTGAGCGCCTTGCCTGCGTGCTTCAGGGGGTTGACAACCTCTTTGAGGTTGATACGGTAAGATGTATTCTTGACACGGCTTGCGAGATAGCGGGCAAGAGCTACGGTGCGGACAAAAAGCACGACGTTTCAATCCGCGTTGTCACCGACCATATAAGAAGCGCAACCTTTATGATTGCAGACGGAGTTATCCCCTCCAACGAGGGACGCGGCTACGTGCTTCGCCGTATTCTTCGCCGCGCCTGCCGTCACGGAAAGCTTCTCGGCATCAACCGTATGTTCCTTGAGGAGCTTTGCAGGGTTGTAATCTCCCAAAACGAAAACGCATATCCCGAGCTTAAGGCAAAATACGATTATATCCTCAAGGTTGTAAGGCTTGAGGAGGAGCGCTTCAACGCGACGATTGACGCGGGTCTTGGCATTCTCGGCGGTATTATCGACACCGCAGTCGCGGAGGGCAAAACTGTCATTTCGGGCGAGGATGCCTTCAAGCTTTACGACACCTTCGGCTTCCCCATCGACCTTACCCGCGAGATTGCGGAGGAAAAGGGACTTTCCATTGACGAGGACGCATTCGTCGGACTTATGAACGAGCAGAAGGCGCGCGCACGTGCGGCACGCGGTAACATCTCGGGCTGGTCGGACAGCTCCAAGTCACTCCTTGAAAATCTTCCCGCCACCGAATTTCTCGGCTACGAGAGCCTTGAATGCAAGGGTAAAATCCTCTCCGTCTTCGTTGATAACGAGGCGGTTGACACCGTTTCGGAGGGCGAATGCACCCTCGTAACCGACAAAACCGTATTTTACGGCGAGGGCGGCGGACAGGTCGGCGACACGGGTAATATTTGGCTCGGAGATACCGAGCTTACCGTGCTTGACACCAAAAAGACTAACGGCATTTATCTTCACGAGTGCCGCGTTGAAAACGGCTCCGTAAGGCTCGGTGACGAGGTCCTGCTCACCGTCAACGCCGCTCGCAGAAGCGCGATAAAGAGAAATCACTCCGCGGCTCACCTTTTGCAGTCAGCGCTTCGCACCGTGCTTGGCACTCACGTAGAGCAGGCAGGCTCCTACGTTGACGAGCATAGAGTAAGATTTGACTTTACCCACCTTTCGGCTATGACTGCCGAGGAGCTTTCCCGCGTCGAAGCCATTGTAAACGAAAACATTCTCCGCGCGGAGGGCTGCTCCACCGCCGAAACCGATATTGCCTCCGCCCGCGCTATGGGTGCTATGGCACTTTTCGGTGAAAAATACGGCGAGGTAGTCCGCGTTGTTAAAATCGGACACTCCTCCACCGAGCTTTGCGGAGGCACACACGTATCCTCCACGGGCGAAATCGGTCTTTTCAAGATTATCTCCGAAACCTCCGTTGCGGCGGGCGTAAGAAGAATAGAGGGCACGACGGGTCTTGGCGTGCTTACGCTTCTTGAGGAAAAGCAGCAGATTATAAACGAAACCGCGTCGGCACTCAAGGTGCCTAACCCCAACGCCATCGCAAGGAAGGCGGAGAGCGTACAGTCCGAGCTTAAGGCAACGAAGCGCGAGCTTGAAAGCGCGAATGCAAGGCTTGCCGAAATCAAGACCGAAAGCCTTCTTTCGGCTATAAAGCCTGTTGGAAAATTCCTTCTTCTCACCGCTACGGTCGAGGTAAAGCCCGATGCGGCGCGCGCCCTTTGCGACAGCGTAAAGGCAAAGCACCCGAACGGAGTAGCCGTTCTCGCGGTTGTTAACGACGGCAAGCTTAACTTTGTAGCGGCGGCAGGCAAGGATGCCGTTGCGGCAGGCGCGCATTGCGGCAATATCCTTCGCGAGGTTTCCGCAGTTACGGGCGGAAAGGGCGGCGGCAGACCCGACAGCGCAATGTCGGGCGGCAGAGATATCGACAAGATTGACGAGGCTCTCAAAAAGGCGGAGGAAATTCTCGCCGCGCTTTAATCCGCACCTTTAATATATGCCAAGCACCGCGGTTTATGTAAATTATTGTTTGCATAAACAGCTGCGTAATTTAACACGCCCCACGTCGGGGCGTGTTTTTTGCCATTTTAAATTTGTCTTTATTTACTCTCTTTGGGACGAGCATTTTACCTATCCGCACCAAAGCCGAGCTATCCAATAAAAGCCAAGCTATCTACACCCAAGCCGAGCTATCCATACCAAAGCCGAGCTTTAAGCCAAAATTCAGTCGGAAAGAAAAAGCGCCCCCGCGAAATCGCGGGGGCGCAAGCGTTTTAAGCCTTTAATTATGTGCGTAGCTCCAGGTAACGTCCTCGTTAATATCGACGACGGGACCCTCCGTGCCCAATCTATCGTCGGGCAGGTCCGTACCAACCGAGGTGGTAATAATATCTTCCTTTAAAATTGCAAGAATTTCAAGGTTGGGTGCAATATATTTTTTCATTTTTTCCACCTCCGTTAAGCATTTTCGGCACGGTAGGCTTCCGCGCTCTCTGCATATTTCATAAGTCGGAGAACGAGATTTTCAAGTGTTTCACCCTCCGAGGCTGCGAATTCAAGATAAGCCGAAAGGTTGTATTCGCCCGAAATATCAGTGCCCTCAATCGCGTAGGCAACGTCCTGTATCATACGGTATGCACTTACCCTTACCGCTATATAGGTCCTTCCGTCGGCGTCGGTGCAAATTTCGCCCTCTGCCTTATTTCCGCCAACCGTAAAGGTATAGTCCTCCGCGGAGTAAAGGAGCTTTCCCTCTCCGTCGGTTTCGGGATAGAATACGAAGGCGGGCGCGCCGTCAATCATAAGAGCCGCGGAGTCGAGTCCGTTTGTGCTTTGCTTTTTCTCGGTAGGCGTCGGCAGATTTTCGGAGTCGTAATTTTCGCCGATAATCTCCTTTGCAAGAGCTTCAAGCTCGGCGGTCTGCTCGCTTTCGGCGGCAAAATGACGGTAGGTCGCAAGCACGTAGGAAAGCATATCCCTTGCAAGAGCCGCTGCCGTGGTATTCTCCGACTCCGCAACGGTTTTAACGTAGGAAATAACTCCTATGCTCCAGCTTGCGGTTGCTGTCGTGCCGTCGGAGGCAATGCCGATTTCAAGACCGATGCTGCGGTATGCGCCGTAGGGGTTAATCCTCGTATTGAGCTTATAGTAAGCGTTTCCGTCTATGAACACCGTTTCAAGCTCGGAGTCGGTATATTTCACTCCGTCAAGAGCGATATATTCGATGCTGCTTACCGCGGGAACGTAAACCGTGTAAACGAAATCCGAATAGAAGGCTACCGAGTGCTTCGGATTTATCGGCGTTCCGTCGAGGTTGTTATCACCCTTTACGGTAAGACCCTGTGCAGTTACGCTGACTGCACCCGTGCCGAGGTCAACGAGTCTTGCACCCTCGGGCGCGCCCGTCATATCCACGGTACAGCTCTTGATTGTGATATTGTAGCCGAGGTTATTCGTCGGAGTGTAGTCGCGGACGAAAACAACGTTTGAGGTTCCGTCCTTTGTATATCCGACGTTAATATTCTCCAGGGTGAGATTAAGAACGGTGTCAAAGATGCTCGCGTTATGCTCGATACAGCTGATAAGCGAGTTTTTGTTGCCGATAAAAATGCTTCCGTTCTTTACTACAAGATTGCTTTCGGTCGGAGATTTCTTTGAACGGAGAATGAACAAGCCGCCCGAGTAGGTATGCTTGTCATAGATTGTAAAGCCGTTAAGGTCAAGCGTTACGGTGCCGACGTTATTACCGATATTCGGATAGGATATATTGTCGGTATAGGTCCAGTCGGCCATCATAAGAATAACCGCGCCATCGCCCGCGCTTCTCGCACCGTGCATAGCGATAAGGGAGAGGTTGCCGCCATTGGCGGTATCGGTATTACCGAAGAGTGCGGGGTAAGCGCCAAAGAAGCTTCCGTCCTTCTTAAATACGACGAAGGGATATTTTTCCGCATTTGAATAAGCGGCGGGAATTGTACCGTATACGGTTTCTATTGCATATCCGACGGTATAAACGTCCTTTCCGTTTTTGGTTTCGTATATACCAAAGCCGCCGGTTTTTCCGTTATCAAGAGTTACGGTCTGTGTCGGCGCGGCGCTCCCCTGGTCAACGAGAATAACGGGATATTCGCCGCCGTTGTTTTTACCAAAGGTAAGACTTCCCGCGGTCTGTCCCGACGGGCGGTAGGCAAGCTCAAGCTTATCCTTTGTTGCGAGGATAAATTCTCCGCCGTAAACGTAAACAGCGGTATTTGCGTTTCCGTCCTTAAAGGTGAGGTAGAACGGACGGACAAGGCTCGACGTTCCCGAAATATCAAATACACAGTCGGTAAAGCTTACGGTAACGTCAAACGGTACGCTCGACGTGGTATGCTCCGTAATGGGATAGGAGTTTGTATTAGCTTCGGGAACGGTAAAGGTCACGTTTTCGTAGCCCACCTTAAAATCAACGCCGCCGGTGGAATCCGAAGCGATAAGCATAAAGGTTTTTGCGTACGGACCGTTTGTGGATACGGCATTGGTGACGATTTCACCGTTTATAATATTAAGGTAAATCTCCGCTTTACCGTGACGGGCACTCTTGCTCAACAGATAAATCGTCTGGCTTGCCGAGTTTGCGGTGAGGATATTGCCGCCAAGGTCGATTGTCAAGCCTCTGTAAACCTGTGCAAGATTGGAAAATCTTGACGTGGCGGTAAAGTTATCGCGCATATAGATAACGATATCCGCATCTATATCGCGGTATGCGGTCACACTGCTGTCGAGGAATGCGTTTTCAAGTCCCGTAACAAATTCATATCCGCTATCCGTCTTTTTAAATACCGCAAAGGGATATTGCTTGTAATCGGCAAATTCAGAGCCAATCTGACCGTACGGGGTATCGAGCGGATTTTTCGCCACGGTATAAACGGTATATTCTCCGTCAGTTCCGCTTTCGGCATAGGAATAATTGTTGCCGTCGATATTAACGCTTATATTTGCGCAAGCTCCGCTCTTTATTTTCTGAACGAGATAGCCTCCGTCCACTCCCTTTTCATAGCTAAAGGTGGATACAGTACCCGTCTTTTTGTAGAAGCTAAAGCTCGAAAGGTCGTTTGCCTTTATAGCTCCGCCCTTTACGGTGACGCTCATAATAGCGGTGTCGGCGGTGTTTCCGATACCGATAAGGGTAGTGTCGCTTGGAACGTTTTTCTCAAATTCAAAGCTGCAACTGTCAAAGTAAAGATTGCTTATTACCGGAACTGCAGCTCCGCTTACGGCAAACAAACTGCTTGCCGAGGTTGCATTTTCTCCGTAGGAGAAGGTAATGCCGTCAAAGTTAAAGTTAAACTGCTTTACCTCGGTCTTATAATCGTAATTCGCGGTATCCCAAGAGCCGAGGGTGATAAGCTTTCCGCCGTTAAATACGATTTCGCCGTTAGTAATAACCACGTCGGTCCTGTGCGAGCGCTTTGCGTGGCAGTGGAACATACCGGACGTATGCTCCTGCTCAAGGTAGAGCTTGTTGTTTCCGAGGTCGAGCCTTAAATCGCCGTAGAAGAAGGAAAAGTTGTTATACACCGCCTCGTTGTAATGATAATCGCGGCGAAGAAGAATGATATAGTTTATATACGTCTGCTTTTGTCCCGCGCCGAGCGCTCCCGTTCCGCTATCGGTTGCCCATACGTCGGTTGCGGTGATAAACGTGCCGTTAGAATCAAATACTACAAAGGGATATTCATCCACCGACTCGAACTGCGCGGGGATTGTGCCGTAGGGAGTTTTAAGCGGGTTTTCGCGCTGCTCCGTGGTGGAGGCGACGAGCGCAACCTCGGATACCTCGACGTCGGTTACGGCTTCAACCGATTTAAAGTCGTCAAAGTATATCGGGTGTACCTCCTCGCCAAAGCCGTAGGTCTTTATAGAAACGGTCTTGGTAATAAGTCCCTTATCACCGAACTCGGCAGGGTCGTAAATATCGACGGTAAAGGAAACGTCAACCCATTCGTTTGCCTTAGTCATAAAGCTGAAGGTTATGCCGTTATAGTCGAGAATATTATCCGCCCTGTTGCTTGCATCCTTTACGTCAATCTGTATAACGCGAGAGACGGTGTCGTAAACGCGGAAGGAGATTGTAAAGCGACGGCCAACGTCGTCATAGGTGAGATTACCGCTCTTTATCAATGCGGTACAGCTTATAATCGTGTTATATGAAAGGTTATTATAGAACAGGTCAAGCGGATAGGCGGTGGTAGCCTTTGTTTTACCGACCTTTATTACACCGTTGCCGTCAAGGGTTGTTATCTCGTTTTCAACCGTTGCGGAAACTCCAACCGTGGAGGGACGGGAGCTTTCGGCATCGTAGGAGAATACGGTAGTGCTGCCGACCGTCTTTTCACTCTTTACAAGGAGGGTCGCGCTCTCGCCCGCCGTAAGCTGTGATATATAATCGGTAAGGTCAATTTCATAGTAGCCCGCACCGTTTACGGGTACTGTGCCAAGCTGATTACCTATTACCGAGCTATCCGGGCTTGCGGGGGTATAGCCCGTAACCGCATATACGCCGAGCTTGTTGACCGCGTCGTTTGTAACCTTTACGCGAAGTAAATATTTGTTTACATTAAATGCGGTTATATCTGCGGCACTCGGAACGGTAAAGGACACGTACGTACCGCGCGTTCCCGTAACACGGGTAAGGGGGTCGGCACTCTCGTAGCCTGTTCTGACGGTATATGTCTTTTCATTTTCGGTAGCCTTTCCGTTTGCGGCATAAACACCCGCGGGAACGGTCAGGGTATATTCCGTATCACTCTTAAGATAATCGGGGTAGAATGTCCACTCTGTGTTGCCGAATGCCGCCTCCCAGCGACCCGAAGCAATAGCTCCGTCAGCCGAGGTAAGGGTTATTTTTGAAAGCTCCGACTCCCGAACGGGACCCGTGAACTTTACGACAAAGGGGGCATAGGTGGGCATTCCGCCGTAGGTCATATCGGCGTGGATATATTCGGTCTTTACCGCATCGTCCTTCAGCCAATAGCCGAGAAAGTCAAAAAATGCCTGATAGGTATCCTTTATGCCGAATCTGGTATCGGGTCCCGATGCAAAGGTGTGACCAAGGTTAACCTCCACCCACATTGCGGGCACGTCGCTTTCGCGACAGGTCTGAATAAACTCGCGCGAGGAGCCCCAGCAGGAGCCGTCACCAAGCTGGCAGGAGATAACCGTTGGGGCGTGACCGGGCATAATCGACTCCGACGTGCCGCCGCAGGAGCAGTAAATAAAATCCGCACCGCCGTCGATTTCCTCGCCGTTATAGGTGAGCCATGGCTGCGGCTCTCCGCCGTCGATAATTCCAACCGTTTCGGTGTCGCCGTTATCGTATCTTGTTTCACCGTGGTGGCCGATATAGACTCTGCGCTCACCCGATGCGGTGTAGGGGTCCTCCGCGCCGAGGAAATGCATCCATCCGCCCTTTGAGTTACCGTATGCGGCTATGGCGTCAAGCTTGAAGTTGAACTTTTCCTCCGAAAGCGAGAGATAGCGAATGTATCTCATTGCCGCGGTTGCAATTTCAACCTCGTTATAAAACTGTATGGAATACGTAGTGTTGTTGCCCGTGACAGAACCGCTTGCGGGGGTGCTTCCGTCATAGTAGCCGTAATGGTCCTTTCGCGCCATCGGAGACCATCCATGCTCAAAGGTAACGCCCGCATATCCGTTCAGCACCGCGCCGATAAGCTGCGGTCTGTCGGCAGTGGTCGTGCCTCCCGCAAGATGCTCCGACGAGCCTACGAGCGAAAGCACGGGAACCTCGGCTGTGCCTGTCGGGTATATGAC
Organism: Clostridia bacterium; assembly: GCA_017533565.1. Classification (GTDB taxonomy): domain Bacteria; phylum Bacillota; class Clostridia; order Oscillospirales; family CAG-272; genus UBA1740. The sequence goes on from JAFXHU010000012.1 coordinate 44,451, forward strand.
GTGCATATAGAGGTTAAGGTCAATGGGTCTGCCGTCTTTTCTTACGCAGTCGGTGATTTTTTCCGCCTTCGTATGCTTTATTTTGATGTATGTACCGTCGGGGTTTTCGCTTCCGTCCGCGTTAAGCCACACGGGGGACGTGCCGTCATGGGCGGTTTGCGTTGCCTTTCGGCTTCCGTCCTCGTCAACCCACGGAATTACAAGCTCCTTGTTGGTGTTCCACGCGCGGAAGTCGTTGTTCCAATACTCAACGATTTTGTCAAAGGTGCCGTCAGTGGCGTGCTTGTCAATCTCCCAGAAAACGTGGTGGGGCGAAACGTTATAGCCCGAGGGTACGACAAAGGTATTGTTATACGCACCCGAGGCAAAAACCGTCCTGTCGGTATAGTATTTGCCCGAGGCAATAGAGTTTCTCACCGTCTGCAATGAGAAGTCAAGGTCGGGGGAAACCGCCTTTTCGTGGTATTTGTAATCGACAACCGTTACGATATAGCCGCGCTCAAGCATAGACCTTATAATATCAACGTCGGAATCCGTGCCTATTCTTTCAAAGTGGGCGTTTACAACGTAAACCACCTGGTTGGTTGCATCGACCTCGCAGCCCGACTTTGTCGGCTTTGCTGCGTCATAATAGGTTGTGATGTCAACGGGAATACCGATATACCCGTCGTTGGCGATTGTCTGTGTGTCGCCCTGCTTATACGAATTAAGCGTGGCATCCGCCAGAATTGCCTCCATCATATCATTTTTTTCCTCCTGATTTGCGGTAGTGATAACAACCGTTACGGCGGTTATCAAAAGCGTCAAAATAAGAAAAAGTGCCAATTTTATAAAGCGAGATTTTCTCATACTCTACCCCCAAAATAAATTTGTTAATACTGTACAAGGTATTTATACCGATTTAATTATAATATAAACACGGTTGACAAAAAAGAAATAAAGTGTTATAATTACAGACAAAACTCCACATTATAGGAAAACGGTATGATAATTCAAAACACAAATTTTGGAAGCATTCAGATTATAAGAAGCGGCGTGCATGAGGGAAAATATTGCTTTGGCGACCATATTCACCAATTTTCGGAGCTTGTATGGGTGCTTGACGGAGAGCTTGAAATGACCGTCAACGGCAAAATGGAGATAGCAAAAAAGGGGGATTTCACGGTTATAAGCCCGTTTGCCATTCACTCCTTTTTCACACCCGAATATTCAAAAATACATATCGCCGTAATATCCGACAGCTTTATCGTCGGAAGGATAACCCACGACGAGCTTTATACGCAAAGAGAGCGTGCGGTTTTCAGCCCGTCGGCGGAGCTTTGCGAATTTCTTGACAAAAAGGGATACGTGGAGCTGTGCTTAACCCAGCTCGGAAAGCGAAATGACAATAATTATTTACATTCAATATCCTCTTTGATTTATCTTATTTTCACCGAATATTTTAACACAGTCCCCACTTCAAGTCGGGTTTCGGGCAAAAACGCACTCTCTCGCATACTTATTTATATGACGGAGCATTTTACCGAAAATCTTACGCTTGAGTCGGTGGGAGCCTCCCTCGGCTACAGTCCGAAATACGTGTCAAACTGTATTGCGGGGCTTTCGGGCTTTAATTTCAGGCGTCTTTTAAATTCACTTCGCGTGGAGTATGCCAAAAACCTCCTTATAAATCAAAAGCACCTTACGGTAATGGATATTGCGATGCGATGCGGCTTTTCAAACGAGCGAAGCTTTCACCGCGCGTTTTCGGACATCGTCGGCACAACCCCCGCAGGCTACAGACGGACAAAAACCACCGTAAATTGATAACAGCTTTTATATCCTTATGCGTAAAAAAACGGCAGAAATCTGCCGTTTTTTATTTTAACCTGTTTTTTACTTTTTCAGCGCATCAAGCACTCCCGTAACGTCAACGACGAGCGCAAAGCCGCCGAAAACGCAGCCGACAATTCCGACGAGCAGACCCGCAAGCGAGAGTCCGTCGAAATACCCGAGCCTCCTTCTTGAAACGAGGGCGGATGCTATCGACACTACCGCAAACAAAATCCCAAGATAGTAAACCGAGCAAAGAAGCACGGCGAGAATACCCGAGAAAAGCGAAATTACGCTCCAGCCGCGCCTGCGTGCGTCGGGCGAGTCGGGAAGCTCGTAATATTCCTCCTCTTTTTTTTCCTCGGCGGTTTTCTTTTCCTCCTCGGTTATTATCTCCTCCTCGGCAACGTCGGGCAAAAGTCCGTCATCCTTATAATCAAAAGACATTTAGCTTTCCTCCATTTCAAGAATATCCACGGCGTTTTCACCGTCGTACTCGGCAAATTTTACCGACACCGCCTCGCTGTGCGAGGTGGGAATGTTTTTACCGACGAAGTCCGCACGAAGCGGAAGCTCCCGAAGCCCGCGGTCAATCATAACCGCAAGCTGTATTTTTTTCGGGCGTCCGAGCCTGAACAGTCCGTCGATTGCCGCCCTTACCGTCCTTCCCGTGCATATAACGTCGTCAACGAGAATTATGGTCCTTTTGTTTATATCGAAGGGGATATCCGTAACCCCCTCGGTGAGCCGTATATTGCTGTGCGAGAGGTCGTCGCGGTAGTAGGTGACGTCAAGCACTCCGACGGGAACGGTGCGCCCCTCCACCTTTTTTATCTCCGCAGCAAGGCGGTGTGCCATCGATACGCCGCGCCTGTAAATTCCGACGAGGATTATATCCTTCGCCCCCTTATTTCTCTCAACAATCTCGTGTGAAAGTCGGCGCATCGCGCGGTCAATCATATCCCCGTCCATAATTCGTGATTTCAGCCTGTATTTTTCCACGGTATGCCCCTCCCTTTCTTTTTTCTTCATATTATTATATATAAGAAATTACTTTACGTATTTAGTATATAATATTTCTTTCAAAAATGCAACGAATATTTTCGTTTTTTGCCGTAAATAATAGAAAAAACAAAATCGGAGAGAGTATGCAGGGCTTAAATGAGAAGGAAAAAAGCGCAATTATCAAAAAATGCACCCCGAAAAGCAGAGTGGTAAAAAACACGCTTTCGGCGTTTTTCGTCGGGGGCGGCATCTGTCTTTTTGCGGAGCTTTTACGAAGGCTTTATATATACCTTGGCGAGAGTGAGGAAAACGCGGGAATTTTCGCAACCCTTTCGATAGTTTTAATCGGCGGAATATTTACGGCTCTCGGCATATTTGACAGGCTCGCAAGACACGCGGGCGCGGGCACGCTCGTGCCGATAACAGGCTTTTCAAATTCGGTGGTTTCCTCCGCCATCGACTCTGCGAGCGAGGGCTATATCCTCGGCGTCGGATCAAAAATTTTCACTGTTGCGGGACCCGTCATTCTTTACGCCACGGTGTCGGGTGTCATTTACGGTCTTTTATACTATATTTATCTTTCCCTGTAGTAGATTTTTATAATAAAAGTTTACATTTTACGTAAATAATCCTTTATACCGAGTCAAAAAATAAAAATAACAAAGGTTTACAAAAAAGCTATGAGCCGTATTATAAAATTTGCCACGCCCCCCACCCTTTTATCCTTTTCGGCGGTAGGCGGCTACGAGGAGAGGCGCGGTCCTCTCGGGGACAGGTTTGACCTTACCGACCCGACCGAGAAATTCGGTCAAAAAACCTGGGAATGTGCGGAGGCGGAGATGTCGCGCCTTGCCCTCAACATTGCACTCGGAAAGCTCGGTATCTCGCACACGGAGCTTGACCTTATAGTAGCGGGAGATTTGCAAAATCAATGCGTTGCGAGCGCAATCGGGCTTTCCTCCTTCGGCGTGCCGTATCTTGGAGTTTACGGCGCTTGCTCCACCGCGACGGAGAGCCTTGCCGTTCTTTCTCTCTTTCTTTCGCAAAACGGCGGTATGGGCGCAGCCGTGACGTCAAGCCACAATTCCGCGGCGGAAAGACAGTTTAGAAATCCGATAGAATACGGCGGACAGCGCACCCCCACCGCACAGTGGACGGCAACCGCCGCGGGCGCGTTTTTGCTTTCGGGTGCGCCGACCGAAAGGGGCGTACGCATTACCGAATGTATGGCGGGACGTATGATTGACGGCGGCACAACCGATGCGACGAATATGGGCGCGGCTATGGCGTTTGCCGCGGCAGACAGCATAATTACCTACTTTGAGCAAAGCAAGCGAAGCCCCACCGATTTCGATTATATAGTGACGGGCGACCTCGGCGCGGTAGGCACGCGGGTGCTTTACGAGCTTCTTTCGGACAAATATCCGTCGGTAATTGCCCGCCATCTCGATTGCGGTAATCTCCTTTACGATTTAAAAAAGCGCGACGTCCATTCGGGCGCAAGCGGCTGCGGCACCTCCGCCGCGGTGCTTTCCACGCATTTTTTGCCTATGCTCTCCCGCGGAGAAATTGGAAGCATTCTTCTTTTATCGACGGGCGCGCTGATGTCGCCGTCCTCGGTGCTTCAGGGACAAAACATCATCGGAATTGCTCCCGCAATACGTATCGAGGGAGTCGGACTCCGAAAACAGCCTCAAAACGGCTTTGCAGGGCATATTTGAAAACAAAAGCATTACGGAGAAAATATGAATCTTGTTTTAACCTTTCTCGTCGGCGGCGCGCTTTGCGCCGCGGCACAGATTTTAATCGATAAAACCCGTCTTTCACCCGCAAGGATACTCGTCGGCTACGTGGTCCTTGGCGTGGTGCTTTTCGCGCTTGGCATTTACACCCCTCTTTTCGAGGCGGTAGGCTGCGGAATATCAATCCCTCTCGTCGGCTTTGGCGCTGCAATCGGAAAGGGGGTTAAAAGCGCGGTTGATACCGACGGGCTTCTCGGTATTTTAACGGGAGGTCTTACCGCAACCTCCTCGGGAATAACCGCAACGCTGTTTCTCGGCTTTTTGCTCTCGCTGATTGCCCACGGCAAGCATAAAAAAATGTAAATCGAAGCTTTTTTCGGCATAGCTTATACGCCCCCCGACGCGCAAAACGAAAAACTCCGCACTGAACGCCCTTTGCCCGACGGCTTCGGTATTCGGTAATAAAAAAGAGCGAGGAAAGGCTTAAACCAAAATCCCCGTTCTTGTTTTTTTGCCCCGCTTTAACCGTTTTTTCCGCACAACCGCGGATTTTTGTAAAAATTTTTAAAAAAGGCTCTGTTTTTTTATATTTTTCCTTGCCAAAACGGTTTTCGTGTGATATAATGGTGGCAAGAGCTATATATTTTGCGTACGGGCGAGCGCGAGCGAGCGTTTTATTGCGCGTGTGCATACACCTACGCAAGGAAAATTTAAAGGAAACGGAGAAGTTTATGGACGAGCTTTCAAGCATTTTTTCGGAGCTTATCGACTACATAAGAGAAAACAACAACATACCGCCCTCGAGCATAAAGCTTTGGTTTGGCGACCTGCAATTTACCGAGCTTACCGATACTACCGCGACCTTTCGCGCGTCAAGCCCGATGAAGCGGGATATTATAAGCAAAAAATACGGCGAAATTATTCGCGACGGCCTTCTTGAAATAATCGGCTTTGAGGTTAACGTCGTTATCTACTGTGAAAACGAGCCTCCCGTCACCGTCGAGGCAAAGGAGGAAAGCCACGAATCCCGCGTTGCCAAAAGCCGCGAGGAGGAGCGCACCATCACCGAGATTATGAACAGCCCCTCTCTTACAGGCTCGGTTATAGAAAGCTACACCTTCGATAATTTTGTCGAAGGCTCGTCAAATAAGTTTGCGAAGGCAGCCTGCGAGGCGGTGGCACGCGAGCCTAATACCTACAATCCCCTTTTCATTTACGGAGATTCGGGACTCGGTAAAACCCACCTTCTTCACGCGGTGATAAACGATATGAAAAAATATCACCCGGGTCTTAAGATTATCTACAAAAAGTGCGAAAGCTTCCTTGACGAGCTTATCGTCGCGATAAAGAAGGGCTCTACCGCACAGTTCAAGGATACGTACAGAAACGCCGACGTCCTGCTTATCGACGATATACAGTTTCTCGCGGGAAAGGAGCAGACGCAGGAGGAATTCTTCCACACCTTCTCCGCGCTTTACGAGAACGACAAGCAGATAATTCTCACCTCCGACCGTCCGCCAAAGGAAATCGAGCCTCTTTCGGACAGGCTTCGCACGAGGTTTGAGGGCGGACTTATTGCCGACGTACAGCCGCCGTCCTTTGAGCTTCGTATCGCGATTATAAAGAAAAAGGCGGACTCAATCGGTCTTGTAATCTCAAACGAGATTATCGAATACCTCGCGGAAAGGCTGCATAACAACATCCGCACGATAGAGGGTGTGCTTAAAAAGCTTTACGCGATAACCTCCTTTACCTCACAGGAGGTGACGAAGGAGAAAATCAACGAGGTTATTTCCATTATCGACCCGGGCAACATTCCGATTGAGGCGCTTATCGAGCGAATACTCATTTCGGTGTCGAAGGCGTACGGTATAACCGTCGAGGACCTCAAATCAAAGAAAAAAACCGACAGCATCGCAAACGCGCGCCACGTCGCGATATACGTTATAAAGAAGCTTACCGACCTTACGCTGAAGGAAATCGGCGAGATATTCGGACGAAACCACTCCACCGTCCTCTCCTCCATAGAGAAGGTGGAAACGAATATCCGCACCGTAAACGGCTACGAGGCGCAGGTAAAGCAGATTATCAAAGAGGTCAAGAAGGAAAAGCGTTGAATATAACGCATACGAAACCGACAGAAAAATGTCGAATTGTTGAAAAGTCCGTGTCGGTGTGCTGTTGACAAAAATGTGGAAAGTTTGCAAAATTTTCTCAACAGAAAAATCAACAGGAAAATGTTTGCTGATTTCGCCGAAAAGCCCATACGCCGCGGCAAAAAAGCGAGTTTTCAACATTTCCACAGGCTCTACAACTATTATTACAAACATTAATTAAGAATATTTCTCTTTATTCGCCCCCTTCGGGTTCGAAAAAGAGGTTAACAAAATGAATAAAAGGAGTTACAAATGAAATTCGTAGTTAATAAATCCGACCTTATGAAGAAGCTCACCCCCGCGATGGGGTCAATCTCCACGAAGAATACCGTTCCCGCGATAGAGGGCGTGCTTATCGAAACGCTTGAAAACGGGCTTATACAGATTTCCACCTACGATATGACGAAGGGCTTCAGAGCAACCATCGTCCCCGTATCTATCGAGAGAGAGGGAAGATTTATCATCAACGCACAAAGGCTTTACCAGACGGTAAGAGTGCTTCCCGACGACGAAATTACCTTTGATATAAAGGATAACCTTAACTGTGAGATTTATTCGGGACGCTCCGCATTCACAATGATTGCACAAAGAGGTGCGGATTTCCCCAACCTTCCCGACCTCGTTACCGAGCGCGGCTTTACCGTCGGCGCGGAGAGCCTTCGCAAAATGATTACGAAGGTTGTTCACTCGGTTGCAAGCCAGGACAACAGGCCTATGCTTTGCGGTGCGTTCTTCAAGATTTACGAGGGCGGCTTTGAGGTCGTTTCCTGCGACGGATACAGGCTTTCGAAATGCACGCTCAAGTGCGACGTCGGCTCGCTCGCGGCAAGCGGTGAGATTAACTACTCCTTCATTATCCCGGGTCACGCTCTCGGCGAGCTTACCAAAATCCTCGGAGAGGGACAGGACGAGGAGGTAAAGCTCTACCTTTCGAGAAAGCACGCAATAGTCAACAAGGGGGACGTAACCTTCTTCTCCCGCCTTATCGATTCGGAGTACATCGCATACGATAAAATTATCCCCACCAACAACGATATTACCGTCGCGGTTGACAGGGACAGATTCCTTACGGGTCTTGAGCGCGCGAACATCATCGCGGAGGAAAAGGTTCAAAATTCGGGCAGAAGCTACGTTAAAATCTCGGTTGCGGGACATTATCTTAACCTCACCTCGCTCTCGGCAAACGGCGGCGTAAACGACGAAATGGACTGCGTCCACGAGGGCGGAGATATCGAAATCGGTCTTAACTGCCGCTTCCTTATCGACGCGGTAAAGGTTTCGGAGGGCGAAAATATTATCATAAAGCTTCTTGACCAGGAGCATGCAATTCTTATCGAGCCTACCGAAAAGAGCGAGGAGTTCAATTACGTTTATATGATTCTCCCCGTTAAGATGAAGGACAAGGCGTAAGATAATCAATTTATCGTTACAGTAATTTATCGGGATTGATTCACAATGAAAATAAAGAGCTTCAGGGCGGAGGATTTTCGTAACATAACCGCCTGTGAAATTGAATTTTCGGGCGGAGTTAATCTTTTGTACGGCAAAAATGCACAGGGAAAGACCAACGCGATAGAGGGGATATACCTTTTTTCACGCGGAAGGTCGCACCGCACCTCCGACGACAGGGAGATGATACGCTTTGGCAGCGAGGGCTTTCGCATTTCGATAGAATACGAGAGCTTGGACGGTGTCGGAAGTCTTGAATACGCCTGCTTCGGGAGAGAAAGACGGAGACTTAAAAACGGGTACAGGCTGAAAAGCGCCGCCGAAATGGTGGGAAGCTTTAAATCGGTTTTGTTTTACCCCGACAATCTCAATCTCGTGAAGGGAGGTCCCGAGGAAAGGCGAGGCTTTCTTAACGTAGCCGTGGCACAGTGCTTTCCCGTGTATCTTGCGGAATATCAAAGATACAAGACCGCCCTTGAAAACAGAAACAGCATACTTAAATCCGCCTCTAAAGGGCATTACTACGACAACGACGAGCTTTTGGCTTGGTCGGAGGAAATGGCAAAATACGCCGCCTACGTCCACGTTAAGCGCCGCGAGTACGTCGAGATGCTTTCCCCGTTTGTGCGCGATATAGGAATGGAGCTTTCGGACGGAAAAGAGGAAATATCCCTCTCGCTTGATTCGGATATAGAGCCTACGCCCGATATTACGGCGGCAAGAGGCGAATACGAAAATATTTTTACCGCAAATCTTGAAAAGGAGAAGCTTGTCGGCACATCGCTTTACGGGCCGCAGCGCGACGATGTTATAATTGAAATATCGGGAAAGCCCGCAAGAAGCTTTGCAAGCCAGGGACAGCAAAGGTCGATAGTCCTCGCAATAAAGCTTGCGGAGGGCGAGGTCATAAAAAGGCTTTTCGGAGAATATCCCGTGTTTCTTTTCGACGACGTGTTATCCGAGCTTGACAAGGGGCGCAGAAAATACGTTATAGAGGGAATGCGCGACCGACAGGTTATAATCACCTCCTGCGAGGGAGAGGACATAATAGACGGCGCAGAAAGAATTATCGAGGTTTCGGGAGGTAATTATGTATCTTCACATCGGTAATAAAAGCAGCGTAAGAAAAAAACGGGTTATCGGCATATTTGACCTCGATACCGCGACGGTTTCGCCCGTGACGAGAAGGTATATTTCTCAAAACGAAAGGGCGGGACGGGTTGAATATACCGACAGCGACCTGCCGCGAAGCTTTATTCTCGTAGAGGAGAAGGACGGCTTTTCGGTAAAGCTTTCGAGAATATCCACCCTCGGACTTAAAGCAAGGGCAGAGGGAGAGGAGATTCTATACAATCCTGCGGATTGATGATATACAACGCTTTGCGTTGGTGAGATGCACGGCAGAGCCGTGGTGAGATGCAACTCCAGAGGAGTTGGTGATATGCAACGCTGCGCGTTGATGATATGCACGGCAGAGCCGTGGTGATATGCCGCCGATGGCGGATGAGATGCAACGCTGCGCGTTGATATGGGGTGCGGCGGAGCAATGAACGTTGGAAATGAATGAAGATATAAAGACAAAGGACAGGAAAAGGAAAGATTTATGTCAAACGAAGTAAATGAAGTAAGAGGCTATGACGATAGCCAAATACAGGTCCTTGAGGGGCTTGAGGCGGTCAGAAAAAGACCGGGTATGTATATCGGCACAACCTCGATAAGGGGACTTCACCACCTTGTGTACGAGATAGTTGACAACTCCATCGACGAGGCGCTTGCGGGTGAGTGCGACTGTATCACGGTAACGCTCTACGACGACGGAAGCGTTTCGGTACAGGACGACGGACGCGGAATTCCCTCCGGTATGAACGAGAAGCTCGGGCTTCCGACCCTTGAGGTAGTATATACCGTACTGCACGCGGGCGGAAAATTCGGCGGAGAGGGCTATAAGATTGCGGGCGGTCTTCACGGCGTCGGCGCATCGGTCGTAAACGCTCTTTCCGAGTGGGTGGAGGTCGAAAACTGCCGCGACGGTCAAAAATATACCGAGAGATTTGAAAGAGGCGCGGTGGCAAGACCCTTTGCCTGTGTCGGCTCCTCGGAGGGCAGGCACGGACTTTACGTAAGGTTTAAGCCCGACCCCACGATTTTTGAGGAAACCACCTTTGAATACGAAACCCTTCTTACGAGAATGAGAGAGCAATCCTTCCTTAACGCGGGAGTAAAGATTGTTCTTGAGGACAAGAGAGAGGGACAGGAGAGAGTTGAGGTGCTTCATTACGAGGGCGGTATCATTTCCTTCGTCGAATATCTTAACAACGAAAAGCGCGGCACGCCCATTCATCCGCAGGTTATTTATATGAAGGGCGAGAGAAACGGCTCTATTGCCGAGGTCGCGATGCAGTATAACGACAGCTACAACGAAACGATAATCTCCTTTGCCAACAATATGGCTACGATAGAGGGCGGAACGCACGAAACGGGCTTTAAATCCGCGCTTACAAAGGCGATTAACGATTACGCGAGAAAGATAAAGGCGATAAAGCCCGACGACAAGGGGCTTTCGGGTGACGACGTAAGAGAGGGACTCGTTGCAATCATTTCGGTAAAGCTCACCGACGCGCAGTTTGAGTCGCAAACGAAAGCAAAGCTCGGTAACTCCGAAATCCGTACCCTCGTCGATAATATCGTATCCGAAAAGCTTGAGGAATTTCTTGAGGAAAATCCCTCGGCGGGTAAGATTATAATAGACAAGGCTCTCGCCGCAAACCGCGCAAGAGAGGCGGCAAGAAAGGCAAGAGATTCGATTAGACGTAAAAACGTGCTCGAAGGCTCTACCCTCCCCGGTAAGCTTTCCGACTGTAACGAGCGCGACCCGCGCCTTACCGAAATTTATCTCGTAGAGGGAGATTCGGCGGGAGGCTCTGCAAAGGACGGACGCGACAGCCGCTTTCAGGCTATTCTTCCGCTTCGCGGAAAGGTGCTTAACGTAGAAAAGGCAAGGCTTGACAAGGTTTACGGTAACACCTCCATTATCCCGATTATACAGGCGCTTGGCTGCGGTATCGGCGACGAGTTCGATATTACGCGCCTTCGCTACGGAAAAATAATAATTATGGCGGATGCCGACGTTGACGGCTCGCATATCAGAATACTTCTTCTGACCTTCTTCTTCCGCCATATGCGCCCGCTTATCGAAAACGGGCATATCTACCTCGCACAGCCGCCGCTTTACAAGGTACATAAGGGTAAGCAGCTTCGCTATGCCTTCTCGGATGCCGAGAGGGATATGTATATAGAGGAGCTTGGCGGCAGAGGCGTTGAGGCTGAAAGATACAAGGGTCTTGGTGAGATGGACCCCGAGCAGCTTTGGGAAACCACGATGGACCCCGAAAAACGAACCCTGCTCAAGGTTACGATAGAGGACGCTATCGCGTGTGACGAAACCTTCTCCATTCTTATGGGCGATATGGTAGAGCCGCGCCGTAACTTTATCACCGCAAATGCCAAGTTCGTTGAGAATTTGGACATTTAAGAGAGGTAGGCAAAAATGGCAAAGATTGAACACAATTATAAAACCGACGATATTTCCTTTCCCGACCAGCATATAGAGCTGCACGATATGGAAAAGGAGGTTAAAAAATCCTTCCTTGAATATTCGATGTCGGTTATTACCTCGCGTGCCCTTCCCGACGTGCGCGACGGCTTAAAGCCGGGACAAAGGCGTATTCTCTACGCTATGTACGAGGATAACCTTACCCACGACAGACCCTTCAGAAAGTCGGCAACGACGGTAGGTAACGTGCTTGGTAGATACCATCCCCACGGCGACGCGGCGGTTTACGGCACTATGGTAAGAATGGCACAGTCCTTCTCGCTGCGCTACACTCTCGTAGAGGGTCACGGTAACTTCGGTAACGTGGACGGTGACGGCGCTGCCGCATACCGTTATACCGAGGCAAGAATGTCGAAAATCGCGGACTATATGATGCGCGATATAGAGAAAAACGTCGTTCCGATGACGAGAAACTTCGATAACACGAGGGACGAGCCGGAGGTTCTTCCCTCCCGCTTCCCCAACCTTCTCGTAAACGGCTCGGTGGGTATTGCGGTAGGTATGGCGACGAATATTCCCCCGCACAACCTCGGAGAGGTTATAGACGGCACGATTTTCAGAATGGAAAACCCCGAATGCTCGGTTGACGAGCTTATGGAGTACGTAAAGGGACCCGATTTTCCCACCGCGGCAATCATTTACGGCTCGCGCGGAATACGCGAGGCATACGAAACGGGCAGAGGAAGGGTTTACGTCCGCGCACGTGCAAAGATTGAGGACGAGCATAGACGCATAATCTTCACCGAAATCCCCTATATGGTCAACAAGTCGATGCTTATCGAGAGCATTGCAAACCTCGTAAAGGACAAGCGTATCGAGGGTATTTCGGGACTTCGCGACGAGTCGGGCAGAGGCGGTATGAGAATTGTCGTTGAGTACAAGAAGGACGCAAACGGCGAGGTTATTCTCAATCAGCTTTATAAATTCACCCAGCTTCAGGACACCTGCTCTGTCAATATGCTTGTAATTGACGGCGGAGAGCCGAAAACGCTTTCGCTTCCCTCTATTCTCGACAGATACATCGATTTTCAAAAGAGCGTTATAACGAGAAGAACGCAGTTTGACCTTGAAAAGGCACTTCGCGAGATACATATTCTCGAGGGCTACAAGACGGCGATTGACAATATCGACGAGGTAATCAAGATTATCAAGACGAGCGAGTCCATTCCGAATGCGAAGGAAAGGCTTGTGGAAAGATTTGCTCTTACCGACGCACAGGCACAGGCAATCGTTGAAATGACCCTCGGAAAGCTTTCGGGTCTTGAAAGACAGAAGGTGGAGGACAGGATTGCAAAGCTCACCGTGCTTATTGAGGAGCTTCGCGGTATTCTCTCCGACGAGAGCAAGGTTATCGAGATTATCAAGAACGAGCTTCTTGAAATCAAGGCGAAGTTTGGCGACGAAAGACGCACCGAGCTTACCGAGGCGACCGAGGAGATTGACCTCGAGGACCTTATTGAAAGACACACCTGCGTTATTACCGTAAGCCATACGGGCTACATTAAGCGTCAGAGAGCCGACGTTTACTCCGCACAGAACAGGGGCGGAAAGGGCATTATCGGTATGACGACGAAGGAGGACGATTTCGTTGAGGACGTAATCGTAGCAAACTCCCACTCCTATCTTATGTTCTTTACCAACAAGGGCAGAGTTTACGCGAAGAAGGCGTACAGAATACCCGAGGCGGGAAGAACGGCAAAGGGTACGAACCTCGTGAACATTATAGAGCTTCAAGAGGGCGAATTCGTAACCGCAATTATTCCTATTACAGAGTTTAACGAGGGTGAGTACCTCACGATGATTACGAAGCTCGGCGTTGCAAAGAGAACGCTTCTTACCGACTTTGCATACCAGCGCAAGGGCGGAAAGATTGCAATCAACCTCGACGAGGGTGACGAGCTTATCTTCGTAAGGCATACGAGAGGTAACGAGAGCCTTATTATCGCAACCCGCGACGGCCTTGCGGTAAGATTTGACGAGAACAACGTCCGTGCAATGGGACGTGCGGCGCGCGGTGTGCGCGGCATAACGCTTCAGGGTGACGATTACGTTGTCGGAGTTGCCGTGGTTGACGATACGAAGACGCTCCTTACCGTAACCGAGCGCGGTATGGGTAAGAGAACGAGCTTCGACGACTTCCGCCAGATGAAGCACAGAGGCGGAAAGGGCGTAACCTGTCACAATATTACCGAAAAGACGGGCAAGCTTGCAACCGTGGTAACGGTAGCCGAGGACGACGATATTATGATTATCACCGACGAGGGAACAATCATAAGAATGAACGTTTCGGGCATCAACGTATATTCGAGAACCGCGGGCGGAGTAATCCTTATGCGTGTTGGCGAGGATACGGTTATCAACAACGTGGCAAGGCTTGAAAGGGCGGAGGAGATAGAGGCGGAAACCGCTGAAATCGACCGCGAAATAGAGGCTATGCCAAAGGTAGAGGTAAGCGAAGCCGACCTCTCGCACATAGATGACGGGGACGCATCGGACAGCGAGGCAGAGAGCGATTTGGGCGATACCGAGGGTGATGCCTGATGCTCAAAAAAATACTGAAATACATACTTTACTTTACACTTATTACCGCGACGGCAGTACCCGTGTTAACTTTTACCTCCTGCGACAGGAAATACGACGAGGGTGAGGTTATCACCGCGGCAACCGAGCTTCTCAAAAAAAGCGAAACGCTTAACGTCATTCTTTTCGGCGAGGGGCTTGCCACGGGCGGTACTAATCAGTCGGGAGCGTACAAGGAGGCTGACTTTTATCAGCTTAACTCTCTTGGCTTTACGACGGTAGTCGAGCTTGAGGGAAAAATCCGCGAGGTTTTTACGGTGGAGTATTCGGATTATGCAATATCCACCGTGCTTTCCCCCATTCAAATCGACGGAGCTATGGTTTCAAATTCAAGATACTATCAGCTTTACGCCGACGAGGTGAATAAGATTGACCCCGTATGTATTATGGTGCATACACAGTATGATTACATTTTCACCGACAAGGTCGTTTACGATTACGAAACCGTAAGGGTAAAGGACGTTAAAAGAAAAACCCTGTTTATTTCGGTTATGGCTACCGTAACGAATAAGGAGGGGCAAAGCCAAAGCACCGAGGTTGTTTTCGAGCTTATTGAGGAAAGCGACGGCTGGCGCATTAATACAGGCACGTTTGTAAACTACAACGCTTACCGCGACAGGTATGAAGAGCTTAAGGACCAGGATTTAAAATAACCCCAAAATAAAAACAAAAGTAAAATATAAAGGAGATTTAGTTATGACCTTCAAAGAAAAACTCGTGAAACTCAGAAAGCTTAAGGGACTTACGCAGGACGAGCTTGCAAGCGCAATCGGCGTTTCCAGACAGGCGGTTTAC
Organism: Clostridia bacterium; assembly: GCA_017533565.1. Taxonomy (GTDB): domain Bacteria; phylum Bacillota; class Clostridia; order Oscillospirales; family CAG-272; genus UBA1740. The sequence continues at coordinate 59,603 of JAFXHU010000012.1, forward strand.
AAGTGGGAGTCGGGACAGTCCTATCCCGAAGTACCGAAGCTTATCGAAATGAAGCTCATTTTCGGCATTTCCATCGACGACCTTCTCGACGAAAATTACGAGGTCGTTCTTCCCGAAAAGAAGAAGAGAAAAAGACTTTCGGGCGAGGAGAAAAAGGCAATTGAGGCAAAGGTAGAGGCAGAGGAAGCACCCGCAGAGGCAGTCGTTGAGGCAACTCCCGCAGAGGAAGCACCCGCAGAGGCGGTTGTTGAGGAAACTCCCGCAGAGGAAGCACCTGCAGAGGCAGTCGTTGAGGCAGCTCCCGCCGAGGAAGCACCTGCAGAGGCAGTCGTTGAGGCAGCACCCGCAGCAGAGGCAGCTCCCGCAGAGGCAGTTGTTGAGGCAGCACCCGCAGAGGCGGCAGACGAGCCTGCAAAGAAGAAGGGCTTCTTCGCAAGACTTTTCGGCAACAAGTAATTTTCAAGAAAAAGCATTTTATCGGACAAGCTCCCCGCCACGCCTTTTGTGGCGGGGAAATTCAAAAAAACGGAATAATTTTCACTCCCGCGTACAAAATTTGTTTGATATTTATTACGTTGGGAGGAATATAATGGTAAGAGGATATCAAAAGCGCATAATTCATTTGAAAAACACGGAGAGCGCAGTGTTTGACGAGGCATTCTTTCTCGTAAACGAAAGAAGCTCGAAGGGAATGTGCGAAAGAGAGCTTATAAGGGAGGCAAACCGTATCGTTGACGATAGCCTCCGCGAAAAGGAAAATCGGGCAAATAAAATAAGGGAGTATTTTTTGCGCGCAGTATTTCTTTTTACAGGTGCGGCAATAAGCTCCGCTATTTGGTTTTTGCTAACTTTAGTTTGAATTTTGACACTTTAATTATTTAAGAAAAGTCCCCGAAAAGGCATCTTTTACGATTTACTTTTTAACACGGGGCGGTACATATTACAAAAAACGAAAGGTAAATGACAGAATACGTTAAAAATCGCGTTAACGGCTTTTGACGGTTGCTGTCTTAAGAAAAATATATGAAAAAAGACAACAGAAAGGGTATGAAGCTGAAGGTAATGTGCCTTGGCGGCATTCAGGAAATCGGAAAGAATATGACCGTGCTTGAATACGGCGAGGATATAGTGGTTATCGACTGCGGTATGGGATTTCCCGACGAGGATATGCCGGGCGTTGACCTCGTAATCCCCGACGTCAGCTACCTCGTTGAAAACGCACATAAGATTCGCGGCATACTTATCACCCACGGACACGAGGACCATATCGGTGCAGTGCCCTATATTCTCCAGCAAATTCACGCGCCTATATACGGCACTCGCCTCTCTCTCGGTATTATTGAGGGAAAGCTTGACGAATACCCCTCCCCCACCGAGCCGGAGCTTTACACCGTGGAGGCGGGCGACGTAGTTTCACTCGGCGTTTTTAAGGCTGAATTTATTCACGTAAACCACTCGATTGCAGATGCGTGTGCCATTGCAATACGCACGCCCGTCGGTACCGTTTTTCACACGGGTGACTTCAAAATCGACGTTTCACCAATCGACGGCCATATGATTGACCTTACCCGTATCGGTGAAATTGGCAAGGAGGGGGTCACGCTTTTGCTTTGCGAGTCAACGAATGCGGAGCGCGCGGGCTTTACCCCGTCGGAGAGGGCTGTCGGCTCTTCTCTTGAGCGTATTTTCGCGCAATACGAGGACAGAAGGCTTATTATCGCGACCTTCTCCTCCAACGTCCACAGGGTACAGCAGATTATAGATACCTCCTACCGTCACGGAAGAAAGGTTGCCGTCCTCGGCAGAAGTATGATAAACGTTATCGGCGCGGCGGCGGAGCTTGGATATATGGAGCTTCCCGACGGGGTGCTTATCGACGTTAACGAAATGAAGCGCTATAAGCCCGAGGAGATAACCCTCATCACCACGGGCAGCCAGGGAGAGCCGATGTCGGCACTCTACCGCATTGCATATTCCGAGCATGATAAGGTTAAGCTTACTTCAAAGGACGTGGTCGTGCTTTCGGCGCACGCAATTCCGGGTAATGAAAAGCTTGTCGGAAGAATTATAAACGCGCTTGTGCGTAACGGAGTAAAGGTTGTCAACGATTCGGTGGAGGACGTCCACGTTTCGGGTCACGCCTGCCGCGAGGAGATAAAGCTCCTTATCGGTCTTTTACGTCCAAAGTACTTTATGCCCATTCACGGCGAATACCGTCATCTCTACGCCAACAAGGATATTGCGGAGTTTATGGGTATTCCGTCGGAGAATATCTTTGTTCCCGACCTCGGCAGAGTTTTAGAGCTTGATAAGAAAAGGGCGGGCTTTGCTTCGGAGGTACAGGCGGGACACGTCCTCGTTGACGGGGCGGGCGTCGGAGATATCGGAAGCGTTGTGCTTCGCGACAGAAAGCATCTTGCGGAGGACGGGCTTGTCGTTGTGGTTGCAACGATTGACAACGGACTAATAATTTCGGGTCCCGATATCGTATCCCGCGGCTTCGTTTACGTAAAGGAGTCGGAGGAGCTTATGCGCGGGGTAAAGGCTGTCGCTATGCAGTCAATCGAGCGTATTCTCTCAAAGCGCATTAACGACTGGGCGCACATAAAGAACATCATACGCGACGACCTCGCAAAATACATTTACCGCGAAACAAAGCGAAAGCCGATGATTTTGCCCATAATTATGGATATTTGATTGATGGGTTAAGCACCGAAAATAACCCTTCAACTACGGTTAAAAATGGAAAACGTATCAATATGATAGAGCTTTATATAAAAAAATACCCCTTTGAAAAAGGGGCTGACAAGCTTGGGCATACCGTTGCATACGGAATGCTTGACGCGCTTTATCGCGAAAAATTTAACACGCCCCCGCCGAAAATAGAAAAAAACGACCTCGGAAAGCCGTTCTTTACACCCGCGATGGACGGGGATAGCCGCTTTTTTAACATTTCGCACAGCAGGGGCTATGCCGCCGTTTTACTGACCGATATGGGCGAATGCGGGGTTGATATCGAGCCTGACGCAGACTCTCGAAAAATGGAAAAAATAAAGAGCCGATTTCTTAACAAAAGGCTCAAGCCGGAGGAAATTACAGCCGAAATTTCGGTGAGGACCGAAGGTTTTTCCGACGGTCTTGCTATTGAGAAATACAGCTTTTGCGACGAAAGCTTAACTCTTGCGGTTGCCGAATGGACAATTCTTGAGGCGGTTTTAAAGGCGGACGGCCGTGGCTTTTCGGCTTTTGGTGAAGGAGAAGAGCTTGCCAAAAAAATGCAAAGCGTAACCTTTAAGCTAACCGACGGTGTAAAAAGCGTTTATTTAACCGCTGCAATAAAAAAATAATAAAAAAGAGAGCATTAATGAAGTGAGTCCAAAAGTTTAGACGCTTTTGGAGGTGCATATCATAAGCTCTCTTTTTTTCACACTTTGATATTGTAAAAGTGAATTTTATAATACAGTTGGCAAAAGCCTTATATCATCTCCGTCAAGGAGGATGGTTTTATCAGACAAAACGGGGGTCGCACCGATAAGCTTCAGCGAGTATTTATGCGATTTGTACTCGTAATTCAGGCTGTCGCCCGACAGAGCTATTACTGTATCCTTCATTTGCGGTGTAAAGCTTACTTTACATTTTGAGAGGGTTATTCCGTCCTCGTCAAAGGTAACGCTGCCCCTGCCAAAGCTTACCGAAAGAGTGGCTTCGTTTATTGATTGTGTAAAATGGTCGGCACCCGTGTCAAGAATTAAGCCGTAACCACCGTTTGTTTCGCCCCTCTGATACCATGTATCAATTATTGGGAGATTCTCGTGAACCGAGTCAAAGGAGGTGCATTTGCTATCAAGATAGGTGTCCTTTACCCTATCGTCAAAAAGATAAAGAGCGCGCAGCGATACCCGCCCGTCGTGATAGAAAAGGTTGGCGGTGTATTTTTCGCAGCTGTAATATACCGATTGAACGTCCATACTATCCCAATTTGTAAGCGCAGAGACGCTCGCGGCGGGGGTGCTTTTATATCTGCTTTTAAACAGCCTTCCCGTTTCACCGACGGTTTTGAATTCAACGTCGCGGGCGAGAAGCTTTTCATATTGCATACGCAAGGGGGTTATGATGTCAACGTATGCAAAGCTGTTTTCCTGACCGAGCTGGGTATAAGCCATACCGATGCAATCGTTTGTGTAATAGGTGTCAAAAAACCAATCAATAATTTCGGGGTCGCGACCCGCAACCGATGCAGGCTCGAGAGTAAAGACCTTCTGTCCCGTTTTTTTCTGTGCCTCCAAAGAGAGATACTTATCCGAATCGTAGTTGTGTATCGGGTCGGGACCGAGAAGTCTGAATACGGGAAGATTGATTCGGGTTTTATCCCCTCCCGGTGTAAATACGTTGTTTCGTGACGGAAAGTACGCGCCGTTAAAATAACCGCCTACCATCGTATAGGCGTCGGTATTGACCTGGTCGCGGCAAATCATAAGAGCGTCAAGCTCGTAATTATCATAGAGATAGTTCACCGTATAGGTATCAAGCACCCAGCTTGCCACGGTTTTTGGATAAAAGCCGAAAACCTCCTTGAATTTTCGCATAGCCTCGTCAATAAGGCGCTCCTTCGTTTCATTCGGGTAAGCCATTGAGTAGCCCGGGTCTATATTCCAATCCCACCTGTATCCGCGCTTAGAGTTGTAGGGAATGCCAATCGCGCTTGTCAGTGGCTCAACAACCTCGTACCAAAAGCCAAGCTCAATTTTTGGATTATCCTTTACCGCCTTGAAAAGCTCCAGATATCTATCGTCGCAAAGCGCATCGTACTCCAAAAGAAAGGTGGACGGTAAATTCATTTTCAATGATAATTCAAGCTCCGCCGCGGCTGTATCAAGCAGCTTTTTTTCGGTTTCGCTATCGCGAGGCTCAAAGGTGCGGATAAAATTCATTATATTTGTAATTTTCATATATTTCCCGTTTGCTCCTTTTATTTTTTATGTGCAAGACACTTTTTTAGTTTATTTTATCACAACCAAGGTCGAAAAGTAAATAGTCAAACAAGGCTAAATTTTAATAAAGAATAAACTTTTTGCCGCCACGGTTGATTTATTTATATGTTTAGTGTATAATTATGCTATCAACGCCCACGGGCGACGTGAGGTATTTATGAAGGAATTTTATACGCAATTTTTTCTCATTAATTTAAAGGATTATTACAACCTTGGAATTGATTTGAGAATCAATATTCTGTTGCTTGTTACCCTTCCGATTGTGCTGTTGCTTTGGATTGCCTTTCACCTTGTCAGAAGTAATACGTTTCTCGTTGTAAAAAGGCTTTCAAGACGGGGTGCAGCCTCGGCAGAAAGTGCAAAAACGCTTCGCGAGCTTGGACTTTTTGACAAAAGAATTTTAAAGCTTATGCTTTCGGGTGACGGTCAAATAACTAAAATTGTAAAGCGTGTCGGCAAAAAGGAATACAGCTACGAGGAATATACCGCGCTTGATAAAAAGGAGCTGAAAAAGGAAAGGGTTGACTTTGAAGAAGCGAGGTTTTACCTTAACACCGAGCAGCAGACACGTATCGATAAAATACAGGCGCGCTACGAGGTCCGCCCCATTCACACGGCTTTGATGTGCGTGTTTATCTTCGTTGCTTTTGTTTGCGCTATGCTCCTTATGCCCGAAATTTTGACGGGCTTGGATTGGCTTGTCGGCGCGGCAAAGGGACTTTTCGCAAAATAAAATTTAAAGCCATCGCGAAAAAGGCGTTGGCTGCGTAAAAAAGGCGATTTGAATTGAACCGTTTGGGTTTGCTTCGTTACTTCGTCTTTTTTTATTGATATTAGGCTTTAATTTAACGGGAGGGGCTTTTATGCGCTATAACACCTATCTTTTTGATTTTGACGGCACGCTCGTGGATTCGATGCAGGCGTTTGCATCGGTAATGCTTAAAATTCTTGACGAAAACGGGGTTTCCTACCCGCCCGATATTATAAAGACGGTTACTCCGCTCGGCTGTCCGAAAATCGCAAGGTATTTTAAGGACGAGCTTGGACTTAATATGAGCGAAAACGCGATTTTGGAGCTTATGTACCTTTATTTGTACGACGAGTATGCCCATAATATTCAGGCAAAGAAAACGGTTAAGGAAACTCTCGTTGAGCTGAAAAGGCGCGGTGCTTCGCTTAACGTGCTTACCGCGAGTCCGCATATTACCCTTGACGTGTGCTTAAGGCGGCTCGGATTGCTTGAGCTTTTCGATAACGTTTGGTCGTGTGACGATTTTAAAACCTCAAAGACCGACCCCGATATTTACCGCAGGGCGAGCGAAAGGCTCGGAGTGCCGATTGACGGTATTTTGTTCGTTGACGATAATTACAACGCCGACCTTGCCGCCAAAAAATCGGGTATTGCAGTTTCGGGGATTTATGATTTATCCTCCGCCGACTACGCCGACGAAATAAAACGGGTAGCCGATTATTATATTTACGAGCTTTCGGAAATTTTATATATTTAAACGGAAAGCTTAAAGGCTGCCAACTGTTAAGGGAAGCAAAAGGGCTTCGATAAACAAAGGAAACGGCTTTAAATACGGTATATCTCAAAGGAGGTATGCCGTTTTTCCTTTTGAAGGTGAATGCGTAGCCTGTCGAAAAGCGGCATTGATAAATAAAAAGCTCCCTTTCCCAAGGGAGCTTTTGCCGAGGACTCGTGCCGAAGTCTGATTTTGCGGTCCTTCGTCACGGCATTCCTGACGCCTCGTATTTTTGATTTGTGCTAAAAAATATGATGCTCTGTCGGTCAAGCTTTAGCCGTTTGTCTTGCAAAACGTAACGTATTCGTCACCCTGCTTCATACAAATAATGCTTAAATCTTGATAGGCGGTTATGCTGTAAAATGGGACGCGATTGTGCGCATAATAATCGTAAATGCCATCGTCTATCACGTAATTTGTGCCCGGGTATTCGGCGGAAAATGCTGTAATGTCATCTCCCCTGATAACGTATCCCAAAAGCTCGCCAACCCCGTCGCTTGTAACGCTCGTTTTTGAGGCATCACCCTGCACCCTATGGTAGTGGCTGCCGTTATATTCAAAATCCTGCGGGTATGCGGCGGCGTAATGTACGTCGTTGAATTCGTCCTCGTTTGGGTCGGGAACGTAGTCCGTAACGTCACCGCTTCCCTTGGTGTCGTTGGGTTTGTCGCCCGAAGCGGGGTCGTTATTTTTTCCACCGCAAGCGGCAAGAGTGAATAAGGTGGATAACAGCAAAATCAATGTTATCAATTTTTTCATAGCAATACCTTCCTTTGCAAAATTGCTATTTTCCCCGTTTTTATGCCTAAAATGTAAATAATTATTTGCATTTACGTGAGCTTTGCGCTAATTTTTCTCTAACAGGAATTTGCAATTGTATTGAAAGTGAAGCGCAAAAATTTAACACGGGGTCGCACTTTTTTTGTTTAAAATTGTAATTTCGGGCTTTAAGCCTCGTTATGGAGTTTTTACCGCAAAGGGACTTAAACCCCGTTGAGAAAATTCGCACGGCGAAGTCATTAAACCTCGTTGAGCAAACCCCTCGCTGCAAAGTCATTAAACCTCGTCAAGAAAATCCTCTCCGCAAAGGAGCTTTAAAAGCTCGTCAAGGTCCTCGTTATCCTCGTAAAAGAGCGTGAGGGTCTTTTTCTTTCCCTTGTCCTGAATTTTCGCCTTTCGTCCGAGGTGGCGCTGAATGCGAAGCTCAATTTCACGGTTGTAATCTACGAGGGGAGCCGTTTCTTCCTCCTCCTCCTTTTTCGGCTTCTTGCGGTTGATGCGCTTTACCTCCTCCTCAAGACGGCGGACGGACATTCCCTCCTCTGCCGCAATTTGTGCAAGGACGAGCATATCGTCAACATCCTTTACGCCAAGGAGTGTGCGCGCGTGACCCGCGGAAAGCTCTCCCGCCGCAACCATAGTAATGATGGGGTCGGGCAGCTCCATAAGACGCATAGAGTTTGCAATCGCACTTCTGCTCTTTCCGACGGTTTGCGCGATTTCCTCCTGTGTCATTCCGTAAACCTCTGCAAGCGTCTTGTAGCCCATAGCCTCCTCAATGGGATTAAGGTCCTCGCGCTGTATGTTTTCAATAAGCGAAAGCTCCGCAACGCTCTTGTCGGAGCGGTCAAGCACGATGGCGGGAATTTCGGTAAGACCCGCAAGCTTGCAGGCTCTGAATCTTCTTTCGCCCGCGATAATCTGGTATCTGCCTTCGCCGTATTCGCGCACGACAATCGGCTGTAAAAGTCCGTTTTCAACTATACTGCTTGCAAGCTCCTCAAGCGCTTCCTTGTCAAAATATTTTCTCGGCTGGTCACTCTTTGGGTCTATAAGCGAAAGTCTTATTACGGTTATTTTATTCTCCTTTGATGCGGTATCCTCTGTTGTGGAGTTATCAAAAAATATCGCGTCAAGTCCTCTGCCAAGACCGCTGTTCTTTTTCCTGGGCATAGTTCCCTCCTATAATTTATGTGTTAAAAAGTTTAAATGAATATTTAATTAATTACCAATAAATGGCAAATAACGTTAAATTTCGCTATAATTCTACAAAAAATCACGCAAAAATCCAATTTATACTGCATTTTTATGTTTTTTAGCCGTTTTTTCTTTAAAAAACAGTACTGTTTTGAATTTGTTTCACGTGAAACAATCATATTGTTTAGGTTGTTTTTTGATTTTTAACGTTTAACTAATCGTATTTATTTGCTTGTTTTGATTTGTACAACGTTTAGCTAATCCTTTGTTGCTTGAATTTAGCACTAAAATACGCTAAATAGTGTAAAAACTGTGTTTAAATTCTTAAAAGAAGCTCTTTTGCTACGGCTGCGTATTCAAGCGAGCCTTTTCCGTAAGGGTCGTGGTAACAAATCGGCTCACCGTAGCCGGGAGCTTCTGCAATACGCACCGTGCGGGAAATCGGAACCTTGAAAAGCTTGTCCGAGTAGTATTTTTTAAGCTCTGCAACGACCTGACTCGTCAAAGTAAGCCTTCCGTTATACATTGTAAGCAAAATTCCGACGATTTGAAGCTGTGGATTGTATAATTGCTTGATTTTTTTAATTGTATTAAAGAGCTGTGACATACCCTCAAGCGAATAAAATTCGCATTGCATCGGAATAACTACACCGTCGGAGATAGATAAAGCCTTTACCGTGAGCATTCCGAGCGACGGCGGACAGTCGATAAATATGTAATCAAAGTCATCTTTTACGCTATCCAACGCGATTTTTGCAAAGTTTTCGTCCTCTTCAAGCTCATAAAGCTCTAATTCTGCCGCCGCAAGGTCAATCGTAGCGGGACAAACGCTCAAATTCTTGAATTTGGTCTTTACAATTGTGTCCTTGATGTCGCATCTTCCGATTATTACGTCGTAAATTGTGTTTTTAATCTTTGATTTGGATATTCCGAGTCCGCTTGTAGCATTTCCCTGCGGGTCCATATCCAAAAGCAGCACTTTTTTATCCTTTTTTGCAATTTGTGCCGCTATATTAACGCAGGACGTTGTTTTACCGACTCCGCCCTTTTGATTTGAAAATGAAACTACTTTTGCCATATCTTTTCCTTAAAAATTATATAATTTTACATATATAGTATAACAAATTAGCATAAAAATGTCAATATAGTATGCAAAAAATAGTATTTTTAATAAAAATCATTGTTTCACGTGAAACAATACTTTTAAAGTAAAGTCTTTGCTAAAGTATGATAATAAATAAACGTAAAAATAGAACTGCGAAAGAAAAATGTTTCACGTGAAACAATACAATAACATTTACTTATTATGATTTAACATCTAAATGCGAAAAATTGGTAAAATGTTTCACGTGAAACAGATTTAAATAGAATAAAAAGGGCACAAACAGGGTAAAATTGCCTGTTTTTTATAGAACAACTGTGTTTTTGCAGCATTACGATAAAAAATTTAGAAAATACCGGTATCTAACTTCGGTTGTCAGCTTTTTTTGCTCAAAATACTTCATTTGGCTAATGTAATTTTAAAGCTTTGATATTTATGATGTAGCAGATATAAGCGAAGGGTTCGTTAAGGTTAAATCAAGCCTTCGGAGTTATAAGAGCTACTTTTTTGAGAAATTTTATGCTGAAAATATAATTAAATTCTCGTTTTTAACCCATTTTACATCAAATTTTAGCGTTGCATTGCCTAAATATCGTAAGAGAGCAGACCAATTGTTTTTTTAAAGTAGTATGAGAGAAAACGAATGTGCTGTTTGTTAAACGTATTGTTTTTCCTGAAATTTGTAAATATATGGCAAAAAATGGCAATATTATAAGCTTTTTGCCAAAAATTGGCTCTTTGTGTTTTTGCTTGGGCTATTTATGCCCTGTTTTTCTTGATTTTTGAATATTTGAATTGTAAATAATACGAAATAATTATTTTATTGTTTTTAAATTATTTACAATAACAGTAATAACAACACAATTTAACCGTAATATACAGTTATATTCGTAAAATATACGATATTGTAAAATGCTTTTTATATAGATAATTCAAAGGTTACAATTTATAAACAAAGGCTTTGATTTCTGTAAATAATCAATTTGGAGCTGTTCATAATTATCTCGGAAAATTCAATTTTAGCTATAATTTATTAGGCAGAATGTATGTAATCCTATCAATTTAATGTAAAAAATATTAATGCGGTTTCCGCCTTTTGAATTTTATTTTAAATCTATTATACAAAATCCCACATAGAAAAATAATAGTAAATTTTAATTATTAAATACAGATAGTTGAAATTTCGTGTTCAAAATGAATGAATATTTGAATATAGCCCGTATTTTGTTTATTTCTTAAATTTTTGGTGTAACACTTCAATTTTTGAGCAATTCTTTGGGTTGAATTTTTTAGCTGTTTGTGATATAATTCCTTTGCCAAAGCTAACACCTTTGTAATATGAAACGTTTTGTTTGGTGCTTTTACTTCAAAAATGGATAGGTTTTTTATGAAAATACGTTTTTTTATTATCCGCCACGGCGAAAGCCTTGGAAATTTAAATAAAATTTGTCTTGGTCACACCGATTTGGGACTCACCGACAGGGGGCACGAGCAGGCCTCCCTGACTGCCGATGCGCTTAAGGACATACCTTTTTTACGGATTTATTCAAGCGACCTTGTTCGCGCAGTTGAAACCGCCCTCCCGAATGCTTCCTTGCGCGGTCTTGGCGCGGCTGATATTATCTCTCGCACCGATTTGCGCGAGCTTTATTTCGGTGATTGGGAAAACGCCGCGGTTGCCTTTCTTGAAGCCGAATACCGCGAAATGTTTACCGTCGGCTGGCGTCAGGGCTTCGGCACCTTTACTCCCCCAAACGGCGAAAGCGTGCCCGCACTTGCGAATAGAATTTGCAATGCGCTTGCCGAGGTAGCGCGCGAATGCGCTCTCGATGCTCGGTGCAAGGTCTTATCCGAAGGTTGCTTCGGCGGCGCTAAAGTCTTATCCGACGGTAGCTTTAACAGTCCCGAGGACTTATCCAACGTCTGCTCTAACAATGCCAAGGGTTTATCCGACGGTAGCTCCGCGCGTGTTAAAGACTGTGCCAAGGAGGACGTGGCAACAAACGCGAAAAACCGTTGCAGAGCCGATTTTACGGGAGAAAGCTGTGCCGAGAAGGACGGGGAAGTAAATGCCGGAATGCCTTGCAAAGCCGATTATATAGGCGAATGCAGCACCGCAAAAGACGTGGAAATAAACGTACTCGTTGTAAGCCACGCGGCATCTATACGCGCCTTTTGGGGCAAAATTTCGGGCTACAGGGCGGACGAGGTTTGCGCCGCCGTTCCATTCCCGTCAAACGCCTCCTATTCGGTTGTAGATTACGATTTGGAGAGCGAAGCCTTTACCCCTATTTCCTACTCGGTTGACGGGCATTTATCCGAGCTTAAAACCGCCCTTCCCGGATAAAAAATCGTCATTTTGCATATAAAGATTAAACCTTCGTTTTATAAAGTCGCCTATCCGTATCTGTATAAATATGCCTATCCTTATCCGTATAAATGCGCCTCGTTTTAATCTGTAAAGATACTTACCGTTTAGGTATAAAAACACCTACGTTTAACAGAAAAACCGCATAACAAAACAAAAAAAGAGCAGGGGAGTCCTGCTCTTTTTCTTTCAAAAGCATAAAAACGAAAATGCCGTGCTTTGCGCGTAAGTAAAACCGTTGGCTCTGCTTTTTAGCTTTGCTTTTTGGCGGTGCTTTTATGCCGTATTATTTGAAAATTTTCTTGAAAAAGCCTTCGCGGGCGGAGGATTTCTTTCCTTCGAAGGATTCCTCAAAGCTCTTGAGAATTTTCTTTTGCTCCTGTGAAAGCCCCGTCGGGGTTTCGACGTTTACGGTGAAGATAAGGTTGCCGACGCGCTTCGGATTGTTTATATCCGCAATGCCCTTTCCGCGGAGGGTAAAGGACGTACCCGTCTGCGTTCCGTCGGGGAGATTGAATTTCTCCGTGCCTCCGCCAAGCAGCGGAATATCTATCGTCGCACCGAGTGCAGCCTCCACGAAGGTGATGGGGATTTCGCAATAAATATCGTTGCCGTTTCGGGTGAAAAGGCTATGCGGCTTTACCTTAATTTCAATAACGAGGTCGCCGTTCGGTCCGCCGTTTCTTCCCGCCGAGCCTTGACCGCGAAGGACAACCCTTTGCATATTGTCGATGCCCGCGGGGATAGATACGTCAAGACGCTTGTTTACCCTTACGTAGCCCTTTCCGTTACAGTTTTTACACGGAGTTTTGACTATCTTACCCGTTCCGCGACAGGCGGAGCAGCTTCTTTGCGACTGCATACTGCCGAAAAGGGTCTGCTGCTGTACGGTTACGTAGCCGCGACCGCGACAGGTAGGACAGGACTCGGGCTTTGTACCCTTTGCAGCACCGCTTGCGCCGCAATCATCGCACGCCTCAACACGTGCAAAGTTGACCTCCTTTTTGCAGCCGAATGCCGCCTCCTCAAATTCAAGGGTAACCCTTGCGAGGACGTCGTCACCCTCAATAGGCGCGTTTTTGGAGCTTGCTCTGCCGCCTCCGCCAAAGAAGGAGGACATAATATCCGAAAAGTCAAAGCCGTCGAAGCCGCCAAATCCGCCTCCGCCGTAGCCGCCGCCCGCCGTGGGGTCAAACGCCGCGTGACCGTATTGGTCGTACTTTGCCTTTTTCTCCTCGTCGGAGAGGACGGCATACGCCTCGTTTACCTCCTTGAAGCGTGCCTCTGCCTCCGCATCCCCCGGATTCATATCGGTGTGATACTTTTTCGCAAGCTGGCGGTAGGCTCTCTTTATCTCGTCGGCGCTTGCGCTCTTGCTGACGCCAAGCACCTCGTAGTAATCTCTTTTATCTGCCATAATCTATCCTTTAATGTCGGCATAAAACGCACCTTGGGCGCATCACAAAAGTGACACGCCCCCGATGGTTCTTTGAAAAATTGCCGATTTGCTTTGAAACGGGACAATTTTCGCGCCACCGGCTAATGTAAACAAATATTTACGTATTCAGCCCGTGCGTCGGTTTATCAGTTACCCGTTTTGTCCTCAAAGTCCGAGCCGTAGTATGCGCCGTCACCTGCGCCGCCGTCGGCATCGCCCTCGCCGGGGTTGCCCGCACCGCTTGCGGCGTAAAGCTTTTCGGCGATGGGGTAGAATGCCTTCTGAAGCTCCTCGGTATCTCTCTTGATATCCTCGGTAACTCCGGTTGCGATGGTAGCGCGAAGCTTCTCGATTGCCGCGGTAACGGGAGCCTTTTCCTCCTCGCTTACCTTGTCGCCAAGCTCGCCGAGAGTCTTTTCGGTCTGGAAGATGGTGTTTTCGGCAATATTCTTTGCCTCAACTGCCTCCTTCTGCTTTCTGTCCTCCTCGGCAAACTGCTCTGCCTCGCGGACTGCCTTATCGATATCCTCCTTCGACATATTGGTGGAGGAGGTAATGGTGATGTGCTGCTCCTTGCCCGTGCCCTTATCCTTTGCGGTGACGTTTACTATGCCGTTTGCGTCGATGTCAAAGGTAACCTCAATCTGGGGTACTCCGCGGGGTGCGGGCATAATGCCGTCGAGAATAAATCTGCCGAGGGTGGTGTTACCCGCAGCCATCTCGCGCTCGCCCTGGAGAACGTGAATTTCAACCGAGGTCTGACCGTCTGCCGCGGTGGAGTAAACCTGGCTCTTCTTTACGGGAATGGTGGTGTTGCGGTCGATAATTCTGTTGAACACGCCGCCCATAGTTTCAATACCGAGAGAAAGGGGAGTAACGTCAAGAAGGAGAAGGTCCTTTACGTCGCCGCCGAGAACGCCGCCCTGAATTGCCGCGCCCATAGCAACGCACTCGTCGGGGTTAATGCCCTTGAACGGCTCCTTGCCCATAAACTTCTTAACTGCATCCTGTACGGCGGGGATTCTGGTAGAGCCGCCGACGAGAAGCACCTTTGAAATCTCGGAAGCCGAAAGTCCTGCATCACGAAGAACCTTTTCGGTGGGCTCCATAGTCTTTCTTACGAGGTCGTGGGTAAGCTCGTCAAACTTTGCTCTGGTGAGGGTTGCCTCAAAGTGCTTCGGACCGGTTGCGTCCGCGGTAATGAAGGGAAGGGAAATTGCGGTGGACATAACGCCCGAAAGCTCAATCTTTGCCTTTTCAGCCGCGTCGCGGAGTCTTTGGTGTGCCATCTTATCCTTGCGGAGGTCGATGCCGCCGTTTTCCTGTGCGAACTGCTCTGCCATCCAGTTTACGATTCTCTCGTCGAAGTCGTCACCGCCGAGCTTGTTGTTACCCGCGGTAGCGAGAACCTCGAAAACTCCGTCGGAGATGTCAAGAAGCGAAACGTCGAAGGTACCGCCGCCAAGGTCGAATACCATAATCTTCTGCGGCTCCTCCTTATCCATACCGTATGCGAGTGCCGCAGCGGTAGGCTCGTTAATAATTCTCTTAACCTCAAGACCTGCAATTTTTCCTGCATCCTTCGTAGCCTGACGCTGTGCATCGGTGAAGTATGCGGGAACGGTGATAACCGCCTCGGTAACGGTAGTGCCGAGATATGCCTCCGCATCGCTCTTGAGCTTTTGGAGAATCATTGCGGAGATTTCCTGGGGGGTGAAGGTACGGTCGTCAATTTTTACCTTTCTGTCCGTACCCATATCTCTCTTTATGGAGATAACGGTTCTGTCGGGGTTGGTAACCGCCTGACGCTTTGCAACCTGACCTACAAGGCGCTCGCCCTGCTTGGAAAAGGCTACAACGGAGGGGGTTGTTCTCGCACCCTCGGGGTTGGTTATAACGACAGGCTCGCCGCCCTCGAATACTGCTACGCAAGAGTTGGTAGTACCTAAATCAATACCGATAATTTTTCCCATTTTTAATTTCTCCTTTGTTGGGTAAATATTTTTATAAGCTTAATAAATTTGACACGGGTGTGCCGATATACAATATATTGTAAACAATTATTGTCAATTAGTTAACCGTCTTTACCATTGCAAAGCGGATTATGCGATTCCCCTTTTTGTACCCCTTTTGGAATACCTCGGTGATTTCGTCCTCTCTTTCGGAGTCGTCCTCCTCGTGGAATACCGCGTTGTGAATGTTCGGGTCGAATTTGTCGCCCGCAGCACCGAATGCTTCAACGCCGAGCCTTTCGAGAACGGTGCCTACCGTGCCCGCAATCATTACGAGTCCGTCCTTTACCTTTTCGCCGTCGGTGAATGCCGCCGCCCTTTCGAGATTGTCAATAATCGGAAGGATTTCGGTAACCGTGTCGGCAAGAGCGTTGTTGTAGGTCGCCTCCTTTTCCTCTCTCGAGCGTCTTCGGAAATTATCGTATTCCGCCGCAAGGCGAAGATACTTATCCTCCTTTTCCTTAAGCTCGGATTTGAGTCTTTCCGCCTCCGCCCTCACTGCCTCAAGCTCTGCCTTAAGAGCCTCAAGCTCGGCTGCCTCGGCTGTGTCGGGGGCTTCGTTTACGGCTTCGTTAACCGCTTCGTTTTGATTAGTTTCTTTCATTTGTCTGCCTTTCTTATTCTCCCGGCGGGAGCGCATCGACGTCGGATGCGAGCATCCTGTCAAGCTCCTCGGAGAGTTGTGCTATCATTTTGATAACCTTTGAATAATTCATACGCTTCGGACCGATAACTCCGATTGCGATTTGGCTCGTGCCGACGGTGATGTTTTTGAAAATCATCGCGGTGTCGGACATAACGTCGCCGTCGCCCTCCTTGCCGATATATACGTGTATTCCGTCGCTGTCACCCGAGTGGGAGGAAATCACGTCAACGAGAACGTCCTTTTCCTCAAGCGCGCCGAGAAGCCCGCGGAATTTCGTCATATCCGAATATTCGGGGTATTGCAGGAGCTTCGTTATTCCGTCGAGCCTTACGTCGGCGGTGTCAAGCTCGCTCATTGCCTCGTAAATTTCCTTGATTGCGGGGTGAACCATTCCCGCAGCGCCTCCCATAAGTGCCTCAAGCCTTACGATGGTGGGCATCGTAATTTCGTCACCCGTAAGATTTACGAGATAAAGGTTGAGAAGCTCGGTAAAGCGGATAAGGCTTTGCTCCGAAATGTGGAAATTCAAATGCACGGTTTTCGATTTTACTATGTCACCCTCGAAGGAGAGGACGAGCAAAAAGTCGCGCGGTCCGAGATAAACGCTGTTAAAGCGGGAAACACGCGCACCCGTCGCACTCGAGCGAAAGGCAATACCCGTGTAATCGGAATTTGAAGCGGCAAGCCGCGACGCCTCCGCCAAAATCGCATCCATTTCCGAAAGCTTATAAGAAAGCTGGCGGTTTATGTCGGCAATTTCGCTTTTGGTTACGTTGTATTGGTGTATGAGCGCATCGACGTAAAGTCGGTAGCCAAGCTCGGTGGGGACTCTGCCCGCGGAGGTGTGCGGCTGTGCAAGGTAGCCCATCTCCTCGAGGTCCGCCATTTCGTTTCGTATCGTTGCGGGAGAGCAGGTAAGACCCGTTGCCTGTGACAGGTATTTTGAGCCGATAGGCTCGCCGTGAGCAATGTGAGCATCAACGATTGCCTTGAGAATTTGAATTTTCCTCGGTGTAAGCTTGTGGTCGCTCATCCCGTCACTTCCTTTCGTTAGATTTTTTACGTTTTTAGCACTTACACATCGAGAGTGCTAACGTTTGCATCAATAATATATACTATTTTCTCCCCCGTGTCAAGTATTGTGGCATAAAAAGTTGTGAACAATTTGTTAACAATTCGCACACAAATGGCGAAAGTGCTAAAAATTTACCGAAAAAATCCCAAAATTGGAATAAAAGTCGTATTGCGGCGAATTTGTGCGCGGCTTTGGCGCGTTTTTCTCGGATTTTCGGGAATTTATACGGTGCTTGCATCCGCTTTATAAAGAAATAACGGCTTTGTGCCGCGTTAAGCCGTATGCGCTTTTTCGGTGCTGCACCGTATTTTGTGTTATAAATTTGTACTTGACTTTGGGAAAAAAATATTATATAATATATTTCGTATAAATGTGCGCTCGCGTCGGGCTGTGCCAACACGGGTGTGCGTTATGCTAACAAATTTATTTTTTTACGATAAATGTTACTTAAAACCGTAACAAGAAGGAGGTGTAAAATGCAACCTTGGTTGGCTATAGTAATAGCTATCGGCACTGCGGTAGTCGGTGCGGTAGTTGGTATAATAGTTAATAACTCCGTTGCCAAGAAAAAGGTTGGCTCCGCAACAGAGCAGGCAAAGCATATCGTGGAAGACGCGATAAAGACCGCCGAAAGCGCGAAGAAGGAAGCCATCATTTCGGCAAAGGAAGAGATATTCAATCTCAAAAAGGAGGCGGACTTTGATATAAAGGAACGCCGCAAGGAGGTTTCAAGGCTTGAGAGAAGAATCCAGCAAAAGGAGGAATCCCTCGATTCAAAGCTTGAGGCCATTGAAAGAAAGGAGCAGGCGCTCCAGGATAAGCACACCGCGGTGGATAAGCTTCGCGAGGAGCAGCAGAAGGCACTCGACGGACAGCTTGCGATGCTTGAAAAGATTGCGGGAATGACCCGCGAGGATGCGAAGGCGGAATTGCTCGGCAGACTTGACAGCGAGCTTGCACACGAAACGGCGGTTAAGATTGCGGAGTATGAGGAAAAATTCCGCGACGAGGCGGACGTGAAGGCAAGAGATATTCTTTCTCTCGCAATTCAGCGCTGTGCCGCCGACCACGTAAGCGAGATTTCGATTTCCACCGTACAGATTCCCGGTGACGAGATGAAGGGTAGAATTATCGGACGCGAGGGTAGAAATATCCGCACGATTGAGCAGCTTACGGGCGTTGACCTCATTATCGACGATACTCCCGACGTTATCACCATTTCGGGCTTCGACCCCGTGCGCCGCGAGATTGCGAGAATCGCACTTGAAAAGCTCGTAAGCGACGGAAGAATACATCCCGCACGTATCGAGGAAATGGTTGAAAAGGCAAAGAGAGAGGTTGACGGCGCAATTAAGCAGGCGGGCGAGCGAGCAGTATTTGAAACGGGTGTCCACGGACTTCACCCCGAAATTATCAAGCTTCTCGGACGTATGAAGTTCCGTACGTCCTACGGACAGAATGCGCTTCGCCACTCCATTGAGGTATCTATGCTCGCGGGCGTTATTGCCGACGAGATGGGCGTTGACGTTACCATGGCACGCAGGGCGGGACTTCTCCACGATATCGGTAAATCGGTTACCGCGGAGGTTGAAGGCTCTCACGTTGCTCTCGGCGTAGAGATTGCACAGAAGTACAGAGAAAACAAGGATATTATCCACGCTATCGAGGCTCACCACAACGACGTGGAGAGCGTATCCGCGCTTGACTTTATTATTCAGGCTGCCGACGCTATCAGCGCGGCAAGACCCGGCGCAAGACGCGAGGACGTTGAAAATTATATCAAGCGTCTTCAGAAGCTTGAGGAGGTTGCGGGCGACTTTGAGGGCGTTGAAAAGACCTTTGCTATCCAGGCGGGCAGAGAGGTCAGAATTATGGTTAAGCCGGAGGTCGTTGACGACGATAGGATGAAGATTCTCGCACGTGAAATCGCAAAGAAAATCGAGGGCGAGCTTGATTATCCCGGACAGATTAAGGTCAGCGTAATACGCGAATCGAGATTTATCGACTACGCTAAATAATTTTAAAGGACAGGGCGAAAAACCCTGTCCTTTTTTGCACTTTTTTATTTGACTCTTTTTTTATTTTATTACTTTACCGGGCTTTGGCGTTTAGAAGCTTACAAGATTTGGGCTGTGTATCCACCAACCCTATCACAGTTGCATCGAAAGACCGCGCGCTTTTAGGCTGCAAACGGTTCGTAGCACTCTCAATCGCAAAAAGCAAGAGAAAATGAAAAAATACGGCAATGAACGGAAAAATCGGAGCAAACGGCTTAACTTAACCGTGTGCCTGCGTAAATATAATAATCTAATGTAACTGTAAATATTGATTTTTCTATCAGATTGTGTTAATATCTATATATAAACTTACAAGCTGCGAGGTGCTAATATGAAACATAACTTTTTGGGCGATCTTTTAAGACACACGGGTGCGAAGGTGCATCCGAGAATTTTCCTCACTGCGTCGGATTTTGACCGCATACGCACAAGCGATGACCCCATATACGCCGCAGGCAGGGCAAACGTTATCAAAAAGGCTGACGAGCTTATGGGTAAGCCGCTTTTAGAGTATAACATTCCCGATGGAATCAGGCTTCTTGCCGTTTCCCGCGCGACCCTCGCGCGCAGCCTTAATCTTGGATTTGCATATCAGATTACCCAAGATACGAAATATGCCGAGAGGCTTTGGCTTGAGCTTGAAAACGTCGCGAGCTACAAGGATTGGAATCCCTATCATCACCTCGACGTCGGCGAGATGTGCAACGCCGTGGCTATTGGATACGACTGGATTTACGACTATCTAACCGAGGGACAGCGTGCCGTCCTTCGCGCCGCACTCCAAAAAAACGGATTTGAGGCGACAATGGACGACTACCTTGACCGCGAGCGCCGTCGCAGCTATCGCTGGTATCAGGATGACCCCGGCGACAACTGGAAATTCGTCTGCAACGGCGGTGCGACCGTTGCCCTCCTTGCCATTTGCGATGAGGATGACGTAGATACGTCACTGCTCGAGGCGGTGTTTGAATATGCTTTTGAGGACACCTACCGTGCGGTAAGGACGATGTACTATCCCGACGGCTCGTACATAGAGGGCTTTATTTATTGGAATTATGCCTCCGACTATCTCGGACACTACGTATGGGCGCTTAAGACTGCGCTTGGCACCGATTACGGTCTTTGCGATTACGAGCCTGTTCGCACCTCTGCATACTATGTAAAGCGGCTCTGCTCTAACTCCTTCCGTGCGTTTAATTTCGGTGATGCTGCCGAAAGCGTTATGGCTGTGCCCGTCCTTTCTTGGATGGGCAGATACTTTAACGACCCCGTCATTTCCACCATGCGTGCCGACTATCTTCGTGAAAATCTTTCGCTCGTTGAGCCGTATGACCTCATTTGGTATCTGCCCTGTGAGGCAAAATATCCCGAAACCGTGCCGCTTGGCTTCGGGCGCGTGGGCGGAGATAACGCATCCTTCCGCGTCGGCTTTGGGGAGGACGATTTGTATGCGGCAATTCATTTCGGTGAAAACGACGCCTACCACGGTCACGCCGACACGGGTACCTTCGTTATCGAATGGAAAAAGAGAAGATTTATCTGCGACCTCGGTGCGGATAATTACAACATACATTATCATCACGCCTACCGCTACCGTGCGGAGGGGCATAACGCGCTTGTATTCAATCCGTCCGACGGACCCGACCAGAATATAAAGGCTTACACGAGAATTGAAAGATTTTCAAATGGGGAGCAGGGCGAGATGTTTGCCATTGCCGACACCTCCGACGTCTATTTCGGCAGACCCGTTAAAAGAGGTATAAGAATTACCGAGGTTGACGGATTAAAATGGGTAAGCGTGCGCGACGAATACAAGCTCAAAAAGGGCGAGGTCGGACTCTGGTTTGCACATACGACGGGCGATATTGAGCTTTCGGAGGACGGCGGCTCTGCAATTATTACGATTGACGGACAAAAGATGCTTGTCATTTGCACCACGGGGCTTTGCTTTGAGGTGTGGGACTGTAAGCTTATGTGCGAGGCGCACAACCAAGAGGGACAGTACGATAACTCCAAATTCAGAAAGCTTGTGTTAAGGCTTGACCCCCGCGACAAGGCGGTGGAGGTTGTATTCCGTCCGTTTAGCTATGACGGCAACGGAACGTATATGCCCTCGCCGAAGCCGCTTTGCGAGTGGTAAAATAGCAAAAAAGCAAACAATTATTTACAAAAAACGATTTTTAAACATATTTTGGCGGATTTTTCCGCATAGAAAAGAGATTTTTTATAATGAAAATTCTTTGTATCGGCGACGTTACGAGCGCGGGGGGAGTAAGGCTTCTTTCGGATAAGCTTTGGAAATTCCGACGGGAAAGGGGTATTGACCTTTGCATTGTAAACGCCGAAAACGCGGGCTTTGTTACGGGTGCCTCCGCGGAGGCTGCGGAGCAGCTTTTTAAGGCGGGTGCCGATGTGCTTACGGGCGGAAATCACACCCTTCGCAACAAGGCGGTGTATTCCTATATCGACAGCCGACCGTATATGCTTCGCCCTATCAATTTTACCGAGGAGGCACCGGGTGCGGGCTATTGCATTGCGGATATGTGCGGCTATCGCGTTATGGTAATCAATGCAATGGGTAACGTGCATATTGACCCGACCCTGGACGCGCCCTACGGCTATATCGAGCGCGCGCTTCGCCGCGAGGAGGGGAGATACGACCTTGCCGTTATGGACATTCACGCGGAGGCAACGGGCGAAAAGCTTGCGATAGCCCACGCCTTTGACGGAAAAATAAAGGTGATTTTCGGCACGCATACCCACGTCCCTACCGCCGATTTACAGATTTTGCCGAGGGGGACGGGCTACGTTACCGACCTCGGAATGTGCGGAGAGTCGGGCGGTATTCTCGGTATGAATGCCGAGGGTGTTGTGAAAAGAATGAAAAGCCACCTTCCCCTGAAGTTTGAGGCGGCGGCGGGCGACCCCGTTGCCGACGGTGTGATTTTTGAGCTTCGCAGCTCGGATTTTGCGGTCACGGCAATGGAGCGCGTAAAAATAAAATAAATGAAAAACGGGGGGCGTGTTAAATTTCGCCCCCAAAATGTGTAAAATATGACAACAAATGTTTACGAAAGGAGTCGCGAATGGACCGAAAATGCAAGGTTGCGGTAATAGGTGCGGGACACGCGGGAATAGAGGCGGCGCTCGCCTCGGCTCGTATGGGTCTTTCTACCGTGCTTTTTACAACTAATCTCGATGCCGTCGGCAATATGCCCTGTAATCCGTCGGTTGGCGGCACGGCAAAGGGACATCTCGTTTTTGAAATCGACGCCCTTGGCGGAGAGATGGGATACGCCGCGGACAGGGCAACGATACAGTCGCGCACTCTCAATCTCGGAAAGGGTGCGGCGGTACATTCGAAAAGGGTACAGGCTGACCGCGACCTCTATAAAAGAATAATGAAGAAAACGCTCGAGGGGGAGAAAAATCTCCGCCTCGTGCAAAGCGAAATCGTTGATATAATTACCGAAAAAATCGACGGCGCGGGTGAAAAGTCTGCCTTTGCTAACGCTGACGTGAATTCGGAAAACTGCTTTTCCTCTCTTGCGGCCGAGCGCGTTGTCGGCGTCGTAACCCATCTTGGCGAGGTATGGGAATGCTCCCGCGTTATAATTGCGGCGGGTACGTTTCTTGAAAGCCAAATCTTCGTCGGGGACAGGGTTTATTCCGCGGGTCCCGACGGTATGATGCCCGCGCGCGGGCTTTCGGCGGCTTTAATTTCACACGGGGTGCCGCTTCGCAGGTTTAAAACGGGTACACCCGCGAGGGTGCATAGGCGTTCAATCGACTTTTCTGCGCTCGAGGTACAGTCGGGAGAGGAGGAGGTACAGCCCTTTTCCGCGCGCACCGAGGGTATGAGTGCAAGCGGGGTTAATCTTGCCGACTGTCACGTGGTTTACACGAATGCCGACACGCATAGAATTATACGCGACAACCTTGAACGCAGTGCGATGTATTCGGGTAATATAACGGGAACGGGACCGCGCTACTGCCCGTCGATTGAAACGAAGCTCGTCCGCTTTGCCGACAAGGAAAGGCATCAGCTTTTTATCGAGCCGTGCGGTCTTGAAACCGACGAAATGTATATACAGGGCTTTTCAACCTCTATGCCGACGGACGTGCAATACGATATGCTTCGCTCGCTTAACGGCTTTGAAAATGCCGAAATTATGCGCTACGCATACGCCATAGAGTACGACTCTGTTGACCCGACCGAGCTTTATCCTACGCTTGAATTTAAGAGGATAAAGGGGCTTTACGGCGCGGGGCAGTTTAACGGCACCTCCGGCTACGAGGAGGCGGCGGCACAAGGAATAGTTGCGGGAATTAACGCCGCCCTTGCCGAGCTTTCGCGAGAGCCGATGATTTTGACACGCGACAGCTCCTATATCGGCACGCTTATCGACGACCTTGTGACGAAGGGGACGGAGGAGCCGTACCGAATGATGACCTCGCGAAGCGAATACCGACTTATTTTAAGGCAGGATAACGCCGACGAGAGGCTTACCCCGATAGGCTACAGGGTGGGACTTATCGGCGAGGAAAGATACCGCAAATTCCTTGAAAAGCAGGAGCAAATCGCAAGCGAGAAGGAAAGGCTTGCAAGAACGACCGTACCCCCGAGCGAGGAGGTAAACGCCTTTCTTTTGGCAAACAACTCCACGAAAATCACCACGGGAATAAAGCTTTCGGAGCTTTTGCGTCGCCCCGAAATAGGCTACGAGGCTCTTGCCGAAATCGACGCGGAGCGTCCGAATTTGTCACACGGGGTGCGCCTTTCGGTTGAAATCGGCGTGAAATACGAGGGGTATATCCGACGCGAGTTTGCCGAGGTGGAAAGGCAAAAGAGGCTTGAGGAAAAAAGACTTCCCGAAGGTATAGATTACTTTAAGGTTACGGGCATAAGGCGCGAGGCGGCGGAAAAGCTTGACAAAATCCGCCCGACAAACCTCGGACAGGCGTCGCGTATCAGCGGCGTAAGCCCCGCGGACATAAGCGTGCTTCTTATTTACCTTACCTCGCGCGGATAATTTTCCGTTGCGTCGGGCGGAAATGCCTCGCTGTGTTTTTGCGTA
The DNA here is from genome assembly GCA_017533565.1 of Clostridia bacterium. Classification (GTDB taxonomy): domain Bacteria; phylum Bacillota; class Clostridia; order Oscillospirales; family CAG-272; genus UBA1740. The sequence goes on from JAFXHU010000012.1 coordinate 83,873, forward strand.
TGGGCTTTGGCTTTTGCGCGGACGGTATTTCGGGCGGCGTTTGGCGGTAGCTCCGTGTTCCGCGACGGTATTGATATTTTAAAAGGGACTGCCACGGCACCTTCGTTCGGCAATCCCTTTTCTTTTTGCTTTGCGGGTCACAAATTAAATGCTTGCGAATAAAATGAAAGCAGGGGGATTTTCCGCAAAAGCCTATCCCCGAATTGTTACATCGTGAGGAAAAATATGAAGATTGTCGTAGTTCGCTCGCCAAAGGCGCTCTCAAAGCTTCTTGCCCGCATTTTTGGCGTTGAAAGAAAGGGCTGATTTTGCCCGCACGGGGGCGGTGTGCCGATAAATACCGACAGGGTAAAAGCCGACACGGACGCCCGAAAAGCTCAACACGGGTCTTGACATAATCTAAATCGTGTAAATTATTGTTTACGTCAATATTAAAAGAACGGCACCCCGACGGGTGCCGTTGCTCGTTGCTTTTTTGCTTTTGATGTTGATAAACCGTTACGGCTTAAATATTGACGAAGCCTATCTTGCGGCGCACCTTCGACATTGTTCTTCTTGCGTTGACGAATGCGTCCTGCGCTCCCGCCTTCATAACCTCCTCAAGGTATGCCTTATCCTTGATAAGTCGGTCAAACTCCGCCCTTACGGGGGCAAGCCCGTCGGCACACGCCTCTCCTACCGCGAGCTTGAAATCGCCGTAGCCGCGACCGTCAAACTCCCTCTCGATTTCCTCAAAGCTCTTTCCCGTAAACGCGCGGTAAACGGTCATAAGGTTGGAAACTCCCGGCTTATCCTCCGAGAAGCAAACGCGGGTATCGCTGTCGGTGACGGCGCGCTTGAACTTTCGGATAATATCGTCCTTGCTGTCGAGAATGTACACCACCGCGTTTTGGTTGGTGTCGGATTTCGACATTTTTGCGGTAGGCTCCGCAAGCGACATAATTTTCATCGTATCGGTCGGAATATATCCCTCCGGCACGCGGAAGGTGTCGCCGTATAGCTGGTTAAAGCGGATTGCAATATCGCGCGCAAGCTCCAGATGCTGCTTTTGGTCGATGCCTACGGGTACGAGGTCGGTCTGATAGAGCAGGATATCCGCCGCCATAAGCGTGGGATAGGTGAAAAGCCCCGCGTTTATATTCTGGGAGTGCTTTGCACTCTTGTCCTTGAACTGTGTCATTCGGGAAAGCTCGCCAAACATAGTATAGCAGTCGAGCATCCAGCCAAGCTCCGCGTGCTGCGGCACGTGGGACTGCACGAAAAGGGTGTTTTTCGTCGGGTCAAGTCCGCACGCCATATAAAGCGCAAGCGTTTCGTAGGTTCTTTTGCGAAGCTCCGCGGGCACCTGTCTTACCGTAATGGCGTGAAGTTCAACCACGCAGTAAAAGGTCTTGTATTCCTCCGAAAAGCGCGAAAAGTTCTTTATCGCACCGAGGTAGTTTCCTATCGTAAGGTTTCCCGACGGCTGTACGCCCGAGAATACCACTTTCTTTTCATTTTCTGCCATTTTTTACTCCGTTTTCCCTTGTCGGCATTTGCCCCGCAAGGGGTTGGTTTCGTTATTAAAAGATTGTAGCACTCTTTTTGCAATTTGTCAAGGAAAATCGGCACGGGTAGGCACTTTTTTTCACAAAAGCGGAGCTTCGTACCCTTGCTCCGCCCCGGCGCGGCGGAAAAATTGCGGCGTTTTCGTGGCGGCAGGCTCGCTTTTTAAAAAATTTTCCCGTAATTTACCGCTTATTTATAAAATATTTTATTTTGTTAATACTTTGTTTACAATTGTGTGTTAGAATACTAAATTGGCGAGGTGTGCGAATGCCCTTTTGTAAGACGGAGGCCTTTCGCTCCCGCATACGTACGCGTTAATAAAGAATTGATATACAATCCGAAAGGAGGTCGGGAAGCTCCCGACACAAAAAAGTATGGTAAAGGTTGAAAATCTCGTAAAAAGATACGGCACGAATTACGCCCTCAACGACGTTTCGTTTGAGATTGGAGAGGGGGAAATCGTCGGACTTCTCGGCCCTAACGGCGCGGGAAAAAGTACGGCAATGAATATAATAACGGGCTATCTTTCGGCAACGTCGGGAAGCGTAACGATTGACGGGACGGATATGCTGGAGGACCCCATTCGGGCAAAAAAGCTTATCGGCTTCCTTCCCGAGCAGCCGCCCGTATATCCCGAAATGACGGTAATGGAGTATCTTAATTTCGTTTACGATTTGAAGGGCTGCGAGCTTGAGCGCACCCCCCACCTTGAGGAGATTATACAGGTTACGAAAATCGCAGAGGTAAGAAACAGGCTTATTAAAAACCTCTCGAAGGGTAACAAGCAGCGCGTAGGCATTGCACAGGCACTCGTCGGCGACCCGAAGGTGGTTATATTCGACGAGCCTACGGTAGGACTCGACCCAAAGCAGATTTTGGCTGTACGAAATCTTCTTCGCACGCTTGCAAGGCGGCACACGGTTATCCTCTCCACCCATATTCTTGCGGAGGTGCAGGCGGTTTGTGAGAGAGTAATCATTATCAACAAGGGTAAGATTATCGCGGACGAAAAGACCGAGAATATCGTAAAGACGATAGAGGACGGCTACCGCTACCGCTACAAGATTTGCGGCCCGCAAAGGGACGTGGAGTCGGCTCTCCTTAAGCTCAACGGCGTAAAGCGCGTGGAGATTGGCACGGAGCGCGACCTCGATTCCTATTCCTACACGGTTGACTGCGACGGAGGCATAGACGCGCGAAAGGCGGTGTTCAACCTCTGCTCGTCAAGGGGCTGGGCAATTATCGGTATAGAGGCGGTAGGCACCGACCTTGAAAGCGTGTTTATAAGACTCGTTGACCGTTCGGACGGGCTTCTACCCGACAATACGAAAAAGAAGAAAAGACGCTAAAATTAAAGGAAGGTTGAAGGTAGAAAAATGTTAGCTATATTCAAAAGAGAATTGAAGGCGTACTTTACCGGTGTAATCGGTTACGTATTCCTCGTTATATATCTCGCCGTTGCGGGAATTTTGTTCAGCTATACCACAATGATGTCGATGTCGTCGGATATGTCGCTTTACTATACGCTTATGCTGATATTCACGGCAATAGTTCTTCCGCTTCTTACGATGAAGTCGTTCAGCGAGGAGAGAAAAATGAAAACCGAGCAGCTGGTGCTTACCGCGCCGATTTCCTTGCCCGCTATGGTTTTCGGAAAGTTCCTTGCCCCCTACGTAATCTACGCGGGCTGTACGGTTCTTACCTCTCTTTATTTCCTTCTTCTCGTTCCGTATGCGGAATTAAAGTTTGCGGTCCTTCTTGGCGAGGTGGTTGCAATGCTTCTTATCGGCGGCGTGTTTATCGCAATCGGACTTTTCGTGTCCTCGCTTACCGAAAACCAGCTTTCCGCCGCAATCGGTACTATCGCAATTATTCTTGCATTCTTCGGAATAGGTCTTGTCGGCTCGCTTTTGCCCTCTAACTATTGGCTTCGCTTCGTTTTCGATGCGCTCTCCATTTTCACGAGATTTGAAACCTTTATCAACGGCTACTTCGACCTTGCCTCGCTCCTTTACTATATCTCCGTGGGCGCGGTGTTCTTCTGGCTTACGATACGGGTTTACGACCGCCGCCGATTTGGCTGATTAACGCCGAACGGCGAGAATTTCGGTTGATACCGACCGAAGGTATATAAATAAGCGCGTCGCAAACGCGACCGAACGGAAGTAAATAAGTGTGTCGCAAACGCGACTGAATGGATGTAAAAATGAAGAAATTTATGAAAAGGGCGGGGGAGTGGCTCTCCGGTCGCTCGGGAATGGCGCTTTACGCAACCCTGCTGCTTATTGCGGTGCTGGTAACGCTTAACTCGGTGGTTTATGCCCTTACAAGCAAATATCAGCTATATCTTTATTCTCCCGAAAAAACCGTCGTTCCGATGTCGGACGTAAGCGAGCTTTATTTCAAGCGTGCAATGACGGGCGGCAGACGGGTTTCGGTAATCTTCTGCGACGACGAGGAGGACGTAAGGGAGCATGACCTCGGCAAATTGGTTTACGAAACTGCAACGAGGCTGAAGGAAATGCACCCCGATTTTATCGAATTGAGATTTGTAAACTCGGTTACGGGCTACGAGGCGGCGACCGAGCAGTACGTTGACCTGAAGCCATATACGGAGGACGGAACGGTAAGAATACGCCCCACCTCCATCATATTTGAGTGCGAGGGCAATTTCCGCGTTATGACGGGTGGCTCTACGGGCTACGAGGACTTCTTCTCGCTTACCTCGTCGGGCGAGGTTTACGCCTATAACGGCGAGGAGGTGCTTGCCTCTATGATTTGCTGGGTTACCGAGAGCGAGCATAAAACGGTTTACTTTACGCAAAACCACGGCGAAACGGCGGATATTGCGCTTAACTCCGCTTTCGTATCGGCGGGATACTACGTTGATACGATAAATCTCCGAAAGCAAAACGTGCCCGACGATGCGGCACTCGTGGTTATATCGAACCCGATAAACGATTTTGAAAAGAGTGCCGATGTCTCGGGTGCTACCGCGGAGCTTGACCGACTTGAAAAATACCTTTCGCGCGGCGGAAATCTTTACGTTGCGCTCGACCCGCTTGTAAAAAAGCTTAATCACCTTGAGGAATATCTCTCGAAATGGGGCTTTGAGCTTTACGAGGGCGAGGACGAAAACGGCAATATTGCCCGCGACATCGTCCGCGACAGCACGACGGGTGATACCGCCGACGGCTATCGCTTTATACTCACGCCCGTGGAAAACGGGTATTCTACTCCGATTTTCGGTCTTATGAACGAATACGTGGATACGAGCGTCCGCATCAGCCAGACGGGAAGGCTTAAGCTTTCGGGCGGTGCAGTGGCTCTTATGCGCTCCTCGGACACCTCGGTTGCGGCGCGCTCGGGAGAAATTATAGACAACGAAGGCTCTTACGACGTTATCGGCTTTAACCGTATTACGAACGAGGACGGAAGCGAGGCGACGGTTATGGTTGTGCCGAGCGTTTTCCTCACCTCCACCGAAAATATGGTAAACAACACCTACACGAATAAGGCGTTCGTGCTTGCCACCCTTGCGACTCATTTCGGGGCAAAGCAGGCACCCATCGGCTGTCAGTCGCTTATATACAGGGGCGCTATCCTTGAGGGTCTGACGATGGGAAGGGCGCGGGCTTACACCGCGATTATGCTCGCAATTCCCGCCGCAATCGCAGTCGCGGGCACGGTAATTATTATAAAGAGAAAGAACAGACTGTAATGAAAAAACCGATATTTAAGGGTAAAGGCTCACGCAACTCCATCTTCACCGCAATTACGGTGATTGGAATCGTTTTGCTTTTGCTTTTCAATCTTTTAATTACAAATCTCGGCATTGGTAAAAAGCTGTTTATAGATATGACGCCCGAGGGGCTTTATTCGCTCTCGGATAAAATGAAGGAAACCTGTGACGGGCTTTTGAACGGACTTCCCAAGGGGAATAAAATCAAAATAACCTTCTGCACCGACCCCGATATTCTTATCGGCTCTACCTATACCCGTATTCCGTATTTTATGGCGCTCGGACTCGAGCTTCGTTACGGTAACGTGGAGGTTGTCGAGCATAACGTCACCTACAACCCCACCGCGGTTTCTATGTATAAAACGACCTCGCGTAACGAGATAGAGGCGAGCGACGTCATCATTTCCTACGGAAGCAAGTACCGCATTATCAACTGCGAGAGCTTATGGACTATGATGGATGAGGAGTTTTATTCCTTCAACGGAGAGTACAAGCTTGCCTCCGCGATTGCCTCGCTCACTGCGATAAGCCTGCCGAAGGCGTATTTCGTTTCCGATCACGGGACGAGCTATTATAATCCCGCCGAGCCTGATTCGGAAATGAGCCTTGAAAACGCGGCGTTTGCCGACCTTATCTCGGAGCTTGGTATGGAAATCCATACGCTTGAGCTTTCGAGGGTTGACGCCGTGCCCGAGGATTGCGCGATGCTCATAATAAATCTGCCGACCGAGGACTTCGTTGCCGACGGGGAGGAGTTTAATAACCTTTCCTACGTTTCCGACCTTGAAAAGCTTGACAGATACCTCGTTGACGGGGAGGGCACGCTCGTGGTTAACAAGTCCTACGAGCATACGCTCAAAAGCCTTGAGGTATTTTTGGCGGATTGGGGCATTTCGTTCAGCAATTCCTACGTGCTTGACGCCGAAAATTCGCTCGAGGACGGAGGCGACGGACGGACGCTCATTGCCGAGTACGATGACGACGACCAGAGCTACGGATATAACTTTTACAGCGATTTCGTCGGGCTTGCCTCCGCACCGAAGATGGTATTCTCCGACACGGGATATATATACTGTGCCTTTGGCGACGGTGACTCGAGGGACGAGGCGGGCTATAAAAACGTAACGCGCCGCTACGCTCCCTTTATCGGAAGCTTTGAAAGTGCAACCGCATATACGGGCGCGGGAGTCCTGGAAAGCGAGGCGGGCTACAAGACCCTCGCGGCAATCTCCGCGCGCTCAAATCTCAACGAGTATTCGGGAGAGAATACCTATTCCTTTATTTTCGCAACCGCGTCGAAGGATTATTATTCAAACGAAATTTTGGGTAATCCCTCCTACGCAAACCACGACCTCACGCTCGACGTGTTTATAAATATCTCCCGTACCGACAGGTACGTTAGCACCGACCTTGGCGGACTTTCGCAAAATTCCTCGAGCCTTGGAGGAAAGAAGCTTGCGGATACCGACCTTTACACCGACAAGCGTACCGTTTATTCCTACAATTACGAAACGGCAAAGGTATATAGCGGCTTCTCAAACGCCAACGCCGTATTTTTCACCGTGCTTGTGCTTTCGCCCGCAGCTGCGGCGGCGGTTTTCGGTACGGTAATGTTTATCAAGCGTAAATTCTTATAAGGAGGCAGAATGAAAAAGGTTGAAAAACGAAGGCTGAATAAAAATATGCTGCAGCTTACCGTTCTCGGTACTGCCCTCCTTGTCCTTATCGCGGTTTTGATAACCGTAAGGCTTTTGCCGCCGAGGAGTACACCCGCCGAGGAGGTAGAGCTTCCCGAAATCGACGAGGCGCTTGGAGAATCGCTTTATCTTAACGTTCCGTTGGTTTATGAGAATATAGCGTCGAGCAATATGGAATACATTCTCGTCCATAACCGCGACGAAAAGGGAAATCTCCGTATGTACGGAGTTGCAAGCCTTGAGGACGGAAGCTTCGTTCTCGAATATTCAAAGGACGGAACGGTTGACACGCTTACCCCCTATTTGCCGAGCATTATCGGCGAGGAGGGTGACTTCGACCTGTCGAGCCTTTACGCAAAGGCAACGGGCACGAGCTATACGCAGGTTTATCTTTTGACCTATCTTTGCTCCGCGCTCGGCACTCCCACCTTTAACGAAAAAATACTCCTTCCCGAGGACACCCCCGAAAACGCGGACGCAAGAAACGAGCTTCTCCTTCGCTACGGTCTTGACAGCGCGCACAGCTCCGCGGTATATTTCGAATATACCGACCCCTCGGACAAGCAGCTGAAATCGCACACGATTCTTCTCGGCTCGCGCTCGCTTGCGGGCGGCGGCTTCTACTTTATGGTGGATAAAAGGGACGTGATTTATTTCACCTCCTCCAACGCCTTCGAGTACGCTATGCGCGGCTTTGAGGATTTCGTAAGCGGACGCCTCGTTGCGGAGGGTCTTGAATACGACTACAATTTCGAGCCTTCGCTCACCACCGACTTTAAGCAGTGGGTGAACACCGAGCATAAGAAGGAGGGCGAGGTTGTCCTGAAGGACTCCGCCGTTATTGCAACGGGAAGCGTGGCAATGCCGCTTATGTCAGGCTCGGATTACGCGCCGAACGCGGACGGCTACGCGGTAAGTGCGGGAAGCTTTAATTTCGACCCGAAAAAGCTTTCCTCTCACATCGATTACTCGCGCTTTTTTGCGATGCTCGTCGGCAAAACGGTCGGAAAATACGACACGCCCCTGTACGTTACTATACTTGACGAGTACGGCTCGTCCTCGGGCGGACTCGTTTCCTTCGGCGATGCGGAGTCCGTTACCTATAAATACGAAATCACCGCGATAGAAGCGGTTATTACCGCCACCGACGAGATACGCGACTCCTCGCTCCTTTCGGGCGAAAACGGCGAGGGCGTGCAGTATAATCTCGTAAAGGTAACCTACGATTACTATGTCGGAGGCGAAAAGAAAAACGAATATCCCGCGCACGCAGTAATTGACCTTTCCTCCGCCGCCGTTTCGGATAGCGTAGAGGAAAAAATCAGAGCCGCGGGCATCGGAGTGCTTGACGCGCCGATTGAGTTTGAAATAGATTATACGAGGGACAACGCCGTTGCCTCCACGGAGAGCCTTTATATCGATGCGGTTATGGCAATATTCTCGAAGGAGGGCGACGTCCTTCAAAAGGTGGAGAGCGACAGCTACATCACCGTTGCCTACTACGAGATAATAAACGGCAAGAAAACCGAAACGCGCACCGTTTCCATCGACCTCGCGGGTAACGACGAGTCGGAAAGATGGGCAAGCCTTAAGGAAAAGCTCGTCGGAAAGGGAATCGGCGGCGACCTTGATATAAAGCTTTACACCAACACCTACTACTACGAAATAATGCGCGGCTTTACCGAGTACAGGCTTGACGAGATTACCGAGTTTATTACCTCCCGCCTCGTCGTTGCCTTCAGGTACATCAATAAAACCGAGCAGGACCCCTTCTACGGCGAAAGCGTGTACGAAAACACGATGGACGAGCATAAGGGGTATGAAAAATACACCATTTACGGCATAGACGCCAGCGTCTGCCAGAGTATATCCAACCTTCTCGGCGGTACGGGCGACCGAAGCGACACAAGCTCCTCCGCGGGCTACGTGGGAGAAACGGTTGCCATCGGGCTTACCCCCGAAAATATGGAAAAGTACGGGCTTTACGCCTATACGATTTATTTTGAGCTTCCGAGGGGAATTTACGACCCCGCCGACTTTGACGCCGACGTTGAAAGCAATACGGAGGACGGACTCTCGGAGCTTTCGACCTACGCCTGGATATCCACCCTCGGCTTTACGCTCTATATAAGCGAGGAGGAGGACGGCTACCGCTACGTCGGGTCGGATATGTACGACCTTGTGGCAAGGGTTCCCGCGGAGGATTTCTCCTTCCTCGATTACGATTTCGAGGAGCTTTGGGCGAGAAACAATTTCCTTTTCCTCGATATTAACAACGTAAAGCAGATTGAGTTCGACTTCTCTATGGAGGACTACCACGGCACATATAACTTCGACGTTGAAAAGACGCAGTATTACGTCGGAGTTGCAGAGGACGGAAAAATGATTGCCTCCTTGACCGAGTTCGACGGCTCGGTTCCGAAGATTCGCCTCAGCGTCAATATCAAATCCTCGGGCAATACCAACGATACCGCCTACGAGAGGATAAAGCAGCAGCTTGGGCGCGACGCTCTTTCCGTATCCGATATTTATAACGTCCTTTACAACAACGGAGAGGAATATATGTACAGCGGGCTTGACACGCACGGCGTCGTCAACTACAAGGGATTGTTCGAGCGTATGTACCGCACGAGCTACCAGGATTTCGTTCTCTCCGACGAGGAGATTGCCTCCGCCCTTTCCCGCGAGCGTCTTATGCGGATTAAGGTAAAGGTATTCGAAGCCGACGGCACCTCCCGCGCGGGCTATTACGCATACGATTTCTATTACCTCGACGGTAACAGAGTTATGATATCCGCCTTCAGAATGGACGACAAGGGTAATACCGTTTCCGAAAGAGTAAGCAGCTTTACCTTTTCAAACTACGCCTTTGAAAACATCGTGCTTTCCGTTTACGGCGTACTCAACGGCGAATATCTCGACGATTACGACGGTTATATCGATAAGAAATAACCTACAAAAGCATTTGATTTGTAAAATATGTTGCTTTTTACCCCCAAAAACGGCGGTTTATGGTTGCATATTGATATAAATAAAAAATATTTGCAAAAATATAAAAAAACATTTGCTTTTTTGAAAAGAGTATGTTATAATAGAATGCACATTTGTGTAAAGAAATAAAAAATAATATATATACAAGAGGAATTAGTATGAAAAAGAGAATTATCAGTCTTGTACTCGTAGTCGTCATGCTCCTTTCCTTCCTTTGCAGTTGCTCCTTCAACTATGCAAACAGGAACCTGACGAAGTACGCAAGCTTCAATGCTACCGAATTTGAAAAGGCACTCCTTGCCCTCGTTATCGACGACGGCAATTTCGGTATCGACGAGGTTACCAGACGGACAAAGGTGCTTGACACCATTTTTGCCGCGCTCGGCACCGATGCGGGCACGGATGATAAGCTTTTCGACGCTACCGTCGGAAAGTACGATATGCTCTACTACGGCTATTATGTAACGTTTAGCAAGGAGGTAGAGAAGGAGGTTGACGGTGAAAAGGTAAAGGAAACCGTAGAGTACACCGTATTTACCGATGCAATGAATCCCGATAAGGCAACCGGCCTTCAGTTCGGTCTTTTTGACGACGACGAGAAGACCGAAACCCTCAGCGAGAAGATTGAGGCTCTTGTCGGTGATAAGAATATCAAGGATTACGTCTTTACCGCTACCACAGAGGGAAAGACCGAGGCAGGCGACAAGGTATGCATCTCCTACACCATGACCTACTCGGTTCCCAAGCTTGATGCGGACGGAGAGCCCGAGCTTGACGCAGAGGGCAAGCCGCTTTACGAGTCAAAGACGGTTACCGTAAACTACGGTGTTGTAACCCTTGACATCCCCACCGTAACTCCCGACGAGGATAACGGCACAGCTACCGTTGACACCGAGGGCGAGGGCACTACCGACGGCGAGGGTACTACCGACGGCGAAACCGAGGAAAAGCCGATTGAAAAGCTTCCCCTTCTTACCTACCTTATCGGTCAGAAGGTTGGCAAGGTTGGCGACGGCAAGTACGAGGGTGTAAAATGGACGGACGAGGACGGTAACGAGCACGAGGTATCCTACTCGGGTCTTACCATCAACTGGATTATAGAGGACGAGGGTGCTGAAATCGGCACCGTAACCGATAAGACCTATACCTCCACAAAGAAGGTAAAGGACGTTAACGGCGTAGAGGTTGACCTCAAGGATGCGGAGCTTACCTATCACATCTTCCCGATGTTCGTTATCGACGTTGTTGACGAGGATAAGCTTGATGCGGGCGTAGTTCTCAAGAAGATTTTCGGCACCGACACCGACAAGGACGGCACCGTTGAGGATAGCGAAAAGGGCTCTCTTGAGCTTCTTAACAGCGAGGACTTCAAGAACGGGGACAAGACTGTTAAGGCTCTCGTTGAGGAGCTTGTAAAGGCATACAACGAGCTTGCAAAGGCTGAAAAGGCACTCGTAACCGCAGAGGACAAGGCAAAGAAGGAAGCCGAGAAGGAAGCGGAAAAGAACGAGTCCGAGGCAAAGCCTGCCGCTGACGAAGCAACCGAGGGTGAGGGCACTACCGAGGGTGGCGACGATACCACTACCGAGCCTGAAAAGACCGAGGTTGAAAAGGCACAGGAGGAGGTTACCGCAAAGCAGACCGCGGTTAACGAGCTTGTTGAAAAGGTTGTTGCTGCAACCAATGGCACAAAGACCGTTGGAGAGGTTCTCGTTGGCGAGTACACCGATGCGGTTTACGATAATCTTGAGGCATCCTACATCTCCACCATCAAGACCAACCTTTCCAAGGAGGTTTTCAAGCTTGCGGAGAAGTACGTTACCTTCACGGGTAAGCTTCCGAGGTCGGCTGTAAAGCAGGCTTACAAGCGCATTGAAAACGTTCACAAGTATAACTTCTATCAGGGTGACTACACCAATTCGGATAACACCAAGGTAGCTAACTACGTTAAGTACGAGGGTAACTACGAAAACTACCTCAAGGTAGCGCTCGGTCTTAAGACCACCGACTCTATGGACGCTTGCAAGGAGAAGATGACCAAGCAGGCAGAGGAGGCTGTAAAGGAGCTTATTATCGTTTACACTCTTGCAGAGTACTACGGCGATTCGGTTGCTCTTACGAAGGAGCAGAAGAAGTCGGTTAAGAACAACATTTACGTTGTATATCTCGGCGTTGAGGAGGAGGACGTTCTCCACGCTATGCAGTGGGATAACGTAGTTAACCACATTCTCGAGCAGGAGCCTGCCGAGGAGGAGGAGAACGATTACGACTACACCGTTGACCCCGAAAAGGATAATTCGGTTAAGTTCGTTCGCATTCAGTACACCTTCACTCCCGAGGAAGCAGAGGATGACACCACCGAGGGCGGCGAAAGCACCGAGGGTGGCGACAATACCACCGAGGGTGGCAACTGATTAACGGTTAATACCATACGTAAAGTGCAAGCTTTATGATATATCGCCGTCACACAGGGCGGCATAAAATCCCGCAGCCGCGGGGAAAAGAACCGTCTTTGACGGCATAAAGGACTGTGCTTATTTGTACAGTCCTTTACTTTTTGAAATTATGAACTTTTTTAAAACCCGCCCCACGGAATACCGACGGCTTGTGCCGCGGCGAAGGGCGCGGATTGAAAAGGCAGCCCGCCGCGAGCTTTGGGCGGGAGATGGAGAAAAACAATGAAAGAGGTATATCTTTATACCGATGGTGCCTGTCGCGGCAATCCCGGTCCGGGCGGCTGGGGCGCGATACTCGTTTACGGCAGATTTGAAAAGGAAATGTCGGGCGGCGAGAGGGAAACGACCAACAACCGTATGGAGCTTATGGCGGCGATAGAGGGGCTTTCCGCCTTGAAGGAGCCGTGTATCGTAAGCTTGACCTCCGACTCTAAATACGTGTGCGACGCGTTTAACGAGGGTTGGGTTTACAGCTGGAAAAAAAGCGGCTGGAAAAGAGGACGGGAGGAGTTGAAAAATCCCGACCTTTGGGCGCGGCTTTTTGCCCTCACCGAAATACACAGGGTTACCTTTAATTGGGTAAAGGGGCATAACGGACACCCGTATAACGAAAGATGCGACAGGCTCGCAACCGCCTTTGCCGACTCACTCGGCGGCGAATCACCCTTTTAATGGGATTTGGAGGAAAGAATGGCTAACAGCAAAAGCAATACAGTAGTTAATCCCGCCGACTCAAAGCGCGCGATTGACGGTACTAAATTATTTCTTATTATATTTGCCGTAATTGCGCTTATTGGCATAATTACCGCCGCGGTTTTCGGAGTAATTGCCGTAGCGGGAAAAAGGACGCTTGATTACGAAAAGGCAAGGCTTTCTAAATACATCAGCATCGACCCGTCGGAATACAAGTCCTTTGACGTGCTTTTAAATCTCGACCGCCTCGTTGACGACGAGGGCAACGACACCGAGTATTTTAAGCTTGCGGTACAGAACGAGATTTTAAAGCTTCTCTATTCAAACAGAAAGGCAACCGATAACAAGAACAAAATCGGTCAAACCGTAAAGGCGGGCGACACCGCAAACATCTACTACTACGGCTACACGCTTGACGAAGACGGCAAAAAGGTGCCCTTTTCGGGCGGCTCTAACTTCTCGGACAAGGTCACCTCGCTCGGCATCGGCTCGGGCAGTATGATCGTCGGCTTTGAGCTTGCTCTCGTCGGTAAAAACAGCAACGATTACAGGACGATGACGAAGCACACCGAGGGTACTGTACAGGACGGACAGCTCGTAACCATCACCTACACCGCGGCGTATTTCGACGGCGGCGTTGAAAAGGACGCAACCACCACGGTTGACCTCTCGGAGGACGTTGACGCAAAGTGGGGAGAGGGCTTTAAGGATTACCTTCTCGGCGCGACCATCGGTGCAACCATTTCCGAAAACCTCACGGTTGACAGGACGGGCAGCGACGGCATCACCCGCACCGACGTTTATTCGAGCGTAAAGGTTGTAAGCGCCATTGAATTCAGCGAGGGCGAGCCGCTTACCATCGACGTTACCTTCCCCCGCCCGTACAGCTCCGCCGACCTTGAGGGAAAGGCGGTAAAGTTCGATATTTATATCGTTACCTCGGTATCCTACGATACTCCCGAATTTAACGACGGGTTTATTACCGAAACGCTCGGGGTAAAGGCGGAGGACCTTGCCGAATACGGTGACGAAAATTCAAGCCTTACCGAAAAATATACCGAAAAAATCCGCGCCGACCTCCTTGAGGAGCATAGGCTGGAGGTTAATTCGCTTATTGAAACCGAAATGTGGGAGTATTACCACAGAATAGTAAAGGTTAGAAAGCTTCCGAAGGCGGAGGTTAAGCTTTTCTACGATAACTACGAGGCGGAGATAAACAACTATTACTCCCAGTATTCAAGCTATTACTCCTCCTTTGACCAGGCGGCAAGAGATTATCTTCAAATCGGAAGCACCGCGGATTGGCAGGAGGCTTTGACCGAAAAGGCGGAGCAGGCGGTGACCGAAAAGCTGATTTTCTACTACATCGCACGCAACGAGGGTCTTATGCCCGACGAGCAAACCAAAGGTGTAATATACGACGAGCTGTTTGACGAAATGCTTGACGCATATCTCGAGCAGTACCAGGTTGACCGCGATAATTACGATACCGAGGAAGAATATAATAAGCAGGTCGAGTACTACAAAAGCGTTATCCTTACGCAGTACGGAGAGGATTATATAACCGAAAACGCTTTGTTTGAGTATATTATGGATACGCTGGTGACGTATGCAAATATCAAGTATGCAGAGTGATAGCACGCGTAATAATTGAACGGATAACGGCATATAGAAAAAATCCCGACGTTTGTCGGGATTTTTTTGCTCCTACCCCTCCGAGGGATGCTCGTAGGCGAGGATGGCGGCTATATATTCCTGTGCGCGGCGGTAAAGCTCCGCGTTTTTTCTTTTATTGAACGCGCTCGTAACCTCGCTGTTTATGCGGATGCAGATGAGCGTGTCCTCCGGAAGCTCCGAAAAGGGCGCGAGCTTGTACAGGTCGGTGGAGGAAAGATATACCGCGTTTTCCCCCTCGAAAACGAAGCTATTCCCCTCGGGACAGTATTTTTTTATCGGGGCAAAAAGCTCGGTATCGCTTTTCACGTGATACTCGTCATACACGTACTTTGATACGAAAAATACGTAGTATTCGCTGTATGCCATTCGGTCGTTAAGCGTTTGTATATCCTCTCTCATAGAGGAAAAGTCAAGATTGTCGCCGAGTGCCTCCTGCTCTGCGGGAGAGGGAATGAAAAGGTCGGAGAAGGAGAGAAGCACCTCGCCGTTTCCGTCGTAATCCCCCGCGTGCTTCGTCAGCGCAAAGAGCAGCTTGTTGTATTCGGGAATATCACCGTTTTCGCTTTTTCGCGAAAAGGCTTCTCCGCCCGCGTACATAACGTAAACGTCGTAATCCTTCTGCCGCGAGCATTGTACAACGCAAACCGTGACGACGATAATCGCAAACACCGCAAAAAGCGAATGCCATTTATAATGATACCAAAAATTTTCAAGCCACGTAAGAAACGGGGAGGACATCTTTACGTCGGCGTACTTTTCGTTTTTGTCGTTCATTTTTCTTCCTTTGGTGGGGTGTGCTCGCTTTCCTTTATGTGGTGCAGCGCTTGCAATATCCCTTTTTCTTTACCCTATAATTGTATCACACTCGAAGGAATAAATCAACCCCGAGGAAAAAAGTTTACATACAGAAGGTGGCGTTATCAAAAGAAGGATTGCTGCCACCTGTGTGAATTTTTCGTAGTGTTAAATGAAAACGGAGCGGCTAATCCCGCTCCGTTTTGTTATGTTATTCGGTTTTTAGTGGTTGCACAAACGTACGAATACAGCTCGTGTACGCATAAACCCTTATACCTCGGGCTTCATAGTGGGTAGCAAGCTAAAAAACTTCTAAACGATGTTTTTTAGCGCAGCGAAACCGCCCAAAGCAAGGAGCGGGCAGAGCCGTAGGCTTGCGAAGGCGATAGGACGCGACTATGCGACGGTGGTGGGCATAGGTCAAGCTAAAAAACTTCTAAACGACGTTTTTTAGCGCAGCGAAACCGCCCAAAGCAAGGAGCGGGCAGAGCCGTAGGCTTGCGAAGGCGATAGGACGCGACTATGCGACGGTGGTGGGCCTAGGTCGGAGGGTGTACCGACTTTTATACCTCGGGCTTCATAGTCGGAAACAGCAGCACATCTCTAATAGATGCGGAGTCGGTGAGGAGCATTACGAGTCTATCTACGCCGAAGCCAAGGCCGCCTGTCGGCGGGAGGCCGTATTCAAGGGCGGTTACGTAGTCGTAATCGACCTCCGCGTTACAGTTTGGCTCTTCCTTTCTCTTTGCCTCGACCTGGCGCTCAAAGCGCTCCTTCTGGTCGATGGGGTCGTTAAGCTCGGAGAATGCGTTGCCAAACTCGGTGCAGTTGATGAAATATTCAAATCTCTCGGTAAAGAGGGGATTTTCGGGCTTTCTCTTTGCGAGGGGGCTGTTTTCCACGGGGTAATCGTAAATAAAGGTGGGCTGAATAAGCTTGTCCTCTACGAAAGCGTCGAAAAGCTCCACGAGGACCGTGCCGCGAGTTGCGTTTTCGGGCACCTCAACGTGAAGGCGCTTTGCATCGGCGCGCGCATCCTCGTCGCTTGTCCATTCGTTGTAGTCAACGCCCGAATACTTTTTAACCGCCTCTACCATAGTAAGGCGCTCCCAGTGTGCCATATCAATCTCGTTACCCTGGTAGGTGATGGTGGTGCTTCCGCAAACCTCGGTGGCGAGCATCTTGTAAAGCTCCTCTACGAGGTCCATCATTCCGTAATAATCGGTAAACGCCTGATAAAGCTCGATGGAGGTAAATTCGGGGTTATGCTTCGTATCCATACCCTCGTTTCTGAAAATTCTTCCTACCTCGTAAACCTTGTGCATACCTCCGACGATAAGACGCTTGAGGTAAAGCTCGGTTTCAACTCGCAGATACATATCAATATCAAGCGTGTTGTGGTGGGTTACGAAGGGGCGTGCGTTTGCTCCGATTTCAAGGGGGAGAAGTATAGGGGTATCAACCTCAAGAAATCCCTTTGAATCAAGGTAATTTCTTATAAGAGAGAGGATTTTGGAACGCTTTACGAAGGTATCCTTTACCTCGGGATTTACGATAAGGTCAACGTATCTTTGTCTGTACCTTTGCTCAAGGTTGGTAAGACCGTGGAACTTTTCGGGAAGGGGAAGGAGTGCCTTTGCAAGGAGGGTTATAGAGGTAGCGTGTACCGAAATCTCGCCCGTGCGGGTCCTGAAAAGGAAGCCCTCAACGCCGATAATGTCACCGACGTCCCATTTTTTAAAGCCTGCGTAAGCCTCCTCGCCAACGCCGTCGCGGGAAACGTAAAGCTGAATTTTACCCTCGCCGTCAAGGAGTCCCGCGAAGGATGCCTTTCCCATTATTCTCTTGCCGACCATTCTGCCCGCAACGCGCACGTTGATAGCCTCTCCCTCGCCGAGGGCTGCTTCCCTTGCATCGAACTCTGCCTTTGCCGCGGGTGCAGTGTGGGTTACGTCGTATTTTGTGACGGTAAACGGGTCACAGCCCGCCGCCTTTAGCCCCGCGAGCTTTTCACGCCTTACGGCAAACTCGTTGGTTGAATTTATTTGATTGTCCATTGTTTTCTCCGTTCTGCCGCGGTGCGGCGTTTTCTGTTGCTAATGGCTCGCGTAACAGCTTTTGCCCAAAACGGGCGGGGCGTGTTAAATTATTGAACTATTTTTGTAAACAAAGGTTTACTTTGCTCTTGAAACGCTTCTTACCTGGAGGTGCTGTACTCTTGCACCCTCTACGACAACCTCCTCGCCCTCGCGAGCGCCGAGAAGTGCCGCGCCGATGGGGGAGGAATCCGAAATTTTACCGTTTTTGGGGTCAGCCTCAAAAGAGCCGACGATGTGGTAGGTAAGCTCGCAGCCGCGCTCCACGCTGTAAAGCACAACGATAGAGCCGATTGAAATTCTCGACTCGTCAATCTCGGAATCGTCAACGATTTCCGCGTTGTTTATAAGGTCCTTAAGCTCAAGAATTCTTGCCGCGATGATTGCCTGCTCCTGCTTTGCGGCATCGTATTCGCTGTTTTCCGAAAGGTCGCCGAAGGCGCGCGCGGTGGAGATTTCCTTCTTATTCTCCTCCTTCTTTACCGTTTCAAGGTAGTTAAGCTCCTTGAGAAGGGCATCGTAGCCCGCCTGTGTATATTTTTTCTTTTCCATTGCTCTTTTCTCCGTTTTCGTTTTATTTGTTATTTTATGCGCTCCTTGCGCTTAAAAGCTCTGTGATTTTTTCGATTGCGACCTCAAGCTGCGTATCGGCTTTACCGTCGTTTGTTACGAAAAGGTGTTTTGGATTGTCCGCCTCCATAACTCCAACGCCATCGTAGTTGACGTCGCAGGGCGGGTTGTAATAGGCAAGCGTAAGCTTTATTCCCTCGCTGCCGTTTATCGGTATCGTGGATTGCATAACCCCCTTGCCGTAGGTTTGCTCGCCGACGATATACACGTCGATAAGTCCCCATTCACCGAAATCGCGAAGCGCCGCGGTAAAAAGCTCTCCCGCAGACGCCGTGCCGCCGTTGCAAAGCACCGTCATCGGCAAATCGAGCGAATGCCCGTCGTCGGAGGTGTAAACCGTTGTGGAGTCCCTTCCGAGCGTATAGGAGGCAATTCGGTGTCCGTCGGGCACGACGTAATCTATCATATCGACGACCGCCTCCAAAACTCCGCCGGGGTTTCCGCGCATATCAAAGATAAAGCCAACGGCTCCCGCCGCCTTAAGCTCGTCAACCGCGCTCTTAAACTGCTTCGGTGTGCTTTCCTTAAACTGTATGACCTGGACGTAGGCGATATTACCCTCTAACATCTCGGATAAAACGGTTACGTCGTCAAAAATCATTCGCGTTACCGTGTAGGTAAGCTCCTCTCCGTCGCGAAGCACGGTAATCTCTACCGTAGTGCCAACCTCGCCCGCAACGAGTGCGGTTGCCGCCTCTATTCCGACCTCGCTTACGCGGCTGCCGTCGATTGCAACGATAAGGTCACCCTTTTTTATGCCCGCAGCCTCCGCACCCGAGTCGGGAAGCACCGCCGTGATTTCCATCGTGACCTCCTCGTAATTTACGGTAAGCATAACGCCGATACCGACCTTCGTTTCGTAGCCGGTCATATCGTTAAGAAATTCTCCGTATTCCGAGGTGTTGAAGTATGCGGCGTAGGGGTCGCCGATTGAAGCCACGAGGCATTTGAGCATAGCCGTCGTTGTCGCGCTCTTGTTGTCGCGCGGCACGATGTCGTAAAAGTTATCTATAAAGAGCAGTGCCGTATTTACCGTAAGCTCCTTTACCGAGGGGGTTTCCTTGTAATAATACTGCTCGATGACAAGCTCCACGTTTTTGATTTTCTGCCTGTTCACCGCAAAGCCGAGGTCGTAAAGGGCATCGGCTACCGAGGAATGCTCGCCCTCGTATTCCTCTATTCGCTTTAAGATTTCGTCCTTTTCAAGGCTTTCCCTTCGGAAGCTTCCCTGTCCGACGAAGAAGAAAATCGCTCCGACCGCGATTGCAATCGCGAGCGCTACCGAGGTGATAATTATCCAAAGCTGTGCTTCGCTGTCGTGCCGTTTGGTTTGGTTAATCATTATTCGTTCCTCTTTGTTGACAACGTAACCCTGCGAACGGTCGCAGGGTTACGCAAAATATTCGGTTTATATCAGAATTTGGTGGGCTTTGACACGAGGTACTTTTTAACCATAAGGGCAACCTTGAAGGTAACCGCGTGGTCAAACTCGCGAAGGTCAAGACCCGTGAGCTTTCTTATCTTTTCAAGTCTGTAAACGAGGGTGTTTCTATGTACGAAAAGCTTTCTCGAGGTTTCCGAAACGTTGAGGTTGTTCTCAAAGAACGCCTGCACGGTCATAAGGGTTTCGCGGTCGAGGGATTCGAGCGAGCCCTTCTTGAACACCTCCTGAAGGAAGATTTCGCAAAGCGTGGTGGGAAGCTGGTAAATAAGACGTCCGATGCCGAGATTTTCGTATGACATAACGGGACGCTCGATATCGAATACCTTTCCGACCTCGAGGGCGATTCTCGCCTCCTTGTACGCTCTTGCAAGGTCCTTCAGCTTTTCAACAACGGAGGAAATACCGATAAGGAGCTTTGCTCCGTACTCCGTGCTTGCGGTGCGGAGGATTGAAATTGCGTCCTTTTCAAGCTGCTCGGAGGTATATCCCTCCGCAACCTCCTTCACGATAACGATATCCTGCTCGGAGATGTTGATGACGTAATCTCTGTTCTTGTCGGTGACGATAGACTGGATAATTTCGTAGGGAGGAAGCTCGGTTGCTCCCTGGAACTTTACGACGATTACCGCGCGGCTGTCGTCGTTGTTGAAGTGAAGCTCGTTTGATTTGATGTAAATATCATTCGGGAGAATGTTATCGAGAATGATGTTCTTGATAAAGCTTCCCTTGTCGTATTTTTCGTCGTAGAGGCTCTTTATGCTTCCGAGAGATACCGCGAGCATTTGTGCGGTTTTGTCGGAGTCCCTGTCCGTTCCCTCCACGAACACGATGCAATCGTTTTTGCTTCCCGCGGCAAGAGTGCGGTAGGTGTATCCGTCAAGCACGAGCGAGGATTGAGAATATGCAAGCTCCTCTCTTACGCGCTGCTTGGATTCGCCGATTTTGCCCACCTCGGAGCAGGCAACGATTATTCCGTTTTCGTCGATAACGCCGACGGTGCGGCCGACAACCTCCTTCATCTGGTGGATAACTGTTTGGAATAAGCGGTTTGACATACTGTTTTTCCTTTCTTTCTCGCCCGAAATGGGTGCCGTATTGCAATGGGCATTTTCGTCCGTTCCCTTTAGTCCCTCCTGCACAAAAACAAACCAAACCACGCTTTTGTGGCTCGGTTTAGGACGTACAGCCTTGGATTTTTACGGGCGGTTATCCCGCAGGGCGCGTATAAAAAAATCTATGCCCCGCGCGGTTTGTTTATACTGTCTATATTTTACATTATTTTTATGCGAATTTCAATAGTTTTTTCAAAAAAAATTACAAAATATACAAAAAAGACACAGTTTAATTGTTAAAAACAACATTTTGTGTCTTTTTCTTAATAAAAACGCTATAATTTCGGGCTTAAAGCTCTAAAAAACAGGATATTACGGAAAGGGCGTAGTCGGGTGCGGTTTCGCAACGGAGTATTCTCGGGCCGAGGGTTACGCATTTTGCGCCCTCCCTTACGATAGCCTCCGCCTCCTTTTCGGAAAAGCCGCCCTCCGCACCGACGATAACCGCAATATCGGAGGTGTCCGCCGCATTCTCTATTGCAAAGCGAATGGTGGTTGCGCTTTCCTTTTCATAGCAAAAGAGGGTAAGCGTGTGACGCTTGATTTCGGAGAGCATTGCACCGAAGCCTATCGGCGTGTCAACGGTGGGTAATACCCCTCTGCCGCACTGCTTTGCCGCCTCGTCGGCTATGCGACGGAGTCTTGCGGTTTGCTTTTCCGCCTTTTCGGGGGCGGGGCGCTTTATGCACCTTTCCGACTCGAACGGCACTATTCGGTGCGCGCCAAGCTCCACCGCCTTTTGCACCACGGTTTCAAGCTTGTCGCCCTTCGGATAAGCCATATAAAGGGTTATGCGATGCTTTGGCTCTGCCTTGCTTTTTGCCTCCGAAAGAATTTCGGCGTCGCACTGCTCGTCGCGGATTTTCAAAAGCCGACAGGAGTATTCCGTGCCGCCCCCGTCGCAAACCGTGACCTCGTCACCCACCGCCATTCGCAGCGAGCGCGCTATATGACGGGCGTCGTCGCCCGATATTGTTATCCCGCCGTCGGCAATAGCCGTCGGCTCTACGAAAAATCTTGGCATAGCTTTGTCCTTTTTGGGGATTAAGTGTTTTTGTATATGGTATGGAGGGCGTTCGCCTTATTTCACCATTAAAGCGACCCAGTCGTTTTCCTTTTCCTCTCGGACGACGGTGAAGCCGAGGGAGGCTACACAGGCGCGGACCTCGTCTGCGCGCTCGTTGATTATGCCCGAGAGAATAAGGGGGCAGCCGTCCTTTAAATACCTTTTGATGTCGGGCATCATACGGATGATTATGTCGGCGACTATATTCGCCACGCAAAGGTCGTACTTGCCGCCCGAAAGGTCAACTCCGCGAAGAAGGTCGGACACTCCGACGGTTATATTGGTACAGCCGTCGCGCTCGGCATTTTCCCTCGCAACCTTTACGGCAACGGGGTCGATGTCGTATGCGTTACAGGATGCCGCCCCGAGCTTTGACGCGCAAATGGATAGAATGCCCGAGCCTGTGCCGACGTCAAGCACGCGCTCGCCGCCAACGACTACGTCCTGCATAATCCGCATTACGAGGCGGGTCGTTTCGTGAGTGCCCGTGCCGAATGCCATTCCGGGGTCCATTTTTATGATAACCTCGCCGTCCTTTGCGTCGTATTCCTCCCACGCGGGCACGATTGTCACCCGCCCGAGGGGAATGGGCTTGTAATATTGCTTCCAGCTTTCCGACCAGTCGTCCTCGTTCATACCCTCGCACTCGATTGTGTTTTCTATACCGAGCGCGGCAAGGCGCTCCACGATATAAGCGCGGTATTCGCCGAGATTTTTCTCCTCGGGCACGAAAAGCGAAACCCTTACCGTGTCGCGGTCTGCGTTCAAAATCGTTTCCTCAACAAGCTCGCCGTACATTCCGTTAAGCGAAAAGTCCGAATAATCCTCTATCATAAGGCCGTTGTCGAGCATACTCATTACCGAGGTAATGGTGTCAAGGTCGCGTGTTTTTCCGATAACGGTAAGCCTCGTCCAATTTCCTGACATAAATATCTCCAATCCGCCGTCGGCACTCGCCGGGGCTGTTTTTTACTGCTTTATCCAAGGTCCGCGCTTTACAGGTATTTTGCCGCGATAAGCGCGGCTTTTTCTGCGTCGCGGTCGATTTGCTCCTTTAGCTTTTCGGGGGAGGGGAATACCGCCTCGTCGCGAAGCCGTGCGATAAACTCGATTCTAACCCTCTTTCCGTAAACCGTTTGGCAAAAGTCGAGAAGCATTGTTTCAAGATGCTCCTCCCTCGGTGCAAAGGTCGGACAAACTCCGATGTTGGTTACACCGACGAGCCTACGCTCTCCGAGCGTGACAACCGTGGCGTAAACTCCGCGCGGGAGAGGGAGTCCCTCCGCCCTTTCGGTGTTAAGGGTGGGAAAGCCGAAGCTGCTTCCGATACCCCTTCCGCGTATTACGGTTGAATTGACGAAATACGGCTCGCCGAGCATTCTCGTCGCAAGCTCGCATTCTCCGCGCGAAAGAGCTTCTCTTATCGCCGTGGTGGAAAGGGTCACGCCGTCCAGCCTCTCCTCCTCCAAAACGACCGTTTCGCCTCCGAGCTGCGACATAAGACGGACGAGGTCGTTAATATCTCCCGCCGCTCTTTTGCCGAAGCGAAAGTTGTATCCCGCAACCGCAAGGCGCACGTTAAGCCCCTCCCAAAGATGCGAAAGCACAAACTGCTCGGGCGTGGCGGAGCAAAGCGCGTCGAAATCGGCAAGTATAATATAATCGGTGTTAAATTCGGCAAGGATTTCAAGCTTTTCCTCCGTGCCGTAAAGCCTTACGGCTCCGCTTTTAAGACCCGCGCTCTCCGACGGAAAGGTGAATATCGCGGTTTTAAGTCCTCTTTGCTCTGCCTCGGACTTCATTCTCTCAATCAGCCGACGGTGTCCGACGTGCGCGCCGTCGAAAAAGCCGAGGGCTACCGCAAGCCTTGGCAAAGCCGTTTTTTCGCTCGGGTATCCGATTATTTGCATAAAGCCGCCCCTTTCCTCGTTTTCCTTATTATTATACAATAGGCGCGCGCGAATGTCAATCTCGTTTGAAATAAAAGCCGACGTCGGTAAAATTAAAACCGTCCCGTTGGGATTAAACCCGCCCCGCCCGATATTGCCTTTCGGTGCAGTGGCGGAAAAAATCCTTTTCTCCGAGGTCGGCAAAAAAATCCCCGCGCGGATTTGCCGCGCGGGGTGAAACGAAAACGAATTATCTTTGAACTCTGCCCGAGCCGTCGCCGCCCGCAAGCTTTTCAACCTCGGCAACGCCAACGCGGTTGTAGTCGCCCTCTACCGAGTGCTTAAGCGCGGATGCCGCTACCGCAAACTCGATTGCCGACTGCGTATCCTTTCCGGTAAGGAGCGCGTAGATAAGACCGCCGCCAAAGGAGTCGCCGCCGCCAACGCGGTCAACGATGTGAAGGTGATAGGACTTTGAGAAGCAGTAGCTTTCGCCGTCGTAGAGCATACCCGCCCAATCGTTGTCGGATGCGGAAATGGAGGAGCGAAGGGTGATTGCAACCTTTTCAAAGCCGAATTTGTCGGCAAGCTGCTTTGCAACAGACTTATAGCCCTCGTGATTAAGCTTTCCGCCGTAGATGTCGGTGCCCTCTGCCTCGATGCCGAAAACGTCCTTTGCATCCTCCTCGTTGGAAATGCAAACGTCAACGTACTGACAAAGGTCGGTCATAGCCTCTCTTGCCTCCGCACGGGTCCAAAGCTTTCCGCGGTAGTTAAGGTCGCAGGAGATTTTTACGCCGCGAGCCTTCGCCGCCTTACAAGCCTGTCTGCAGATTTCGACGAGGTTTTTGCCAAGCGCGGGAGTAATTCCCGTAAAGTGAAACCAATCCGCACCCTCAAAGATTTCGTCCCAGTTAAAGTCGGAGGGGTCCGCCATCTGGATTGCGGAGTAGGCACGGTCGTAAATGCAAACCGAGCCGCGCTGGGAAGCTCCCTTTTCAAGATAGTAAATACCGACTCTCTCGCCGCCGCGAACAATTTTGGAGGTATCTACGCCAAAGTAGCGAAGGGAATTTACCGCCGCCTGACCGATTGCGTGCTTGGGAAGCTTGGTAACGTAAACGCTGTCAACGCCGTAGTTTGCGAGGGATACCGCAACGTTTGCCTCGCCGCCGCCAAAGGTAGCCTGCATCTGGTCGTTCTGGAAGAAGCGGTAGTAGCCGTTGGGTGCAAGTCGGAGCATAAGCTCGCCAAAGGTAACAACTCTCATTTTAAAAAATCCTTTCGGTTTATAATAATTTTTCGGTGTAAATCATACCGTTTATTAGCCGTGCGGTGCGACGGGTATGCGCGTCAGGCTCCGCCGATATTATTTTAGCATACGCGATATGTAAAATCAAGTGGATTTAAAAAAATCACTCCACGCTCTTAAGCTCGTTAAGGCAGGCTCTGCAAACCGATTTTCCCTTGAAGCTTTCAAGACCCTCGTCGGACAGGCAGAAGGAGCATCTGCCCTTGTCGGGAGTGATAACGATGCTTCCGTCCTCGAGTCTGAATTCGAGGGGGTCGCCGCTATTGATACCGAGCTTGTTTCTCATAGACTTCGGGATTACTATACGTCCAAGCTCGTCGATACAGCGCGAAACTCCTGTTGCTTTCATTTTGCATCTCCTTTCTTTGGCGTTTTCGCTTGAATTTTACCATATTTTGAGAAAAAAGTCAAGAGATTGAGCATAAAAGCATATATTTGATTAAAAGGCTGACCGGGAGGGACAAGGATATGGGAGAAAACGCGGTTTATTCGGTGCTTGGCTATCTTCCAAACGCGATGGAGAGGGAAATTCGCGGAATACTTCGCGGGGCAAGGCTCTCGGTGCGCGAAATACGGCTTCGCGCCTTTGGCGTGTCCTCGCTCGTGACCGACCTCGGCGGCTTTCCGCTTTACTCGCGGGTGTGTGCCGCGGAGCTTGAAAAAATTACCGAGGGGCTTTGCCGCGGGTCGGCGTATGCCTATCTTGAATGTATAAAGGCGGGGTATATTCCGCTGTCGCGCGGGGTGCGCGTCGGCATCGTCGGCGAGGCAAGATACAAGGAGGGGGGACTCGTCGGTATTTCGGCGATTTCCTCGCTTTGCTTTCGTATTCCGTGTGCGGCGTGCGACCTTTGCGGGGAGCTTTACGGCGAATGGCGCGAGCTTGGCGAGGAAAATTTGCTGATTCTTGCACCTCCGTCGGGAGGAAAGACCACGGCGCTTCGCTCGCTTGCCCGAAAAATCGGTACGGGACGGTCTGCAAAAAGGGTCGTTGTGATTGACGAAAGGTGTGAATTTGACCCGGAGGATTACGTCGGCGCGTCCGTTGATATACTGCAGGGATACAGGCGGGGCGTCGGCACGGAGATTGCCGTGCGCACAATGTCGCCCGAGGTGCTTTTGGTGGACGAGATTACCACTGCGGAGGACGCGGAGGCACTGCGCACCGCCCTCGGGGTCGGGATACCCGTTATTGCAACCGCACACGGCACTCACCCGCGCTCTCTTTTGCAAAGGGAGCAGCTTGCCTCGCTTATTCGCTCGGGGGCATTCTCCCTGTTTTGCAGCATAAGGCGGCAGGGGGCGGGCTTTCTGGTGTCAAGGCTTGAAAAAATCGCCGTTTAATTTAACACGGGTGGCGCTCAAATCTCACACGGGTAGCGCTCAAATTTAACACGGGTGCGCTCTTTACTGTTAAACGGCGTGGATTTTTTACGAAAACGGGGTGTTAAGCTATGAGGCTATGCGGTGCTGTGCTTTTGGTTTTTGCCGCGCTGCTGCTCTCCTTTGGGTATAAGAGCTTTGCAAGGGAGGGGGTAAGGCAGGCACAGGCTTTTTTGGAGCTGCTTTCCGGACTGAAGCGGCATATATCGTTAAGCGGCGCACCCATCGACCGCTTCGTTTCGGAGGGGAAAAATCGGGTGCTGTCGGAGCTTGGCTTTTATCGGGAATACTCAACGCGCGGCAGTCTTTACGGTGCGTTTTCTGCGGTAAGCTCCCGCCTTGCCGTGCCAAAGGAGATAAAGGGACTGCTTTCGGAGCTGTTTTCCGAGATGGGGCGCGGGGAGCTTGAAGCCGAGGTAAGGCGCATCGAGGCGGGCGAGGCGGAGCTAAAGGAAATGATTTCGGGATATAAGAAGGAGGCGGAGCATTCGGTGCGAATCGTGTCGGTTATGCTTGTTGCGGGTGCGCTCGGGCTTTTTATTATTCTCGTATGAAAACGGGAGGTTAAATGGAGGTAGAGCTTTTAATAAAGGTTGCGGGAATAGGAATGATTGTTGCGGTGCTTTGCCAGGTGCTTTCAAAGGCGGGGCGCGACGAGCAGTCAACTCTCCTTTCCATTTCGGGCATAGTGATAATCCTGCTCATAGTCATCGAAAAGGTGGGCGAGCTTATTTCTATGCTAAAGGAGGTGTTTGGGCTTTGACGCTTATCAAGCACGCCGCCCTAGGGCTTTTGGTTTGTATTCTTTCGCTCCTTTTGCGGGAGGCGGGCTTTCGCGGTGCGCGGCTCGTTTCGCTCGTCGGCACCGTGGCTCTTATGGGGCTTGCGGTTACGGGAATGGACGGAATACTCGACGCGCTTTCATTTGACGGGAGGCTGGGCGCGGGGAGCGCGGAGCTTTCGGGAATTTTGAAAATCGTCGGTGCGGGAATAGTCTTTGGAATAATCACGGATATGGCGCGCGATATGGGGGAGCTTGGGGTGGCTTCGGCGGTGTCCTGCGTGGGGCGTGTCGAGATTTTCGCCCTTTGTATGCCGTACGTGCTTCGCCTTTTGGAGCTTGCGGCGGAGTATTTTGCGGTATGATTTATGTAAACAAACGTTTACGCGCCCTGCTTCTTTTTCTTCTGCTTTTTTCTCTCTTTTGCATAAGTGCGTCGGCGGAGGGCGGAAGCGATGCGGCAAGGGGCGCAACGGACGAGCTTTTGGAGGATTTTTCGCTGATTATACCGGAGGGAATGGAGGGTATTCTCGACGACCCGACCGCGGGGGTCGGCTTTGACTCGCTTTTATCGGAGGGGCTGTCGGTGCTTCGTGGAGAAATGCCGTCGGCTTTGCTGTTTTTGCTCTTTTTGATAGGTGCCGCCGTGCTTATTTCGCTTGTGTCGAGCCTTGGCGAGGCGGCTTCACCCGCGGTCAGGGGCGGTGTTGCCGTTGCGGTCGGAAGCCTTACCGTTATCCGCCTTTTTCCGCTTTTGACGGCAACCGCAGATGCGGTAAGGGAAATCGGGGAATTTTTCTCGCTTTTTATTCCGATTATCGTGGGCGGTGCGGCGCTTGGCGGTGGTGCGGTTGCGACCTCCTCGGGTGCGGGAATGACGCTTACTCTTTCCTTCGTCGGTGGGGCTTGCTCGCTGATTTTTCCACTCGTCTGTGCAACTTTAATTCTTGCGGTGATTTCGACGCTTTCGGCGGATTTCGTAACCTCGCCTCTTGACGGCGTGCGAAAAAATCTCGTGCGCGCCTTCGGCATTTCAACCGCGGCTATCGGCGGACTTTTTTCGCTTCAAACCTCGGTTAGTGCGGCTCGTGACGGTGCAACCGTGCGGGCGCTGCGGTATGCGGTTGGCAACTCCGTTCCCGTTGTCGGAGGTGCGGTGTCGGGTACTCTTTCCACCCTGGTCGGCGGTCTTGGCTACGCGATGAGCGTGGTCGGCGGAGGCGGAGTTGCGGTCATTCTTTCGCTCTCGTTATCTCCGCTTTTGAAGCTGCTTTTATACCGCCTCGCCTTTTTTACCGTCGGCATTTTTCTCGATTGCTTTCCCGCGAGCGAGGGGTCGCGCTGTATCGGTGCGATTGCGGGCGGGCTTGATGCCCTGATTGCCGTTTTTTCGCTTTGCGCCGCGGTGTATCTTCTTGAAACCGTCGTGGTTATGAAGGGCGTCTTGTCGGTGCTGTAACGCGGCAAAGCAAAGGGTGAAAAAATACGCGGCTTCTATGTCGGAGGGCTTGCTTTTCTCTTTAAAATTTGACACGGGATGCCGCTTTTGACGAATTATACCGAAAAAGCAAGGGCGGTGCGGGAGCTTTTTGCGGTTGAAATCGGGCGACAATTCTCCCGCGGAGGTGAAAATGGAGCTTTTATACACGCTTATAATTCTCGGTGCTGCCGTCGGTGTGGGGAGCGCGGCTTGTCACGGAGCTATGCGAGGTGCGGTGCGCGGTGCGCTCGGCGTTTTGCTCGTTTGCTCTATGGTTGCGCCCTTTCTCGGTGCGGTTGCGCGGCTTGAAAATTTGGAGCTTGAGCTACCGAGCGGGGAGTCGGAAACCGACGGCTTTACCGAGATAACCGCGCTCGCCTTTGCCGACGGGGTAAGGGAGGCGATTTGCGACGAGTTTTCAATCAAAGCCGAAATAAACGTCATTGTCCGCGGCTTCTCTCCCGCGGAGCTTCGCGCCGACAGCATAACCGTCGTTATTCCCACCTCCGCCGCCCACGTGGATTTCCGCGCGGTGCGGGAATATACCGAGAAAAGCTTTACACGGGTAGGGGGCTGTGAGGTGGTTTACGGTTAATTTGCGACTCGGTGACGAAAAGCGCTTTTAATTATGCGGGGGATTTATCACTCGTAAAGAAAAAATGTTATGACTCGCAAACGGAGAT
This sequence comes from Clostridia bacterium, assembly GCA_017533565.1. Lineage (GTDB taxonomy): Bacteria > Bacillota > Clostridia > Oscillospirales > CAG-272 > UBA1740. The sequence continues at coordinate 113,348 of JAFXHU010000012.1, forward strand.
TGCTTTTGCTTGCGAAAAAGGGGGTGCTATGACTCGCGAAAACGGATTTTTACATTGGATAACGCAAAAAAGGCGTGCGACGGCGATAATTATTGCCGCCGTCCTGCTTGGACTTTTACTTTTGCTTTTGCCGTCGCTTGGGACGAGCGGGGGGGCGGACGCGGATAGCTGTGACATAGAGGAGCTTTGCTCGTCAATCGACGGGGTCGGGGAGTGCAAAATCCTTCTCTCCTATTCGGAGGACGGAGAAGGCGTGGTCGCTGTGGCGGTGATTTGCGAGGGAGGGGACAGGCTTGAAATACGGCACAGGCTTACCGAGCTTTTATCCTCGCTTTACGGTATCGGCTACAACAGGATAAGCGTTGAAAAGCTGCGGTGATTAACAAAAAGGTTGCGCCCGTTTGTCATATTGGGACGGAGGACGGCATACCCTTTAGTAGAGCATTAAAATTAAAAAAGGAGAACAGCAAAATGAAATTAGAAAAGGTAAAAGGCTTCCTTCGTACTCGCGTGGCAAAGAGCCTTGCGGTATTGCTCGTGGTTGTGCTTATCGGCGGACTCGTTTACGTAAACTACCGTCTGTTTTACGACCCGACCGATGCGATGGGCTTCGGAAACGGAAATACACAGCCCTCCGACGGCAGCACGCAAACGGGAGGCACGCCAAGCGGTGAGGAAAACTACTTTACCGCAACCGCCCTCAACAGACAGCAGTCGCGCGACGAGGCAATCGACGTGCTTCGCATCATAAGCGAGGACGAGGAGGCAAGCGCGGAGGCAAGGCGCGAGGCGGCGCAAATGATTTCCCAAATTGCCGTCGATATTCAAAACGAGGCGAGCATCGAAACCCTCGTAAAGGCAAAGGGCTTTGCCGACTGCGTAGCGATAATTTCCGAAAATTCGGTAAGCGTTGTGGTTTCTGCGGAAAGCCTGCTTGCCTCGGATGCGGCGCAAATTCTTTCTATCGTTTACGACACCACGGGAATATCTCCCGACAAGGTGAGCATTATCAACAGATAAGAAGGGGCATAGGATAAAAGGGGGCGCACGCCTCCTTTTTCCGCTTTTGCCGCCAAAGGGTGCTTTTTCCCTTGCGTGTGGTGATATTATACTACGGGCGTTGGGGCACGGAGTGCTTTTTCGTCGGAAATGTTTATTGACTCTACCGCCCGCGTGTGGTAAAATATATGTATTAGAGATTTAATACCCAAGAAAGAAAGGCTATATTATGAAAAAATTGAAGGTTGGAATTATCGGCGCGACGGGTATGGTCGGTCAACGCTTTATTATGCTTCTTAACGAGCATCCGTATTTTGAGATTGCCGCGGTTATAGCGGGTCCGCGCTCTGCGGGACAAAAGTACGGAAAGGCTGTGCTCGGAAGATGGAAGATGAAGGATGCCTGCCCCGAGGACGTGCTTAATATGACGGTGCTTTCCTCCGATGACGTAAAGACGGTTGGCGAGCTTTGCGATTTCGTATTTTGCGCGGTAAGCCTTTCAAAGGAGGAAACGAAGGCGCTCGAGGAAAGATATGCGCGCGCCGAAATCCCCGTGGTTTCAAACAACTCCGCACACAGGTGGACGCCCGACGTGCCTATGGTTATTCCCGAGGTAAACGATTATCACCTCGAGGTTATAGAGGCGCAAAGACGCCGACTCGGCACGAAGCGCGGCTTTATCGCGGTAAAGCCCAACTGCTCTATACAGTCCTACGTTCCCGCGCTCACCCCTCTTATGAAATTCGGAATAAAGGAGGTTGTTGCCACAACCTACCAGGCAATAAGCGGTGCGGGCAAAACCTTCAAGGAATGGCCCGAAATGGTGGATAACCTCATTCCCTATATCGGCGGCGAGGAGGAAAAGAGCGAGCGCGAGCCGCTTCGCGTTTGGGGAAGCGCCCAAAACGGTGAAATAGTCCCCGCAAGCGCACCCGTTATTACCACGCAGTGCCTGCGCGTCCCCGTTACCGACGGTCATATGGCGGCGGTATTCGTAAGATTTGAAAGCAAGCCGACGAAGGAGCAAATTCTCGAGGCGTGGCGCGAGTTTAAGGGAAAGCCGCAGACTCTCGGACTCCCCTCCGCCCCCGAACAGTTTATCACCTATTTCGAGGAGGAGAACCGTCCTCAAACGGGTGTTGACCGCAACCTTTACGGCGGAATGGGCGTAAGCGTCGGAAGACTTCGCGAGGACACGGTTTACGATTTTAAATTCGTCGGACTCTCGCACAACACCCTTCGCGGAGCTGCGGGCGGTGCGGTGCTTATTGCCGAGCTTCTTTACAGGGAAGGCTATCTTACCGAAAGGTAAAATGTTTCCGCGAAACCCCAAAGCCCCGTGCCGAGGCTTGAAAACGGCATACCCCATTTGCAATCAAAATGCGACACGGGTACGGGGTAAACGGTGAAATGTAAACAAAAGATAACGAAAAGGACGTAACTGATGAACATATCGAAATATAAGGCGCTGCTTACCGCGGTGGATATGGGAAGCTTTTCCGCCGCCGCGCAAAAGCTTGGCTACACGCAATCCGGTCTTACCCATATGATGAACGCGCTGGAGGACGAGCTTGGTATCTCCATTCTTCAAAGGGGATATTACGGCATAAAGCTTACCCCCGGGGGAGAGAGAATTATACCGAAAATCCGTCAGCTCGTTATGTGCGAGGACGCCCTTCTCAACGAAATAGAAATGGTAAAATCCTACGGCGACAACGTTATCCGCATAGGTGCGTTTTCAAGCATGGCGGGAACGCTTCTTCCACATATAGTGGAAAGATTTAACGCGGAATTTCCCGACGTGACGGTTAATATCCAAACGGGTACGGTCACAGAGCTTTACGGAGGGCTTGAGGAAAATCGCTTCGACGTCTGCTTCGGCACGAGAAACAACAAGTACGATTTCAAGTGGGTCAGCCTCGGAGAGGACCCGTTTTACGCCATTTTGCCAAAGGATTATCCCGTAGATAACGAATTTCCGATAAAGGGCTTCAACGGTACGAAGTTCCTTATGCCCGGACTTGGCTTTGACGACGACATCTCCGCCGTGTTCAACGAAAACGGGGTAAAGCCCTTCGTTACGCCGACCTACGTCGATGACCCCGCCATTATCTCTATGGTGGAGCATGGACTCGGTATCAGTATGCTCTCGCAGCTTATCCTTTACAACCGTCAAACCTCGGTAAAGATGCTTCCCGTTGTTCCGAGAGTGTCGCGCTCGCTCGCTCTTTGCGTGACGGAGGATAAGGTTTTAACCCTCCCGCTTAAGCGCTTAATCGCGATTGCAAAGGATTTTTCAAAGGAGCTTGCGGAGGGAAAAATCGACTTTGTGTAGCTCTTTTGTTTAAAATGAATAAAATATATACGATATTTTCGTCAGGGGAACGGTGCATAATAGACGCCGTTCCTCTTGACTTTTTAATAAAATAAGGGTATAATACTTTTAGCATAATAGCGCACGTATATTCATTTTTTTGAAAGGCTTTTGGGTAATCAAGATGAAAAGAACATTAGGCTTAATTCTCGCGCTCACTCTTGCACTCGGCTGCGTCTTCTCGCTCACGTCGTGTAAGAAGGAGTCTGCGATTTACGGACTTGCATCCTCCGCGTCCCCGACAAAGACGGTAACTCTTACCGAGTATATCACCGCGGATAAGGAATATCACGGCGAGTTTTCAATGGAGGTTGAGGGTAACAACTCAATATTCTACTTTAATTATGAAAGACCTGCTTCCATAGAGGAGGGAAAGGCCGACGCGGAGGCGGGAATCACTCCCAACCCCACGAAGGCGTTCGAGGGCTATATTTATTTCAAGGACGGTAAATTCTCCACCGACGGAGATACCTGGGAAACCGAGGCTCCCACCTCCGCAAGCTTTAAATTCGACCTCAAGCCCGAGTATCTCACCGGCGCGAGCGTCAACAAGGAGGATACCGAGCTTACCGCGGAGCTTACTCCCGAAAATGCGATAAAGGTTCTTGGCACCGACCTCCAGCCGAGCGGTAACGTAAAGCTTACCGTAAAGACCAACGGCGTAAACCTCACCCGCGTGGTTATAGAGTACAAGACCGCAAACGGTGCTTCGGTACGTATCGATACCACCTACACCTACAACCCCTTGACCCTTGAGTTCCCGAGCGCGGAATAAGCGGGCAGCAAATCGAAAGGAATATATAATATGAAAAACGTTATAAGGGCTATTGCCGTTGTTCTTCTTTCCGCATTGCTTGTTTCCGCTTGCGTTTCCTGCGGTGGAAAGCTGAATGCAAAGGACGTTGTTGAAATGTACGCTAACAGCGCGCCTACCAAAATCGAATCCCGCACCGTTCAGACCAGCGGAGATATTACCTTTACGGGTAAATATACCCTCACCACCGGCTTTGTCGGCGGAAAGGCTGCCGCTCTTTACGAGGAGGATTATCAGGAGCTTCGTACCGTTGAGGAGGGCGGTCAAACCCCCACCATTTACGAGTACATAAAGGACGTACATAACCTTTTCCAGTACGTGGAGGACAAGGGAACAAGACAGGTTCACCCCGACACCCATATCGCAATCACCGACTGGAAGCTTGACGGAAAGGTGTTCTCTATCAAGGAAGGCTCCTTTGCCCTCAACCTGAAGAACAAGCTTCTTGACGACGAATCCTACGACAAGGATACGAGGACCTTCTCCGCTACCGTTCCCGAAAAGCATACGCAAAGCGTATTTGGCGAGAGCATTGCTGCCGACGTTAAAATCGCAATCGTGAACGACGGCGCACAGATTATCTCGGTTCACGTTGAATACGACCTTCCCGCCGACGGAAACGTACAGGCGACGCATATCGTTATCGACGTTGAATATACCTACGATAACGAGAGAATAAGCATTGACTGATTTGGAGGTAAATGATGAAAAGATTAATTGCAATTCTTCTTGCGCTCACTCTTGTTTTTGCACTCGCCTCCTGTGGAAAGAAGGCTGAAAACACCATAAATCTCGAGCCTTATACCTCCGCAATCGCGAACACCTCGCTCAAAAATGCGACGGTTGAAATTACACAGACCAACGATTTCCTTCCCGATTACCCGCTCGTTGCACGCTACGAGATAACCTATAACAACGACGGCTCCGCAACCGTTAACTACACCTATATGGAGTACGTTGAAATCGGCGAGGACTCGGATTCCATCACCAATACCATAAGCGGATATGCAACTATCTCCGCCGACGGTACGGTAAGCGGTAATATAAGCGCAACGGTTACCGCGGCTGCATCGGTTAACTTTAACCTCGACGCCTCCAAAATGGCGGCAAGCGAGGACCACGGTATTCTCCGTGCGAACATCTCCGCTGCAAATACGGCTGCCGTTCTCGGCGGTGCAATCGGCGCGGATGTAGTATTCACGCTCTCCACGGCAAACAACACCGTTACGGGCGCGACCATTAACTACACCCTTGACGGCGCGGCGTACGAAATCGTCTGCTCCTACAACGGCTGATATTGATTATACGAATTGAAACGCCCACCGCTTTAAACGGTGGGCGTTTTGCTTTGACTTGTTGCTTTATTTAATTGCTGCTTTTTATTCCGCGCCTGCATCGGCTGTGGCTTTGCCGTCGGGAGCGTCTGCTGCGCCCGCGTCGGTTGATGCGGTGCTTGCTTCGGTTGATGCGGCGTCACCGTCCGTCCTTCGGTATCGGATAATGCCGACGATGGAGGATGTTATCGATATGCTTTCCGAAATAATCCCTCCCCACAGCATTACGAATATATTATAAAGGAGAAGACCGCTTGAGGTGAATACCACGCTTTTACGAAGGGTTTGCGGATTTCCGAGCGAGAGAAAAAAGGTATTGATTATAAGGGGGAGAAAAATCAGAAGCGATATCGGACCCTCCCAGCTAAAGATGCTTACGACCGACATTGCCGCCATCAAAATTCCCGTTACGGTATAGCAAAGCCGCGTTTTCGGCTTTAAAATACAAAACGAAAGATTACGTATAATGCAAACAATATTAATTGCAAAGCCGTCCATCTGCCCGAGGAAAAGATAGGAAAGGCAAAACAGGGTTGTTCCCACCGTCTGTATGATTATCAGAGGTGTGTTTTTCTTTATTTGATAGGAAATGGCAAACAGCGCCGCGGCAGCATAGCCGAGCGCCTGTCCGATTATCTCGTTGACCATAGAAGCTCCGTAAATAAAAAGTCAAAAGGGGTTAATACCCATTCGCCACCCAAGCTCTGTCATAAAGCCGTCGTTGTCCGTAACGCTTACCACCGTGAAATCAAAGCGGTTGTACTTTATTTTCACATGCTCAAGCGCAGATTTAAGCGAGAGCATAGCTTCGGATTGAATACGCTTTTCTTTTTTTATGCCGCAAATTTTCGTGTACGGGATTTCGCGCTTTATGATAAAGCCGTATTTGATAAACAGACTGCTTTCGCGAAGCTCCACATAGCCGAAAAGCGGCGAAACAAGAAAGTAAAGCGTAAATATATCCACCGAAAGCATTATCAAAAGCGGCAATGGCTCAAGACAGGAAACCGCGGTTGCCGCCGCCAAAATCAGCAGGGTCGGCACCCAGATAATATAGAAAAGTCGGTCGATTTTCGGCTTGTATCTTTTGTTCATTATTTATCTTCCCCTTGCCCAGGCGATAAAGTCATGCTCGCAATACCAGAAATCGTGATTTGTAAAGGTTTCCTCCAGCTCCTCCAGCGCGTATTTCATAAACAGATATTCATTGCGCTTTATCTCGTTTGTGGGGTCCGCCTCCATTATCTTTCTGAAGTTGTTGGCGCGGTAGGAAAAACGCTCGAAGAAAATCTCGTCGCGCTCGTCAATATCCTTTCCCGATATGTCCTTTATAAAGGTTTGGACGCGGATATCGCGGTAGCCCGCCGCCTCTAACTGGTGATAAAGCTTTCTGCCGTTTTGACGGTCGGAAAAGCCGACGAGCGCGGAGCATTTGTCCAAAATCTTTTGCACAAGGCCCTCGTCGTTAAGGGCAAGCACGCTTCCGTCGTCCGAGCCGCGAAGGATAATAAAGCCGTCGCGCGACAAAAATTTACGCAGGTGCTTTAAAACGGTTACGGGCTTTTTAAGGTGGAGCGTAAGAAGCGCACCGAACATCACGTCGAATTTCTCAATGCCAAGCTCCTCCATTATATCGCGAAGGCATTCCTCCATCATCACGTCCTCGAGGTTGAGGTGTCTGAAATGGAATTTTTCACCGTCGCTATGCTCCCTTGCATAGGCAAGGCACTTTTCGGATATATCTATGCCGAGAACCTTTACGTTCGGCAGCCCTCCGAAGCGCATATTTCCAACGTAGTTGTATGCACAGCCGAGGTCGAGAATCCAATAGGTATCCTTTTCGGGCAGCTCACGCATTACCTCGCGAAGCACCGCCATGTCGCATTCGTGCGTGTTCTTGCTCTGCACCCGAAGTCGGTCGTATTCGCGGTCGGAATCCGAGGTGTAAAGCGATTGACGCACCTTGCTTGACGTAAGCTTGCTCTTTAGCATCAGGTTATCCTCGCCCGTCGGCTTTTGCGGGGAGGCGGATGCGCTTTCCTGTGCGTGAATGTTGTTAAGTATATTTTGAACGAAATCCGAAACCTCTGCAACGCTGTGGGTATCGGTGTTGAAGGTCTGAAAATCGCGGAGCGAGCGCGGTATTTGCTCGCGTGTAAAGCCCGCAAAGTAGGGAACGATTTGCGCGTGCTTTTTCATTCCGCTTAAAATGTCCTGGTGAAAGCTTTCCCATTCGTATTTCACCCACTCCGATTGCAAATAACGCTCGTCGGTGGATACGATAATCAATACCCTTGCGCTTTCGAGTGCCTCGTCAATCGAGCGTTTATACACCGCCTGCCCGAGGGTGAGCAGCGTGGAATTGCTGAAGAAAACGTTAAGCCCGCGGGATACAAGCTCCTCGTAAAGCTCCTTGCCGATTTTGCTGTCCCTCGTGGGATTTCCGTTAAAGTCGGAATTTTTAAAGGAAATAAATATTTCGGAATTCAAGCCCGTGTTTGTATTCATTGCTTTTTCCTTTCCTGCCGTAAATAATTTCAAAGTGCTTTGCCTGTGCCTTTATATCGCAAAGTGCCGCGCGAAGCTCGCACTTTTTGTGTCAGCTGTCAATATATCTTGATGCCAGGACGGTAAGCCCGATAATGGCGGCACAGAAAAACGAAAGGATTATTCCGCGCGCCGTTCCCCACCAGAAGTACGCCCAAATATGAGCTGCCGCAGGTAAAACGTTTGCTGCAATAACTGTACAGCGCCCTTGAAAATCGTCCCAAATCTGAAGACCGAATACGGAAACTCCGACGGCAACCACCAGAACGATAAGCCCGATTACAAAGGTCATAAATATCGACGGAGTGCCGTCTTTTTTTTCTGTGTCGTCGGATTTTTCGGTATTGAAAACGCCCTTTGCGCGAACAAGCAAAATGGGCTTGTCATCGGAGATTTTTTCCTTCTCGATAAGCACGTCGAAATATTGAAGCTCGGGATTGCCGCGCGCATTTTCGGGAGGGTATCCGAATTCTTTATATCTTTTAATGACATCACCGTTTTTGTAGGTCAGGTCGAATACGATTTTTACCTTTTCAAAATCGGCGACGTCGTGCCCGAAATCGGTATCCGTATAAAATCTTACGATTGAATTTCCGTTCTCGTGAAAAACCTCCACGCCGTCTCTTGAATATCCCAAAAGGTCAACGCGCGTCTGTTTCTTACAGGAGGAAAGCGAAAAAACGCTTAAAATAACAGCGAGAGTAGCAAGAATAAGCATTATTATCCGTTTCATATAATTACCTTCGTGATGTTGTGAATTTATCTACGCATATTACGGTGGCTTTATTTGCGCTTTAACGGTACATCTGCACAAATTTCAAAATACGTATCATTAATAAGTATATCACTAAAATAAGCAAAAGTCAAATTGATTTTTCGCACACGATAAACGTCGATGTAATTTATTATTTGTTAATATATAATTAAAGATTTGTTCATAATTGTTTGCTATAATATATCAGTCACAACGCGAAAAAGCCCGAAAGCGCACCGAGAAGCGGTGCAGGGCGCGAAGCACCCACGCCGAAAAGCGGCTCTTTGGGAGTATAACCGGTCGGAGTAAAGCTTTTAAAATTTAATAAGGACCATTAGCTCAGTTGGTTAGAGCGAAGGGTCATAATCAAGCGCAAGCGAGTCTGTGCTTGTACAAGCGAGCCGCGCGCAGATTGCTCTGGGAGCGCACCGAGAAGCGGTGCAGGGCGCGAAGCACCCACGCCGAAGGCGGCTCTTTGGGAGTATAACCGGTCGGAGTAAAGCTTTTAAAACTTAATAAGGACCATTAGCTCAGTTGGTTAGAGCTACCGGCTCATAACCGGTCGGTCCAAGGTTCGAGTCCTTGATGGTCCACCAAAAAATCCTCGTTCTTCGGAACGAGGATTTTTTTATCCAAGTCGCAGACTTGGTATATCATCACGCATCGGCGTGTATCTCATCACCGAAGGTGCATATCATCACGCGTCGGCGTGCATTCCTTCTGCGACTTGATGTAAGGAGCGTAGTGACGGTATAGCGAGCTTGCGAGCGTCTATACAACACTTTGTGTTGGTGATATACAATGCTACGCATTGATGATATACACGGCTTTGCCGTGATTAGATAAATCGGTCGGTCAAGCTTGCTCGTAAGCGGCAAGGCGAGGTTTATTGACCAAAGGGGGCGGGCGGCTTTACGCTTGCTCTGCTTTTTCGCTCTTTGCCTTTTTGCCTGCCGCTTTTTCTATGGCATTGATTATCAGGCGAGCGAGGAAATATGCGGCAAAGGCGAACAAAATCGTCAAAACAAAGAGAATACAAACGTAAAGGATTGTGCCGAAAACTCCGAGTGCATCGACTACCGCGAGGCGAACGTTTTCAATGAATGCGATATTACATTCGTAAAGATTGTGGAAATTCACCTTTAAGCTATATGAAAGGATTGCCGCAATCGCAACGTAAATCGCGAGGAATATGCTCATAACACCGATGTCGTGCCTTACGTTAATATCATAAAGCTTTAATGCTATCGTGAGCATAAAGTAAAGCACCACAAGATTGTGAAAGGCAACCGTGTGGAAATCCCCAAACGAGCCAAAGAAATTCTTTATATTATCCGCGGAGTAAATGACGGCGGGCATCAATAGCATATCCAAAACGAGCGAGGCAAGACAGCCGAATGCCGCCGCGTTTGTAAAGTGGCTGTGCCTTCCGCGGTAGAAGGCGTGAAACGGCAAAAGATAAAGGAAAAGCGAGCAATAATGAAAGGGCAGGGCGTAAAGGTCATAGCTTCCGTCCTTTGCCGCGTTGATTTGCTTCATAACCTCCAAAACGAGAAGCGTAACCGCAATAATTTGCAGGGGTATGTAGCGAAGCGCGGGGCGCAATTTTCCAAGCGTTTTTGCCGCGATAAGGGATACTATGCCAAAAATCAAAAAGGTTGGCAAAATTTGATAAAGGTGTGTCAGAGTCCAAAGTCCCATAATAATCTCCAATCCGTCAAAAATCCGACAAGGCTTTGACATTTTACGAAAAATGCCCGTCCTTTAACCCGATTTTATCACCGTTAAAAGGGAAAATCAAGATTTTTGCCGCCAAAATAATATTAGTTAATATTTTTTGGGGAGGTGCGGCTTTTGCCGCGCGGGGCGCGTTTTTTTGGTTATTTCATATACTTTTTTCTGTTTTCCTCGAGAATGCGGTCGCGGTCGATGCTCTTTATGCGGCGGTTGCCTTCAAGCACCCTTGCCCAGGCGCGCTCGGTGCATTCGGAGCGATAGGAGTTCGACTCGCCGCATCGGTAGCTCCAGGTGAGAATGGTGCGCGCGCCGCCGTCGTATGCCGCGTGGAAGGCGTCGATAATTTCCTCCTCTCTGCCGAGGGGGTTATTATAGGTCTGAATCCAGATGTTGTGGTCCTTTCCGTACTTGTTTGCGGTTTCAACGCACGCCTTCGTGGAGTTGTAGGTGTATTCGTAGGGGTTAAGCTTCGCGCCAATCCAATACGGGTCGGTGCCTACGTTATCGATATAGGGGATTTCGCAAATTTTGCTTACGTCCATAGAGAGCAGGGGGTTACCGCTTGTCATTCCCGTAAGCTGGTAGGGCATAAGGCAGATTACGTTTTTAAGTCCGAGCGAATTTGCATACTCGGTCATAAAGGTGTGAAATTCAACGAGGGTATCGTTGCGGAATTTTGCAACGTCCGCATCCATAACGGCGGGCATTTTCTTTCCGAATTTATCCTCGAACATCTTTCGGCAGGTGGGGCAGGTGCAGGCGGAGTAGTAGTTATCCGTGCCCTCGATTTTCACGCTCGGAATGAACGGCTCGTCCCAGAAAACCGTCTTTCCGCCAAGGGCTACAACCTTGTGAAGCCAATCCTTTACGAACTGTCGGTAGGAGGGGGCGTTAAGGCATATTTGATACGGGTGCATAATCCCGTCGCCGTAGTAGGAGTGCGCCTCGGGATGATAGGCGAGGAAATGGCACTTGTCGCCCGGCGCGCCGCCGATTCCCCAGTTATCGACCCAAACCTCAAGACCGAAGGACTCGGTAGCCTTGAAAATATCTGCCATTACGGTGTCGTGTCTTTCCCAGTCGTTGTGCGAGAGCATATGTACAACGATATCCATATCTGCGGCGGCAATGCTTCTCATATCCTCGATTGCGTGCGAGAGCATTCTGTTTCCGTGGTATGCAGTACCCGTTTTAAGCGGCTTCATTTTAAATCCTCCTCGGTAAATACAAATTTAATTCGGAGGCTTTCATTCTCGCGCTCCGCAAGCCGATTATAGCATTTTCCGTGCTGCTATGTCAAGGGAAATGTGTGATTTTTTATTGCAAAAGCCGACGGTATATGCTACAATAAAATAAATAATTCGTTTGCTTCGGAGGGCTTATGAAAAAGGTGCGTCTTGACGGCGATTGGATACTCTCGGGCGATGGCTTCGAGGGGTGGATAGAGGCAAGTGTGCCCGGCTGCGTGCATACCGACCTTTACCGCGCGGGGATTATTCCCAACCCGCTTTACAGGGATAATAACGAGAGGTGTAAATGGATAGAGCGAGGGAGCTTTACCTACCGAAAAAGCTTTACGGCACACGCGGATTCTGCCGCGGTCTTGGTTTTCGAGGGGCTTGACACCTATTGCGATATATATCTTAACGGCACGCATATCGGCGAGTGCCATAATATATTTATCCCGCACAGGCTTTTCGTCGGGGAATTGCTTGCCGAGGGGGAAAACCTTCTCGAGGTGTGCTTTCGCTCCCCGATAAACGAGGTTGACGGACTCCCGCCGCGAAGCGGTGCGTTTACCACCGAGAGGCTATATACTCGGCGTATGCAATGCACCTACGGCTGGGACTGGGTGGAGAGATTTGTAACGGCGGGAATTTACCGCCCCGTTTATCTTGAATACCCGACGGGCGTGGAGGCTGTTGACGCGTATATTTACACCTCGCATATTGATTCCTTCGGCGCGGAGGTCGTTTGCGAGCTTGAATTTTGCGGCTTTGAAAACGGCGGAAATTTAGCACGGGTGGAGCTTATTTCGCCCTGGGGTGCGGTTGTAGGAAGCACGGAGCTTTTTGCCGATAGGGAAAAATTCGTAAGGCGGTTTAACGTTAAGCACCCCTCGCTTTGGTACCCCGCGGGCTACGGAGAGCAGCCGATATACACCCTTCGCGTTACGGTGGGAGAAAACGTCCTTACACAGGAGTTTGGAATACGCACCGTCCGTATTCTCGAGGATGCCGACGAGGTGGGGTCGGAGTACTTTGAGCTTGCCGAAAAAATGCAGAAAACTCAACACGGGTCGGTGTTTGGACACAATAAGGTGCATTCCGGCTTCCTCGTTTTGATAAACGGCACGCCCGTGTATTGCAAGGGTGCAAACTGGGTACCCTGCGAGCCCTTTCCTTCGGAGGAGAGTGACGAAAAGATAACTAAACTTGTCAAAATGGCGCGCGAGATGGGCGCGAATATGCTCCGCGTTTGGGGTGGCGGCTACTTTGAGAGAGATAGCCTTTACTCCGCCTGCGACCGCGAGGGTATTATGCTTTTGCAGGACTTTCTTATGGCTTGCGGAGAGTATCCCGAGGACGAGGCGCGGTTTATCGGCGAGCTTAAGCTGGAGGCGGAGTGCGCGGCAAGGCGGCTTCGCAATCATCCCTCACTCCTTTGGTGGCACGGAGATAACGAAAACGCCACGATGGGCAGCGACCTGCAGGAAAATTATACGGGAAGGGAAAGCGCGCTTTCGGGACTTTTCGGGGCGGTGCATTCCCTCGACCCGCAAAGACGGCTTTTACCGTCAAGCCCCTACGGCGGAAATACCTACGGCTCTGTGACGGTGGGAACTACGCACACGACGAATTTCCTCGGTACAATTTTCGAGTATTTTTCGGATACCGATTGCACCGATTACAAGGAATATCTCGGCGGCTTTACCGCCCGCTTTATATCCGAGGAGGGCGTGTTTGGCGGAGCCTCGACTCCCTCGCTTTTGCGATTTATGACCGAGCGCGACCTTTCGGACGGGGACGAGCGAATGCTCCTTTACCACACGAAGGGAAATCCCGCCCTCAAGCGAGAGATTTTCGAATACGTGACCGACTTTGCAAGAAAGCTGCTCGGCACGCCGCAAGATACAGAGCAAAGGCTGTTTAACTACGCATATACGCAATACGAGTGGGTGCGCGTTGCCTTTGAAAACGCGAGAAGGCATATCGGCTACAACAACGGTATTTTGTTCTGGATGTTTAACGATTGCTGGCCCGCGGCACTCGGCTGGGCGCTTGTGGATTATTACCTTATGCCGAAGGCGGCGTATTATTCCTTTAGAAGGCTTGCAAGACCCGTGAGCGCATCGGTCACGGTGGAAAACGGCGAATACATCCTCTCGGTAAGCACCGAAAACGCCAAGGCACTCGGCGTCGAATATACGGCGTACGCCTTTGACCTTGCGGATATGTCCGCGCCCGTGGCTACGCTTTCGGGCTACGTCGGCGACGTTGGGGAGCGCAGCGTCGTGCGCGAGGCATTGCCCTTTGCACCCGACGGCGGTACGGTGGTTTACGTTGACGTAAGCTTTGACGGAGGCTGTGACAGATGCTTTTACCGCGAGGGCGCGCTCTCGCTTTCACGCGCGACGGGCATTGAGTGGAGTATATCCGACGACACCGTTACGGTGAGGGCAAACGAGTGCATTCACGCGGTGGAGATAGAGTCGGGGCTTGTGCCCGAGGATAATTATTTCACTCTCCTGCCCGGGGAGGAAAGGGTGGTAAGGCTTTTGCCGCCCGCGGGTGACAGGCTCGAATACCCCACCGCCGTCAGGGGCTTTACGCACGGCTAAATGAAAAACCGCGGTTTTTGACCGCGGTTTTTTCGTATTCGTTTGAATGTATATTTTTTGTTTATACGTGCTTTTTGACTTTATTTGTGACAGTTGGTGCCGCCCCGTGTTAAATTTACCGTGATTTTGCGGAAAATTTAACGCAACGTCGATGTAAACAAAGATTGCGTCAGCCGAAAAGCCAGCCGTCGATTGTTGCCGATGCGCCCATCATAACGAGGGCGAGTGTCATAATGATACAGCCGATAACGTTTTTTTGTGAAAGCTTATCCTTGAAGATAAAGGCGGAGGCGAGTGCGGAAAGGAGCATAACGCCCGCGTTATCGAAGGTGTAAAGTATCGTTTCGTTTACCACGCCGACAAGGAGGACAAGCACGTTTACCGCCATAGCCGAAACTACCGCCGCAAGCATAAGGTAAAGGAAGGATTTTTTATTCTGCTTAAAGGGCAAAAGCACCTTTTTCTTTTCGGTTGCGAAAAGGCGGACGGCGGAGATTATTGCCGCACCCATAAAGGTGTAGATTACGTAGAGCTGCTTATCCGCGACACCCGTAACGCCCTCCTGCACGACGAACATTACGCCGTAAAGACCGTTGCAAAGCGCGAGAAGCGCGGAGAGAATAAAGAACAAACGAAGGTTGGGCTTTTCGCCGCTGACCGCCTCGCTTCCGTCGTCCTTTGCGCTTGCGAGATAGACGGCAACGCAAATTATTGCAATGGCAACAAATTGTGTAACCGATACGCCCTTGTTAAACGGATAAAACGGAAGAAGCGCCGCAAGTGCGGGGATAACGATACCGCCGCCGAGGCTGAATACCATCATTATGGAATACGGACCCTTTCCCGATGCCTTTATAATGCATTGGTCGTAGCCGTAGAGAATTGCCGCGTTTATAAGACCGAGAAGGAGCGTTTCCCATCTGAAGGGACCGAATTTGAAGCCCGAAAAGAACAGGGAAACCACCGCGACAACCGCGCCGCTAACTACCGCGAAAACGTCGGGTGAGTGCTTTGCATCACCCGGGTAGGCGTCGTTAAACATCTTTGAAAAAAGTGATTGAAGCGTGTAAAGTAAAATTATCGCGCCGATAAGCAGCGCCTGTATAAGACCGTTATCCATATTATCCTCCGATTTTTCGTCAAGGAAGATTATAGCAGATTTTTTTCGTTTTTGCAAGTGAGTAAGCATAATTATGATAAATATTTTAAATTTTTGTCACCAAGTGCTTAAAAAAAAGCGTCGGATACTTGAAAAATAGTGTCGAAGGTGGTATAATGTCAAAGTTAAACGTGTAATTCTTTTGATTGGAGGTGGGCGTGTGAAAAGGGCGAGCATTATTGCCGATGGAATACTTGCATTTTGTCTTGCGGCGATTGCGGTGTCCTTTAGCTTTCTTAAATCCAACCTCTGGCTTCTTGCCGTTATGATACCGATTTACACGGTTATAAACGTTTTTTCGGGAATAACCAACCGCGATGCCGAAACGCCAAGGCTTCGCCTGCTTTATCACGGCGCGCTCGTCGTGTGTATGATGCTTATAGCCTCGGTAGTGTCGGCGACGGTGCATACCGTGTGGTATTTTTTGGACGGCGGGTTTTCGGAGGAGCTGAATTACAGCCTTCTTTTCTCCATAATCGTTCTTGCGGTGCCGCTTTTGAACGGTATTCTGTTTATGTACATAACCTCCGTGCAGCTGCGCCTGCAGTGGCGCTTCCTTGGCATAGTTTTCGGGCTTGTCGTTCCTATTAACCTTTTCGTGCTTGGAAATATGCTTGTCAAAAGCTTTGAGGAGGTGCGGTTTGAAAGCGAGAAAATCAGGCTGAACAGGGCGCGTGCCGAGGAGAAGATTTGTCAGACAAAGTATCCTATTCTCCTTTTACACGGTATATTTTTTCGCGATATGAACCTTTTTAGGCATTGGGGCAGAATTCCGCACGAGGTGGAGCTTAACGGCGGGAAAATATTTTACGGAAACAACAATTCCGCCCTACCCGTGTCAAAAAGTGCCGAGGAAATTGCCCGAAGAATACGCGACGTCGTTGCCGCAACGGGAAGCCCAAAGGTCAACGTAATCGCATATTCAAAGGGAGGGCTTGATATCAGATATGCGGTAAAGCATCTTGGAATTGAGCCGATGGTTGCATCTATCGTAACCGTTTCTGCACCGCACGGGGGGTGCCAATTCCTTGCCGTTCTTTTAAAATACATTCCCCTTTGGATTCAGCGCCCCTTGGCAAAATTATATAACGCCGTTTATAAAATGCTCGGAGATACGGAGGTTGACGTCCTTGGTGCGCTTCACGACCTGACGCCCGAAATCTGCTGTCTGCGTAACGAGTACGTCGTGCCCGACGGGATATATGCGCGAAGCCTTGGCTCGGTTATGAGGAAAACAAGACACGGAAGATTTCCGATGACCCTTACCAATATATTTGCAAAGCGTATCGATGGCAGAGGCGGAAAATTCTGTGACGGAATAGCCAATATCGACAGCTATGAGTTCGGCGAAAGGTACACGGTGATTATGCCCTCGGGGGGACGCGGAATATCTCACGCCGACCTTATCGACCTTAATCGCGAAAACATAAAGGACTTTGACGTGCGCGAGTTTTACGTTCAAATTGTCGCGGATTTAAAGGAAAAGGGGCTTTAATGTAAATAATTGTGTACAAAATACGGCTTTGAGGTTGGCTTTCGTTCTCTTTTGCAAAGCCGCGGACCTTTAATATATTTATCGGCTTTAATTAAAAAATATTAAAGCCGATGCTTTTTGCTTGAATTATTTTCACAGGTGTGATAGAATAGAGAAAATTACGTAGGAGGACTCTATGGATTTTTTAATTAAGCTTATCGAGCTTGGTAATTTATCAATGTCAAGACCCACTAACTACGGCTGGTTTCATTTGATGTTTGTCGGAATCGTTATCGTTGCTTCCGTTCTTATGTGCGTTTTCTTTAGAAACGTCAGCGAGCGCGGAGTGCGTATTATCTGCTTTGTATTCTGGATTACCATTGCGGTGCTTGAGGTGTACAAGCAGCTGAACTATACCTACACGGTTGTTGACGGAAAAATCGTCGCAGATTATTTGTGGTACGCCTTTCCCTTTCAGCTTTGCTCGACGCCGCTTTACATCCTTCCGCTTGTTGTCTTTTTGCCCGACGGAAGGCTTCACGATGCGATGGTTGCATATATGATTGCCTTCTCTATTTTCGGCGGACTTTGTGTTTATGCGTTCCCGAACGACGTATTCACCTCAACAATCGGAATTAATATTCAAACGATGATTCATCACGGAATTCAGATTGTCAGCGGTGTATATCTCGCCTCGAGATATAGGAGCAAGCTTAATATTAAATATTATTTGAAGGGCGCGGCTGTGTTCGTTGTTATGCTCGGTGTGGCATTTCTTCTCAACCTTACGGTGCCAAGCGCTCTTGCGGCGGCGGGACATACCGATGAATTTAATATGTTCTACATCGGACCGAAGTACCCCTGCAGCCTTCCGATACTTTCTATGATTTATCCGAAGGTGCCGTATCCTGCCTTTTTTGCGATTTATGCCTTTGGCTTTATCGCGGCGGCGGCAATCATTTTCTATGCTGCAAAGGGTATCGTTGCTCTTGCCCACGGCTTAAGAACGAGGCTTTCGAAGAATGCGGCGTGATATTAGGGATATGCTTTTGACTCTCGCGTCGGCACTTCCGTACCTTGTCGCGGAGTGCGTGCTTTCCTATTTCGTGCAAAGGGGCGACTTCGTTACGGAGGCGATGTATTTTTGCGTGGTGCTTGCCTTCGTGTTTTCTATGGCGAGCCTCGCACGCACGCGCGGCACGGAGTACAACCTCGTGCGTCTTGGGCTTTTGATTACGCTTCTTGCCGACTATTTCCTCGTTGTAAGAGAGCCTGTCAAGCAGCTTTCGGGAGTTATAACCTTCTGCTTTGTGCAGATGGCGTATTTTGCGGCGTTAATTCTTTCGGATAAGAGCCGCACCCGCCGTACGGTTCATATTGCTGTGCGCGCGGTGTTAACCGTATTGGTTGTGCCCGTCGCGTTTGCCGTCCTTGGCGAAAGTGCAGACGCGCTTGCGATTTTTTCGGCTCTTTACTACGTAAATCTGGTTTGCAATACGGTTTTTGCCCTTATGGATTTTAAAAAATGGTGGATTTTCGGAGTCGGACTCGTCGCCTTTTGCCTTTGCGATGCGTCGATTGGATTTACATTTCTTGCCAACGAGTATCTCGGCGCGGCGGAGGGTAGCCTAATCTATAAAATTGCCCATTCCGACCTCAATCTCGCGTGGGTGTTCTACGTGCCGAGCCTTACGCTCATCGGACTTACCCCGCATATCCCCCTCGGTGAAAGGACCGAAAGGGCGGAGTGATTGTTTTAATAAAATCGCACAAGCCCCGATGCACTAATGCATCGGGGTTATCTTTTTTGCGCTTTGCGTCGGGGCTATCCTTATCCGTTTTGCGGTTGAGTTGGGCCGTTCTCTTTGCTTTTTGCTTTTGTTAAAATCGTCCGCTTCGTGCCTTTGGGCAAAAAAAGAAAGCCGATTTAATCGGCTTTCTTTGCGATTAGTCGAGGTTAAGCTTGTTGAGCATATCGCGGAGGACCTTTGCCTCTTCGACGGAAATAGTAACGCCCTTGCCCATCTTTTCGTGGTCGGGGGACCAGGTACGGATGTCGTAAACAGGCTCTCTTTCGTTCCAGCTGATGAGGTTAAGCTCTTTGTTCCAGCCGTTGTTGCCCTCGCTGACGATACCGATTTTGTCAACTAACTCATACTTGATTTCAGGCATCTTTTTTCTCCTTGTATTATTTAATATATTATTTAATATTATTTAAA
>JAFXHU010000013.1 GCA_017533565.1 Clostridia bacterium
CCCAATCGGCGTAGGGTGTGTCACCCACAGAGGTAGCGATTACGTCCTCCGTATTTAAGGAAACAACCTCAATTTCGGGGGCTTCGTAGCTATTGAATTTTTTCATATCTATTCACCTCCAAAATTATTTGTATGCAACCGCGTAGGATGCATAAGTGTAGAACGCGTCAAGAAGCGTCATTGCACGGTAAGCCTCTGCCTCTTTGATAAGAGAGCCTGCCTTGGAGTTGGTGAAGGAAGCGCTATCGGCGAGGGTCTTCATTGCTGCGTAGTATGCGGCAAAGTTGTACTCTCCGCTTACGCCGCCAACCTCTACGGTAATGGTGTCAAGCATATCGTATGCACGAAGCTCTACGATAACCTTTCCGCCCACTACGGTGTAGTTAACGTTATTTCCGTTAACGGTGATTACAAGGTCGGAGATATCAGCGCCGTTTGCAACCGTGAATGCCCAAGCGGGAGCCGCATTGAGGTCAAGAGATGCACCCGTGAGGTATGCGCTTACGTTTGCCATAGTGTTGACAGCCTTCGAGGTATCAACCGCAATTGCAGCTGCATCCGCATAGCCGTTTGCAGCGTCGTAGCCCTGGGTATATGCGCCCATATGCTTGCCTGCTGCAGCAACGTAGTTGAGGATAGCCTTTATAAGGTTCTGTGCATTTGCGTCCTCGGAGTACTGTGCCATTACAAGATTAGCATAGTCAACAAGGTCGATGGACTTTGTGATAGTGGTCTCGCCAACGGTTGCAACGAGAGTGTAATCACCGGTTGCAAGGTGAGGAGCCATTTCGTAGCCGAAGTAGTAGCACTCCGTGCCGTTAATCTCAACGAGAACGGCGTCAGCCACGGAGTAAACAACACCCGCAACGTTAAATGCGGTGAGATTTACGTAGGTGGGAACGTAAACGTTAAGCTTGAGGTTAGCGCCGAGAGAAAGGTTAGCCTTCATTGCGATGTCAACGGTAACGTTGTCGCCGACGTTGTAGGTGTTACCTGCCTCTACCATAGGAACGTTAGCCTTGCTGTAATTTGCGTTTACGGGATAGCTGCCGTCAGCCCATCTTTCAACGGTGCCGTTAGCCCAAATTACGGTAGCGTAATTGTTGGTGTAGAGATAAGGAGCAACGGGGTTACCGCTGTTAACCTCTACGATACCTGCACCGAGGTTAGAAAGCTTAACCGCGGAGAGAACGTTATTTCCGATAGTAACGTTACCGAGAGAGTTTGCGCCGAATACGTTCTTTGCGTTGAGTTGAGTATTATCGATATTGATATTTACGTTTTGAGTCGTGGATTTGATAAACGGTGCGGAGTAATCGGTATATACGGTACAGCCGGTAACGTTGATCTCGTGAACGAGAGTATCAGCGCCCTTGCCGATTGCCTCTGCCTTCTTTTCCTCGGTAACACCGCCCCACTCGGAGAAGTCCTTCACCTGGATAAAGGGTTGGGTTATACCTTCGTTAGCGTGAACGAAGCGGATGTCGGTGTTTACAAGGTTAAGGGTTGCCTTATTATAGGTGTAACCCAAATTGTAATACTCGCAAAGCTTGATGCCGAAGCCCGACTGTGCCTCGAATACGTTGATAGAGCAGTCCTTGATGGTGAGCGTACCGCCGCGAATTTCGGAAAGATTAGCAACGGCGTAAATATTACAGTTAATAAGCTCGAACGAGTTACAGAAGCCGTAATCGAGATAGAAAGCAGACTTCGTATTGCTTCTTACGTTATCAACGATATTACCGCCAATAATCTTTACGTTGGTGTTATTGTTAGCCGTCATAGCATGCTCGCTGGGGTTGCCCGTACCGATGGAAAGGGTGTGACCGTTAAGATAAATATGCTTGTAGCCGTTCGGTGCATTAACGGTGGGTGCGCCGCTGAATACCATATCGGAATTAAGAATGATATCAAACGAGCGTCCGTCACCCGCATTCCATCCAAGGAAGGCTACGAGATCATTTTCACCGTTTCTTATCTGACCGTTTTCAAGGATAAGGTAATCATCCGTGAACTCGGTAGCGGAGGTTATTTCAAAGGTTTTTTCGCCATCAACCTTACCGTCGGGTTTGTTAGCCCAGGTGAGGTGATAATAGAGTGTACCGTCGTCAGCCGCGATTGCACCTCTTTCGCTGTAGGAATCGATATAAGAGTGCTTTTCGTTAAGGTACTCTGCAATATCGGTGCCGTAATTAACGTTATCTCTTATAATCTCGTTGCCGTTAAGAGTTACGACAATGTCGGCGGTTCTGTTTTCAACGATTACGGAGTAGGTTCCGTTACCGTTGTCAACAACGTTGTATCCGAGCGCGCCCGAGATAAAGTTTGCAAGTCCGTTAGTAGTAACGGTTGCGGTGGAGGAAGCATATACGTAGCCCGCAACGGGTCTGTCGATGATAACGTTATGGTTCTTTCCGTTTGCAAGAGCTTCGGTAAGCTCGGTTGCGCCGTAGTACTCGGTGCCGTCAACGGTTGCGATAGCGGGAAGCTTTTCACCGCCGATGCCGTTTACGTGATATGTCCAATCGGTAAGAGAGCCTGCAGCAAGTGCAGTGTCAAGACCGTTTGTCTCGGAAACGGATTTGTAAACGCGGCATGCGATGTTGTCAACGAGAATGGACTCGTCGGTGGAGATAACCGCAGCAACGTCAAGGTTAAGACGGTAGCCCTTTACGTTAAGGTACTCGTACTTACCTGGCTCTTTATTAGCTTTACCTACCTCTGCGGTAAGGGTGCCGTTAACGAAGAGATACTGCTTGTTAGCAGCCATATCTCCAACAACGGTAAGGTGGAGCCATTCGCCGCCCGTAACGTCGTTATCGCCGAGCTTGTCGCCGATGTTAAATCCTTCGGGGAACGGGAAGGTGCTACCCTCGCTTGCATTGTTACGCGCGGAAGGAGCGAAGTTCAACTCCTTAATAATCTCTGCATCTGCGGCGATATCAAGGTCATAGACGTAGTATCCCTCTCCATCCTTTAATACGCAATCGGCGGTTGTGTTGCCGGGGGCAGCGATAATTTCGGTGGTGAGGTAGATGTTTGCGCCCGTTACACCGTCGGTGGTGGGAACAAGCTTAAGATAGGTGTTGCCCGTTTCAACGTCGGTAACCTGGTACATTGCCATTTTACCGTCTCCGTTGTTAATGTATTGTACGCCTGTTCTTCCGGAGAAGAGGTTGCCCGGAACGGAGGCATCGATAATGAAGTTACCGTTGCTTGCGGTGCTTTCGGTAGCCGAAGGCTTCCAAGGAGCGTCGTAGGTTTTAACGGTACCGTTTGTGGTAACGGTTACGTTTTCACCTGCAACAAGGTTAACGGAGAGGCCGTTGGTTTCGATAACAGCGTCACAGTTAACGGTGATAGCAGTAGCCTCGTCACGAAGGATTTCAACGTTCTTTACCTTTCTGCCGTTAAGGGCAGCGGCAAGCTGTGCCGCGGTAGCAACGTACTCGCCGTCAACGGTTGCAAGAGGTGCAAGAACTGCACAAGCAACCTTGCCATAGATGTTTTCGGACCAGCCCGAAAGGCTCTGTGCGGTGATTGCAGCCGCAGCAGCGGAGGGATCCTTTGCTGCTCTTACAACTATGTTATCAACGGCAATGTTGTCAACGTTGGAGGAGAAAAGACGGAACTGCTCAAACTTGAAGGTCTTTCCTTCATTAGAGCCGTTGGTGTAACCGGTCGCGCCACTGCCGCCATATACGCCGTTCTGTACGGTAGCGATAAGCGTGCCATTCATAAAGACGTAAGCGTAGTTGTTGTCAAAGTCGAGGACGGTGGTGAAGTGGTGGAATACACCTCTTTCAGCCGAAGCAATCGCCGACTTGAAGCTTGCGGACTGGTTTACGTTGGTAGCAAATCTACCGCCGCTATCACGGCAAACGGCATACCAGCCGAAGTTTGTGGTTACCGTTTCGTCGTGGAATGCAACGTCCATATCAAGGACGTAGTATTGGTTAACGCTGCCCTTTTGAATTGCAACGCCACCGCTTTGTTTGGGAGAAACGGTGAGATAGAAGTTGGAGCCTGAGGCGCCGGGCTTCAAATCAAGATAGGAGTTTCCGTCAATAGTATTGGTGGAAAGGTAGGTATATGCACCCTGCAAGGGTCCGCCCTTGTCAGCCGCGGTGTCGTCAAGAGAGTTAGGGTAGGACATATAGAAGTAGTTGAACACGTTATCCGCATGCTCGCCCTTTATAGCCTTGTAAATTTCGGTGTTTTTGCTTTGGTCACCGTGTTGACCGAGATTTTCGGTAACAAGGCTCTGCTGATACGGAGCATCGTAGGTGTAAACGGTGCCGTCGTTGGTAACGGTTACGTTTGTACCTGCGGTAGGTACGGTGTAGCCGTTAGTTTCGATAACAGCGTCACAGTTTACGGTGATTGTGCCGTTATAGGGACGGACAATCTCTACCTTCTTTGCATTATTGCCGACAAGCTTTGCGGAGAGCTCGGCGGGGTTGTTCACTATCTCGCCGTCAACGATGGCGAAGGTGGGATATTCAGCCTTTGCAGAGGTGATTGCGCCGCTCCAAGCGGAGAGGTTACCACCCGAGATAACGGTTGCGAGGGCGGAATCCTGGAGAACTCTAACCGCAATGTTATCCATATTATAGGTCTGGTTGTTATCCTGTCCAAAGCGAACTCCGTAGAAGGTAGCTACGGTACCTGCAGTTTTGTACGTTGCGGAGGTGCCGTTCAATACACCGTTTTGCACGGATTTTTGAAGTGCTCCGTCAACGAAGACGTAGGACGTATCGTTCGCGTTATCGCCGATTACGGTTATACGATGGAACTCGTCGGTCGGGATAGAGTTCAACACGTCGTGAAGAGGAGTTATACCGTATGCAAAAGCACTTCCGTACTTATACATAATAGACATATTAAGCGAACCGAGCTCGCCATTTCTTGCAAAATCGAACTCGAATACGGTGTAATAGGGCGCGTTCGCATCGTAAGTATATTGATTAGTACTGCTAACGACGTTGATATTCAGATACGAGTCCATACTTTCCGCAACGTAATTCGGGTTACCCTTTACAACGAGGTACGTGTTACCGTCAACGGTGTTGGTAGCGATGTGTGCGGTGTTGTAGCCGTTAGCCCAAGTATAATCTGCACCGAAATTGCTCAAGCCGATGGAGTCAATTTTGTTACCCGCGATATTGGTATCCACTATTGCGTTTTTAACGTTGGTGGCGCTACCGAAATCGGTTTCGGATATCGACGGCTTGAACGGAGCGTCGTAGGTTACAACGGTGCCGTTTACGGTAGAGGAAACGTTCGTACCAGCGGTGGGTGCGGTGTAGCCGTGAGTTTCAACGGTAGCATCGCAGTTAACGGTGATGGTGCCACGGTAGGGACGAAGAAGCTCTACGTTCTTTGCCACGTAACCGACAAGCTTTGCGGAAAGCTCTGCAGGAGAGTTAACGGTTTCACCGTCAACCTTTGCAAGTGCGGGAACGGAAGGAAGAACGTAATTTTCATCGTAAATGCCCGAGCCAACAAGCGAGGTAGCGCCGATGTTGCTGTCAAGCCAAGCGCTCTCAAGATTGAAGGTATAGGTTACGTTATCAATCGCAAAGTTCTGGTTGGCGGTGAGGTTTTTCATCGTGTTAACGTTAAGACGAATACCCTGGAAATAACCGCCGTTTGCGGGAGATGCTGCATTATCGATGTTATACATACCGCCGGCTACTGTCTTTGTGAGAGTGCCGTTTACGTAAACGTAAAGGGTGTTGGTATCAACGTCACCGACAAGGGTAACGTGTGCCCATTCGCCAACGGGAAGCGCCCAATCCTTTATATACGTGGAGGCTCCCGCTTTGTTACTGCCGCCGGAATTACGGGAGGTGATACAAACATAGACGTCCTGCATAATCTCGGACTCTGTATAGGTATCAAACTCGGTAATGATATAGGTGCCCGCGGCATAATAGGTGTTTTGGGTAATCCAGTTGACGTGGGAGTGTGCCGTTCTGTTCACGTCAAACTCCGAGCCGGGACGGATATCCAAATACTCATTACCGGTTGCAACGTCGGTAACTATGTACGGAACAACGCCATTGTCGTAGAAGGAATGGTCGCTGAACACCGCAGGAGTTCCGGTAGTAATAATACCGGAAGGCGACAGCGAATTCGTGGTGCTGTCCGCGGTTGCGTTTTTGATCGCAGTAGCGTCGGTGCTACTGTTCGTTGCGCTCACTCTGTTGAGTATATCCTTTTCGATAACGGTCGGAGTGAACTTTTCACCCTCGCCTGCCGCAGAAGCAACGACGGGAGAGCCCGGAATCACAACGAACACTCCGAGAAGGAGAGCAACCACGAGAACGAGCGAAACGATTTTGTTTTGCTTTCTCATTTTTGTTTTTTCCTTTCAAGAAATTTATTTGAGAAATTTGCCATTTTCATAGTTTAACACAGCCATAAGCCGTAATGGGGTCGAAGCAAGCCCCCTGCCCCGTTCCGCATACGGGTGGGAGAGTTCAACTCACAGCGGCATTTTTGCCTTTGAGAGCTGACCTTCCGCTTGGTCCGACTCTCTCACGGCTGACGGCATAGTTATCCTATGATATATTATTATATAATATAATCAAGGGCTTTTCAATGCGCGTTATATACAAATATTTATTTTGTTTTATATACATTCTTCACGAACTTTTCAAATTTAGGCATTTTTAACATTTTTTCGGTTGACATCTACCCTCCCTTTTGATAATATTATACTGTGTATTTCTGCGCGGGCGTAGGGCGGAAAACGTGTATATAGGGAAACAGCATAAACCGCATCCATAGAGTTGCTCGCAACTCTCGACACCATTCTCGGGGGAGAAGGCTAAACGCTACAAGGCTTTGTGCGGACGGTAAGCCTTCCCCAAAGGGGAAGGTTTTTGGGAAGGTTTTGATTGATAATTATTTTTTTAAAGGAGATAGATATGAACAGTAGGACAAACAGGAGATTTCTCTCCTTGATTACCGTGATTTGCCTTTTGGCGGGGATGGTACTTCCCTGCTTTGCGGCGAGTAGCGGAAATGCAACAAGCGGTGACGTCATCGTGTTGTTGAACAACGATTTCGAGGACAATACTTCCATCGAAAACGGTGGAGAAATTGTAAATTACTCGGGAATTAACAAGGTGTCGGGAAGCGACAACTCATACGTTAATCTCCCGACAGTGGGATCGGATGACGAGTACTTCTCTTACGTAATCGGCAACTACCTCCCCGAATCGGGAAGCGTGGTTATACAGTTCGATTTTATGTCAACCGCTTCGATAAGCAGCGGTAATCTTCTTGCCGTATATCCGAACTCTGCCACCAACGGTACCACTTACGGTGAGCAAAGCCTTTTAATGGGTAATTCGGGCACAAGAAGGCTTAAAGTACCGAAAACAACCACGAGCTGTGGCAGTACAACACAAAGCTCCGAGAACTTGTCGTATAGCAGCGGAACGTGGTACACGGTAGCGTTCGTATATACCTTTGAAAGCAAATCCGCGGGAACGGTTACATCCTACTTTGGAACGAAGGGCGGAACGCTTGAGCAAAAGGCGGAGTCCAGCATCACTTACAAAAACACTCCCGAGGACGTGCGTCCCAACGGTATCCGTATCAGGAGAGTCGCCGCGGCTTGGAATATGGATAACATCAAGATATACACAAGCAACACGACGGACGCGGCTACCGCGCTTAACGTCACGATTGCAGACAGTGACCGCGGCGCTCTTTACAATTACGCCGCAGCACCCGACATTGACGTGTCGAAATATCTCGGAAATGCGTTTTTCAAGGTCAACGTTGAAAACGCACTCAATTCCAACAACCAAAGGGTGACGGGTATAGCTGCACCGTTTATATACAACGGCGGTATATACATTCCCGCTTCCTCCCTTACGACCGTGATAGGAAGCGCACCCGCGGGAGGCACGCAGAGCGTTAACGGAATTTCCGCGGTAGAGCTTAACGATATAGGTACGGCGTACAGCGGATATCACGCCGAGTACAACTCCATGGGTCTTATCGTGGTTACAAGCAGCTCTGACACGGTGTTTGTCGAAGGGGCGGATTTGACTCTCATTCCCGTAATGCAGAGATTCCTTTTCGATAACGTAACGAGCGACGTTACAAACGCAAATTCCTTCTCGGTTAATAATATGACCGCAAGCGATCACCCGTATCTTTATGCCGACAGCGCGACCTTCGACGCTCTTCACGAGATTTACCTTTCGGGCGGAGAGAGCGATCCGACGCTTTATTCCTACATCAAAAACAGGGTCGATAACGGTTACAGCATTTACAGCAGATACAACCTCGCAAAGAGTAACGATTACACCGGCTTTAATACCACCGTCGGTATCGTAGCGGGACAGCAATCGAGCCTTGACCAAATACCTTTTACTTCAAACGAAATGGGCGGTTACGACGTCGGCGGACGTCTCGGTCAGGCGGCAAACAACAACGAAAACATTCTTGCTCTTGCATTTGCTTACCAAATGACGAGAGATGAAAACCTCGCAAGGCTTGCATACGATTACGCAATTACAATGGGTAAGTGGGAGCATTGGGGTCCCGGTCACTTCCTTAACGTTGCCGACGCAATGTCCCCCTATGCGGTTGCTTACGACTGGCTTTACGATGCTTGGACCGAGCTTGGCTTTGACGTCGAGGCAATAGAGCTTATACTCTTTACCCACGGACTTGTTCCCGCATTCCTTTCCATTAACACGAGCGACTACTCAAAGCTTCCGTGGGGAAGCCCTCCCGTTACGGGCGGTTGGAATTTCTATAACCGCGAAAACAACTGGAACGCGGTATGCTCCGCAGGTACTACGGTGGCGGCTCTCGCCCTTGTTAACAGCACGACCGCTACCTCGGGCGTGCAAATTGACATCGCAGTCAACGGCACGTACTCGGCGGATGTTCCGTTTACGAATTATCCCACGGGCAATACCTCGGTTCACAACGGATACAGCACTTATCAGGATTATGCG
This sequence comes from Clostridia bacterium, assembly GCA_017533565.1. Taxonomy (GTDB): domain Bacteria; phylum Bacillota; class Clostridia; order Oscillospirales; family CAG-272; genus UBA1740. Next base: position 8,991 of record JAFXHU010000013.1, read on the forward strand.
GAGTTCATTATTAACCAGGGACTTTACAACCTTCCGAGATACGGACTTCAGCAATACATAACCGACGGCTCTTACATCGAGTCAAACGGCTATTGGTCGTACGGTACAAACAATATTTACGAAATGGTTGCGGCACTCGTTTCCTGTACCGATGGAGGCGACTGGGGCTTGCTTGACGCTTGGGGTATGGACAGAACCGTTTACTACGCCATTAACACTATGTCGAGCGACGGTAATTCCTTCAACTATCACGACTCCAACACCGTTTCCGCACAGGATACATCCTGGTTTATGTTCCTTGGAAGCGAATACGGTATGGGCGATACCACGCTCGCGGGTATCAGAAAGAATTTTAACGCAAATCTTTCGCAAAGCCCGTCCTACTACGACTGTATATACTATATGTCCGACGAGGAAATCGGAGATTGGGATTTCCCCGACCTCCAGTATTATATGGAGGGTATCGACGGATACGTGGTGCGCGACTCCTGGGATAAAAACGAGGGAACGCTTTACGCGGGTATGATCGGTAACACCAACAATCTCGGACACGGACAGATTGACTCCGGCTCCTTCGTTTATTACAACAAGGGCACAAGATGGTTTTGTGACATTGGCACGGAGGAATACAACGCCGCAGGATTTTGGGGCTCTACAACAAGATACGCCTACTACTCGATGGGCGGTGAGGGTAACAACAACCTTATTATAACGAGCGAGCAATCGCTGCTTAAATACGGTCAGACACAAAGCGGCTTTGGAGAGCTGTGCGAGCATGGCAACAACGAATACGGCGCGTATGCAGTTATCGACAACACCTCCGTTTACGGCGGATTGGCGAACGATGCAAAGCGCGGATTGCTCCTTACCAACAGCAGAAAAACCACGGTAATTCAGGACGAGGCAAGCTTTAACAAGGCGGTTGACCTCGCTTGGATCGGTCATATTCAATCGGGAGTGCAAACCGTTCTTTCGGTTGACGGAACCATCGCGTATATGTACGACGGAAAAACCGTTATGCGCGTCAAGCTTATTGACAACAACAATAGCGGCCTTACCTTCCGAATCGGAAACGCGGCAGACGAGGAGGACAGACTTCTTAATGTAACTCTTGGTAACAATTACTCTGTATCCAACGGTGGTGAGCCGCAAAAGGACTACTCCTCCTACGAAAGACTTATTATCGAGGCAAAGGGTGTAACGAGCTTTAACGTTGCAATCGTTATAGAGGAGCTTATCCCCGGCGAAACAAACGCCTCCACGTTTGGCTACAGATGGACCGACATTTCCGACTGGGTTCCCGAAAAGGAGCAAAGCAGCCAAGCTTCTCCGAGCGAGTCGAAGGTGGCAACCGTAACCCTCACGCCCAAGCCCACCGACGGCGAGGATGAGGTTAAGCCCGATACTCCCATCGTTGACATTTTCGGTGTGTTCGACGCACCCGCCGCAGCTCTCGTAATGTCGGTTGTCAACGAAAGCAATGCCGTAACCGAGTCAACAACGATGATTGCAGGCTCCTTTGACGAGCTTGAAGATATTATTGCCGTTTACGGAATGGACAATATTATTACAATAGTTCTCCACGAATCCAACGAATCGTCAATTTCCATTGAAGCACCCTGCACCGTAGATTTGAACGGAAATAAGCTTCTCGCTACATCTCCGTACTACGTTTGTACGGTTGGCGATGATTCGCTTGAATTCCATTCGGGAAGCATTACGGTAAAATGGCATCTTTCCAACGGAAGCACGGTTAATCAGCTTTATTACAACACAACGAGCGCAGTTTACAGCGGTACAATCGCCGACGGTACTACAATAACCGAGGAAAACAACGGCGACGGAACGTACAGCTACTATACTACGGGTAACGCTTGGGCGCTTTCGCCTTCTACCTCGGGTAATTACGCAAAGCAGGCAAGCGCGGAGGATATGATTGTAACAAGCGAAAATACCGATTTCTATCAAACGAGAAAGAAGTATGGCGGTGTTATGGTTACGGTCAACGGTTCAACCATTACGGGCTACCAAACCGTTGACGAAAAAACCTTCTACAGCATTTTGAATACAAGGTGCGATAGAATTTCGGTTACGAACAATTTCGATATAACCTCAACTTCTACCGATGGTAGCATTTCTCAGGCGGGTAACATTTACTTTAACGGATATTACATCACCTACTACTCCACCGTAACGTCCGACCACTTCTTACAAACGAGCAACTCCGCAGGCAACAAAATTGAATTCTTCGGTCCCGGCGGCGTTGATAACAGGGCACTGGCGTCAAACGCATGGTTCAAGAACGGTGTTGGCGAAACCAATTTCTACAACGTTGATTTTATTTCAACCTACACCCTTATCGACTACCGTGCGGGCAAGGGCGGTCTTTACAACTGCAACATTACGATAAACGCAAGATGCTCCGCTGTTTCCATACACAACAGAAATAACATCAATAAAGACGAAAGCACATACCCCGACCTTACGGTAAGTGGATGCGTATTCAATTTACCGTACATAGTCGGAGGCACGAACGTATTCACTCTTATAAACAACTCGAGAATTGAGCTTTGTGACGGTACGACCGTAAACGTCGCGAGCGGCGGAACTCTCATTAGACATCAAGCAATGACCATGAGCGACGCCACCGACTTTGATTGGGATAACTGCGATGCTGCAATGCAGGCAAGGCTCGGAGAGGTTTATCACAACTGTGAAAAGCTTGCAGATTCCAGCAGCGCAAACCCCGATTCCAACAAGCAGGAATCCGACAAGGCAAGGCTTTTAACAAGAACTTATTACGTTGAGGGGGCAGCTTTTAAAACGGATCCGTCAAGCGACTCCACTATAAGAATTCTCGATGGAAACTTCGTTGCAAGGCAAAATAACATTGCGCTTCCCTACGTTCTCGTAAGTGACAATTACGCCAACGTAACATGGAGCTACAACGGAGCTTCGATTAAGGAAAATTGGCTTGCGGGTGAAACTCCATCAATTAGCGATGCGGCAAATAAATTCGGTATTGAAGACGATAAAATGCTCATATTCAATACCTCCGCAGTTTCTAACGGCGAAACGCCCACTTACACCGGCGTGTTGCTCGACAAATTCGGTCTTAAGGTCAATATGTCGCTCCAGGAGGACTTTAACCTCAACTTCTTCGTTGAGAAAAAAGGAGAAATGACCTTCGTGATTGACGGCGTAGCGGTTACACCCGATACAAGCTCTATGCCCGGCTATTACAAGGTAGCAAAGACGGGCATCAATCCCGCAAATGCAGGAAAAGCCGTGAAGCTTGAGGTAACGTATAACGGAAATACGCTTACAAAATGGATTTCGCCTATCGACTACGCAAACAATATTCTTTCGGGCGAAAATTTCAACGAGACCGAAAAGAAGTTAATGGCAAACGTAGTTAAGTATATCGATGCAGCGTACGTGATCAAAGGATACAACACGGGAGAAACAATTTCCGAATACACCGCAATTTCTTCAATTTACAACACGTATAAAAAATACGCTACCGTTGCGGTAGTAGATAGGCAGGCGGTCGATCTGTCGGGCATTACCGACGCTCTTGGCGGCGCACAGCTCAATCTTGAAAGCGCACCGAAATTCCGCTTTAACCTCAAGGAGGACTATAACGGAGAGGTAAGCTTCACCTACACCGCGAGCGACGGCTCGAGAAAAACGGCAACCTACGCGGTTGTTAACGGTCTTTGCGGCGGAAAGAGTTATATCGAAATCGGATTTAAGGCATACTTTATGACCGAGGATATCGAGATAACCACCGCAAAGGGCACCGCAACATACAATCTCGCTAACTACTACTATTACGAGATTAACGAAAGCGGAACGCTTGCAAACCTTATCAATGCGCTTTACGCTTATTGCGAAACCGCAAGAATTTACCGCGATTCTGCAAATTAACAGATTTTAGGTAAAAAAAACGGCTCCCCGTGGGTTTTCCACGGGGAGCTTTCAATTTATTTTTTGCGGTGTGAGGTAGTTGGACGTAAGCTTTTTTTCTCCTTTTTTTCCTCATCCAGCATTTTCAGATACAACCACACTATGCCGGCGAACATTAATACTATTGCCCATATTTGCAATACCGTGAGGTTGAGAAGGGTTTTTTCGCCCCTTCTGAAAAAGTCCCAAAAGAATCGCGAAAAGCCATGTACAAGGAGAAGCACGGGATAAATTTTCCCGCCACCGTCCCATTTTTTCGCGATAAGAAAGAAAACAACCAAAAGGAAAAAGAAAAGGTGAGTTAAGCCGTCATATACGTTAGTCGGAAAAACGTAGCATTTCATAAACGGATTCCACATACCGCTTTCCGTAATTTTTCCGCAACAGCAGCCGGTAAAGCTGCAGGCGAAATGTATTAATCCCTGCGAAAACAAATATAACGTAGCAACAAAATCAAGTCCTCGCGAAAAATCAATTTTCAAAAGCCGAAAAACCAATATATAGATAGGAACGACAAACAAATAAATACGCGTTAAAGCGAGTCCAGCCATCTCACCGACTATGACCCCCTCGAGCCATCTCAAAAGAGGAGTCACGGTAAGGCGCATTGTGTATTCACATCCAACGATAAGAAGTGCGTGCCACCATTTTATTTTCATTTTCTTGGCAAGGAAAAGTCCAAATAAAACCTCAAGAAGAATTATAAGGTAACCGTATATGGAAGCAACCGTGCTTAACATACCCGATTCATCAAGCGCTCGTATCATTTTTACATCCTTTCATCTACGCCGAGGAGCCACATAGGACTCACAGACAGGCATTCGGCAATTTTTAAAAGCTCGTAATCGGCAACGAAGCGTGTGCCGATTTCAATTCGCGAGAGGCTGTCCCTTTCGATGGTGATGCCCATAACCTGCAGCCTTGCGGCAAGGTCGGTTTGCGATATGCGGCGCTTTTGCCGCGCTTCCCTTACCCTATCTCCGCAGAGGTTTTTCCTCCCGTTATAATCGTAAATTTTCATTTCGCTTCACCTTTGTGTTAAAGTTAAGATTATATCCTAACTTTAACACAGTTTTTTGCTTTTTATGTGTTAAAGATGCGAAAGTGTTGAAGTAAAAGAAAAAGGCGGTGCTTCATACTCCCTAAAAATTTTCAAGATAAATAAAATAAATGCACCGCACCCCTTGACAAAGCGGGGGCTTTGTGCTATAATATACCTCGTATATCGTCGCAAGAACGTACGGCGAAATTTTCGGGAGGATGATATGGACGACGCGGACGCGGACACTTGTCAGCACGCTTTCATATTCATATAGGGTAGGCATAGGCATACGCTTCGGGTATGGCTACGCCTTTTTTTGCTGTTTTTCCTTCCGAGCTATTCCCTTTCGGGAAAATAATCAAAATTGAGAGGTTTTTAACACTTTATTATGGACGGACACTTATGGATGCTGGTAATTATTATACTTTGCATTATCCTGTCTGCTTGGTTTTCGGCAACCGAAACCGCATTTAACACCTTTAACAGAATAAGAATGAAGGGCTTTGCCGAAAAGGGTAACAAAAAAGCAAAGCGCGCGCTTAAGCTGGCGGACGATTACGACACGCTTATTTCCACCATTCTCGTCGGTAACAACATCGTCAACATTGCTTCGGCTACGCTTGCTACCCTGTTTTTCGTGGCAATTGCCAAAAACGAAGGCTCTTTGCTTTCGGAGGATTTCGCGCCCACCCTTTCCACCATCGTTATGACGGTGGCGGTGCTTACCTTTGGCGAGATTATTCCAAAGACGCTCGCAAAGCAATTCCCCGAAAAGTTTTCAATGTTCTCCGCACCGTTTATTTACGCTCTGCTTATCGTTCTTACACCGATAACCTTCATTTTCGGTCAGCTTCAAAAGCTCCTTTTTAAGATTTTCAAGAAGGACGAGGACACGGGTATGACCGAGGAGGAGCTTATCTCGATTATCGAGGAGGCAGAGGAGGACGGTAATATCGACGAGGAGGAGTCCACTCTTATAAAGAGTGCAATCGAGTTCAACGACCTTGAGGTTGGGGATATTTTCACCCCGCGTATCGATATAACGGCGGTTGAGTCCGACGTGTCGAAGGATGAGCTTGAGAGAATATTCTCCGAGTCGGGCTACTCCCGTATTCCGATTTACGAGGACGACCTCGACAACATTACGGGTATCATTTATTACAAGGACTTTTTCACCACGGTTTACAAGCGCACCGCTCCGATCTCGGATATTGTTAAGCCCGTTATTTACGTCACGAAGTCAATGAAGATTAACGACCTTTTGAAGGAGCTTCAGGAAAAGCAGCTTCACCTTGCGGTTGTTACCGACGAATACGGCTCCACGGCGGGTATCGTTACTCTCGAGGATATTCTCGAGGAAATAGTCGGCGAAATCTGGGACGAGCATGACGAAATAATTGAGGAAATCAAGGAAATCGGCGAAAAGGAATACATAGTTTCGGGTATGGCTAACATAGAGAAGCTCTTTGACGAGCTTGACCTTGAGGAGCCGGAGGAGGAAATCGAGTCGACTACCGTTAACGGATGGGCGATGGATATCCTCGGAAGAATTCCCGAGGAGGGCGACAGCTTTGAGGCTCTCGGTCTTACCGTAAAGGTTCTTAAGATGGACGGACGCCGTATTGAGGACCTCCACATCCTCGACAGCCGCGAAAGCGAAAGCGAAGAGGAAGAAAACGACGATTAAAAAAATCTCGGCTCAAACGAGCCGAGATTTTTTATCCCTACAATGTAAATAATTATTTGCTTTATTAACTTTGCGAAAAAGCGACAAAATCAGAGAAAACGTAACACGGGTTGCCACATACGCGCAAATTGTAAAGATTATCCGCAGTATTAGCCAAAGGGGTGTGGTTTGCTCCGCACTCATTAAAAAGGCGTTACGGGAAAGCACCGCGCAAGCCGTCATAGCCAAGGCGGGGAGAAATACCGAACGAGCAAAATCTATGCGAAAGGCAATTCGCGTGCGAAGCCGTATTGCCGAAAGAAGGAAGTTAAATACCTCCATAACGATAATTACGACGGCATAACCGCTTATGCCCATAATCGGGATAAGTGTGAGGACGAGGACTATCGAAAGGATTGCGTCGAGGATATTTACCCACATAGAATAGATATGCTCGCCGATGCCCTTTAAGATAGCGTCGGCAACGTGGTCGATGTACATTATCGGCACAACCGGGGCGAGCATTGCGATATAACGCCCCGCTTCGCTTGAGGCATATACGGTATATCCGAATTCGCGCGAGAAAAGAAGGATTAGCACCGAGGACAAAACTGCATAGGTGAGCGTGGTATTTAACGCACGGGTGGCTATGCTTGCCATTTTTTCGCGGTTTCCCCTTCCCTTTTCCTCGGCAAATTCCGGCACTAAAAGTCCCGAAAAGGAGGTTAGCGGCGTCATAGGATAAAGTATAAACGGCAGAGCCATTCCGTGCAGGTAACCGTAGGAGGAAAGCGCCTCGGCTTTGCTTTCTCCGTGCCGCAAAAGGCTTTTCGGTATTAAATTATGCTCGAGTGTTAAAAGCGCGGAGCGAAGATATGCCGAAATTCCAAGCGGAAGCGCCATTTTTGCAACGGGTGCAAGCTGTGCCTTTGATTTTTTTCTTGCCGCGGCTCTTTCAAGCAAAAAGGTTGGTGCAGAAATCAAAAGAGATAATATTTCCGATGCACTCACGCCGACGGCAAGCATTGAAATCGGACTTCCGCCCGACCTTGTCAAAAGCAGGACGGTTATGACTATTCTCAAAAGCTGTCCCGTTACCTGCGTTATTGCGTTGATTGTAACCCGCCTGTTTGCTATAAAATATCCCGATATTACCGCGGAAAAGGCGGACGGAAGCAGGGACAGGGACAATAGACGAAGCGCGGCTACCGAAAAGCCGTCGCCTATAATACGGTTTCCGATTATATCCGAAAGCAAAAGCAAGGCGAGGCTTGCGACGCTTCCGAAAATGAAGGCGTAGGAAAACGCCCCCTTTATTATTCCGCCGATTTCCTCCTCTCTGCCCTCCCCCGTCGCCGCCGCGACAAGGCGTGTTACCGTAAGGCTTATACCCGAGGTTGCAAAGGTCAGGGCAAAGGAATACACCATCATAACGAGGGTGTTAAGCCCTACGCCCTCCGCACCGAGGGTGCGGGCAATATACGCGCCGAAAAGCAGCTGTGTGCCGCGCATAGCAAGCCCCACAGCCGTCAAAAGTATGCCGTTGTATAAAAATTTCGTTTTTCGTTTCATATTTCCACCGCCAAGGCTCGTGCGAAAGCCCTTTAATTGAATTGCTTGTGCGAAAGCCTTTTAATAGAATATATGAAGAAATCCGTTCTAAATTCACCGTTTGGAAAATTAGCGAAAACAAAAGCGTGCGGTATGAAAGCCTACCGCTTTATATATGAATACTTTTCGCTGACCTGGTTTATTTCGGCAAGATACTACGGGCATCAGTGCTTCGTTTACGTATTAAAAAGCAGCTATTAGAGCTTCGTTTATATAGGAAAGCTCCAGTTGTCTATCGGTGCTTTTATAGGCAAGCTCCCGCAATGTTCGTCAAAGAAGCAAAAAAACGCCACCCAAGCGGGTGGCGTTAATTGATATTCGGTATTAGCCGTTAACCATCTTTGCAATCTCTGCCGCAAAGTCTTCCTCTCTCTTTTCAAGACCCTCGCCCTTGTCAAAGCGAACGAAGCCGACAACCGAGATAGAGCCGCCAAGCTCCTTTGCAACCGACTGAACGTACTTGCCAACGGTCATAGAGTCATCCTTTACGTAGAGCTGCTCAAGCAGGCAGTTGTTCTCGTAATACTTACCGAGCTTGCCCTCGACGATCTTCTCAAGCACCTGCTGGGGCTTGTTAGCCATCTTGGGATCCTGCTGCATCTGAGCGATGAGGATGTTCTTCTCCTCCTCAAGAACGTTTGCGGGAACGGACTCCTTGTTAAGGTAAAGAACGGGCATTGCCGCAACCTGGAGCGCTACGTTCTTTGCGCACTCTGCAAATGCGGGGTTAGCTGCAACGTCGGTAACGAAGGAAACGATAACGCCGGTGTTACCAAGACCGTGAATGTAGGTGGAAACAACGCCTTCAACGATTACGAAGCGACGGATAGAGAGCTTTTCGCCGATCTTGTAGGTATGCTCGGTAAGCTCGTCTGCAATAGTTCCCTCACAGCCGGACGCCTTGCAAGCAAGGAGCGCCTCAACGTTCTGGGGCTTGTTCTCAATGATAGTCTTGAGAATGGTCTTTACAAACTCCTGGAATACAGCGTTCTTTGCAACGAAGTCGGTTTCGGAGTTAACCTCTACCATAGCGGTTACGTTGTCGATGGTCATAATATCGACAAGACCATCTGCTGCAATTCTGTCAGCCTTCTTTGCGGTAGCAGCCATACCCTTCTCGCGAAGAATCTTTACAGCCGCGTCAAAGTCGCCGTTTGCATCCTTAAGAGCGTTTTTACAATCCATCATACCGCAGCCGGTAAGCTTTCTAAGCTCGGCAACGGCCTTTGCACTGATTTCTGCCATTTTCGTGTTCTCCTTTTAATTATTCTGCGTCTTCTGCAACTTCGGCGGGGGTTTCTTCTACAACCTCTGCCTCCTCGCCGCCGTGAGCAGCGATAACAGCATCTGCAAGCGCACCTGCAATAAGCTTGATAGCGCGGATAGCGTCGTCATTACCGGGGATAATGTAATCGGCATCATCGGGGTCACAGTTGGTGTCAACGATTGCTACAACGGGAATGCCAAGCTTCTTTGCCTCAAGAACTGCATTTCTCTCCTTGCGGGTGTCAACGATGAATACGCAGGAGGGAAGACGGTCCATTTCCTTGATACCGCCATAGGACTTCTGAAGGTCGTCGATCTCCTTGAGCTTCTTTGCTACTTCCTTCTTGGGAAGGAGGTCGAAAGTACCGTCAGCCTGCATCTTTTCAAGGTCCTTAAGACGCTTGATAGACTTGCGAATGGTCTGGAAGTTGGTAAGCATACCGCCGGGCCAACGTACGTTGGTGTAGTACATACCGCATCTCTGTGCCTCTTCCTTTACGGTTTCGGCAGCCTGCTTCTTCGTACCTACGAAGAGGATAGTTCCGCCGTTTTGAGCAAGCTCTGCAACGTAGTTGTAAGCCTCCTCGAACTTCTTAACGGTCTTCTGAAGGTCAACGATGTGAATACCGTTTCTCTGGGTGAAGATGTACTCCGCCATCTTCGGGTTCCACTTCTTGGTAGGGTGACCGAAGTGAACACCTGCTTCAAGCAACTGCTTGATTGTGATTTCGAACATTTTAATGTTCCTCCTTTTGGTTTTTTCCGCCATAGCGACATAGCCCTGCGACTCAATGAGCACCGGCAAGACTCCACCTCGCTATGTGAGAATTTATTTATGCGTTTTCACGCGTGTAATATAATAACATACACGGCGCGCACTGTCAAGAGAAAGTTGCGTTTGAGGCAAATGTTTACAATTTGTTAACAATTATACATATTTTGGCAGTGTCAGAAGTGCGGGTCCGACACGCTTTAGTGCGGCGGGGACGTCTGACTCGGGCAAGGGATTTTTTCCGCGCCCGATTTCAAGGGTAAAGGATGGGATTGAAAGCGCATAGCCCGTATAGTCGCAAAGCCCGCCGTAAAGGGCGGTATCGGTGGGCAGTCCAACGGAATATCCGCAAATTCTTCCGAGTGCCCTCGCCGCGCGGCAGGCATCGGTTGGGGCGTAGAATATTTCCTCCCCCTGCGTATGAAGGCTTACGACGGCGCGCGGCTTTAAAATTCGGACGAGATTTGCGGCAAGTCGGCTTTCAGGCTCGCTTTCGGGATATTCTCCCGAATAAAGAGAGACACCCGCACGAATGCCGCGAGCCGCCTCCACCGCCTTATACTCGGCAAAGCCGTACTCGTAGTTGTGGTTAAGGTCAACGCCGCGGGCATTTGCCTGCCAAGACGAAAAATCCCCGTCCGCCATTTTAGCAACGCGGGGAAAAATCGGCGAGAGCTTATCTCCCGAAAAGCGTATTTCAACCCCGTCGGGGTTAAGACACGGAACGACGTAGTAGGTGTAAAGCGAGGTATAAAGCTCTGGAACCTCCCCGTCGTATAAATCAAGGCGCTCGCCTCCGTTTAATGTGTAAACAAAAGTGTACAATATATTCGCGGTAATGCTTTCAAGTGCGTGATGAGTGCCGAAAAATACGACACGCCCCCTACCCTTTCCGAATTTATACATATCTATCGGTCGGCGGCGTATGCTGTATCCGAGGGTGATATGCTCCACCCCGTGAAGCGAGGCAACCGCGCTATGCATCAGAGCGCGATTATGCCCGTCTGCGGGAAGAAGAAACGGAGTGCCTTCAAATATTCGTTTTAACATAATTCCTCATTTGTCTTGATTTATGGATTAAGATGTGCTAAAATACAGGTAGCACTAACTATTATATGACAGCGGGGAGGGTTGCTCCCGCGCCGTTAGGACACAAAACGGAGAGGCTTATGTTTTTTTCAAAAAAGCGGCTCGGGCTTATGCTTTCGCTCGCTTGCCTGTTTATTTCGGTAATTCAGTATATACCGTATCATATTTTTTTGCTCGGAGGGTCGGTAGCGGCGGAGATTTCCTATCTTTTGATTTCGGGCGCGGTGGAGCTTTTGCTTCCCGTGATTTTCTCGGTCGTGCTGCTCTTTCTTTCCTGTGAAAGAAAAACTGGCAGACTGCTTTTGAACTGTCTTACCCTTTCCCTTCCGCGAATAGGCTTTTACGCACCGTATTTTTATATGGAGCTTTACGAGCTTGGCTTTGAGCTTGTTGACGCGATTTTGCTTTCGCTTTTAATTGCAGTTGCCTTTTCCCTGCTTTTCGGGTCTTTCGTCCTTTTGCTTTATGCGGCTATGCGTTATTCCTATCGCAAAATTGCCGACGGCTATAAAAAGAAGGTCGCACCTTCGCTTTTAGCTATGCTTTCGGGCGGTGGCGCATTCGACTTCTCGCAGCCGAGGGCAAAAATTATCGCACCGTCGGCAATTATATCCTTTATCGCAAGCCTTCCGATGCTTAAAACGGTGGAGTTTTTCATAAATTACGGAGGCTCGTTCGTTTTTGCCGAGATACTCTCTATAGTACTTGAGATTATATACCTTCTTCTGCTTTTCGTCGCTTCTCATTTTATCGCGGTAAGCTTTGCGGGCGCTCTTGCAAGAGGTGGCGAAAGGTAAATAATTATTTACATTTACAAGAGTTAAAAGGCGGGGTCGCGATACGACTCCGCCTTTGTTTTGTTCAGTTTTTTTAACACGGGGTGCCCGTTTTGGGATTTTATCAAATTTCGCCGTAGATTGCGCGCGGACTTTTTTCAACGAGAAAAAAGTACGGTGAGGTGGGCGAATTAAGGATTTTAAACTCCGAGGGGCAAACCCGATACCTTGACAGTCCCGAAAAATACTCGCGCAGCATTTCGCCCTCGAGCGCGCCCTCCTCGTGTCCCGGATATATCGCAACGATAAGGACTCCGTCGGGGCATAAAAGCTCAAGCGCCGCCCGCACCGCGGGAAGCGTGGTTTCGCGCATCGTAGTTACTGCCTTTTTTCCGCTTCGCGGGAGGTAGCCGAGGTTGAACATTCCCGCCTTTATCGGCTCGTTGACAAACTCCTTTACCCTATGGTGAGAGGCGCAAATCAGGGTGTAGTTATTCGGTGCGCCGTTTTCCTCGAGATGCTTGCGGGTAGAGTCGAGTGCCTCCTCCTGTATATCGAAGGCGTAAACCCTTCCCGCTTCACCCACCGCGCGGGACAAAAAGAGAGTATCGTTTCCGTTGCCCATCGTAAAGTCAACCGCAACGTCCCCCTCGCGAAGGTGTCGCATAATGAAATATTTGTGAAGCTCGGTAAGCTCAACTGCCGCCATTTTCGGTAAGCTCCTTTGGATTGATTTTTCGCACGTATGCCGTGTAATTCGTTTTGTAGGTGACAAAGCCCGGCTTTGACCCCTGCGGCTTTTTGATATTTTTGACACGGGTGTAATCTACCGCAACGAGGTCGGAGCTTGCCTTCGAGTAATACGCCGCAACCGACGCAGCCTCCGTGTAATCGCGGTCGGTCGGCTCCTCCCCATCCGTAACGAGAATAACGTGAGAGCCGGGGATATCCTTTACGTGAAACCAGATATCGTCCTTTTGTGCGATTTTAAAGGTCAAGTGGTCGTTTTGGATATTGTTTCGTCAGACGAGCAGTGTCCTTCCGTCGGTGGTGGTAAAGCGCATAGGTCTTGCCTTTATCTGCTTTGGCGGCTTGTAGCCGCGCATACGCGATGCGTAGCCCGCACGGTAAAGCTCGTCGCGGATTTCGGCGAGGTCCTCCTCGGTTTCCGCGCGGGAGAGAAAGTCGCGCACGCCCTCAAGATAAGCAAGCTCCGCCTCCCAGATTTTTATCTGCTCGGTAAGGATTTCCTTTGCCTTTTTCGCTTTGTTGTAAAGCTTGTACATTTTTTGCGCGTTTTGCGCGGGGGTGAGCCTTTCGTCAAGCTCCACCGTAATCTCGGGACACTCCTCGTCATAATAGTCAATCGCGACGAAGGAGGTCATTCCCTTTTTAAGGCGGTAAAGGTTTGCGGTTATAAGGTCGCCGCGCTTTTTATATTCCTCGCCCCTTTCGCTTTGGCGCAGGTCCTCGCGCTGTATTGCGAGCTTTCGCTCGGTGCGGGAGATGGCGTTTGAGATAAGCACGACGAGGTCGTGGGCGCGCTGGTGAATTCGCTCCACTCTGTCCTTTTCGGCAAAATACATATCTAAGAGCGCGGACACCGTCGGAAAATGACGGTAAATCACTCCGTCGCCAAGATAGGTAATATCCATATAGGAGTAGTCGATGGGCTTGCCCTCCGAATTTATCGCGACGGTGGGGTTGTAATTTTCGTTTACAAGCAGTGTTTGCCACTCGTAAAAAACCGAATAAAGACGCTCGGTGTCGGCAAGCGCAAGCGGAAGGTCGATTCTGCCCGTGGCACGGTAGCAAAGCTCGTGCGCGATTTGCGTTGCGATGCCTCCGTAGGTTGAGGTTATGAATTTTTCAACGGTGCGCTCGCGGTCAAAGCGGGAAAGCGCGGCGAAAAACTCCTCGCGATTGATAAAGAGGGGCGAAAGCTTTTCGGGTGCGGCGGGTATTTGATATTTGAGTCCGGGCAGCACCTGTCTTACCGTAGAGGCGGCAAAATCGATAATTTTCATAGCGGTGAGGATTTTATCCTCCGCATCGAGAACAATGAAATTTGCGTACTTTCCCATAATTTCGCAAACGATATATCGCGTAGTCGGAAAGCCCATATCGTCAAGACAGGAAAGCGTAAGCCGCGCAATTCTATCAAAATCAAGCTGCTCTACCGCGGTAATTCGCGCTCCGACGAAATATTTGCGAAGAAGCATACAAAGCATAGGCGCTTTAAGGGGATTTTCCTTTGCAATATCCGAAAGCTGCAGACGCGGAGCGTTAGGCCCGACGTTAAACACGAGGCGGCGAGTGCTTCGCCCCGAATGAATGACAAGGTCGATTTCATCGTTTTGCGGCTGTAAAACCTTGTCCACCCTGGCGTCGGGAAATTCCGTGCGAAGCTCCGACAGGGAGGCACGCATCATACAAGCGTCAAACGCCATAAGCTACTCCTTTCATTGACTGCTCCCGCGGCAGGGGGTGTGCATTCACGGTATGCCGCAAGAATATTTTTCGTTTAATTTTAACACAGCTTGGGCGAATAGTCAATAGACCACCCGCCCGTATTATATTTTATTTGCTATATTTTTCTTAAGAAGCGACGCCGAAGTAAGCACGGTATATTCCCCGTCCCTAAAGGTTATGCCAAATTCTACGCCTCCGACCTCAACGGTGCAAGTGCCGCCATTGCAATTTTCGCATTCCGCCACGGCGGAATATAAAGCAGAGGCTACGTCACCGCTATGCGAGAGCTTGCCCTCCGCAGCTCGATTGCATTTAAATTTATCGGTAAATGTTGTAAATAATTGTTTACATTTATCGAGCCTAATTCCCGTGAAGCCCCGAGGCGTGTCAAATATTTCAAGGCTTTCAAGCTCTCCGTCTATTTCAACGCTTAACTCGCAAAGCGGGTAACCGAGACAGTCGCGAAAGAAAAAGCCAAGCAGCATATAGAGCTGCCATTTGGGGTAGCGCGCCCTTCCCACCGTTTTAAAAACGGCATCGGCGCGCGAGGTTGAATCGGGGATAAGCACCAACCCGTCGGAAT
This sequence comes from Clostridia bacterium, assembly GCA_017533565.1. Taxonomy (GTDB): domain Bacteria; phylum Bacillota; class Clostridia; order Oscillospirales; family CAG-272; genus UBA1740. The sequence continues at coordinate 24,237 of JAFXHU010000013.1, forward strand.
TTATCAAATCGGTGATTTTACCGTCCGCGGGGAGAAGAAATACCGAATGGCGTTTTTTCAAAAACGATATGATATATTCGGTCATAATATGCCAAAAATTAAAAAATTGAACTGCAATGCAATTCACTATCATATTATGACGGACGCGCGGTTTTGTGAAAATGCAGGATAGTATTTTACCTACCCTGCATTGATTATTTTTTTGGCGTAGCAGATAAGAGAGTCGCGAGTGTTTTCACACCTTTCCTCTATAACCGCGACGGCGAGTGTGTCAAGAAGGCTTCCTATTTCGCGCCCGCTTAATCCAAGGGGCATAATATCCGCGCCACCAACCGAAAGGTCGGCAAGAGAGTGGATATTTGCACCGTTTAAGGCGGATTTTGCGTTAGCGTATTCCTCCGCGTTTATTTTGCCGACGGTATATGCAAGCTCGACTGCCGTTGCGACGGAGTCCAAGCTATACCGATATACAAAGAGCCGAAGCTCCGAACGAGAGCGTAGGTTGCACCCGTCGATAATTTCAAGGGCGGATATGCCGTTTTTTCTGCGCCTGTTATCCGCGCGAAGGGCGGTCATTGCACTGTTAAAGCTTGACACGGGGTCGGGGCAAGAGAGGTAAAACAGCGAAAGCTCCCGCACGGTTGGCGTTGCGAGATTGAACAGTCGCGGCTCGGGCAGGCGAAGCTTTGAAAGCTCCCCGACAACGGTAGAAATAACGTCGGAATAGGAGGATAGGACGGCGTGCGCGCCACTGCCAAGGAGCAGCTTTGTCCATTCAAGGAAAATACGCTCGCGTGAAACGTTGGCAAGAAGGGGTGCGCATTTCCTTACCGCAAGGGCGGTGTGCGCCTCCACCGAAAAGCCGAGTGCGGAGGCAAAGCGAATTGCGCGAAGGATACGCAGGGCATCCTCCCCAAACATTACCTCGGGGTTGCCGACGGCGCGGATAACTCGGTCCTTGATATCGGATATTCCGCCGAAAAGGTCGGTATAGCCGTCGCGGGGATTGTATGCAATTGCATTTACGGTAAAATCGCGGCGGGCGAGGTCCTCCGAAAGGCTTGCCGTAAAGCTTACGCTTTCGGGGTGGCGGTTGTCAAGGTAGCTTCCGTCGGTGCGGTAGGTTGTAAGCTCGTAGGGTGTGCCGTCGATGAGGACGGTAACCGTGCCGTGCTTTATTCCCGTTTCAATAACTCGCAAATCCGAAAAAATGCGACAGACCTCCTCGGGAAGTGCGGAGGTCGTAATATCGATATCCGACACGGGAATACCGAGGATATGATTGCGCACAGCTCCGCCAACGATATTCGCCTCGTAGCCCGAGCTATACAGTCTTTCGATTATCAGGCTTGCTCCGCGGTCAAGCGGCATTTTATCAAGCATTTGGCATTCCCCCTTTCGTATCGGTAACGGCTTTACTATATTTTAACACGCGCGGATTTATTTGTCAAAGGGTATTGACAAATTATACCGAAAAATATACAATTGATATACAGTCAAGCAAAGGAGCTGCTTCAATGGACGCATACGCTTTATTAAATGAAAGAAGGCTTCCGCCTCTTTTAAAATTCAAGGACGGCGGCGAGGTAAAAACCGCGGAGGATTTTGAAAAAAGGCGGGTTGAAATCAAAAAAATCCTTGAGGACAGGGAATACGGAAAAATTCCGCCGAGGCCCGACCATATGAGAGTGGAGGTTGACCCCTCCCCCGTTTCCTTTGCCGCGGGGCGCGCGACGCTCCGTAAGCTTCGGCTTGTGTTTGAAATGGGCGGCGAGGAATTCAGCTTTCCCGCGGTATCGGTTATTCCAAACGGCGGCGAAAGGCATCCCGCATTCGTGCATTTAAATTTTTACCCCGAAATACCGAACAAATATCAGCCTACCGAGCATATAATCAACCGCGGTTACGCAATTTTTTCAATATGCTATAACGACGTATCAAGCGATAATAACGATTTCACAACGGGTATTGCACCGAATTTGTGTAAGTCGCGCAGGAGAAGCAACGCAACATCCAAAATCGCGATATGGGCGTGGGCGGCGATGCGAATGATGGATTATATAGAGTCGCTTGACGAGATAGACAAGGAAAACGTTGCGGTTATCGGTCACTCGAGGCTTGGAAAAACCGCGCTCGTTACGGGTGGCTTTGACGAGAGGTTTAAATACGTTATATCGAACGATTCGGGAATGTCGGGTGCGGCAATTACCCGCGGAAAAATCGGTGAGGATGCAGAAACGATTACCCGAGTTTTCCCGTTTTGGTTTTGTCCGTAGTACATCGAGCATGCAAGCGAGGCGGAGGGCTTTGATTTCGACCAGCATTTTTTGAATGCGCTTACCGTGCCGCGACACCTTATGATAGGAAGTGCGGAGCTTGACGAATGGGCGGACCCAACGAGCGAGTTTTTGGGTGCGCTTGCCGTAAACGAGGCTTATGCGCTTTACGGAATGCGGGGTCTTGTACATAACGGCACCGTCCCTTCTGCGGAGTCCGCGCTCAATGACGGCGAGTGCCACTATCACGTAAGACGGGATGCGCATTACCTTTCCTACCGCGATTGGGATTCCTATATGGATTATATCGACAAGTACGTAAAATAAGCAATTTTTGGGTCAAGAAACACGGCGGGGATTTCTTCTTCCGCCGTGTTTTTTCCTTTGCAGATATGCCGAAAAAGGCGCGAAAACGTGTGGCAAAAATATAAAAAATATTTTTCAAAAAACACTTGACAAACAAAATTCTTTCTGCTATAATATCACTTGTTCGGAGTGCTTGCTGGTGTGGCTCAATGGCAGAGCAGCTGATTTGTAATCAGCAGGTTGATGGTTCGACTCCGTTCACCAGCTCCAATTATATGGGGGAATTCCCGAGCGGCCAAAGGGGGCAGACTGTAAATCTGTTGTCACTGACTTCGCTGGTCCGAATCCAGCTTCCCCCACCATATAATGAAAAAACGACCCTCGCGGTCGTTTTTTCATTATATTGCGCGGAAGACTCCAATTTCGTAACAGGCGCGGTTACGCGCGCTGGTTCGCATTTGCCAACCGAAGGTCGGCAAGCTTGTTTGCCAGACGAAGGGTGTGCAAATATTCTCGCATAGCGAGAATACCCGGCTTCCTTTACATTGCCTTTCACTTTGTCATTTTTTTAGCTGAGCTTCAGCGCACTTGCTTGCGCGACCCTCGCGGTCGTTTTTTCATTATATTGCGCGGAAGACTCCAATTTCGGGACGGCACTTTGACTTTTTATTTTTCATTTACATATTTTAGAAAGGAGCAGCAATGAAATTTTCACGGGTTTACGTTGAAATAACGAATGCTTGTAATTTATCCTGCTCCTTTTGTCACGGCACGAAAAGAGCAAAGCGGTTAACCTCAAAAGAGGAATTCGCGGTAATTCTTCGCGAGCTTTCGGGGTTGACGGATTACATATATTTGCACGTTATGGGAGAGCCGCTTTCGCATCCGTATATCGGGGAGCTTATCAAAATGGCAAACGAGCGCGGCTTTAAGGTTGCAATTACCACAAACGGCACGTTACTCCCCACCCGTGCAGCAATTTTGCTTGACAGTAAGCCGTATAAGGTAAATATTTCTTTACATTCGTTTGAGAAGGACGACTCGGTAAATATGGAAAAATACCTTGATGCCTGCTTTGATTTTGCAGACAAGGCGTCGGACGGGGGAGTTTTAACCGTGCTTCGTCTTTGGAACAGGGGATATGACGGAGGGCGCAACCTTGACGTGCTTTCGCTTTTAAGACGGCGTTTTCCGAACGACGAGTGGGCAGAGGGGGCAAGAGGCTTTCGCCTTCGTCACAGGCTTCACCTTGAATGGGGGGAGAGATTTGAGTGGCCCGACCTTTCGGGCGAGGATTTGGGGGAGGACGTTTTTTGTCACGGAATGGGCGACCATTTTGGGATACTTTCGGACGGGACGGTTATTCCCTGCTGCCTTGATGCGGAGGGGGCGGTAAGGCTCGGTAATATTTTCGAAGAGCCGATTAGCGACATTCTCGCCTCCGAAAGAGCAGTCGCAATCCGCGAGGGCTTTCGGTGCAAGCGGGCGGTTGAGGAGCTTTGCAGGCGGTGTCCGTATGCAAGAAGGTTTAAAATATGAATTCGTTAAAAAATGCGGAGAATCAGCTCTCCGCATTTTTATTTTTGCTTTGTTTTTTATTTGCGTTGATTTTTTTGTCGCCGTAAAGCTCCGACAGTATTGCCGAGGCGATGATAATTATCGCTCCGACAAGGACGGTGGGGGTAAAGCTTTTTTCGATGATAAAGGAGAGGATAACCGCGACAGTTGGGTCAAGATAGCTTACAATTGCGACGGTTTGCCCCTTTAGACCCTTTACTGCGGTAAAATAAAGAAGATACGCCAAGCCCGTATGTACAGCGCCGAGGAGAACGAGGAGAAGTCCGTCGGTAAGGGTGAAGCGGTAGGAGAATACGTTTTCGGTTAAAAGCACGTAGGGCAAAATCGACAAGGAGGCAAAGCCAAGCTGCATTATTGTAGTATCAAGCGAGGAAATGTCACGGATAAAGCGTTTGTTAATCAAGACAACGAGGGCGTAAAGGAGTGCCGCGCCGAGGGCAAGAAGGCTTCCCGAACCCGTTCCGCTGATAAGCACCATTCCGAAAACGGCAGTAAGAGCGAGGAGGGCGCGAAGGAGCGTGATTTTTTCGCCGAGAAAGATTGCGGCGAGAATAATCACAAACACGGGCGAAAGATAATAAATCAGGGTCGATGCGGCAACCGACGCATATTTATAGGATTCAAAAAGCAAAATCCAGTTAAAGCCAATAAACGCGCCCGATACAAGCAGGGGCAAAAGATTACGTTTTATGTCGACGAGCGAGGGTCTTTTTCCCGTGACAAGTGCCGCGACAAAAAGGAAAAGCGCACCGACGGAGCCGCGCACAAGGGCAACAAAGGGTCGTGAAGCGGGAATATTTACGACAAAAATGCCGATTGTGCCGAAAATTATCATTGACAGGCATAGAGAAATATACGATTTTCTTTTCATTTTTTTATCACCCCTCCTTTTTTTGTTTTTGCTTTAAAAAATACAATTTTCAGCGGATTTATTGGGGTTTTACCGTTGTATTGTTATATTTTTGTCGGAAAATTGCGAGAAAACCTTTTTTGAAGTTTTCCGTTAAAGAGTTATATTTTTACCTTCCGTTAAGGTGAAAAATATTTGTTTTGTTGTATTTTTTGTCAATTTTGGTTTTATAGACGAAATTTAAGACGATTTACTGTAATTTTACATCAAATAGAACAATGTGTCAACAGTATTATTGACTTTTGTTGATAATACTGTTAAAATAAAGGTACAAAAACAAGGAGCGAGCCATGAAAAGACTTCATTTAATTTGTAACGCGCATATTGACCCGATTTGGCAATGGACGTGGGACGAGGGCATTTCCGCCACCATCTCCACCTTTAAGTCGGCGGCGGATTTGTGCGACGAGTTCGATTATATTTTTTGCCACGGCGAGTCGTTGCTTTACGAGGCTATTGAGAAGCACGCACCCGAGCTTTTTGAGAGAATCCGCGCACACGTTAAGTCGGGCAAGTGGGTAATCACAGGCGGCTGGTATTTACAGCCCGACTGTCTTATGCCATCGGGTGAGACCTTTGTAAGGCATATTGCGGTGGGCAAAAAATATTTTATGGAAAGATTCGGTGTAGAGCCGACGGTAACCACGAATTTCGATAGCTTTGGTCATTCGATAGGTCTTGTGCAAATTCTTGCAAAGAACGGCTATTCGGGATATATGGCGTGCCGTCCCTATCCGACGCAATTTGAATATCCCTCTCGCTTTTTCGTATGGCGAGGTCCTGACGGGTCGGAGATTACCTTTACGGAGTCCTCCTCCTACAATTCACGTCTCGGTCACGTGACAGACAAGATTGATATGGAGCTTTTCGGAGGAGGAATGAGTATGCTCGGCTCTCCGAGTGCGGCGGACACAAGGCTCGATGACGTGGACTACATTCTTTGGGGTGTTGGAAATCACGGCGGAGGTCCGTCCAGAAAGGACCTTTGCGATATTGAGGAATTGAATATAGAGGGCGTTGAGATTGTTCACAGCACGCCCGAGGCACTTTTTGCAGACGGTATCAAGGTTGGCGGCGAGGTAGAGGTTTCGCTTGTAACCTGTATGCCCGGCTGCTATTCCTCCATGGCGAGGGTGAAGCAGGCATTCCGCAGATGCGAGAGCTTGTTTTATTCAACCGAGAGAATGCTGGCAATTGCTTCACAGTCGGGAATGAAGGTGGATTATACCGCGTTTCGCGAGGCGGAAAAGCGGCTTTTGCTTTCTACGTTCCACGATATTCTCCCCGGCAGCTGTGTAGAGGATGCAGAGCGTGAGGCCCTGACAATTATCTCGGCGGCAGAAAAGACGGCAAGAGATTACAGGTCGCAGGCACTTCTTTACCTTTCAATGTGCGAGAAGGTCGCGGGCGAGGGCGAATTCCCCGTGTTTGCATTCAATTATCAGCCGTATGAGCTTCGGGCTACCTGCAAGGTTGAGTTTATGCTTGCCGACCAGAACTGGGCGAGGTTACGCATTATCATCCCGTGGTGTTTGATGCAGTGGGAAGAAAAATTCCCGCACAGCTTATCAAGGAGAATTCCACGCTGAACCTTGATTGGAGAAAAAAGATTGTTTTCGATGCGACGCTTGCACCGCTTGGAATGACGCGCTTTACCGTAAAGGTTGAGGGTGTGCCCGCGAGTGTAAGGGCGGCGGTGGACTCCGACGTGGCTGTCGCGATAAAGGGTGCAAGGCTTCTCGAGTCGCCCGTCGAGCTTGAAATGTATGACGACACGGCAGACCCGTGGGGTATGTCGCAAGAGGAGCTTTCGGGAATGGGTAAAAACCCCGTGGCTTTCCGCCTTATGAGTGGTGAGGAGGTTGACAGGTTTACCGCGGCAGAGGGGGCTTCTCCCGTCAGAATTATAGAGGACGGAGAGGTTTTCACGGCGGTGGAGGCACTTTACACCCATAACAATACCAATGCGGCGGTTGAATACAAAATGTATAAGAGCCATCCGTACACCGACCTTAAGCTTTCGGTAGAGTTTGCCGAGAAAAACAAGCTTTTGCGTGTAAAAATCCCCGTACCCAAGAGGATGCGCGGCGGAGATATTGTCGGTGACGGTCCGTACGTTTGGGAGAAAAAGCCGACCGTCGGGGAAATCACGTTCCAGAAATGGGTCGGTGTTATGAAGGGCGACCGAGCCTTTGCTGTCATTAACGACGGCGTTTACGCGGGCAAATTTGACGGGGAGTTTATCTACCTTACGCTTCTTCGTGGGGCGGGATATTGCTTTCACCCGATAAACGACAGACAGCTTTACCCGACGGACAGATATTTGCCGCGTATAGAGTGCGGAAGATATACCTTTAACCTTCGGATTTTTATGGGCGACGTTTGCGAGGTGACGCAGGCAGCGGAGGAGTTTGCCTCGCATCCGTATGCGGTTAATATTTTCCCGATCGGTACGGGTAAAAAGGATAGCGTCACCGTCAGAGTGGCGGGCGACGTTGTTTGCCCGATTATCAAGGAGGGAGAGTGCGAGGAGCTGTTATTCCGACTTTACAACCCGAAAAACAAGCCGAGCGAATTCACCGTACAGGTCGGCAAACACACAATCCACGACACGGTAGCCCAAAGAGCGATTGTCACCGTCGGATTTTCGGACGGTAAATTCACCGTTTACAGGGATAAAACGCCGGTGTGATATGTCAAAGGACAGAGCTTTCAAGCATCTCTGTCCTTTTTTATATTCATTATATCAAATCCGCTATATTGATTACATCCTTTTTCTTTCTTTTGGCTATTTGAAGTGTTTTGTAAGCACCGCCATAAGTGTACTTTACGTAAGCTATAACCAAATTTGCTTTTTTACCTTTTCTTTCACCTCGGCGCTTGCAGTAATACAAGAATGACCAGCAAAGCTGATTATCATAAGCCGCCTCTTTTTGTGGAACTCCACGATTTTATAATTGTATTATACACTTTGGCGAAATCTTTGTCAATATCGTGGAACTCCACGAGATAAAAATCATTATTTCACCTATAATTATTGTGGAATTCCACAATTAAAGTAGGTGTGATTATGAAACTAAACGATGCGATTGTAAGGCGTATAGAGGAAATTTGTAAGGAACGCGGCAGCAATATATGCGATATTTCCCTTAACGGTGGGATGTCGCCATCCGCAATTTACGATATTGTAAAAGGACGTACAAAATGCTCCAAGGTTATTACCGTAAAACGCTTTTGCGAGGGCGCGAAAATAACCTTGTCCGAATTTTTTGACAGAGATTATTTCAACGAAACAGAGGAAGATTGAATATTTTTAGCCTTGATAGAAAAAAGGAACTCGCGGGAGTTCCTTTTTTTGTGCTTTATTCTCCGTATTTGGACGGGGGGAGTCCGTAGTAGGCTTTAAAGGCTTTTGAAAAGTTGAACGGGTCGGGGTAGCCGACCATTGCTGCGGCTTCGGTAACCGAAAATCCCTCCTCAAGCAGGCGCGCGGCGTTTTGCATTCGCACACGTGTTATATATTCCTTTAACCCCATACCGTATCTTTCCTTGAACACTTTATAAAGGTAGCTTCGGTCAAAGCCAAAGGTGCGGGCAAGCTCCCCGACCGAAAGCTCCCGCATATAGTTATACCTTACGTATCGGTGGATGCGGCGGAGGCGGTCGGAGGGGCTGTCCACCCTGCCCTCCCCGAAAAGATAGTATATAAGCTCGTACACCGCGGCCACATACGGCTCGGCGGCGGTTACCTCGTCAAGGACAAGCTCTCTTACCCGTTCGCCGAGGCGAGGCGGGAGAGTCGCGGTAGAGGGTGCGGTCGCAAACGCTTCGGCGCGGTCGCCGATAAAGCCAATCCATGCGTATTCCCACGGGTCGTTTTCGTCGGCGGAATAGACGGTGACCTCCCCCTCCTTTATTATAAATGCCTGCCCCGCGGTGACGGTATGGGTGCCGCGCCTGTCAGTGAAGCTTCCCTTTCCCGAAAGGCAAAAATGCACGAGCACGTATTCGCGCACAGCGGGCCCGAATTTATGCTTTGACTCACATTTTTCACAGCCCGCGAGAATTGGCACTACCTCCGTCCCGCGACGGTCGATAAAGGTAATATGCTTTATGGTATAATTATTCATACAAGCTCCGCACGAAAACTGTTATTCAAGGGGGACAACCCCGCTTGTCAACATTTTAACATATATATGCCACAAAAATCAATAGAAAATCAACATTTTATATAGTAAAATATATTTGACGGTAAATCATACCGAAAGGAGATTTTTATGAAAATTACGTTTATGGGTGCGGGAAGCACCGTATTTGCAAAGAACGTGCTTGGTGACACGCTTCTCACTCCTGCGCTTACGGAGGAGCTTGAAATCGCGCTTTACGACATTGACGGAGCGAGGCTTTCGGAGTCGAAGCTGGTTATCGACCTTCTCAACAAGAAGTATAACGGTGGCAAAGCGAAGATTTACACCTACCTCGGTGTAGAAAACCGCAAGGAGGCGCTTCGCGGTGCAAAATTCGTTATTAACGCGATACAGGTCGGACTTTACGACCCGTGCACGATTATCGATTTTGAGATACCGAAGAAATACGGACTTCGTCAGACGATTGCCGACACTCTCGGTATCGGAGGTATCTTCCGCGGACTTCGTACAATTCACGTTATGAAGGGCTTTGCGGAGGATATGGCGGAGGTTTGCCCCGACGCATATTTCCTCAACTACACGAATCCAATGGCAATCCTTTCGGGATATATGCAAAGATACACGCCGATAAAGACGGTGGGACTTTGCCACTCGGTGCAGGTTTGCACGCAAACGCTTTTCGGCGGTCTTGGACTCGACCGTTCGATAATCGGAAGCGAGAAAATCGCGGGTATTAACCATATGGCGTGGCTTCTTGACGTAAGGGATAAGGAGGGCAACGACCTTTATCCGCTTATCAGAAGGCTGGCAAAGGAAAAGAATGCAAGCGAAAAGCATCACGATATGGTGCGCTACGACTACATCGACAAGCTCGGCTATTATTGCACCGAGTCAAGCGAGCATAACGCGGAATACAACTGCTTTTACATAAAGGAGAAATACCCCGAGCTTATCGAGAGGTTTAACATTCCGCTTGACGAATATCCGAGAAGATGCGTAAACCAGATTGAAAAATGGGAAAAGCAGCGCGACGAGCTTATCAACGGTGGCGATATTATGCACGAGCGCTCGCGCGAATACGCTTCGCACATTATGGAGGCAATCGTCACGGATAAGCCGTACAGGATTGGCGGAAACGTGCTTAACACGGGACTTATCGACAACCTTCCCGCCGACGCTTGCGTAGAGGTGCCGTGTATGATAGACGGCGACGGTATTCACCCGACACACGTCGGAAGGCTTCCCGTACAGCTTGCGGCAATGAATATGACGAATATAAATCCCCAGCTGCTTACGATAGAGGCGGCAGTCACGGGCAAGCGTGAGCATATTTATCACGCGGCAATGCTTGAGCCTCATACCGCGGCGGAGCTTTCGATAGACGAGATAATCAAGATGTGCGACGAGCTTTACGAGGCACACGAAAACGCGGGGTATCCGATACTTTAATTTTTATACAAAAAATTTTCAAACAAAAAATGCCGGCTCGCTTAAGCTGGCATTTTTATCTGTACGGCCTTCTTACGTCGGTCAAGCCGAGAATGTAATCGACGGACGTTTTGTAAAGATGGGCGAGCCTTATAAGACATTCGATGGGTATTTGCCGATGCCCGCTTTCGTACTGTGAATAGGTATTCTGCTTCACGTGGAGGTAGGCGGCAACCTGACTTTGCGTAAGGTCGTTATCCTCTCTCAAATCCTTTATCCTCATAAGCACCCCTATGGCTTTTTTGTTATTATATATAATCTCGTTTTGAGATATTGACTTTTATCTCATTTTGTGATAAAATTATCAAAAAATGCCGACAAAAGCGAGCATAGAGGTGTATATGGGCTTGTGTGAATACGAGGCAAAGGTTCGGGCGTTAAGCAACGACCCCTACGCCATAAGAGAATTCAGCAGCGGTGAGATTGCGGAGGCGGTCGTCGATATTTTCGCGGCAAGGGACAGCCTTTCCCCGTGGGAGTACGAATATATTCGTCATTTATACCGACATTATCTTGCGGATTTTCGGGTTATGCGACTCGATGCGAGCAGTCACAGGAGCGTTTATTTAAGCCTTCTTGCCTCGTTTGACATAATTGCGGAGCTTGAGCAATATTGCTTTTGCGAGGCGGCGAATTTGCGGTCGGTGGGTGCGGAGGTAAGACGGCACTACCGCGAAACGGCGCGCGAGCTTATAGACAGGGGGCGGCTTTTTTCGTCGGAATGGTGGGAGCTTTGCCGAAAATATTGCATTGAGCTTTGGTACAAAAACGGCTTTTTCCATTGATATTTAAGCGCAAAAAACGGAGGCGGGTGAAAATATCCGTCTCCGTTATGCTTTATATATCCCCCTCGGCGCGGTTTATGGCGCGCTCGCGCGAAAAGCCGTCGGGATAGCGTGCCGCAAGCTTTTCGACGTTTCGGGAAAAAATCTCCTCAAGCGGAATGCCGAGGGCGGTTGCCGCCTCCGCAAGATACCAGGCAACGTCGCCAAGCTCCTTTATAAGGTGGTCGCGGTCAAGCTCCTTTCCGTGAAAAAGATGCTTTTTCATTATCTCGATTGCCTCGCCCGACTCTCCTGAAAGTCCCATAAGACTGTTTAAAAGCATATCCTTTTCGGATATATCCGAATTGATTGTTCGCATTGCGAGTCTTTGATATTCGTTAATTTCCATATTTCTCTCCAAAGCTTTATTTTGGTTTAATATTACCATACACGCAATGAAATTGTCAAGAAATTGCGGGGTTTTTTCATTTTTATATTGCAAAGTCTGTGCTCGGTGTGCTAAAATAAAGAAAAAACTTTTTGGAGGGATTATGAAATTCGGCGCACAGCTTTTTTCGGTAAACAACAAGTGTCAATCGGCGGAGGATATTCGCATCACCTTTAAAAAAATGAAGGAAATCGGTTACGAGTCGGTACAGCTTTCGGGCTTCCCCTACGATACCGAGGCAACGAGGGCGGCGGCAGACGAGGTTGGAATACATATCGGTCTTACGCACACTCCGATTCCCGAAATAATCAACAACACCGACGAGGTTATCAGAAAGCATCTTGTGACGGGGGCGGACACGGTTGGCGTCGGCTTTCCCGCGGGTTACATAGAGGACGGAATTATTAAGTACGAGGAGCTGGTGCGCGACTTTTCGCCCGCGGTTGCAAAAATTCAGGCGGCGGGGCTTAACTTTGCGTATCACAACCATCATTACGAATTTGTGGATTTCGGTGGCTTTAACGTGATGGATTACCTTTACGAAAACACGAATTGGAATTTCATTCTCGATACGGGTTGGGTACACTATACGGGAACCGACGTGCTTGCAACCATAAGGAAGTACAAGGACAGACTTAAATACGTTCACCTTAAGGATTTCCGTGTGCCGAACGAGGGTCCCGAAAGCTCGTGGGGCATCGTATCGCTTTACGAGGGCGGTATAGATTGGGATTCTATTATTGCGGAGCTTATCAAGGTGGGCACGGAAATCGCATACGTCGAGCAGGATACCGCAAGCAAGATGCCCGACCCGTACGGCGAAATGGAAAAGAGCTTTTTACAGCTTAAGGCTCACGGTTGGGTTAAATAATTTTTACCAAGGCTTCCCCGCCAACAGACGGGGAGGCTTTTTTTATTTTACATTTTGCTTGGCAATCGGACGGTTTTTTCCGCGAGGGGCGTTTTTCCTTTCCCTTCCCCGCCGCGGTTTTAGGGAGGCGGCATTGAGGGCGAAGCACGGGCGAATTTTTTTGATTTTTTTGCAAAAAGGGGTTGACAAGTGTTGAAAAATCGGCTATAATCTAAATGAGCCAAATGGCTCACAATAAAAAGGAGGGTGTTATGAGAAGCAAAAATACCGAATTATACGGCAAAATTACAGCTTTTGTCAACGAATATTTCGATAGATGCGGCCGTTCCCCCTCCACACGAGAGATTGAAGGCGGCACGGGAATTTCAAGGCCGACGGTGCAAAGATACCTTCGCGAGATGGAGGAGCGCGGCGAGCTTGAATACGACGGACACCGCGGAATCGTCACCGATTATATGCGAGGAGCGGCGGGTGCAACCACCCCCGTGCTTATGGGAAATGCAATCCCTTGCGGTATGCTTAACGAGGTTTGCGATGCGGAGCTTGAAACGGTGAGAATGCCCGTTGCCCTTACGGGACAGGGGGAATTTTTCCTCCTTCGCGCGAGAGGTAACTCAATGATAAACGCGGGGATTGACGACGGCGACCTTGTGCTGATTAAGCGGTGCGAAAGAGTCAGACAGGGACGGATTGCCGCATTCCTTTACGACGGGGCGGAAACAACGCTTAAAAGATATAAGGAAAGGGACGAAGCGATATACCTCGTACCCGAAAACGACGAAATGGAGCCGATTGTAATTCGCGGTCGCGACCGCGCAAGGCTCACCGTGCAGGGCGAGGCGGTTATGGTGCTTAAGGACCTTTGATTTTAAGGAGATTACAATGAGAAAGTATATAGTTACCTTTACGAGAGATTACGGAAAAACATACGAAAACAGAGTGGTTGAGAGTACGACGCATACAGCCGCGTACATAATTGTTGACCTCACGCTCCCGCCCTTCGGTGCGATAATATCCGTCGTTAACGCGGAGCAGTGCGCGTAATTTCACTTTATTCGGCACAGTAAACGGGTAGAGTGGCGGGATTAAATAAATTAACCCGCGATTGTGAAAAATAACGCTTGACAAGGCTATATATTTGTGCTATAATCTCTATCGGATTTGTGTACGGACTCCGTCCGCGCCCAAAAAATCATATAGGGGTATCGCCAAGCGGTAAGGCAAAGGACTTTGACTCCTTCACTCGTTGGTTCAAATCCAGCTACCCCTGCCAAAAAATCCGACAAGTCGAAACTTGTCGGATTTTTTATCCAAGCCGCAGGGCTTGGTATATCATCGCCGCACAGCGTGCGGTGCATATCATCAGCCCCCTTGGGGCTGTATCTCATCACGCTTTAGCGTGCATTTCCTGCGGCTTGATGATATACAACGGCATGCCGTTGGTGATATGCAAAACTCTGTTTTGATGATATACAAAGCGTTCCGCTTTGGTGATATGCAATGCTTCGCATTGATGATATGCAAGGCTTTCGCCTTGATTTTGGAGCTTTGCTTTATTCTTTTCGCGGTTTATGTATTTCCCGCGATTTTCTTCCGTCAGCCTTTACTATATACGGGCGGGTTTTATGCGGTTTTTCATAGAGAATGACGAAAGAATTTTTTCTTAAAGTTTTTTTGAAAAAGGACTTGCATTTTTAAAGGTGATATGATATAATAGCAAATGCCGATTTATGATTAATCAAAAAAACATATAAAATTCGGCCCAAGGGCTGATTTTAGGAGGTATTAAAATGGCTAAGTGCAGTATCTGCGGCAAGGGCGTTACCTTTGGTCACAACGTTTCCCACTCTAACCGCAAGACCAACAGAACCTGGAAGCCCAATATCCGCAAGGTAAAGGCGGTTGTTGACGGTTCTCACCAGACTGTTGCAGTTTGCTCTCGTTGCCTTCGTTCGGGAAAGGTAGAGCGCGCATAATGCAAAACTCCGCTTGTGAAAGCGGAGTTTTTGTTTTTGTTACGGGTTTCCAAGGATTGTTTTGGCGGGCGTTTATTCGCTCGGCTTAACGCCTCCCGTATATTAGGGTATTAAGTATAAATCTTGAATATAAAATGAAAAAAACGATTTGTTTAGTTGATTGCCGCATACCGAAGGAGGCAAAGAGGAGGCTTTCGCTCCTCGGTTTTGAGGTTATGCTACTTCCCCCGCATCCCGCGCTTTCGGAGGCGGTCGCCTCGCACACCGATATGCTTATTTGCAGGCTTGGTGACGAGGTAATTTCGCTTGCGGAATATTGCGACGCGTCTCCGTATATTTTTACCGACCTTTTCGATTATATCGGCAAAAGCGGAAAGAAAATATATTTTACCGACGACAGGCTTTCGGGCGAATACCCGCGGGACTGTGCGCTTAACTGCCTTAAAATGGGGGAGTATTTGTTCGTAAAGGCTGACACCTGCTCCCGTCGCATAATCGAAAGGGCAAGAGAGCTTGGCTTGACGGTGGTAAGCGTAAGGCAGGGCTATCCCGCCTGCACGGTATTAAGGCTTGACGACAGAAGCGCGATTACGGCGGACCGCGGTATGGCAGCCGCAATGAGTGATGTCGGAATTACCGTTTACGGTATTGAAAACGGAGGTATCGACCTACCTCCCCACGAATACGGCTTTATCGGAGGGGCGGCGGGCGTTTACAACGGATGTGTATATTTCGTCGGCAACCCCGATTTGCACCCAAGCGGAAAGAAAATTGCCGAGGCGTGCGAGGCTTGCGGTCTTGATACGGTATCACTTTGCGACGGGCGGCTCGTTGACGTCGGCGGTATCGCCTTTATTGAGTGTGACCTCGATTAACACCGTAAAAATCGGAACGAGTATCACACCGAATATTCCAAAAAGAGTATATCCGACGTAAAGCAAAAACAGGGTGATTATCGGGTGGACACCGAGGCTTTTGCCGAGGATTTTCGGCTCCGAAAGCTGGCGTATTACGGTTTGGACAACGTACAAAAGCACAAGACCGACACCAAGCCCGACGCCTCCCGTTGCGAAGGAATAAAGCGCCCAGGGTAAAAGCACCGCGCCCGCACCGATAACGGGCAGTATGTCGAGAAGGGCTATAACTGCGGCGAGAATGAATGCCTCCGACCGACCGAGAAGCACGAGACCGACGAGCATAATCCCGAAGGTCAAGAGCATAAGGCACAGATAGGAGCGAAGGTATTTTACGAGGGTGAGAAGAAAGCTTGCCTTGATTTTTGCACAAACCGCCGTAACGCGCGCGGGTAAAAATCCGCGGAAAAATCCCGAAATTTTATCAAGGTCGAGCGAAAGATACACCGACGAAATTACGGTTACGAGCAAAAACAGAAGCGCACGGGGTATTCCGCCGACGAATACCGAAACGAAGCTTCCGAGAGATTCGGCAACCGAGGAAAGAAGCGCGAGGACGGCGTCGCCGACCCCCTCCCCTATTCTACCGAGAATGCCGCCCACACCGTCGGTGATTTTCGAAATCATTTCCCCTATTTTATCAAGGCCGCCGTTTTGCAGAATATCGATAAGGCGCGCGGCAATTCCCCATACGGCAAGAGCCACGGCGGAAAGTGTTAGAAGCGTTGCAAGAAGCGTCAGCAAAAGCCGCAAAGCGCGCGGCGATATACCCGTTTTTTCGGACAGCCGTGCCGCAGGCTTATCAACCCAAAAGGCAATGACGGCGGCAATAAAAAAGGGCAAAACTGCAGCAAAGGCGTATTTAAACAAAAGGTAAATTCCCAAAAGCGCCCCGAAGATGATTACCGTTATATACGCCGTGCGGCGCAAACCGTTTATATTCATACTTTCCCCCATATACGTTTTAATTAAGTTTATCCAATATTTAATCAATATATCACAAAGGAGAGAAAAAATGGTAGTAATCGAAATGGAAAACGGCGGCGAAATCAAGCTTGAGCTTTATCCCGAGGCTGCGCCCATCACCGTAAAAAACTTTGAGGGTCTTGTTAACGAGGGCTTTTACAACGGTCTTATTTTCCACAGAGTAATCAAGGGCTTTATGATTCAGGGCGGCGACCCGCAGGGGAACGGAATGGGCGGCGCGAAAAACAAAATCAAGGGCGAATTCCGTGCAAACGGCTGGGCAAATCCGATTAAGCACGAGCGCGGCGTAATCTCTATGGCAAGGGCATACGACCCCAACTCCGCATCCTCGCAATTCTTTATTATGCACAAGGATGCACCCCACCTCGACGGTCAGTATGCTGCATTCGGCAGAGTTGTATCGGGTATGGAGGTTGTTGACGAGATTGCCGAAATCCCCACCGACTACTCTGACAGACCGAAAATGGCAATGCGTATGAAGCGCGTTTATATTGAAGAATAATGTAAGTAATTATTTACAAAAACACGGCTATGCAAAAAATTAGTGCATAGCCGTGTTAAATTTTACAAATTATGCAAAAACGGCGAGCCGATAAAGCGGCTCGCCGTTTTCAGTCCCTGCTGTCGGTTATTTTTGAACAGCCTCGGGGTGCTTTTCCATAATTACGGAGAGTGCGTCCTCGTCGGCGCAGACGATAACCTCGCCCTTAAAGAACTGGAGAATAGATGCGGGAACGCTCGGGGTTACGGGACCGAAGAGAGATTTTTCAAGGATGTCAGCCTTCCCCTTTCCCATAGCGAGAAGGAGAACCTTGTCGGCGTTCATAATCTGTCCGACGCCCATAGAGAGTGCCTGCGTGGGGACGTCCTCGCGCTTTGCAAAGAAGCGCGCGTTTGCATCGATTGTAGAGTCGGTGAGGTCAACAAGACCCGTTCCCTTCGAAAAAGCAACGTCAGGCTCGTTAAAGCCGATGTGTCCGTTGTTACCGATGCCGAGAACCTGTATATCAACTCCGCCCATAGACGCAACGACGGCGTCGTATCTTTCGCACTCCGCCTTCGGGTCGGCGGCAAGTCCGTTGGGGAGGTTGGTATTTTCCTCCTTTATATCAACGTGGTTAAAGAGGTTGTGGTGCATAAAGTAGGAGTAACTCTGGTCGTGGTCGGCGGAAAGTCCAACGTATTCGTCGAGGTTAACGCTCTTTACGTCGGCAAAGGAGATTTCGCCGCTTTTATACCTTGCGATAAGCTCGGTGTACATACCGATGGGCGAGGAGCCGGTCGCAAGACCGAGAACTGCATTTTTCTTTTTCTGAAGAAGGGCGGTGATTACGTCAGCGCCGTTAATACCCGCATCGTAGGCGGTTTTTCCGTAGATAATCTTAATCATTGTATCTTCCTCCTAAAATGAAATCAAGAATATTTCTTTACTATTGCGCGCATCTCGTCAAGGTGCGCCTCCATATCGGAAACGAGCTTGAACTGGTTGCGTGCGCGGTCGAGGTTATGTCCCTCTCTGTGAACGCGGAAATAGGTATCGCCGTTGAGATAATCGGCAAGGAATCTCATTCCGCACTCGAAGGTCATCATAATTGCACCGATGGGAAGCATTTCAAGCTCTCCCTCGGTAAGTCCGCCCTTCGCCCCCTCGATAAAGCCCTTTACGTAAAGCTCGTAGAGCGAGAGGTCGAAGTTTACGAGCGAGAGGTCGCGCTCGTCCTCAAGAGCCGTGGTAGCTCCGAAGCGGATAGAGTCGCCGAAATCGTTTACCGAATAGCCCGGCATAATGGTGTCAAGGTCAACGACGCAAAGCGGAGCTCCCGTGTTTATATCGAAAAGAATGTTATTAAGCTTCGTATCGTTGTGGGTGACGCGAAGCGGGAGTCTTCCCTCGCTGTGCGCGTTTTCAAGGGTATGTGCAAAGTCAAAGCGGGCGCGGGCAAATTCAACCTCCGCCTCTACCTCCGAAAGCCTGCCCGCGGCGTTGTTCTCAACAGCCTCCATAAGCTGGCGGTATCTGTCGGGGGTATTATGGAAATTCACGATGGTTTCGTGAAGAGTCTGTGCGGGATAGTCGCGAAGCATATACTGGAAGTTGCCAAAGGCAACCGCGCTCTCGTAAAACTGCTCGGGGCGCTCAACCTTATCGTAAGAAAGCGAGTCGGTTACGTAAACGAGAAGACGCCAATACTCTCCCTCGCTGTCGATTGCGAAATATCCGCCGTCAACGGTAGGAATGACGTTGATAACCTCGCGCATCGGGTCGCCGCCCATCTTTTCGATTTTCTCTCTAATAAAGCGGGTTACGGCAACGTAATTCTCCATAAGCTTTTCGGGAGATTTGAATACGTTCTTGTTGATACGCTGAAGCACGTAGTCAACGGTGCTTCCGTCCTCTCTTTTCATATTTACAAGAAAGGTGTGATTTATATGACCGCTTCCGAAGGGAGCCGCGCCTACGTACTCGCCCTCCGCCATAAATTTTTTGATGATTTCCTTTACCTCTGCAATAGACATTTCTTAATCCTCCATCAGTCCGAGCAATGCTGCTCCAATAATTCCCGCATCGTTTTTAAATTTGGCAACGACAACCTTCGTTCTTTTATCCTTCGTGCCGAAGGAGATGTATTTGAGCTTTTCGCGTAGGGGTGCCATAAGCTCCTCCCCCTGTCCCGAGATGCCGCCGCCGATGCAGACCACGGCAGGCTGGAACACGTTAATGATATTCGCAATTCCGATTGCAAGGTAGCCGATATAATCGTCAACCACCTGCCTTGCGGCTAGGTCCCCCGCCTTCGCAGCGGTAAAGGGGATGATGCCGTTCATTTTTCCGCCGTTTTCGGCAACGAGAGTGCGCATATAGCTGTCACGGTAGAGCTTTGCCATTCGCTTTGCCTCGCTTATAAGCGCGGTGGCGGAGCAATAAGCCTCAAGACAGCCGCGCTGTCCGCAGCCGCACCACCTTCCGTTAGCGTCGATAACCATATGTCCAAGCTCGGCGGCAGAGCCGTTAAAGCCCTCCCAAATTTTACCGTTAAGGACGATACCGCCGCCGACGCCCGTACCGAGCGTAATCGCGATAACCGAGCTTTCGCCCGCGCCGCAGCCCCATTTAGCCTCCGCATACGCCGCCGCGTTTGCATCGTTCGTAACGAAGGTCGGGCGTCCCGTAAGCTCCGTGAGGATTTTATCAAGCGGCTCGTCGTACCATTCGAGGTTTACGGCAATAACGACGGTTCCGTCCTTTATAATGGCGGGAACGCCGACGCCGACCCAGGCAACCTCCGAAATCGAAACGGAGGCAAGCCGACAGACCTCGCGGCAAAGCTCCGCAATATCCGCGGATATTTCAAGACAGGGGCGCGGAGCGTTGGTTTTTATGCTTTTTTTGGATACTATGCTTTTTGTGTTAAGGTCAACAAGACCTGCGGCAATATTCGTTCCGCCGAGGTCAACACCTATACAGTAATTCAAGGCAAGCCTCCCATATTATTTAAGAGATTTAGACAATCCAAGCGATATTATATAATATGCTATTGACTTTTGCAAGGTAAAATTGTATAATAATTTGTAGAATAGAACAATTTTTGAATTTATTTTACAAAACGGAGAATTCAAAATGAAAAAGCAGGAAATAATCTCGGTTTTATCCGAGCTATACAAAATTACCGGCTTCCGAGTTTCGCTTCACGGGTCGGATTACGGCGAAATTGCCGCGTTTCCAAAGGAAAAGGGTGAGTTTTGCGCCCTCGTCCATTCAATCCCCGGGGAAATAGACAAATGCGGTGCCTGTGACAGGGCGGCGTGCAAGCGCGCGCTTGGGATGAAGGACACGCATATTTACACCTGCCGCTACGGTCTTACGGAAGCGGTAAGCCCGCTTTACAATTTCGGCACGCTGACGGGATTTTTAATGATGGGACAGGTCCTTCGCGAGGGGCAAAGCGAGCATCCGCTTCCGCCCGCGGAGGGAGAGCTTTTGAATAGGCTTTCCGCGGCAAGGGATAGCATTCCAACGGTAAAGGGAGATATGATACGCTCCTACGTAAAGATTATGACGATATGCGCGCAGTATCTTACTCTTTCAAATGCGATACCGTCAAGCAAGCCGACCGTCACAGAAATGGCGAAGAAGTTCATTTACGACAACTATCGCACGAAGTTCGGAATCAAGGAAATTTGCCAGAGCGTCGGCTGCTCAAAATCTACGCTGATTACGGCGTTTAAGCGCGATCTCGGAATGACGGTAAACGATTATATAACCGAGGTAAGGCTCGGCGAGGCGGTGCGAATGCTGCTTGCGGGAGAGAGGACGATAGGAGAAATCGCGCTTTGCACGGGATTTTCCGACCAGTCCTATTTTTCCAAGGTTTTCTCGGCAAGATTTGGTATGACGCCGAGCGAATACAGGTCAAAAACTTAACACGGGGGTACAGTAATGAAGATTTTGCACACCGCCGACCTTCATCTCGGGGCGGCGTTGAATACTAAGCTTTCGCCCGAAAAAATCAGAGAAAGACGGGTCGAGCTTTTCACAACCTTTGAAAATATGGCGGCTCACGCGGATATACACGGGGCGCGGCTTTTCATAATTGCTGGCGACCTTTTCGACACGAGGCGGCTCACAGTGCGCGACGTCGAGAGAGTAATTCACGTCATTGCCTCGCACCCCGAAACCGACTTTCTTTATCTTCCCGGAAATCACGAGAAAAACACGCTTTTGGAAAGCGGACGGGAGCTTCCCGAAAATTTGAAAATATTCGGTAAGAATTGGACCTATTTTACATACGGTAATCTTACGGTTGCGGGCAGAAGCGAGCTTTCCGCAGATATGTTCGGCACGCTTTCGGTAATTCCGTCGCAAAAAACGGTCGTCGTCCTTCACGGTGCGGTCGGCGACAAATCCGACGGGGTCACGGTGGGGCTTCGCGATGCGCGGGAGCTTGGAATAGATTACATTGCACTCGGTCATTATCATTCCTACGGTGCGTACGAGGTTGACGAGGGATGCACGGCGGTATATTCGGGGACACCCGAGGGGCGCGGCTTCGACGAATGCGGGACGAAGGGCTACGTTATCGTAGATACCGACGGAGCGAGGACTTTGCACAGGTTTTATCCGATTGCAAAAAGGACGGTGCAGCTCGTTTCGGTGGATATTTCTTACCTTTCCACGCAGGGCGAAATACAGGACGCGGTTGAGGAGAGGCTTCGCGGTATTCCCTCCGCCGACATCGTGCGGGCGGTAATTACAGGAAGGCGCGCGCAGGACCTTTTCCCCGACGGAGAACGGATTGAGGCGAGATATAGGGACAGGTTTTACTACTTTGAAATCAAGGACGAGTCGCGCACGGAGATAAATCCCGAGGCGTACAAATACGACAAATCACTCAAGGGCGAGTTTATCCGTCTTTGCATATCCGACACGGAGCTTTCGGACGAGGACAGAGAGAAGATAATACGCGCAGGCGTTTCCGCCCTTTTGGGTGAGGATATTGAGATATAGGAGGGCGAAATGAGGCTGATTAGCTGTTATATTGCAAACTTTGGTTTACATCACGACCTTAAAATCGATTTTGCCCCCGGTATGAATTCATTTGCCTGGGATAACGGGGCGGGAAAAACCACGCTTTCGGTATTCATTAAGGCTATGCTCTACGGACTCGGTGACAACCGCACCAAAAAGGACGAAAACGATAGGAAGAAATACGCACCCTGGCAGGGCGGCACCTACGGAGGCAGTATAACCTTCGAGGCGGGCGGTCGCAGCTTTATTGCAAGGCGCAGCTTTGGAAAGACGGTTTCAGATGACACCTTCGAGCTTTTTGACGAAAAGACGGGGGGCGTGTCAAATTTTTATACCGAAAACCTCGGAAAAGAGCTGTTCGGCATAGACTGTGACGGATTTATGCGGACGGTTTTTTGGTCGGAAAAGAGCATTGCGAAGGACGACAGACTAAGCCCCTCCGTGGCATCAAGGCTTTCGGATATTATGGGGGCGGACGGCGACGTCGGTAGCTACGATGCCGCTTTAAAAAAGCTTGACGAGCGAAGAAAGATATATCAAAAGCGCGGAGGCGGCGAAATCGGCGAGCTTCAGGGCAAAATATCGGCTTTAAGAGCGGAGCTTGACGAGCTTGAGCTGTTGGCAAGGCAAAGAGAGAGCGTACGGTCCGACTTATCCAAAATCCGTGGGAAAATCAAGGCGCTTTCGGATGAAAGGGAGCGGCTTAACGATAGGCTCGTGGAGCTTGCAAAAATAAGCGCAAGGCGCAAATACAGGACGACATACCAAGCCTTCCTTGATGAAATACGCAAGGAGGAGGAGGAAATCGCGAAGCTTGACAAATTTTTCGCCGACGGCATTCCGTCCGACGAGGAAATACGGCAGATAAGAAGCGCGGAGGCAGAGGCAAATTCGATTAGTGCGGAGCTTTCGGTTGGGGCGGAGGCAAATGCGGAGCTTGATGCTCTTACAAAAACCTTTGCAACAGTTGGGCAGGTTGACATTGAAAATGCGGAGGCGGCTATCAGGGAGGTTGCCTGCCTTAACGACCAGCTGCAGCTGTTCAGATGCGGCACTGACGAGTATTCGGTTGAAATGCGGAAGCTTTTCCCCGCTAAAGTCCCCACCGCGGAGCAGATTGAGGAAAATATCCGACTTGTAAGCGAGGGCAAGGCGAAAGGACGTTCGCCAATAACTATTATCGGGGCGTTGATTTTGCTTGCGGGCGTAGGTCTTGGGTTTATCCACCCTGCCCTTTTCGGAATTTGTGCGCTCGGTGCGATACTTTTAGCCTTCGGCATTATGCGCGGCGGAAAGGAGAGCGCAGGCACGGCGGAGGCGCGGAAATTTCTTTGCGAAATCGAGCCTGGCTTTGAGGGCGACGTGCTTATGGGACTTTACGAAAAGAAAAATGCAAGAGTAAGGTACGAAAGTCTTTACGCGATGCGCGAGCAAAGACTTTGCGAGTTGACCGAAAGGATTGATAGCGGAAGGCGTTTTATCGACAATTTCTTTACACGGGTAGGCACTGACGGCAGTTTTCCCGAGTTTGCGATAAAGGAAATAAAGGAAAAGCATTTCAGATATTCCACTCTCCTTGCAAGCGAGGAGATGGGCGCGAGCGACAGATTTAAAAGGCGTAAGCGCGAGGGTGAGCTTCGCGTTAAGGTTGCCGAGTTTTGCGGAAGATACCCGACAAGCTCAAGCGACCCGCTTTCCGAAATCGAAGAGAAGGCAAGGGAGAGAGCGACGAGGATATGGCGCTTGAATGAAAAAAATGCGGAGTGCGAAAAATTTAAGCTGGATTACGGAATTTCGGATAACGAGGAGCCATTCGACGAGGCGGAGGAATTTAACATTCGCGAGAGAATACGCGAGATTGATGCGGAGCTTTCCGAGTTGAAGAAGGATGAGGCTTCGGTTGCATCGCGTGACAGCGCCATAGTGGCACGGCTCGATACCGAGGAGGATATTCGCACGGAGCTTATGGCAAAGGAGGAACGGCTCGCCACCTGCAAGCGAAATCTTTTCGTTATTGAAAAGACGAAGGAGCTACTTGAAATCGCGCACGAAAATATGACTTTACGTTACACGGGTGCCACCCAAAAGCGTTTTACGCACTATATGAGCATTATCGACGGCGAGGTGGGAGAGTATAGACTCGATACCGATTTCGGAATAACGAAAACCGACGGCGGTATGCCAAGAGGAGAGGAGCAGTACTCCCGCGGAACGAAGGAGCTTTATTCGCTGGCAATGCGGCTTGCCCTTACCGATTCGCTTTACGAGGGGGAGCTTCCCTTCCTCGTTCTTGACGACCCGTTTATAGCATACGACGATGCGCGCGGCGAGCGAGCAAGAAAATTGCTTTCGGCAATCGCAAAGGAACGGCAGGTTTTGTATTTCACCTGCTCGCAAGCAAGAGGCATTTAATTTTTAAACCACCCCATTTCGGGGTGGTTTTTGTGCATAAAAGCGAAAGCTTTTCATATAATTAAAATGGAAAGCAAAAAAAGAATGGGGTGTCACGCAAAGCAACGGCGCAATGACGTGGCGCAAAAACTTTTTACTTTTTTAGCAAAAGGGGTTGACAAACGGTCGTTTCGGTGCTATAATTATATGGCAACGCGGAAGAAAGCGGTCAATTATGCCGGAATGGCGGAATAGGCAGACGCCCGGGACTTAAAATCCCGTGAGATTTTTTTCTCGTACCGGTTCGACCCCGGCTTCCGGCACCACAATATCGCGGAGTGGAGCAGTCTGGCAGCTCGTCGGGCTCATAACCCGAAGGTCGTGAGGTTCAAATCCCACCTCCGCAACCAAAAAACGACAGGTTACGACCTGTCGTTTTTTTATCCAAGCCGCAGGCTTGGTATATCATCGCTGTTAGGCGCAAATAATAACCGAAGGTGTATATAATCAAGCATTAGC
>JAFXHU010000014.1 GCA_017533565.1 Clostridia bacterium
GGATCAAACTCTCTAAAAAATTATATCTTAAATCCCTTTTCCAAGGGACCCAAAATCTTGTTTTTCAGAGCTTAATTTAATCTAAGCTTCTTCTTACTTTTTGAGTTTCTTTTTTTCAAAGTGTTTTAACGAGAATCTTTCGCACTAAATCAGTTCTTACCAATTTAAGTGTACAAAAATTTTCTTTGTTGTTCAATTTTCAAGGAGCAAGTCGCACGCCCGTTTTCGCGAGTGTGCTTGTACATTATAATACATTATTTTTAGATTGTCAATACTTTTTTAAAAGTTTTTTGAAATTTTTTCGCATTTTTTTCATATTCGGTAAAATAACTAAAATATGGGGGAAAAGAAATGCTTTCTATATTCATCAGAACCATACTGTTTTACCTACTGCTCAATATTATGCTCAAGATTATGGGCAAAAGACAGATTGGAGAGCTTGAGGTCAACGAGCTTGTTTCAACGCTTCTCGTTTCAGAAATCGCCGCAACGCCGATAACCGACGGAAATATACCCATCCTTTACGCTATTATACCGATATTATTTATATGCGCCATAGAGATAACGGTTGCCTTTGTAAAAAACAAGATACACGCGGTTAAACGGGCGGTCGAGGGAAAGAGCATATATATTATATATAAAGGAAGACTTCGTCAACGGGTTCTTGAGGAAAACCGTATATCGATAAACGAGATACTTACCGAGATGAGAATTCAGGGAATAGGCGATATTTCCGAGGTTGAGTACGGCCTTCTCGAGCAAAACGGAAAAATTTCTCTTTTAAAAAAGGAGGACTGCGCGGCGCATACGGTTATAACCGACGGGGCTATAGATTTCGACGAATTAAAGGAGCTTGGGCTTTGCGAGGGGGACGTAGCCAAAATGCTCGGCGGGCGAAGAGTTGGCGAGGTATTCCTCCTTACTATCGATGACGGCGGAAAAAGAAATATCATTTGGAAGGACGAAAAAGGGTGAGAGGGTTTATTGTTGCGCTTATAATAACCGCGGTCGTTATCGGCTTCGTTTTCACGAGTGCGGGAGTCTTGAACCGTAATTTAGGCAATATCATTTCCGAGGTTGAAAGCGGAAGCTTTACGGAGGCGAGGGCGGATTTCGATAGGATGCGTCCCTTTTTACACCTGTGTGCGCCCGACGAAATTTTACGCGAAGCGGAGCTTGCCTTTTGCGATTTGCTTTCGGGGGGCGAGGAGGCAGAAAAAAGCCGCCTTTTATTCCTTTTGGAGGATTTAAGGCGGCAGACGGGGCTTTGCCCGATTTCGGTTTTTTAATTACTTGAACTCGGTCATATCCGCCCTATATGCGTTAAGACGCATTATAGTGTAATATTCCTTCGTAAGGTCGGGATTTGACAGTATTCCCAGCTCCCTTTTAAGTGCGGACACAACGTATTCGGGGTTCAAAAATGCCGAAGCATCGGCAGAAAGCGTGGTGCTTATACGGATTAAGCCGTCAAAAAGGCGGCAGCTTGCGCTTTTGATTTGGGAACGGATATCTACCGTTTTCGTAGGCTCGCCCGGCTTCGTTTTCTTTTCAACGGTAACGCTTTCGCCGAGGAGATATTTTTCCGCAGCCGCGGCAAGCTCCTCGGTTGCGCCGTCGGTCATTATCCCGATTTCGTAGAAAAGCCATTTGAGGTCGGTAAGCTTCCCTTCCGTATAATACGCATCGAGGACCTGCATTTCCTCGGTCATATTGGCGTTAAGCCTTGCCATAGCCTCATCGGGCGGAATATCGTCGATAAGCCGTATATCCATAAATTCGCAAAGGCTTTCGGTTCCTATTGAAAGCGGTGCGGCGAAAACCATTTTCGGCTTTGGATTAAAGCCCTCGGTGTACCAAAGCGGCAGCCTTGCCCTTACGATAATTTTGTGCATCGTGCGCACGAGGTCAAGGTGAGAGATGTACTGAAGGCTTCCAACCTTTTTAAATTTAACACGGAGGGTTACATACGGCTTGTTCGGGGTTAATTGCACCATTTGTTTTTACCTCCAAGCTTATTTGCTCCGCATCCGTTGCAATGCTCCGCACAGGATGGGGTGGTTTTTTCCTCGTAAGCCTTTTTACGCTCGCGAAGAAGGAATTCCTTCGTTACGCCGCAGTCGATAATATCCCACGGCAAAACCTCGTCAAGCGCAAAGCCGCGAGTGGTATAAAAATCCGGGTCAACGCCCGCATCGGCAAATGCGGACATCCATTTATCATAGTCAAAATACTCGTCCCACGCATCGAGCATAGCTCCGCGCTCAACCATAAGGGCAATTGCGGGAGCAAGTCGGCGGTCACCGCGCGCGAGGACACCCTCTATGCGCGAAACCTTTGCCTCGTGGTATTTGTAGCTGATTTTCCTGTCGGTTATGCAGCCTTTAAGATGCTGCTGCTTTTGTACAAGCTCCTCAAGGCTGTTTTGCCTTTCCCATTGGAAGGGGGTAAACGGCTTTGGAACGAAGCAGGACACGCTTACCGTTACGGAAATTCCGCGGGGACGCTCGTTTTTAGGCATCTCGAAATAGGTGCGGACAACCTTTTTTGCGAGGTCGGCAATTCCCGCGATATCGTCAAGCGTTTCGGTGGGAAGTCCATTCATAAAATAGAGCTTTACACCGCTTTTTCCACCGCGAAAGGCAATTCCGACGGCGTGCATCAAATCCTCCTCCGTGACGTTTTTATTGATAACGTCGCGAAGCCTTTGCGTTCCCGCCTCGGGCGCGAAGGTAAGTCCTCCCGTCCTTACGCTCGAAACCTTTTGCATAAGCTCCTCCGAAAAGCTGTCGATACGCAGGGAGGGGAGCGAAAGGCTTACGTGTGCGTCGTCAGTCCAGGAAAGCAGACCGTCGGTAAGGTCGCGAAGCTGTGAATAATCGCTTATAGAAAGAGAAATAAGCGAGATTTCGTCATAGCCCGTATTTTCATAAAGGCATTTTGCGGTTTTGCAAAGCGTTTCGGGTGATTTTTCTCTTATTGGGCGGTAAACCATACCCGCCTGGCAGAAGCGGCAGCCGCGAATACAGCCGCGATATACCTCCAGCACGATGCGGTCGTGTACGGTTTCGACGTAAGGCATAACGAGCTTCGTCGGATATGGGGCGGTGTCGAGGTCGGCAATAATACGCTTTTTGATTTTTGCGGGCACGTCGGGGTACAGGGGCTTATACTCCTTTAAGGTACCGTCTTCGTTATAGCTAACCTCGTAAAGCGAGGGGATATAGACTCCCTCTATATGCGAGGCGGCGCGAAGAAAGGCGGCACGGGTATAGCTTCCGTTATCACGCATTTCGTTATAAAGGTGGCAGATTTCAAGGAGAACCTCCTCTCCCTCTCCGACGTTGATAAGGTCAAAGAACTCCGCAATAGGCTCGGAGTTAAAGACGCACGGTCCGCCGCCGATTACGATAGGGCAATCCTCCGCCCTGTCCTTCGCCCAAAGGGGTATTCCCGCAAGACGAAGCATTCCGAGTGCGGTGGTATAGCAAAGCTCGTACTGTAACGAAAAGGCAACCATATCGAAGGCGGTAAGCGGGTCGCCGCTTTCAACGGCGGATAGCGGTATGCCGTATTCCTTCATTTTTTCGCGCATATCCTCCCAAGGGGCATACACACGCTCGCACCAGACGTCACCGTCGCTGTTAAGCACGTCGTAGAGAATGCGGACTCCGAGGTTGGACATACCGATTTCGTAGGTGTCGGGGAAGCAGAATGCGAAGCGGCATTTTACCTCCTCCTTATTTTTCATAACTCTGTTATATTCTCCGCCGATGTATCTTCCCGGCTTGTTAACCGATTTGAGGACGGAGGATATATTTTTGTTTTCTGACATTTTTAAGGTCCTTGATTATTTTTTTGTTGTTTTAAAGGCGATACGGCTTCTTATCGAAAGGGCGATGCACCACGCCGCCTGCCACACGGAAAGACCGAAAATCAGTCCCATTGCGGTTGAGTCAATCATTCCGCCGACGGCAACGAGGGCGGCAAGCGCAGCTCCCACTATCATCGAGATAAGCTCGGTGACAGATAGATTAGCCTGGTGTGCGGTATATTTTCTTGCGATTTGGGCGATGCTTACAACCGCGGTACGGTCGGAGAGCGTTACGATGCTTGAGGAAAGGTGGCGGTAGGTTTTTTCCTCCGTGGTTTTTCCTCCGTCCTTTTTCATAACGCGGATAACGTCATCACCCATAGTAAGCGTTTTTAGAAGGTCGTTGTTCACGTTGGGGTCGCGGGTGTAGATAAGAGGTACTATTCCCTGCTCCTTCAGATACGGAAGTATCATTGTAAACTCCTCGGTAAACGAGTAACGGATAAAGAATTTTACGTAAACCTCTCCGTCCTCCGCACCGTACATAACGCGGGTTGAATCGTTGACAACTCTGCTCGTGCGGTAATCGTCGGCGGGAATTGTAATTCCGTGGCTTATCATAAATTCCTCCGTGCCCGCGGCAACGGTGTGACCGTCAAGACTTCCCATTATTCCATCCGCCTCGATTACGAGGTCGGTGGCTACCGTTCCTTTATTATCCACGGCGGCAGAGAAAAGGAGATTAAGAGGACCGCCGACGTCGGCAAAGAGAGCGTACATTTGCTTCATTGCCTTTGCGGTATTTACGACGCGGCCGTACAGGTGAACCTTTGAAATAGTGACGTCCTCCGCACCGAAAACCTCGGTATCCTCGTAGGCAATAACGTCAAAGTCCGCACCCTCGTACAACGCGCCCTCGCCAACGAAGGCAATGCTTTCGGTCTGTGCATATTTTGCGGCGGTGAGGTACGGAAGCTTATGTACGAGTATAGAAAAGGCGGGACAGCCGACGAGTATTACGAGAACGAGTGCCTGCATTGCGTAGCTTGCGGAATTATCGTGAAGAAGGAAGGAAACCACCGCGGTTACCGTGGCAATTCCGACGGTTGCTCCCATAATAATCAAATTATTGAAATTGTTCTCAAGCGGGCGTGCGGTATGAGCAAAAAAGTCGTTAACGAATGCCGTACGGAACATACGCGCGGTTTTGGAGCTGTATTCGTCAACAGCACCGTCGAGCGCCATATTTTCGCGCGGCAGCTGTCGCGTGAGCTTTTTAATAAGCACGTGCTTGTGCGTGTTTTTGGATACGATTTTAAAAGCGGAGAAATCGGCGGATATACGCTTTAATCCCGCGGAAATAACAGCCAAAATTTGGATACCGAAGAGTATGCCGAAGCGCATATTGTTAAACTCGCCGCGCGACATAACCACCGCGGTATAGGCAACGAGAGAACCGAGAGAAATCAGGGTGAAAAGCTCGGGAGCTACAACCCTTTTAAACAAGGCGGCAATCGCGCGCAGCACCTCGGGAAGTGCGAGGGCGAACATACATACGCAAATCATAAGGTCAACGGCAACGGTTGCGTAGCCAAACATACCGAGTCCGATATAATCAAGCGGCTCCACCGACACAAGGCGAGCCACCTCCATACCGAGCATAAGCAGGAAAAGAATAATTGCGGTTGCAAGGCGGAAGCGCACCGCCATAAGCCCGTCGAGCAATTTATCCTTGAAGGCGTCGCGCTGTGCGGGGGAGATGAACTCCTTTTTCACAAATCGGCGGTCGGCGGTGGAGGACAGGTCCTCCTCTGCATCCTCGTAGCGGACGGATTTGCTTTTGGTTTCGGGGTCGGGAATGCTGTATTCCTCCGGCTTTTTAACCGTTTTCTCCTCCTTTGGAGGCTCGGTGACGGGAATGGTTATTACCTCCTCCTCGCAGGGCTTTTCTTCCTCGGGGCGGGCAGGCTCATCGGGGCTTGACTCCTCCTCCGCATCGACGGGGGAATCGAATTTATAAACCTTTATGCTTTCGTCGGTAGGCTCGAGCGCGGAGGCGGGGGCGGAGG
Organism: Clostridia bacterium; assembly: GCA_017533565.1. GTDB lineage: Bacteria > Bacillota > Clostridia > Oscillospirales > CAG-272 > UBA1740. The sequence goes on from JAFXHU010000014.1 coordinate 5,884, forward strand.
CAACAACTACGCGCTCCACCTCTGCATCCTCGCCGATTTCGGCGGTGGGATGAACCGTTTTTTCCTCCTCGGGGGGGATTTCCTCGTTTTTCGGGGCACGTCCGCGCACTCTGTAATTCTCGCTTGCCTCGGTAAACCTTGGCACGTAGGTTACGTTAAGTCCAAATTCGTCGGCGGTAAAGGACGAGGGGGCGGAGGCTTCCTCCGTAATCGAATCGAAAACGTCGGGAGCAGCGTCGGCGGGGTCGGCGGCGCTTTCCTCCTTTATTTCGGGAGTGACGTCCGCCTCCGCTTCAAAAACGAGTCCTCCCTTTTCGTCATAGGAGGGGTCAGCCTCGCTCATAAAAACAAGCCCCGGCTCCTCCGCAATTTCAAATTCAAGCAGGGTTTTGGGAGCATCGTCGGTGGGCACGGAAGTGCCAAGCTCCTCCGTATTTTTATCGTTATAATCCACGGCTTTCCTCCTTTTTAATTATTTCTTTGGTGTGCCGCCTCCGTAAGAATAACGGCGGCAGCGCAGGAAACGTTCATTGAATTAACCTGTCCGTACATTTTGACGGAAACGACGAAATCGCACTTTTCCTTTACGAGGCGGGAGATACCGAAGCCCTCGCTTCCGAGGACGATAACCGCACCTCCGCGCATATCGGTGGCACGGTAGTCGGTGCCGTCCATATCGGCGGCATACGCCCAAAGTCCGCGTTCCTTCAGCTCGTCAAGCGTTGCGGCGAGATTCGTCACCTTTGCAATACGCATATGGGAAAGTGCGCCCGCAGAGGATTTTGCAACGGTGGAGGTAAGTCCGACCGCACGCCTTTTGGGAATTATAACTCCGTGAACACCCGAGCATTCGGCGGTACGGATAATCGCGCCGAGGTTGTGCGGGTCCTCAATTCCGTCGCAAAGAACGATAAAGGGAGCCTCCCCTCTTTCATTTGCATACTCGAGGATTTCGTCCACGCTTGAGTAATTAGCCTCCGCAGCGATGGCGATAACCCCCTGGTGCTTTGCACCGCCCGACATTTCGTCAAGCCGCGCTCTGTCACGCTCGAAGATCGGTATTCCGCGCTCCGAGGCGATACCGAGAATGAGGTTTATAGAGCCTTCGCGCTCGCCGGAGGAGATGAATATTTTTTCAACGTCGCGTCCGCTTTCAAGAAGCTCCTTTACCGCGTTTCTTCCCGAGATGACGTTTTCGTCAACCTCTCGCGGGGGAAGGCTTCTTTCACGGGGCTGTGCGCTTCTATCGCGACGGGTGTCGTTATTATGCTTTTTGGGGAAATCCTTCCCTTTATTATTGCTTCTTGGTCCTTTAGTCATTACAAAAACCTCGCTTCACATATCTATACAAGATACATTATACCACATAATTTTCAATTTGTATATATTTTTCAAATATTTTCGCGTAATTTTTTAGCGTTGCGAGGTGCAATTTGTCGGTTGCGGCACGGTTATGCAAGGGCGGAAGAAGGTAGAGGCGTAACGAAGCGAAAGGAAAAGAAAAAACACCGCGGAATTTCCGCGGTGTTTTCGGGATGGGGGATTAGCCCTCCTTCTTTGCTGCGAAGCAGGCGCTGCAGTAAACGGGCTTACCCTCGGTGGGCTTGAAGGGCACTTGGCACTCCGCACCGCACTCAGCACAAACTGCAGCGAACATCTCTCTTTCGCCTCTCTGTGCATTTTTCTTTGCAGCACGGCACTCTTTGCATCTGGTAGGCTTATTCTCAAAGCCCTTTGATGCATAGAACTCCTGCTCACCTGCGGTGAACACGAACTCATTGCCACAATCTCTACACTTCAAAGTCTCGTCCTGGTACATGGTTCTCTCTTCCTTTTTAGGTTTTATAATTTGCCCTTAGACGGATTCCAACCGACGCCTTTGTAAACAACGCTCTCCCTTAAGCTACTTGGGCATATGAACGAATTATTTTTTAGTGCGTCCCGCACGAAGCTTTTTAAGTATTCGCGCCTTTGCATTATCGACGGTCTTTGCACTTACCGAAAGCTCCGCAGCGATTTCGGCGGTTTTGAGTCCGTCAAGCCAAAGCATAAGGACGTCGCACTCCATTTTTGAAAGCAGCTCCTCCATTTCGCGGCGCAGCTCCTCTCTCTCCTCCTCGCGCACGAGGCGGTTAAGGATACCGTCGCCGACGGCAATTCCGTCAACGTCAACGCTCGCGTCAACGAGATGCTCGCGCTCTCTTTCGTTATCCTTATACAAATCGCGAAGGCGGCGGCGAATTATAATAGCCGCGTAAAGACCGAAGGTTACGTCCTCCTGTGCTATATCAAAGGTCATTGCCGCGCGGTAAAGCGCGATGCACGCCTCGCAATAATACTCGTTGAGTGAGGGGTAGCGAGCAGAAGCGGAAAGAAGCAGGGGACGGTATTCCGCAATCAATGCGTTAAGCGCATCGTTATCTCCGCCGCGCACGGCGAGAATGAGCCGAACAAGCTCTTCCCTTTTAAGCTCCTTCATAGAACCTCGCTTTCAAATACATCAACATTATATATTTAAAATAAAACAATGTCAAGAGTTTTGTAAAAAAAAGTTCACAAAATTTTTTAATTTCTTACAAATATCACAATAATACGAGAATATTTTTCGTCAAAAGATACTAAAATCAGGAAATATATTCAAGCCTTCCCGTTGCGGAAAACAGCACGCCGCGATAGACTCCGTCGGGCTTTGCATCGTAGTTGCGCTTGATTTGCTCCGCCTCCGCAAGAGAATTGACGGTTACGGAGGTTGACATTATTTCGCCGTATTTATCAAACGCCTCCATAGTGACGCGGTATCTTTTGCTTTCGGTAACGGTTATATACGAGTTTATGCGCGCTCCGCTTTTTGAAAGAGATATGTGGCGGATTGCGATGCGAAGGCTTCGCTCTCTGAAGCCCTCGTCGAGATTGTCGTAAAGCTCCGCGGCAACGAGCCGTCCCTTGTCGGATATCATATAATAGCGCACGCCGTCAACCTCGTCGAAAAGCAAATGCTCGCTTGCGGCAAGCTGGCGAAGGCACTCGTCGTATTCAAGGGTTATGTCGTCGGTATTTTCCTGTAATATATCAATGATGGTTTCGTGCTCCAAGGGATAGCCGATATTATCCATCAAAAACAGAATAAACACCTTCATTTCGGTGGTGGTTTTAAGTTCAAATTCCTTATGCTTTTTCATTAATTGCTCCAAGTTGAAAAGTGCAAACAACCGTGGAGAGCAAGCCCTCCACGGTCGAAATCCCGCGTTTTATTCCTCGGGAAGGTATTTTTTGTAATTCTTAAGCTTTGTATCGGTGAAAATGACGTTTCCGAAGGCGTCAACAGCCACATTCTTCAGCTCCTTGCCCTCGAAGGAAACGGTTTGATTGAAGATTATCGGGCAGATGGGAAGCTCGGTGCAAAGGAGCTTTTCGGCATCCGCGAGATATTTAGCCTCTTCCTCCCCGTTCATTCTAAATGCTCCGACGATAAGCTCGTCGTACTCCGCGGAGTACCAGCCCGAAACGTTTTTACGGGTAGAGTTGGTCGTAACGTCGTATCCGCCGCCGCCAAGGTTGGAGGAGAAGGCGGAAAGTCCGACGAAGGCGTCGGTGGAATAAAGCTGCCAATCAACGGCAAGAACGTCATACATACAGTTGCCGTAGGACGCTTCCTTGATAAGCCACTGTATTTCAGAGTCGGAAATCTGTATTTCCTGTACCACGGTATTAACAACTCCCGCGGTTTTTACGGTTACGTTAAAGCCAAGCTCGCGCCAAGCGGCGGTAACGAGCTCTGCAATCGCCTTGCTCTCCTCGTCGTTGTTTACGGTGAGGGTGAATGACTTGCTGATTCCGGTAAGGTCAACCTCGGCAAGAAGCTTCCTTGCCTGCTCAAGGTTGGCGGTAGTGTTGATAAGCGCATCGGAGGAACCACCCATAAAGTCGGGGATAAAGCCGTTAGCCGCCTTTCCGAGTCCAACGGCGGCGACGATAGCCTCTCTGTCAATAGCCATAGAGAGCGCCTGTCTTACCCTTGTGTCGGCAAAAAGAGGATTAGCGGTATTGAAAACGTAGCTGTAAACCGAGGTATCGTCGTAAACGGCGGTGGCATTTGCCCTGTCCTCTATTGCCGCGTCGCCCATATAGAATACGGCTTTATTCTCGATATCCGCGTAGGAAATCTCGATTTCCGCACCGTTAACGGTGAACTTTGCTTCAAGCTCGTTGGGCTTTACCTTGTTATCGTAATCCTTTGCGGTGGGTTCCTGGTGATAGCCGACGTTTCTTCCGAGAGAGATAGTACCCGCGGCAAGGTCAAAGGTTTTAATCTTGAACGGACCGTTAAATACCATAGTATTTACGGTTTTGGACCAGTAGGTGGGTGCGCTCTCCACGGTGGAGGACTTTACGGGAGATGCGGTAACCGACGCGAGATTTTCAAGAAGACGGTTAACGTCCGCCCCCTCGCGATAGGTGATGGTAAGCTGATAATTTTCGGAGGCAACGATGCCGATATCCGAGATGGATACCAATCCGCTCTTTGCAGCGGCGGCGTTTTCAATATCGTAAAAAAGCGCAGCGGCGGGATTAGGACTTGCGGGGTTCAAAACCCTGTCACGGATAGCGTAAACGAAATCAGCGGCGCAGACGCGGCTGTCATCCGACCAGTAGCTTTCGCGAAGGTCGATTACAATCGTACGCTCCTCCTCGTTGATTTTGTATTTTTTTGCAGCCGCCTTTTCAAGCTTTCCCTTTTCGTTAACACGGAAAAGAGGCTCGTAAAGAAGGCTCATAAGCTGGTCGGCGTTGCTGTCGGCGTAGTAATCGGTGGGGTCGAAATCGTACACCATATTTCCGAGATATACGTTTATCGTAGCACCCGGATGCTTTGTAGCGCAGCCCGTGAAAAGCGAAAGCGCACCGAGCATCAAAGTTACCGCCAAAATCAAACTCAAAATTCTTTTCATATTTCCTCCACGAAGGTTATGTATTATAATTCCTTATAATTTTAACACATATCCGCGCATTTTTCAATCATAAAATGCACGCCTTTCAATTTTCGTTGTATTTGCACAAAAGCGCGGCTCTACTTTTGTTTACATTTTACGCGCGTTAAACATTTAATGCGGGCGAATACGGCGCGCAAATTCGGGAATAATTGGAAGGAAGAAAAAAGCAAAGCCCAAAACGGAGGAAAAATGGAGAAATACGTTATAAAAAACGAGTTCAGGGGGGATAACAGCGACCTTGCACTCGAAAGAAGGAAGGCAGACACCGATATTGCGGGGGTGGAATACCGCAAGGAGCGCGCGGACATAGGCTTTTGGGAGAAATTGAGAATTACCTCCGAGGAGGGCGCGCGGTCGATAGATAGACCGATGGGCATTTACGACACGCTTACCCTTCCACGAATTTGCGAGCTTGACTGCGACGAAATCGACGATGCAAAAAACGAGGTGGCAAAGGGGCTTTGCAGAATTTGCGACGCCTGCGAGATAAATCCCGAGCGCATTCTCGTCGTAGGTCTTGGCAATTCGGAGCTTACGCCCGATGCGATAGGTGCATTTTCGGCAAGGGAGGTTGCACCGACGATGCACATAAAGCGAGAGGACAGGCAGCTGTTTTATTCGCTCGAATGCTCCGAGATTGCCGTAATCACGCCCGGGGTTACGTCGAAAAGCGGTCTTGACGCCGCACAGGTCGCAGCCTCCGTATGCGAGTGGCTCCGTCCCGACGTGGTTTTTGCAATCGACGCTCTTGCGGCGGGGTCACCGTCAAGGCTCGGCACTACGGTGCAAATATGCAGCACGGGTATTCAGCCCGGGTCGGGAGTAGGCAACGGAAGGCTCGAAATAAGTCAAAGCACGCTCGGCGTGCCGGTTGTGGCAATCGGTGTGCCGACGGTTATAAATTCGCAGCTTTTCGTGGTTGAAAACGGCGAGGCGCGCGCTCCCAAAAAATCCGAGGGAATGTTTCTTTGTCCGAGATTTATCGACGAAACGGTGAAGAAGGCGGCGAAAATCATCGGAGGCGGAATAAATCAGGCCTTTGGCCTTGAGCTTTATTATTGACAAGGCGTGCTTTTGGTGGTAGAATAGAGAAAATTCACACCTTGGAGGCACAGATGAAGCTTGAGGAAACCTTCGTAAGCAGAGAGGAAATATACAAGGGCAGCGTTTTACACGTCGTAAGGGACGAAATCAGGCTGCCAAACGGAGAAAGCTCGCACAGGGAGTTTTGTCTTCATATGGGTGCGGTTTGCGTTATTCCCATAACAGACGACGGCAGGGTGGTTATGGAGAGGCAATACAGATACGCCCACGAAAGAGTTTTCTTTGAAATCCCCGCGGGAAAGCTTGAAGCACCCGACGAGGACCCCGAGGAGGCGGCAAGGCGAGAGCTTCTCGAGGAGACGGGTGCGGTAGCCGAAAAAATCACCTATCTCGGAAGGCTCGATACAACCCCCGCGCTCATAAGAGAGAAAATTCATATGTACCTTGCCGAGGGTCTTACCTTCGGAGAAAGACAGCTTGACAAGGACGAGTTTATAAACGTGGAGCTTGTTCCTCTTACCGAGCTTGTCGATATGGTAATGCGCGGCGAGATTTGCGACGGAAAGACGCAGATTGCGATTTTAAAGGCGGCAAGGCTCAAGGACATATAATGTAAATAATAGTTTGCATTTTAGAATGTATTACGGTGATTAGTCCCACCCCGTGTTAAATTATTTGGCAAAAATCCCCCACACCAAAAAGTGTGGGGGATTTTATTTTTTTGCATTTTACCTATAAAATACAGTCTGGCTTTACCTATCCGTTAATATACAAATTCAAACTCAAAATCGTACATATTAACCGTATCGCCCTCCTCTATTCCCGCCTTGCGAAGCTTATCAAAGACTCCGTTTTTGGCAAGGACGCGCTGGAAAAAGCTTAAGGATTCGTAGTCGGAGAAGTTAATCTGCCCCATAAAGTTGTAAAGCCATTCGCCCTCCACGTAGAATTTGTTTCCTTCGCGGCGGATATGGGTTTCACGGACTCCCGCGGAGCTTGTTACAGCCTCCTCCTCGGGGGTGATTTCGGTTTCATATACGGTAAGGGGCGGAAGCTCCTCAAGTGCGCTTGCGGTAATGCGGACAAGCTCGTCAAGATTTTCGCCCGTATAGGCGGAAACGTAGATAACCCGTCTTCCAAGCTCTCTTGCGCGTGCCTCAAAGCGTTCAAGGATACCGCTTTCCCTATCGACCGAGTCGATTTTGTTTGCAACCATAATTTGCGGACGGGTTGCAAGCTCGGGGGAATATTTTTTAAGCTCGTTATCTATTTTGTCTATATCCTCAAGGGGGTCGCGTCCGTCCGTGCCCGCAATATCGACGACGTGGAGCAGAAGCCTGCATCTATCGACGTGGCGAAGGAATGCGTGACCGAGTCCAAGACCGTCGGACGCGCCCTCGATAAGTCCCGGAATATCTGCGGCGAGGAAGCCCCTGCCCTCCCCTACCCTTACTACGCCGAGGTTGGGAGATAGGGTTGTGAAGTGGTAGTTTGCGATTTTAGGCTTTGCAGAGGATATTTCCGAGAGAATAGAGGATTTTCCAACGTTGGGAAAGCCGATAAGTCCGACCTCCGCAAGCATTTTAAGCTCCAGCACTACCTCTCTTTCCTCTCCCTTCGTTCCGCTTTTTGCAAAGCGGGGGATTTGTCGGGTGGGGGTTGCGAAATGGCGGTTACCCCAGCCTCCGCGTCCGCCCTTACAAAGGACGTATTCGCTCGCATTTGCCATATCGAAGATGATTTTTCCGCTTTCGGCATCTTTTATGAGCGTACCCGCGGGCACGAGAATTACGACGTCGGCACCGTTTTTGCCGTGCATTTTTCCGCCCTTGCCGTTTTCGCCGTTTTCGGCGACGAATTTTCTTTTGTATCTGAAGGCGAGGAGGGTATTCGCTCCCTCGTCGATACGGAATATGATGCTTCCGCCCCTTCCGCCGTCGCCGCCGTCGGGCCCTCCCGCGGCAACGTATTTTTCACGGTGAAAGGAGACGGCTCCGTTTCCGCCGTCGCCCGCCTTTACATAAATTTTGATATTGTCTATAAACATTGCGGCTCTCCTTTCGGATTACATACCTGTGGTTTCGTCGCCCTTTTGCCTTACAACCATACGTATGGGCGTGCCCGAAAAGCCGAAGGTGTCACGCAGACAGTTTTCAAGATACCTTCGGTAGGAGAAGTGGAAAAGCTCCTCCGAATTACAGAAAACAACGAAGGTTGGCGGTGCAACCGAGGTTTGTGTCATATAGTAGATTTTAAGGCGCTTTCCCTTGTCAGACGGGGGCTGGACGCGTATCGTTGCATCGGCAAGAAGGTCGTTAAGCATACCCGTGGTAACTCTTTTATGCGACTGCTCGTAAACCGAGTTAATAAGCTCGTAAATATGGGCGCAGCGCTGTCCCGTAAGGGCGGAAACGTAGATAATGGGAGCATACGGCATATATGAAAGCGCGGTGCGTATTTCCTTGTTAAAGGTATTGACGGTGGTGTTATCCTTTTCAACGGTATCCCATTTGTTGATAACTATGATTACCGCCTTTCCCGCCTCGTGAGCTATGCCCGCGATTTTCTCGTCCTGCTCGGTTACGCCGTCCTGTGCATCAATCATAAGCAGGCAGACGTCGGCACGCTCCACCGCCATATTGGCGCGAAGCACGCTGAATTTTTCAATTCTGTCCTCCACCTTCGAATGGCGGCGAATGCCCGCGGTATCGATAAAGTTATAAGCTCCGTACCGATTTTCCACACGAGTGTCAACCGCGTCGCGCGTAGTGCCCGCAATGTCGGAGACGATAACGCGCTCCTCCCCGCACATACGGTTAATAATGGAGGATTTGCCCGCATTCGGCTTTCCGATTACGGCAACGTTGATAACGCCCTCCTCATCCTCCTCGTTTTCGTCAAAGCGGCATTCCTCCACGATAGCGTCGAGAAGGTCACCCGTTCCAGAGCCGTGCAAGGAGGAAAGAGCGATAGGCTCTCGGTCAAAGCCAAGCTCGTAAAACTCGTAAAACTCAAAGGGCAAATCACCGACGCGGTCGATTTTGTTTACCGCAACGACGATAGGCTTTCCCGATTTTTTAAGCATAATCGCGATGTCGCGGTCATCGGCGAGAAGTCCCGCGCGAATGTCGCACATAAAAACGATAACGTCAGCGCTTGCGATGGCGATTTCCGCCTGGTTACGCATTTGCTTCAGGATTGTATCATCGCTTTTCGGCTCAATACCGCCCGTATCGACGAGAATAAAGCGATGCTCGCACCACTCCGCCTCCGCATAGATACGGTCGCGGGTAACGCCCGGGGTGTCCTCCACGATAGAGCGACGCTCTCCGATAAGCTTGTTAAACAGGGTGCTTTTTCCAACGTTGGGGCGTCCAACGATAGCAACGATAGGTTTTGACATTTTTATCACTTCCCTTCTTTAATTTAACGAAACGCCGAGTATTGCCTCAAGGAAGCAGAGCCCGTCGTTTGTAACGGTGGCAACGTGCTGTCCGAGGAGTTCAGAAAGCTCGGACAGACTCATTCCGCAGAGGAACAAATCGTCGCCGTGACGAAGGCAGGACGAGGGTAAAAGGAGAAGGTCGCACTTTGGCATATCCCTCGTTTGCTCGTATATATCCTTTCCCGTGAGAAGTCCCGAAACGGTGACGCTCTCTCCGAAGAAATTGTTTACAATTTTTACCGCCTCTACGGTAAGACCGTCAAAGGCGTTCGTGATTTTTTCGGCATACTCGGACATCATACCGTAGGATGCCTCACCCGTAACTACGCAAACGCGGCGGGGCGAGGAAATCTTAATCTCGCGGGCGAGCGAAAGCGCGGAGTCAAGCTCGTCCGAAAAGCTGCGAAGCATTCCGACTCCGTTTTCAATTTGGGTATATTCCTCGTAGTACTCGTTTGACGGAATTGGCATTTCCGCCTTTAAATAAAGCTCGTCGGCGGCAAAGAACTGTCGCGAGCCAAAGTGGGCGTACTGTATTTTTGCAAATTCGTCAACGGCTTCGATTACCGCACGTGCCTCCTCGCGCGAAAAATCGGTGAGAGGATAGAGTCCTTCGCGGTGCTTTGTAAGTCCAGCGGGAACAACCGACACGCTTTCCAAATTCGGGTAATAATTCATAAGGTCGGAAAGGGTGCGGCGAAGCTCGTCACCGTCGTTGACTCCGCGGCAAAGCACGATTTGACCGTGCATAATCAGCCCCGCGCTTTTGAAATCGTCAAGATAGCGAAGCACGTCGCCCGCAAAGCGGTTTTTCATCATTTTTACGCGAAGCTCGGGATTTGTGGTATGAATAGAGATATTGACGGGAGAAATTCGCATTTTGATAATGCGCTCCACGTCCTTGTCCTTCATATTTGTAAGGGTAACGTAGTTACCGTGGATAAAGGAAAGGCGGGAATCGTCATCCTTAAAGTATATGGACTCGCGCATACCCTCGGGATTTTGGTCGATAAAGCAGAAAATGCACTGATTGGTGCAGGAATGCTTTTTGTCCATCAGGGGAGTTTCAAACTCCAAGCCGAGGTCGTCGTATTCGTCCTTTTTGATTTTTACCTTGTATTCCCCCTTTTTGCCTATCAGGGCGAGGGTTATTTTCGTATCGGTAAGGTAGAAGCGGTAGTCGAGGACGTCGTTTATCTCGTTTCCGTTGATGGACACGAGAACGTCACCGCTTTTTATTTTCTTTTTTTCGGCAATAGAACGCGGCAGGACGCCCGTAATTTTAACCATTTTACGCTTCCTTTCGGTCTTTTTCGGAGTTGTTTTTGTTTTTTACTCTGCTCACGGTTAAAAATATCGCGAAAAGCGCGGCAAGAGCAATCAGGTAGAACAGTATAAAGCCGCCCACGTCAATCCAAACGTCATCGATAGACGGTCCGCGCTCCGAGAAGCGCTGTATCGTTTCATCGGTAAAGCCGACGAAAAACGGTGTTAAGGCAAAGAGTGCAAGCGTTTTCGGACGGCGCTTGGTAAAAAGCATAAGATAGAGCGCAAGCTCCACGCCGAGAAGCCCGTATTCGGTAAAGTGGGCAATTTTTCTTATATATTCCTCAACGAAGCTCTCCGCCTTGCTGTCATCGGGGAGAATTTCAACGATTATATCCTTTACGGTGTCGCTTTGCTCGGAGGATTTTTCGGGAGGGAGCATAGAATTTACGAATATAAAAAGTACAGTACCGATAATAACGGCAAGCAAAAGGCACTGCAGGATTTTCATAAGCGTCGGCTTTGTGATAGTCATTATTTTCTGCCTCCCCCGAGTCTTTCGGTTTTGCGGATTGCCTCAACACGCCGCGGGTCAAGCTTATCGAGCATATACGGCGCTTCGGTGGAGAGATACGCCATAGCCTCCGCAGACCCCTCCGCGGCAGCCAAGAGCATAAGGTTGTTGGCGCGCTCGAGATTAAACTCGGTGCCAAGACCGTCAAGAAAGCAGCGGGCGTAAAGGTATTTGCTTTGCACCGCAAGCTCCTCCACGTAATCACCGCCGTGACGCGCCGCCATACGGAAATATTCAAAGGCGGTGCGAGGGTCAAAGCGGACGGCGCGGATGCGCAGCTCCTCGTCCTCCTCCATTTCGGGTATGTCACCCTCAAGCACGGCAAGCGGGTCGCGAAATTCGGGCGTGTGATACGGAAGCAGAGAAATCGATATTATATCCGGCTCAAAAACCGAGCCGAGGGTATATGATACTCCGAGGTAGAGCTGTGCCTCTATGATATCCATATCGGCGGCGTCGGTCATATACTCTATACATTTTCGGTAATCCCGCTTTACACCCTCTCCGTGAAGGTACATAACGGCAAGGTTGTACGCCGCCTCTCCGACGTATCCGACGGCAAAGGAGAAAAAGCTTTTTGCCTCGGCGGGATTTTTTTCCACACCGATGCCCTTTAAAAGCATATATCCGTAGTGGAATGCCGCCTCAGCATCACCCTCGGCAGCACCCTCGTAAAAATGCCGCGCCGCCTCCGCGTAACGTCCGTCAAGATACAGGACGACACCCGTTTTTACGTCGTACATAAGCATTCTCCCTTCCGTTTTTTATAAGCCGCGCCAAAGGCGCAAAGTCGCGATTTGCGAAAAAATCTTTAAGATTGATTTTGCTCCGCGAAAAGTTATTCCACGGTGTATTTCGTTCCCTCTCTCGTATCAAGGAGGGTTACGCCCTTTTCAAGAAGCTCGGCACGGATGCGGTCAGCCTCCGCAAAGTTTTTTTCCTTCTTTGCCGCCCTTCTCGCCTCAATCATAGACTCGATATATGCGACAAATTCGGGGTCAAGCGCGGGCGCTTCGTCCTTTTCAAGCTCCCCTGCCGCCTCGATAAGTCCAAGGGAAAGCACGGCTTCAAAATCGCGGATAAGCGCGAGCTTCGTAAAATCGTTGGTATTAAGCTTGAACACGTCGTAAAGCGCGGTTACGGCAAGCGAGGTGTTAAGGTCATTGTCAAGCGCATCGGTAAAGCGGCGCTTTCCCTCCTCAAATGCCGCCGCGTCGAGAGCTTCTCCCTCCGCGGGCTTAAGAGCAGCAACGCGGGCAACGAGCTTGTCGTATGCGGTGCGGGCATTGTCAAGGTTTTCCCAAGCGAAAACGAGATTCTTTCTGTAATGCGACTGCATACAGAAGAAGCGGTAAACGAGGGGGGCGTAGCCCTTTTGCTCAAGGAGCGAAACGGTGAGAAACTCGCCCTTTGACTTCGACATTTTGCCCGAGCTTGTATTCAGGTGGTGGACGTGAAACCAGTATTTGCACCATTCGTGACCGAAGGTAGCCTCCGACTGTGCAATTTCGTTGGTGTGGTGCGGGAAGGCGTTGTCAATACCTCCGCAATGGATATCAAGATATTCGCCGAGATGCTTTCTTGCGATGCAGGAGCATTCGATATGCCAGCCCGGATAGCCGACTCCCCAAGGGGAATCCCACTTCAATTCATGGTCCTCAAACTTCGACTTTGTAAACCAGAGGACGAAGTCCGCCTTGTTTTTCTTGTTGCCGTCCTCCTCAACGCTGTCGCGCACGCCGACGGCGAGGTCATCCTCCGAAAAATCGTTGAAAACGTAGTATTTTTCAATTTTGGAGGTATCAAAATACACGTTTCCGCCCGCCTCGTAGGCAAAGCCCTTCTCAAGTAGGGTTTTTACCATATCGATAAATTCGTCGATGCAATTCGTTGCAGGCTCGATAACGTCGGGACGTTTGATATTGAGCTTTTCACAGTCGGCAAAAAAGGCGTCGGTATAGAATTTTGCAATTTCCATAACCGTTTTATGCTCTCGTTTCGCGCCCTTCAGCATTTTGTCCTCTCCCGTATCTCCGTCGCTCGAGAGATGTCCGACGTCGGTAACGTTCATAACGCGGCTTACGTCGTAGCCGAGATAGCGAAGATACTTTTCAAGCACGTCCTCCATCGTATAGGTGCGAAGGTTTCCGATGTGTGCAAAATGATACACGGTGGGTCCGCAGGTGTACATAGATACCTTTTTACCGAAGCGGGGCACGAACTCGTCCCTTTGCTTGGTAAGTGAATTATAAAGAAGCATACAGTCCTCCAAGAAGTAATCCCGAAAAAAGCCGAGATTACGGCATTTTAATTTTATCTTTACTATTGTAGCAGAAAAAAGGAAGAATGTCAAGCGTAAATAAAAAAATACGTGCGGGCGCAAAAAAATAAAGAATTTGCGAAAAATATTTTGGCATTTTACTTGTAATCGCGCGAAGAATTTGGTATAATATAAGTTAGAGTAATATGCCGTAGGGTTTTGACGTTTGCGGCTTTCGATATTCGGGGTGCCCCGCCCTGTCCGTAGGCATACGGTATTTACGGGACGAAAATAAAAGATGAACAGGAGCGTACATATATGAGCGACACCAAGAAAAAATCTTCCTATTCCGCACTCACGGGCTTTCGCAGGGCAGTACCGATTATACTTGCCGCGGTGGCGGTATTTATCGGGCTTTGCTTCGTAACGCAAGCCACCGGCTCTCACGGCTCTACCGGCTCGCTCGGTCGGGCAATTTCAAGCGTGCTTCTCGGTCTTTTCTCCTGGGGTGCGTATTTGATACCCGCGCTTATCGGGCTTCACGCTCTTTTTTACGCCTCCGACGTTGCGGCAAAGAGGGTTGTTACGAGAATTATATTTTCCTCGGTTGCGGTGATTTCGGTTTCCGCCTTTGCACACGCTGTAAGGCATTGGAATAACGGCGAGCTTGCCTTTAGCATAGGTAGCTTTTACAAGGACGGAATTAACGCGGTGGGCGGCGGCGCTGTCGGCGGCACGATTGGCTTTGGAATTATAGAAATAATCGGCTCGATTGGAGTAATCATACTTGCGGCAACCGTGGTTGCGGTTTATATCACCTACTTCTTTTCAAGCGGTAAGAGCGTTATCGGGCGAATGCTTTACGGTACGCTCAAGGGAATCGTGTATTTCTGCGCTTGGGTTGAAAAGGGTATAAAGAGGCTTTTCGGAGCTAACCGCAAGGCGGAGAAAAAGGCAAAGGCAACCGAGGAGAAGAATCGCGCGCTTATGGACGACGAGTTTTTCGACGTCGATAACGGCATCGAGCATCTTGAAATCTCCGAGCTTGGAATAAGCGAGACGAGGGACAAGGCTTCGGTTGAGGACCGCGCGACGCTTCGCGACAAGGTACATCACAAATCCGAGGTTTCCCCCGAGGAAGCCGTAGAGGCGGAAAGAATCGCCAGAGAAAAGGCGGCGGCGAGTGCCGCATACTACGAGGACGTTACCGCGAAGGCGGAGGACAAGGGCTTCGTTATCGACGATGCGGCGTTTATCGACAAAAAGCCGAGGACGGCGGAGGCAACAAGCAGCACCGCGGAAAAGGAGCCTTCGGCAGACGATATATTCACGGCGGATTTCGACCCGTACGAGCTTGCAATGTCGGAAAGGCTTGCGAGCAAGCCCTCCTCCCGCAGTCTTCTTGACGAAAAGCCGTCGGTTAAGGAGGAAATTTTCGAGCTTACCGAGGAGGATGCCGAAAGAGCAAGGCGCAACGCCGAGTTTGAAAGGCGCAAATCCGCGGTTATTGCCGAGTCAACGCAGGTTACCGACATCAAGGAAAGCACCGAGGCGACAGCCAAGGCTGAAGGCTCTGCGGAGGTATATAGCTCCGAGGCGGAGAAAGGCGCGGAGTCGGGTAAATCCGAATACGGCAGCTTTGCGCCCGTTAGCGAGGGGGCGGTCAAATTCAGCTACCCGCACGACTACGGACACGGTGCGGATAAGGCGGCTTCCGCGTCAGGTGCGCCCGAGGTCGGTTACGTAAGCGGGTCGGCATCAACGTCGGCAGAGGCTATTGGCGGTGCGAGTGCGACAGCCGTGCCCGCATATACCGAAGCGGCGAAGCCGAGCAATACCTACGAGCCTTCCGCAAGAGAGGAAGCGGCAAAGCCGAGCAATTTCTACGAGCCTTCAGCAAGAGAGGAAGCGCGTGCCACCGAAAACGGTGCGAGGGCAACCTACCGCCGTGCCGCAGAGTTTGCAAGCGCAACCGTAGCCGAGGGACACGAGCCGTCGGCAACCGAGCCGAGAGATTACGCACCTCGCGCGGAAGAACGCACGGGCTACGGCACGGGTGCCGGATATACCGATAGAAGCGCAAGTGCGGGTTACACCGACAGGAGCGCAAGCGCGGGTTATACGGATAGAAGCGCGGCTTACGCTGCGCCCACGGGTGCGGCAAGCACCGTAGATAGCAGGGCGGCAGGCACGGCATACACTGAGCCTACGGCTGCGGCAGAGGCAGATGGCTACAAGAGGACGGATTCGGCTTACGGAGAGTCCGCGAGTGTGGCACAGGCGAACACCTTCGGCGAATACGGCGGCGGTGATGCACGTGACGGTGCGGATTATGCAGAGCCGAGCGCAGCCTACGCAGAGACGAAAAGCTCCGAGCCGAAGCCCGAATACAATTTCTCGTTTGCCGACGAGGACGACGGGGACGTTTATACTCCGAGCTTTGAGAACGAGGAGTCGGCAAGCCACGGCGAATACTCCACCGACGGCGAGGAGGGTAAAGACGTATCACCGACCTTTAAGGAATACGGCGGTGCGGATGCAGGCGGACTCGTTTTCGAGTTTGATATGGGCGGCACGGAGGAGCGTAAAACGCTCGTTACCGAAACGACGCACTACGGAGATTACGAGGAGGACGACCCCGACGAGAGCGTAAGCGAGGTCGAGGAGGTCGTTGAAGAGGAGCCTTCCGACGAGGAGATACCCCCCGAAAGGCGCAATCCCGTCGTTGCCGAGATGCGCGATATGTTCCCCGCCCTTCGCGAGGAGCAGGACAATTCCGACACGGAGAACGAGAGCGGCGCAGACGAGTCCGATACGTTCGGAGAGGACGAGCCTCCGTTTGACGAGCCGATAGCGGTTGCTCCCGCCGCGCCCAAGAAGGAGGAAAAGCCCGAAAAGCCAAAGGCGAAGCCGAGCTACAAGAATTACAAGAAGCCTCCCATTGAGCTTATGGGTCGTGAGGAGGTACACGATACCGACGAGATTTCGCAAGAGATACGCGAAAACACTAATATCATTATTGAAACGCTTGCCTCGTTTAACGTCGTCGCCTCCATCAAGGGCGTTGACAGAGGTCCGCGTATCACGAGATACGAGGTCGTTCCCGCAAAGGGCGTAAAGGTTAACCAGATTACGAACCTTCTTGACAATATAACGATGAACCTTGCGGCGGAGGGAATCCGTATGGAGGCTCCCATTCCCGGAAAGTCGGCAATCGGCTTTGAAATCCCGAACAAAAATCCGACGAACGTGCGGCTTCGCGAGCTTCTCGAATGCGAGGAATTTATCAACGCAAAATCAAACACCTTCGTTTGTATCGGAAAGGACGTTGCGGGTAATCCCGTATTTGGAGATATTGCAAAGTTCCCGCACGCGCTTGTTGCGGGTGCTACGGGTATGGGTAAGTCGGTTTGCATTAACTCTATAATGATAAGCCTTCTTTACAAGTCGCGTCCCGACCAGATAAAGTTCATAATGATTGACCCGAAGAAGGTTGAATTCAGAATGTATTCGGGTATTCCCCACCTTCTCATCCCCGTTATTACCGACGCGAAGCAGGCGGCGGGTGCGCTTATGTGGGCGGTTGACGAGATGGAGCGCCGCTACGACCTTATCGAAAAGCTTAATATTCGTAATATCGAGGCTTATAACGAGAGGCAGGCGGTTGACCCGTCGATTGGCGAGCATATGCCGAAAATCGTTATTGTTATTGATGAGCTTAACGACCTTATGATGCAGGTAAGAGATCCCGTAGAGGGACTCATAATGAGAATAGCGCAGAAGGCAAGAGCCGCGGGAATACACCTTATAATTGGTACACAGCGTCCCGACGTAAAGGTTATCACGGGTACGATTAAGGCAAACATCAACACACGTATTTCCTGTAAGGTAACGTCGGTGGTTGACTCCCGTACCATTCTTGAAATGGCGGGCGCGGAGAAGCTTCTCAACCGAGGCGATATGCTGTTCAAGCCCGTTGACAAGACGAAGCCTATTCGCGTGCAGGGTGCATTCGTTTCGGACAACGAGGTCGAGGCAATAATGGACTTCCTTAAGTCGCAGGGCGAGGGCGCACAGTACGACGAGGAAATCTTTGCAGAGGTTAACAAGGCGGCGCAGAAATGCGGCAACAAGAAGGGCGGCGGAGGCGACTCCGACGACGATGACGGCGGAGAGGACGCAGTCGGATACTACAACGACCAAAAATTCCTCGATGCCGTGGAGCTTGCAATCCGTTCGGGAAAGATTTCAACCTCGCTTTTGCAGAGAAAGATGTCGATCGGATACGGAAAGGCGGCGAAATATATCGACGCAATGGAGGAAATCGGCGTAGTCAGCGAGGCAAACGGACAAAAGCCGCGTGACGTGCTTATTTCGATGGACCAGTGGTACGATAAGCTTTCGCGTGTTGACCTCGGTTAATAAAGCACTTCCCTTTCCGCCCCACGCGGGCGGAGGGGGTCTTGCTTATTTATTTGTTTATTTCAAAGACAATGCCGCGCTTTGCGGTTTTATGCGGCTGCTGTTTTGGCAGTGCCGCGGAAATGAGGATTTATGGTTATAGTATTGCTTGCGGAGGGGTTTGAGGAGCTTGAGGCTCTTTCCCCCGTTGATATTTTACGCAGAGAGAATATTGAGGTCAAAACCGTCGGCATCGGCGGAAGGGAGATTACGGGCGCACACGGAATTAGGGTGATTTGCGACCTTTTGCCGAGCGAGGTTGAGAGGAGCAGGCTTGAGGCTGTGATTTTCCCCGGCGGAATGCCCGGCTCGCTTAATCTCGACGCTTCGCCCTATGCCGACGAATTTATAGAGGCGGTAAGCGAAAACGGCGGAAGGCTTGCGGCTATTTGCGCGGCGCCGCTTGTTTTGGGGCGCAGAGGGCTTCTTAAGGGCAGGCGTGCGACCTGCTTCCCCGGGTTTGAGGGCGAGCTTATCGGCGCGAGCTGTACGGGTGAGCCTGTCGTTACGGACGGAAATATAACTACGGCGAGGGATTTTCGCGCGGCGGTTGCCTTTGGCGACGAGCTTGCAAGGCTTTTAAAATAATATTTAGTTTTTCGGTATTACACCTTTGGTGTAAATAGGTATAAAGGGAGCTTTTATGGCGGTTTACGAGGGAAAAGAGCCGTATATTTTCGTCAGCTACGCGCACAAGGACACGCCCACCGTCCTTCCCATTATCGAGGGATTGCAGGCGAGGGGCTTTCGCGTTTGGTACGACGGGGGTATAGAGGCGGGCACAGAGTGGCCCGAATACATAGCCGAGCATCTTGAAAGCTGCGCGGTAGCCCTGCTCTTTATTTCGGATTATGCTCTTGCATCGCGCAACTGCATAAGAGAGATAAACTTTGCAATAAGCGAGGGGCGTGATATGCTCGCAATCTATCTTTCCGACGTGAAAATGTCAAGCGGAATGAAGATGCAGCTCGGCACGCTTCAAGCCATGTTTTACAATCGCTTTCTCGACAGAGAGAGCTTTATTGCCGCGCTCTGTGGGGCGAGGCTTATTCAAAAATGCAGGGACGGCGCGAATTCAGAGGCAGATGAGACCCCCGCAGCTGTTGAGGATGAGGAGGACCTCTCCGCCTTTTTCGGTGAAAAAAAGCAGAAAAAAGCCGCGAAAAGATTGGCGGTTGACGATTTGTCCGATGCCTTTCCGATAAGGATTTACAGGGGCAGCGTTACAGATGACGTGCGCGCGCAGATAAGCGAAAACGCCCGTATAATGAACAGACTTTTTAACGATTCGGACGTAAAGGCACTCGTAAGCGAGGTTGAAATCGGTCCGAGAATAACGACCTACTACGTTACCTTTGAGCGAGGAATACGGGTTAAGCAGCTTGAAAATTTCGTGGAGGATCTGAAATTTTCGCTTGCACTTGACCAAATCAGATACGTAATCTCGTCGCAAAGGGCGCAGGTCGGCTTTGAGCTTTTAAATTCAAATCAAGAATTAATTTCGCTCGAGGAGCTTCTTAAAGAGGCGCGAATCCGCGAGGAAATGAATATAGAAGCAAGGACGGACACCTCCGTCCCGCTTGGCAGAGATACGGTCGGAAGCCCCGTATTCGGAGATATTGCAAAGTTCCCGCACCTGCTTATTTCGGGAATAACACAAACGGGTAAGACAACCTTTCTCCATTCGATGATTGTCACAATGATTACGAGAGTGCCGAAGGAGAGGCTTCGTCTTGTTCTTGTCGATCTTAAGGGTGTGGAGTTTGATATTTACAACGAGGAGCCGCATATGCTCCTCCCCGTTATTCACGATTCGGTGACGGCGGCAAAGATGCTTTCCGAGCTTTGCGAGGAGATGGAGCGCCGCTACAAGCTCTTTATGGATGCTCGGGTACGCTCGCTTGAGCAGTATAACGAGACTGTAGCCGAGAGTGACCGTCTTGCGCGGATTATTTTCATTGTTGACGATTACACCGACCTTGTCTTTAACCATAAAAAGGAAATAGAGACGGCGGTAATGCGCCTTTCCCAAAAGTCGAGGGCGGCGGGAATACATCTCATTCTTTCAACTCCGCGTACCGAGGCGGCGACCATTACGGGCGTTCTTAAGGCGAATATGCCGTCAAGAATTGCGTTCCGCACGTTTTATCCCGCGGACTCGCGAATGATTATAGACACCGCAGAGGCGACCGAGCTTGACGACAGGGGCGACGCTCTGCTCTCGCAGATGGCGCAAACCAACTGTACTCGTATCAGCACTCCGTACATTGCGGTTGAAAAAATTATCAGCATTGTAAATTACCTCGTGAAAACAGAGGGAAAGGCGGAATATAACACTCGCCTTTTACGCGGACTTACGGCTTATCAGCCGTTGGAGGTGAATTTAGAGAGTGTGCGGGGCTATAAAAGCCCTTCACCGCGGCTTTTGAATAACAAGCCGACAGAAAAGCCCTCGGAGGCGGAGCGCGAAATTAAAGAAACGGGCGAGGCTGTTATCAACACGCTTCGCGACTCGTTTAACGTGAAGGCAACGCTTGGCGAGGTTGTGAGAGGTCCGCGCTTTACAAAATTTGAGGTCATTCCGACACGGAGAATCGGTGCGGCAAGGCTCAAGGATATGACGGTGTTTATTTCAATGAGCCTTTCGGTCAGCGGCGCTTTTGCATATAACGGCATCGGGGATTCGGTTTACTTTTTTATTCCGAACAAACGTCCCTACCCCGTTTATCTTCGCGGCCTTTTGGAAAGTCCCGAATTTGCCGAGTCAAATCTTGCCTGTCCGATTTGTATCGGACGTGATTTAGACGGCTCTGCGGTTATTTGGGATTTAAAGGATTTACCGCACGCACTCGTCGCAGGAGCAACGAGTACGGGAAAATCGGTATTTCTTAACACGCTCGTGTTAAGTATACTTTTTAAGGCAAAGCCGAGCGAGGTAAAGCTTATTCTCATCGACACGAAGCAGGTTGAGTTTGGAGGCTATGCAGGTATTCCCCACCTTCTTACGCCTGTTATCAGGGACACAAAAAAGGCGGGAAGCGCGCTGGCGTGGGTTATCGAGGAGATGGAGCGCCGTTACGAGCTTTTCTATAAGCTTGGAGTAAGTAATATTGACGAATACGGCAAAATGCAGAAAAGTGACCCATCTATCGGCGAGAATATGCCGAGGATTGTTGTGGTTGCGGACGAAATTCAAGACCTTATGCTACATTCAAAGGAGTCGTTCGAGAGCCTTTTGATGAGTATTCTCAAAAAGTCAAGGGCGGCGGGAATACATCTTATACTTGCTACGCAGCGTCCGTCGGTTGACGTTATCAGCGGCACGCTGAAGGCGAATATTCCGACAAGAATTGCCTTTAAGACCGCGACCAATGCCGATTCGCGCATTATTCTCGATCAATCGGGTGCGGAGTCGCTTCTCGGTGGCGGCGATATGCTGTTTTTCAATCCGAAAGCGCTTTCCCCCATTCGTCTGCAGGGCGCATTTGTGAGCTACGGAGAGGTGGAAACGGTTGTTAACAGCATTAAGGACAGCGTCAAGTCCAGAGAGTCCTTTATCGACGAGCTGCTTTTCGATGCGGTGGAGCTTGCCTTTGCCCTCGGGGGAGCTTCAACCTCGCTTATTCAGCGGAAATTCTCCATTGGCTACGGCAGGGCGGCAAGGCTTATAGACGCTATGTATAATCTTCACATTATATCCGAGGCTAACGGCGGAAAGCCGCGAGACCTGCTTATTACCTACGACGAGTGGGAGGATATTAAGGAAAGGCTTGAAAATGAAGAACAGAATTAATCATATAGCCTACCGCTGTCCCGAGTGTGCGACGGCTACGGTAGGACTTTTGGGCAGTGCGGAGTCGATTGGCGACCTTTTAAGGCTTAAATGCGGGTGCGGCGGCTCTGCTCTCGATATAAAAAAGGAGCGCGACGGGAAAATACATATTTCCGCGCCCTGCATTTTTTGCAAGGACAATCACGGCTTCAGGCTTTCGCCCGACGTGCTTTCGCGCGAGCAGGTGACGAAGCTCGGCTGTCCGTTTTCGGGAATGGACATTGCGTTTATCGGCGACGGCGAGGGGATAAAGCCAGAGCTTGAAAGGACGGCGGAGGAGCTTTCGCGTATTATGGCTTCGCTCGAGGCGGAGGAGGTCAAGGACATTCAGCCGCACGACGTTGACGAGGCGGATTGCCCTCCCGACCCCGCAATATACGACACGATAAATTTTTTGGTGCGCGACCTTGAGGCGGAGGGTGCGGTAAAATGCCCCTGCAAGGGCGGAAAATACGGGCTTCGCTTTACCGACACGGGTATGCAGGTTTATTGCGAGAGCTGTGGCGCGAGCTATGATTTTTATTGCCTTTCACAGAGTGTGGCGGAGGAATATCTTTCGCTTTCGCAGATAGTGTTAAAATAAAAACGGGTGCTTTGCACCCGAGGAATAATGTACCCAAAGCCGACGGCGGAGCAAGCACTCGCACCGTCGGTCAATCAAATCAGAGATTGTAATATTTAAGGAAGCCGCGGTAGATGCCCTCGGCAAACAGCTGTGGCTCGGTTGCCATAAGATAGGCATCGGACGCATTGGTTATAAAGCCCATTTCAACGAGGACGGCGGGCATAGCCGTGCGGCGGAGGACGTAAAGCCCCGGGCGCTCTATCACACCGCGGTTGCGAAGTCCCGTAAGGGCAGTCATTTCCTCAAGTATATCGGTTGCGAGTCCGTTTGCGGTGGTTGACGAGGTGGAATAAATAAGCGCCTCGCTTCCGTTTGCGTTTGAATTTTGCGCGGCGTTGGTATGCAAAGAGAGAAAGATATCCGCGCCCCATTCGTTTGCGCGTCTTACCCTTTCGGTAAGGCTCGTGGAGTTCGTCGTGCCGAGCACGGTGTCCTCCGTAGGACGGGAAAGCCGTACCTCAAAATTCGGGTTCGAGCGCATAAGATTGTAAAGTCGGATGCCTATATCGTAGGTTATGTCCTGCTCGTAAAGACCGTTTCCCTCGGCACCCGTGTTAAAATCTCTTGGGTTATGACCCTGGTCAATGTAAACTTTTATACTCATTTTGCCTCCGTAGCATTTTACTGCTTTCAGTATATGCACCGTGGGAGAAATTGTGATTTTGGAGCTTTTATGAAGGATATGCAAATGCTGCTCAGCTTTATACGCCGTGCGGTTGACGATTACGGTATGATAGAGGACGGTGACAGGATTGCCGTCGGAATTTCGGGCGGAAAGGACTCGCTTGCGCTTCTTGCGGGGCTTGCCGAAATGAGAAGATTTTATCCAAAGCATTACGAGGTTGTCGGAATTACCGTGGATATGGGCTTCGAGGGGCAGGACTTTTCACAAATAGAGGAATTTTGCCGACGCTTTCACGTTGAATACCGAGTTGTAAAAACCGAAATTGCAAGGATAATTTTCGACGTAAGACGCGAGCCAAACCCCTGCTCTCTTTGTGCAAAGATGCGGCGCGGGTCGCTTCACGAGGCGGCGGTAAACGCGGGGTGTAACAAGGTGGCACTCGGTCACCATTTCGACGACGCGGTTGAAACATTTATGATGAATTTGTTTTTCGAGGGGCGGCTCGGCTGCTTTTCGCCCGTATCCTATCTTTCAAACAGGAAAATAAAGCTCATTCGCCCGCTTCTTTATGCAACCGAAAAGGACGTAAAATATTTTGCACGGCGGGCAAATTTGCCCGTTTTGACCTCGCTTTGCCCCGAGGACCACGCAACCGAAAGAGAAAATATGAAAAATTTGCTTTCGGAGCTTGAAAAAACAAATAAGGGGATAAAGTATCGGATTTTCAACGCAATGTGTAAGGGCGAGATTGATGGGTTTAAGCTGTAGGGTGAGAATATATGTTTCCGTACAATAAATGCAATAGAAAAAATGCGCGAGAGTTGAGAAAAAATATGACCCCCGAGGAAAAGCACCTTTGGTATGATTTTTTAAAGGCATTGCCTTTCAACGTTCATCGGCAATATGCAATAGGTAATTATATACTTGATTTTTATGTTGCGGAGAAAAAACTTGCGATTGAAATTGATGGCATACAGCACAATGCAAAAGATAATATGGCAAAGGATATTATAAGAGATTCTACACTTTCTAATTACGGAATTAGCGTTTTAAGAATACCAAACGAATCAATTAGAACTTGTTTTTCAAGGGTTTGCGAGGTTATTTTATTAGAGCTTGGTATTGGATTTAACGATCTAAAAAAGACGAAAAGTCAAAAATAGAAGGCTTTGTGCGTATAGTAAGCCTTCCCTGGTGGGGGAAGGTGTCGAGAGTTGCGGGGCAACTCTACGGATGAGGCGTTGGTTGGATATTACAAAGAGCAACGGGTTGCACTACAAGGCTCTCTGCAAGGCGAAGCGGGGACTACTCATCCACCGCAAGCGGTCCCCCTTCTCTCACAAGAGAAGGCTAAATTTATGTAAAAACGGTTATACAATACATATAATATAAGGAGAGAAAAATGAAAAGGTTGGGATGTTTGATTGTGGCGGTTTGTTTGCTTTTTCTCGTTGGATGCGGGAATGGCAGGAAGGACGATTTACCGCCCGAGCCGATTACTTTCGGCTTTACGGAGGCGGATTTCGGCGAGATAATTTTCAACGATTACAGAGTGACCGACGATATTTTGACGGTTGATTTAAGCGGGAATAACAGGCTTCGGGAGATTTTGGAGTCGCTTTGCTACAACGAAGCGGAGGGGGATATTACGCCCGAGGGCGTGGAGAAATATTCGCTTTATTTCGGGGCGAGGGCTTTTCGCTTTTACGAGGACGGCACGGTTTTATACAGTGACGGAATTAACGGGGAGATTGCCGTATTGCTTTATGGCGAGGGGCTTTCCTATCTTGACGGAGTGACGGCGGGTGCCGCTGCTTCGGTTGGCGAATATAGCGAGGATGCGGAAATTACCGTTCACGACGGCAATAATTTGAAGGCGGAAATTACGGAAAACGGCGAATTTTTGATTTCTCTTAACGAAGTTAAGGTTATAAGGCTTTCCAATGCGGAGGATTACACGCTTTCCGAGTTGGATTACACCGTTAAAATCGGCGGCGATACGATAAAAATTTGCGGAAATTTCATTACTATAAACGGCGAGCTTTATGCGATTTTTGAGGGGGATTTTGATTTCCTTTCGGACTATACGTACAAGTCGGATTCGTCGGGATTTTTGCCCTGGATTTGATTGGTTTGAATGACTCCACAAGAATAAGAGCTTGTGGGGTCGTTTTTTTGTTACATTTTACGACAAAAAATGACTTGTTTTTTATTGACAATACTTGCGCGCGGTGGTATAATGTGTATAAGGCGAAATATTTTTTTAGCAAATAATACAAAATCAAACAAAAGAAAGGAAAAACAAATGAAAACAAAGTTTTCAAGAAGAATACTCGCATTTGTACTTGCAATTGCACTTGTAGTACCGATGCTTGTGTTCAACATTAGTGCAGATGCTGCAGGTGCTTGGACTCTTGTTACCGATGTAAACGACCTCGCAGTAGGTGACAAGGTTATTATCGCGGCAGCAGGTACAACTGATATTGCAATGAGCACTACGCAAAACGGCAACAACAGAGGCAAGGCGGCTATTACCAAGGATACCACAAACGGCACCGCCACCATTACCGAAACTGTTCAGCAGTTTGAATTGAGAGCCGGTAATATTGAAGGTACTTTCGCTTTTTATGACGCTACAAGCGCAAAGTATCTTTACTCTACTTTGAACGGAAGCAATTACCTGAGATCCCAGACAAACCTCAACGATGCGGCATCTTGGTCAATATCTATCACCAGCTCCGGAGTAGCAACAGTTAAAGCGGGCACCGGTTCAACCGATTCCACTTACAGAAACTGGATGAGATACAACAGCCAAAGCAGCCTTTTCTCGTGCTATGGTAGCGGACAAAACGACATCAGCATCTACAAGTTTGTTGAAGATACAGCAGCTCCCTTCGTTTCGATTTCGGGTGACGGCTACGTTCTTGCAGGAAACAGCATTACCCTTTCCGCAGAGCTTACCAACCTCAGCGGTGACGTTGCATGGTCCTCCAGCAATACCGACGTCGCTACCGTTGCGAATGGTGTTGTTTCGGGTCTTGTGATGGGTAAGACAACCATTTCCGCAGAAGTAAACGGAACGGTCGGAACAAAGGATGTTGTTGTTTACCCCACACTCGGTGAGCTCTCTATTGCAGACGCTATTAAGGTATGTGAGCTTACGGGCGAAGCCAATGTTCCGTTTACATACTCCGTTATGGGTGTTATCGAGAACATCAATACCGCATACGATTCAGAATATAAAAACATTACCGTTACAATCGGTGACGGCACGAACAGCATCCAGGCGTATAGAATGTCGGGTGGCGAAGGTCTTGTTGTAGGCGACAGGCTTATGATCACGGGTACACTTGTTAATTACAAGAGTAACACTCCCCAGTTTATCGCGGGAAGCACCTACACCAAGCTTACCGACGAGAATACCGAAGCAGTCAGAGAGGCAGTCAAGGAGATCGCCTCCAAAATGAGCCTTGCTTACAAGTACGAGGCGACTGTTGAAAATGTTACACTGCCTTCTGTTGTTGAGATTACCGACACTCTCAATAGAGAACTCACAGGCGTAACCGGAACAACTTATACTGATTGGTCAGGCAAAAAGGTTTCTTCTGATGCGGTGTATGCGGGTCAGAGCGCGGGTGGCAATACCTCTATTCAATTAAGACACGACACTACCAAGAACGCGGCGGGTATCATTACCACAGCAAGCGGCGGAAGAGTTAAATCCATTACAGTAACTTGGAACAACTCAACTACCAGTGGTCGAGTTCTTAACATTTACGCAAGTAATACCGCTTACACATCGGTATCCGACCTTTGGGACACTTCAGAAAACCAGGGCACTAAGGTCGCATCCTTTACCTTCACTAAAAATCAAACAACTACAAGCACCTATACTTTTACCGATGACTATGCTTACATAGGAATTAGATCCAATAGCGGTGCTTTGTACCTTGATTCTATTGAGATCGTTTGGGAATCCGAGGTTGAAGGCGGCGGCGAGACCGTTCAGCAGACGGTTTACAAGAACAGCGAGTTTGCGTTCAGATTTGGTGTAGGTGCTGCGATTGCTGACATCGAGGGCGTTGATGCTTACGGTATCAAGGTTACCGCAGGTGGCAATGAGGTTTACTACACCAAGGATAGTGTAAAGGTTTGGGGTAACGATGGCGAATATTGCTTCGTAACCGTTAATCTTGGTGATATTATCAACGACCTTAACAAGCTTAATACCAAGTTTACCGTTACCGCATTCGTTGAGGTTGACGGTATCAAGTACGAGTCCGAGCTGGAAACGACATATTCGGTTGCCGATATGGTTGCACATTATGTTGACGTTCTTGGTTATGCAGAGGTTGAGCACCTTTACGAATACCTTGCAAATAACGATTTGATTTAAGAGGAGGTAATGACAATGAAAAAGATTTATAATGAAGTTGAATTAGAAATTATCTCCCTTGTAGCAGAGGACGTTATTACGACCTCCGTCTTCGGTTACGACCCCGACGATGCGCTTAACGGCGAAAACGAGGATTGGGCTTGGTAATTTAATAAAAAATTAAAGAGGTTGACCGCGAGGTCAGCCTCTTTTTTCGTTATCGGTGGACGTTAGTATTTCTTTTGACGCTGCTTTTATTGCCAGACCCCTGCGGAGCGTGAGTGTTTTACGGGGAGAAGGGGGCTGACGCGCGTGGGGGAATTGTGGGTATAATAAGCCTTCCCCGGTGGGGGAATGGTGTCGAGAGTTGCGGGGCAACTCTACCGATGAGGCGTTGGTTGGATATTACAAAGAGCAACAGGTTGCACTACAAGGCTCTTGTGTGCCAAGGAAGGGACTACTCATTCATCGAGTTGCTCGCAACTCTCGTCCCCATTCTCTCACAAGAGAAGGCTTAATTAGCGGAGTATTCGCGGGGGGAGATGCCGACGGTGCGGCGGAAGATGCGCGAGAAGTTTTGCGGGGGGATGCCGACGGCGTCGGCTACGGCGGACACGGGCATACCCGAGGACAGGAGGGCGCAGGCTTTTTTTATTCGCAGCTTTGTGAGGTATGCGTGCGGAGAGATTCCCGTCGTTTTGGTAAAGAGGGTGGTAAAATAGGCGCGGTCAAGTCCCACCGCCCTTGCAATCCCGTTGACGGTCAAGGGCTGGTTATATTTTGTTTCCATTATACCTATTGCATTTTTTACGTGGACGCTTCGGTTTTTTTCGGCACTTTCGCGAAGGAGTGCGCCGAGTATGCGATATATATGCGCGCTTCGGCGGTATTCGGCGCCTCCGTCATATTCGTCGCGCATATTATAGAGGTCGGAGATTGCCGCCTTTATTTCCGAAAAGGAGGCGGCGGGGATAAGCGGATTTTCGGGTGTAATTCCCGCGTCGGATATGGCTTTTTTCACGTCGTCGCCCGAAATCGCACACCAAAGGCAGGTGCGGGAATTTACAGGGTCGGACACGAGGGTGGTGCTTTCGGCGGGAAAGAGGACGTAGCCCTGCCCCACCCCGACGGTATGCTCGTTTTCGCCGACGAGGATTTTTCCGCCGCCCGCGATACAGCACTCCAAAACAAAATGGTCGAAGATAACGGGGCCGTAGCGAGTGCCCGCGGGGATTTCGCCGTCCCTATCGACGAAGATAAGGCGGACGGGTTCTTTTAAATTTTTATCCATAGACGCCTCCATACAACAAAATGAGGATTTTTTCAAACATATAGTGCTTGATTAGCACAAAAAAATATGCTATAATTTGAGTGGCAGTCGGGTTTTCGAGCAAAATTGCGGTGGAAATCCGTCAGGCACAATACTATTATAACACATTTTACGGAGGAATGGAAGAGTATGGCAAAAAACATTTTGAACATTGCAGTTATCGGCTGCAGCGGTATGGCAAAGCTTCATATGGAGGGTGTGCTTAAGAACGACAAGGCGTGCCTTTACGGTATTTGCGACATTGCACCCGAAAGACTCGAGCCGTTTAAGGAGCATTTTCCGAATTGCAAAAAATACGTTACCGATTACCGCGAATTTGTAAACGACCCCGAGGTTGACGCGGTTGTTATCGTTACTCCCGACCAGGTACACCTTGAGCAGACGGCGGCATTCCTTCGCGCGGGCAAGGCGGTGCTTTGCGAAAAGCCGATGGCTCTCAATATGGAGGAGTGCCAGGAGATGATGCGTATTGAAAAGGAAACCAACGGCAAGCTTATGGTTGGGCAGATTTGCCGTCACACTCCCGGATTTATTGAGGCAAAAAAGCTTATCGACGAGGGAAAAATCGGCGAGCTTGTATTCGTGGAGAGAGAGTATGCACATAACTATACTCATGCGCGCGGATACAATGACTGGCGCGTGGTGCCCGAGCGTCACGGATTTATCGGCGGCGGCTGTCACGCGGTTGACCTTCTCCGTTGGATTGCGGGCGACCCCACCGAGGTTTACGCTCACGCAAACCACAAGATAATGCTCGATTGGCCCACCGACGACACCGTTATCAGTATTTACAAGTTCCCGAACGGTGTTTCGGGTAAGGTATTTGTTTCCATCGGCTGTAAGCGAAATTACACGATGCGCTCTGTATTTTACGGCACAAAGGGTACGATTATTACCGACAATACCTCGCCCGAGATTACGCTTTTCACCGAGCTTGGCGAGGACGGTGACTTTACGAAGGAAATCAAGGTTCCCGTTGATATTAACAATCACAACGCTACCGCAGAGATTGAGGCATTCGTTGACGCGCTCGTAAACGGCAAGCCGATGCCCGTTTCCTCCAAGGAGGGGGCATACACGGTTGCGGTCTGCTGTGCTGCGGTTGAGTCGAGCAAGGTGGGCAAGCCGATTGATATCGTATATCCCAAGGCAGACAGATAATGCATTAAAAAAAGGAGCAATTTGCTCCTTTTTTTAATTTTTGGGGTTTGGCGGAGTTTTTATGAGCTTGCGGTAAGGCTTCTTTTTTGCCTTCGGTATTCGCCCGGGGTGACGCCAACGACGTCAAGGAAGGCACGGTAAAAGCTTCGCTCCACGGAAAAGCCGCTTTCAAGCGCGATGTCAAGGACGTTTCGGTCGGTATTTATGAGCAAGCCCTTTGCATACTCAATTCGCAGGGAGTTGAGCATCGTGCGAAAGTTCATACCCGTAATGCCGTGAAAGCAGTTTGCCACGTATTGAGAGGTGTAGCCGAGCGCCTTTCCAACCGTTTTTTGAGTGATATTTTCGCGAAAATGCTCCGACATATAGACAAGTATGCGTTGAAGCGTTTTTTGGCTTTGCCCTCCGATTACCGCGGGGACGGATTTAAAATACTCGCTCATTATAAGGTGGAATACCGATCTTACCGTATAGACAATCGGCTTTTCGTTAATATAGCGTCCGAGATTGGCGCAGAGGTTTTCAAAGCCGTATTCGGATATGAGCGAAAGCAGGGCTTTTGACGGGGTGAAGTAGCAGCGCTCGCGCCGACCGCACAGCTCCTCGAAGGGAATGAGGCTTTGAATAAAGTCGTTCGAGAATACGCATATCCATATTTTACAGTAGTGCGGTGTATAAAAGGAATGAATTTGGAAGGGGGTTATTGCTATGATATTGCCCGCGGTGACAAGCTCGGTTTTCCCGTCAACCGTCATTTCAAGCTCTCCCTCCATAACGCGGATAAGCTCGCAAAATTGGTGAATATGATAGCCAAAGCTGTATTTTCCCTCGTGGTAACCGGGTCTTAATATTGTATAGCTTCCGAAATTCAGGCTTTGTATCAGCATTGATTTTCTCCAAAATGTTATATTTTGTCAGTAATTATAGCATAATTGTCTTGTTTTGTCAAGATACCGAGCTTTATAATAAAGGTGTAAATATTTTAAAAAATATGGGAGAATTAAGAATGAGACCGAAGAAATCCATATTATTCCTCACAATTTTAATTGCGGCGGTAGTTATTTTGTCAGCTGCCGCAACCGTATCCGCGGAGGACGGTGCCGTTGACGCGATGGTGGAAATCAACGCCGACGCCACGCTTTCGTCGTACAAGCTTTGGGAAAGTCAAACGCTTTCCACCGACGGTTACATCGGCATACCCGTGGAGCTTTCCATTTATTACGATGCAAGCAAGACGGCAAAGCCCGGCGAGGAGCTTGACGCGACACCCGTCATACTTTACGTAGTTAACGCGGGCTTTGAGCGTATCGGACAAAGCTCCGACGTGGAGATTATCACGAATATGGTTTCGCGCGGCTGGGCGGTTTGCGTTGCCGATTACAAGAACGACAAAAGGGCGGTTTCCCCCGACCTTGACTGGTCGACCGAGAGGCTTAAGTCAAATCTTATGCGCGGCACGTACTTTTCGGACAAGACGCTTTTCCCGAAGGGGACATATTCCAACGGCTTTATTGTTCCTGCGGGCTATGACGTTTCGATGAGCCACGTTTATTGGGAAATTGACAAGCACTCCACGGCGGGTACTCTTGAAAAAATCGTCGAGATATGGAACAACGATTTCCGCAGCGTAAACGCGGAGACGGTGATTAAATGGACCGACGAGGACGGTAACAGAAAGCAAACGCAGACCGCACACGACGGCTCAAGTCCGATTTGGCTTAACGCCGAGGGAGAGGCAGACGAAAACGGCGAATACATCAAAATAAAGCATACGCTTGCAGAAAAGATAACCGACTGCGTAAAGCGCGACGGACGGCCCATTGACCTTAATTTATATATGCACCTGATATATCCGACGGGCGACGTTACTGTGCCAGTAATAACCTACGTCGGCGCGCAGGAGCATCTTGCCACAGGTGTTGCCGACCAATTCCGTCCGCAGATGGGAGGTATCGTTTTCAGGGGCTATGCGGGAATTATGTACGACCACGGCTATACCCCTATGGCGAGAAACGACCATTACGGTTATTTCGACGGCAGCACCTCCGAGGGCAGGATTACAGGAGATAACGTTACATATTCGATACAGTTTTACAACCTTGTGAATATACACACAGCAGCAATGAGATACATTCGTTATCTCTCCCTCTCGGACGACAGGTTTAATTTCGAGCTTGATTCCATTGGCACGTTTGGATATTCAAAGGGCGGCTGGATGACCTTTCTCGGAGAGGAGGACCCGTATTCCTCCTTTCCCAGGAGAATACACGAGGGACATTACGGCGAGACCAGATATGAAAACGGAGAGACCGAGACCGTCGGAATTATAGACGGCGGCGAGGTGCAGCCGTGGCAGACCTATAACGGAGAGGAGATAGACGCGCACTCCAACTTTATCTACGCCTCCTGCGGCGGAGCGAGCGAGGCGATAACTCCCGGTCACGCACCGACGTTTATAACCTGTAACCTTCACGACGGCTCTTACTATACCTCGTCAAATCATTTCCTTAACGCCTGTCGCTCTGCGGACGTGCCGACAATGTGGCTTGAGGCAGACGTTGCACACACGCTCGGCTACGGTGCGGACCTTAACTATGGGGTTGACGTATATCAGGCATTCTTCAATTTCGCAGGCTACTGGCTCAAGGGAGATGCGGTAAGCGTCGAATATATCCACGCGGATTTGATTTCCGACAGGCTTCCCACGACAGCACCGATAGTGATTAAATTCACAGGCTCGGTAGAGAGGAGCGAGGTTGAAAAAATAACGCTTTGTGCGGGCGATTACACAGCGGGCGGCCGCTGGGAGAGCCAATACGGCAATACGGAATGGAGCTTTTACCCCGATTGTCTTTTGCCAAGCACCGAATACACGCTTACAATACCGAAAAGCCTTGTCGGCTCTAACGGCAAGGAGATAGGCGAGGAGGTAAGCTATACAGCACTTACGCAAGATGAGCTTTCCGCCGAGGGCGCAAGCATTGTTCACGGCGAGCGCGGCAGATATATAACCGTTACCCTTCCCGATTTGAGTGCAGCACAGGAGATTAACAAATACACGCTTCGCGTGAAGGTAGAAAACGACGCGGTCAATACCCTTTCGGCTTATTTGGTGAGTGGCTTTAACCCCTCCTCACCCGACTCCTCCGTGATTGGCGAAAGGGTGGGAAGCACCTACGTAAACGGGGCGGGATATTACGAGATTGACGTTACAGAGGCGGCATTAAGCCTTTCGGGTGAGAGCACGTTTCTTATAAAATCCGAAAAGGCGGCGGCAGAGTCGGTTGTTTATTCAACCGAATTCAACGGCTCGATATCCTCCACGGGGCTTGGTATTTCGGGCGACGTGGCAAAGCAAATCATTGAATTCGACGGGGATAACGCGCTTAAGCTCGGCGGCTTTAAGCTTTGCACCTCGTATCCCAACAACTATTTTTACAACAACATACACGTAATTAAGATAATAAAGCAGCCTATACTTTCAAGCAAGCTTACCTATGAGGATACGGGAAGGCGATTCACCGTTTCGTTTAAGGTTTACGATACGGTATCAAGATACCTTAACCTTACGGTAAGCAGTCCGACAGACCCCAATACGGGAATTTCGGACTTTAACGCGACAGAGCTTAACGTTCTTACGGTTGCGGGAGAGTGGGTCGATGTAAGCTTTTCTTTTGACATCCACGAGCCCGAGGCGTTCGGTGCAAACGGTCTTATCAAAAAGGAATTTTTCATAAGCACCTACGGCTTTGGCACGAAGGAATGCCCGATTTATTTCGACGATTTCGTTACGACCGAGATAACGACGGAGGTTGAAATTGACGACGGAGGCATTTCGCTTGTTCTTTCAAACGAGGTAAAGGAAAAGAACCCGCTTGAAACCGAGTACGGACTCATCCCCGAGGCGTACAAGAGCGTGGAGGATTATCCCTTTGTCCTTTTTGAGGACAATAACGACGGAACGTACAGCTTTGTAGCGGCCGAGAATAACATTTTCGCCGACGCTTCCCCGCTTATGATAGCCGACAGAACGATAAAGGGCGTAATACTTATGCGCCGCGATTTCACAACCGCAGACAGATTTTCAAACGTTAATTTCGTTGCATACGGACTTCTCTTTGATATGGACGGTCATACTCTGTATTGCGAGAGCAAGGACTCAAGCGGAAACGACACGTCGCCCTATTACGCGTGTATCAAGAGGGCAACACACTCGGAGCTTACCTTTATTAACGGAACAATCGTTGTCGGAAACGCTCCCTTTGTAAGCATTGACGCAAAAAATTCCAAGGGAACGGGTTATAGCATAAGCTTTAATTTCCGAAACGTGGACTTTGTGCTTAAAGAAGGCGGAACAACCGACGTTTTGACGGTTAAATATCTCGAATCCACAATGGCGACATCCTCTCGCATTACATTTGACGGATGCAGCTTTGACCTTTCGGCGGGCGCTCCCGACGGGGGAATCGCGATTTTCGGTGCAGGTCATTCCTCCAACAAGGTAACGGCAGAGGTCAGCGTGTGCGGAGGCGGCATTATTGCAAATGATATGAACGGCATAAAAATCGCGGACGTTGCCGAGGGCAGCAGCTTTTACCTCGTAAAGGGTGAGGGCGGATATACTACGGTAACGCTTTCGTCGGGCGGAAGGGCTACGGATGAGAGCCTTCCTTTGGAGGACGGCACAGAGGCAGTGCTTGTAAAAACAGAAAGCCGTGACGGCGCGGACGTTTATTATCCGATTTCAAGGGCTGTTGCTTTGCCCAAGCTTCACACAAGGCTTTCGCTTCATTCGGATTTCCTTTATACTGTTTACGTGCCAATCAAAAACGTTACGGCAATAGAGATTGAAGGGGCGGTTTACGAGCTTTCGGCATTGAAAAGAGTTGAGATTGACGGAGAGGAATGCTACGCTGTTCCCTTCGGCATTTCGGCAAGCCGCGCGGCGGAGGATATCCCGCTTTCGCTTTCGGCTTTGGCAGAGGATATGAGCTTTACCGCCACGAGGTCGCTTTCACTCACCGATTATCTTTCGGATTTGATTGAGGCTGGCGAAACGGACGAGGAGGTACGGCTTGTTAAGGACATACTCTCCTACATAAGAAGCGTATACAAATACGCCGACCGCGAGGGTACGGACGAGGTAATTTCGAAAATTGACGGCATTATCGGCGCGGATTATGACAAGGACTCGCTTCCCGACACCGAAATTGAGAAGGCGGAAAAAATGGAGGGGCTTTCAGCGGCATTACAGCTTGAGGACGGTTTATCATTCATTTTCTACGTCAACGGCGAGCTTGCGGCGGAGCAATACGAGATACGCGTAAACGGCGAGGTCAGGAAATGCGAGATAGCCGAAGCCGAGGACGGACGTATTTACATCAATGTGCGAATGAATGCATACGAGATGACGGACACCGTTACCTATACGGTTGCGGGCACGGACGTCGGCGGAGAATATAACATTCGGGCGTATTATGATTTTGCGGTGGAAGAGGATTCCTCGCTTGCCGAGCTTGTTTTACGGATTTGGAAATATTCGGAATCCGCAAGGGCGTACAAAACGGCACAAAATATATAACCGAATTTATATTTAAAGCCAATATAACGCTTTAAATCCCTTATCTATAAAGAAAGAGCGAGTATTCCGTTCGGTTGGACGGCTTCTTCGCTCTTTTTTTGTTTTGGGGTTGTAATTATACGTTTTTGCCCTTTTCGGGTAGGCAAGGGCGCATTAAATCGGAAGCAGGGTTTTTGGGGGAATAACCGTTTTTACTCCGTCAAGCTCAACGTAGAGGGTAAGCTCTGTGGGATTTTCAAGCGTTTTATCGGTGAGCTTCAGCTCCTTTACCGCATCGGCATAGGCAAAAATTTCGTCGACGGTTGCATACCAATAATCGGTCGGGCGGTTGCCGTATTTTTTTGCAAAGGCGGCGAGCTTTTCCCAATCTCCGTCACGCTCGAAATCCCATGAGTGGACTCCGAAGGCGAAAAAACGGAGGCTGCCGTTATCGGGCGCGGAGTCGTATTTTTCCATAACCTCCATTAAATTGGTATTGTGTGCATTATACGACCACGCCATACGGTCGTCGGGGAGTGCAAAATCCGTCGTATCGAGCAGGTCGCCCGTTTTACGTACCGACCCGAAGCCGAGGCTTTTAATAAAGGCTTTGATTTTTGCGTTATTTTGCTCGCAATAGGGCCAGACAAAGCCGTTAACCGTTTCCCTGCCGAAAATTCGTTCAAGTCGGCTTTGACAGCTTGTGACACAGTCCATATAGCGTTCGTCGTCCGCCCATTCGCGCCAGCCGCGTTGGGTGTGCTTCATATAATAGCCCTCGCCGCGCGGCGAGAGATAAAAGAGGTCTGTATCAACGGGTTGGTTGCCTGCGGGCTCGTTCACAAATTCGGATCTGTCGTTATCGGCAATTGCATACGGGTGGTTATTTGTGTGATTTGCGATACCGAAGCCGTTATAAAATTCGCGGTAGAAGCCATCCTCCCTATCCATTCTGTCGGCGCAGAGATTAAACGTGCCGCGGATACCGTAGGGGCGGACGATATCGATAAATATTTTATCGTATTTGAGATTTGCGTCATCGATTGTAAAGGTGAGGGCGCGGCGGGTAAAGCCCGGGTATGCGGGCAAAAGCTTTTTCATTTATTTTCCCTTTCGCAGTAAGATTTACGGATAAAATAATGGGGAGTCGGATGCGACCCCCCATTTTGTTTGCGTTAAGAATTATTCAAAGAATTTCTTTATAATTGCGATAACCATTCCAACGCTTGCGTTATCGGAGGAGCTGCCCGAGGATGCGGAAACGGTGTTGCAAGCAACGTCGTTTGCAGCGGCAAAGCCCGCGTTAAGTGCGGCGATTTTAGCATTGTATTCTGCGATTGCGGAATCAAGCTTTGCCTTGTCGGCGGAATCAACTCCCTCGTATTTCTCGGCGTTGCCTACAGCCTCAAGAGCGTCGAGGGCAATATCGAATTTAGCGGCATTGTCGGACTCGCCAAGCAGCTGGCTTACGAGGTTAGCAAACTGTGTCTTGTAGCCGACGGTAAGCTCAAGGTCGGACTGCATATTATTAAGCGCGATGTTTGCCTCGGTAACGCCCTCTACACCGATAACGTTACCCGTTTGCTGGAGCAATACAGCCTTGTCAATTTCAGCCTGAAGCTCCTCCTTCGAGAGGGTTGCGGCCTTTTCAACAAGCTCGCGTACAAAGGAAACGTAGCTTTCAGCGGCAACTACGCTTTCGCCAACAGAGATAACAAGCTCCCCGTACTTTTCAATAGCATCGGTAACACCGGGATACTCGAGGTAATTTGCGTTAATCTCGTCAAGGGCGAGTGCAGCGGAGTCGAGTGCGTTTTGCTTTGCGGAGAGGTACTGTGAATAATCGGCGCGGTTTACGTCACCGATAAAGCCGTCGCAGAGCGCGATAACCGCGTTCATTTCAGCCTCCAAGTCAGCGTAAGCGGAGAGGACAGCCTCGATACCCTCGAATGCGGGGTCGTCGAAGTAATTGTCGCGGGCAACGGTAAATGCATTGAAGCGCATGCCAAAGGTGTTGGCGGTGTGGGTTGCAATATCAACGCTTTGTATAAAGGCGTTTGCTCCGTTTGAGAGCTGCTCAAACTTATCAATAACGGTGTTATAGCTGTCAATAAGCTCGGCAATACCCGGGTAGCCGATATACGGGTCGCAATCCTTGATTGCCTCGTAATAAGGCTTGAGGTAGCCGTAGCTTCTTATATTCGTGTTGCTAAGCTCAAGGTCGGCGAGGGCGGCAAGAACAGCCTCCGAATCGGTCTTGAGGGTTTCAAGTCTTTCAAGCTCCGCGTTATATGCGTTTATAACCGTCTCGCAAGCGGCAGCATCGTCCATAAAGCTTATATCGTCGGGAATGAGGTCAAGGTAAGCCTTGTAGCCGTTTACGTATTCAACAAGCTCGTCGTAGGGGACAACCTCGGCAACGCCGTTTACGCAAGCGTTAAGCTCGTCAACGAACAAACCGACGCCAATCTTCTTAAAGGATGCGACGTCAGCAATTCCCTGCTCTGTTTCACCGACAAATCCGTGGTTGAAAATAAGGCTCATACCCGTGGTAACAACGGCAACCTTTTCCTCCGTTGCGATATCGGGATTTTCGCAGATTGCGATGAAATCGGCAACAGCACGCTCGGACTCGGGAAGCTTATCCGCCTCCATACGAGCAAAGGAGCCGCCCGATGCAATAACGTTATCAAGAGCAACGGTGGACTTCGGCATATTAGCAACCGAAGAACCGATTCTTACGTTTCCGACAACGTTGGTAGGAAGAAATCCGTCGGTGTAGGATGCAACGGTCTGCTCCCCGAGGGTAACCTCGAGAGTGACGCTACCTCTTTGCACACCGTAGTTAAGGTTGAAGTGATAGAAGGTATCGGCGGCAAGTGCAGCCTCCACGGTTGCGTAGGTGTACGTACCGTCAGCTCCGCCGTTTACGTATTCGATTTTGCCGTTAGCAAAGTCGATTTTAAGAATGGACGTTCCGGGAACGTTGTTCTTTTGAAGAGCCTCGTCATGAGTAGCGGCGGTATCACCGACGTATATTTCAACGACGCGCTTTCCGTCACCCGCGGTCATAAGGTCGAACTCAAAAATGAAATCGTCGATTTCCTTGCCGCTTTCGGCACTCCAGTTAAGGAAGACGGCGGTGGTGTTCATCGCAGCCTTTCCACCCGTAATCGAGAGGTACTTTCCGTTTTCGCCTTCAACGATAGCGGTAGTATTCTTCAGTCCGTTGGCAAGCTGCTCGTGAGTGTAGTCGTCGGCGACAGCCTCCTCGTCCTCGAAGTTCAAGCCGAAGATAATCGGCTCCTCATAGTACTCAAGAATGCTCGCGTGGTTTTCGGTATTATACTTCAGCTCTTCACCGTTGGCGGATACGCCGAGGGCAAGCATTGATACACCGATCGCCAGGGCAATCAGGCAAACGAAAATCCTTTTGGACATTTTCATATTGCATTTCTCCTTAAAAAATTGTGCAGATTTAAATATTTTTGCTCGTAATAATTATACCACCAAACAAATCAAAAATCAACTCGGCAATATGGCAAATTTTTGCGCCGCTATTTGTTCTTTTTGTACAAGTATTAAAATAAATTTAAATTAAATATTTGTCGCGCGCGGTTGATTTTTTCACACGGGTATGATATAATTGTACTAAAACGGTATTTTTGCGTCAGGATTCGCCAAAAAGGGCGACCCGACTTCACCTGCGATTTTTACACTTTTTTACGAAAGGAGAGAAAATGGCAAAAAGTATCTATACATATTATAAGGAACGTCTTATCGAAATAGGCGGAAACAACAAATGCCTTTATTTGAAAAGTATAGTTCGCAAAAGCGCGTACGACCTCGGCAGAATCTTCGAGAAGCGCGACGGTAAGACCGACGAGCTTGTCAGCTTTCTTTTCACGTCAAAGCACTTCCCTCTCCCCGTTATAAGTGCGGCGGAGAAAAACGATATAACCGAAAATCTCGGAGTTAAAGAAAAGGAAGCGCCCGCGGGCGCGACCGACGCGGAAAGGCGCCGTATTGCAAAGGCGTACCGCGACTCCTGTGACAGGGCGATAGAAAACGAGATTGCAAAGCTTAAGGACCTCCAGCGCGAGGTGGAGGAAATAGAAAAGGAAACGGGCAGGTACGAGCTTTACGTCGGATACCCGTTCGTTTTCGGCTGTATTCCGCAGGGGGGTACGAAAACCCTCATGAAGGCTCCGCTTTTGCTCTTTCCCGTAAGGATAGACTTTCCCGACGAGGGCACGGCGGA
Source organism: Clostridia bacterium (assembly GCA_017533565.1). Taxonomy (GTDB): domain Bacteria; phylum Bacillota; class Clostridia; order Oscillospirales; family CAG-272; genus UBA1740. The sequence goes on from JAFXHU010000014.1 coordinate 45,694, forward strand.
GATTTCCATAAACGAAAACGAGAAGATACGTATTAACCACGCGCTCGTTTACGCATACGCACAGGCAAAGAAGCTTAATATTGAGGGGCTTGATTTGGAGCTTGACGATATGTCAAAATTCCCGACGGTTCGCTCGGTAATAGATTACCTTGCCGAGGCGCATATAAAGATAGACGCAACCGACTCGAAGCACATTTATCCGTATTCGATGTTCAAGGAGCCTGATAACCGTTCCGACCTTTCGGTAAGATACGGTGCGGTGCTTGCGCGCTTCCCTCTTTCAAACTCCATATACCGCGATTACACCGAGCTTGAAAAGAAGAAGCTTTACAACGACGCGGTAAACGAGCTTTTGCACATCGGAAAGCAAAAGAAGAAAAGGGTTAAAAAATCCGACCGCCGAGAGCAAAGAAACAGCTATGCGGTCAAGATGCTCGACTTTGCACAGTCGGAGGTTGTAAAGAAGGTTGACGAAAAGGGCAATATGGTTATATACGGCCCTCCCGGTACGGGAAAGTCGCAGACGATAGTCAACGTTATAACCGACGCAATTTGCAAGAACAAGCGCGTGCTTGTGGTTTCGCAGAAGAAGGCGGCGCTCGACGTCGTTTACAACCGTCTTGGCATTCTTAACAGCAAGGCGATGTACATAAGCGACGAAACGAGAGAAAAGCGCTCCTTCTACGAAAGATGCCTTTCGGCGCATCAGAGGGATATGGTTGAAAGCCTTTCCGACGTTGCCGCGCTCGAGGGCAAGTACAACGAAACCGAGGCAAAAATCCGCGAGGAGGAGAAAAAGCTCCGCCTTATCGAAAGGACGCTTACCGAGGTGCGCCCGTTCGGTCTTTCGCTTGCGGATATGTACGCCTCCAGCGTCAATTATTCAAAGTCCTCCTACGAATACTCGATATATCAAAGGCTTATTGCCGAGGACGGTATAATGAGCCTTAATTACAAGGAGCTTTCCGAGGCACTTTTCGGTATAAGAGAAATGAACCTCGCGAAAACCTACTACGACTTTCTTCAGGATAAGGAGAAAAACCCCCTCATCGACAATATGCAGCAGGGGCTTGATATTCGCACCCTTGCCGAGGTGAAGGGAGAAATCGAGGAAATTCAAAAGGCGAAAAAGGGTCTTTTCGGCACGGCGAAGTATCCGTATTACAGGCTCGTGCTTGCGTATTATTACGAGCTTGACGACGCGGAGCAGCTTGACGCGGTCGTAAGAATGCAGCGCAGAATGGAGATGCCCGACAAGCGCCTCGGTATCAAAAAGGCGGAGGCGGAAATCAAGGCGAAAATCCTTGAAACGCGAGATGCAATTCATTCCTACGTGAAGGAATACGACTGTCTTAACCGCGTTATGACACCCGACGGATACCTCGCGGTCATAGACAATATACTGCGCGGAAACACCGCGTATATCAAGCTGGTTTACGAGGCACTCGACAATTATATTGCGCTTCGCGACGTAAACAAGCTTATCGAGGGACTCGACGCGGCGAAGCTTTCAATTTTGAATTTCGCCTACACTGTATCAAAGAGCAGAGCGAATTACAACGATATTATCGCTTCGCTTCTCGATATTCGCATTTACCACGAGGTTTTGAGATACGAGGAGGAGTGTGCCGACTCGCTCTCCGTAATTCTCGACTACGATAATATCACCGCAAAGATTTACAAGCACAAGGAGGAGCAGCTCGAAATAGCGTATAAGCTTTGTGCGGGTAAAAACAGCAAGGAATACGAAACGCTTTACGAAAACGGAAAGGATAACAAGGATTACCTTTACCAGATTTCAAAGAAGCAGAAATTCTGGCCGATACGGAAAATGATGGAGATTTACGGCGGATACGTTTTAACGCTATTCCCCTGCTGGCTTCTCTCCCCCGAAAACGTATCTAATCTTCTTCCGCTTGAAAAGAATATGTTCGACGTGGTAATCTTCGACGAGGCCTCGCAGGTATTTATCGAAAGCACCATTCCGACGATTTACCGCGGAAAATCCATCGTAGTTGCGGGAGATGACAAGCAGCTTCGTCCCTCCGCTACGTTTATGAAGCGTTATCTCGGTGCAGACCCGGAGCTGCAGGAGGACCTTTCGGTGCAGGCTGCGCTTGAGGTTGACAGCCTTCTCGACCTTGCGGTTGCGAGATACGACAGCGCAAACCTTACCTACCACTACCGTTCAAGGCATCAGGAGCTTATTGACTTTTCAAACGCGGCGTTTTATTCGTCGGGGCTTCAGATTGCTCCGAATATATCCAAAAACAAGTCCTCCCGTCCGATTGAGCGTTACAAGGTAAACGGCAGGTGGATTGACAGAAGAAATCCCGCCGAGGCGGAAAAGGTCGTTGACCTTCTTTCGGAAATATCCAAAAGCCGCACGCATAACGAGAGTGTCGGAATTATAACCTTTAACAGCGAGCAGCAGTCCTGTATTGCAGACGCAATAGACAGGCGAATGGCAAAGGACGCGGATTTTCGCTCCTTTATGCTTAAGGAAAGGCACAGGCTCGAGGGCGGCGAGGATACGAGCATTTTTATCAAAAATCTCGAAAACGTTCAGGGTGACGAAAGAGATATTATCATCTTCTCTATCGGCTATGCGGAAAACGAGGAGGGCAAGCTTTATACCTCCTTTGGCTCGCTGTCGGTTGAGGGCGGTGAAAACCGTCTTAACGTTGCGGTCACGAGAGCAAGGTCAAAGATTATCGTCGTTACGAGCATTGAGCCGGAGGAGCTTAAGGTCGAAGGCTCAAAGCATTTGGGTCCGAAGCTGCTCAAGAAATACCTTACCTACGTGAGGGCGGTTGCAAAGGACGATGCAGAGGAGGTGCGGGTTATCCTCTCCGAGCTTAATCCCGCAGAAACGAAGGCGGAGAGCCTTTACACCTCGCTTAAGACGGTTGAGGAGCAGATGAAGGAGCGACTTGAAAAGCTTGGATACAGGGTTGAAACCTCCATCGGAAACAGGAACAACCGCATTTCGCTTGCAATCTACGACCCCGAGAGCGACAGATACCTCGTGGGTGTGGAGCTTGACAGAGATGCGTTTGCGGCGTCCTCCTCTCCTATGGAGCGCGACGTTTACAAGCCTCGCTTCCTTGAATCCCGCGGCTGGACGCTTATGCGCGTTTGGTGCCGCGATTGGTGGCTTTCGCCGACGAAGGTCGTAAAGAGCATTGCGGCGGCGGCAGATAAAAGCAAAAAAGCAAAATGACGTTAAGAAAACGGCGGAGATAATCCGCCGTTTTCGTTTTTATAGAGGCAACCGCCGAAAAAGCTGGCGTTTTCGGTAAAAAAAGTGCCGAAAAGTTGACACGGGTGCGCCCTTACGCCCTATCAACGTGGATTTCAACGCTTCCTCTTTTCAGCGGTGCGCCGAGGGGAAGGCGCAAAACCGACCCAAGTCCAACGGCAAAGCTCCGTACTCTTTCGTTTGCGAAAAGCTCCACCCTAACCGTATCGGGGGTGATTTCGGCAAGCCTTATTTCTCCGCCGTGATGAGGGAGGGTGACGCGGCTCTGACTGTCGGGAAGGGTGTAGGTGCGGCTCTCTCTTTTTCCGCTTTCGCCGTCGAATTCTATTATTAAGGTCAGGTTATATTTCGGCATTTTGCTATCTCCGTTTTCGTTTTATTACAGCAGGTTTATTTTATTATAGCACGCCCTTTGCAAAATGGCAAGTGCGGGTGAAAAATTCGGATAAAAATCCCCCGCCAAGCACGGCGGGGGAGCTTTTCTTTTTAGTGAGAAACGACGTTTGTGGAGAGGTAGCGCGACGACTGGTTAAAGTTACCCGGGACGTTTTTCGTGCCGTAGGGGAGAATTTCCTCCTCCAGCTCGGGAATAGAGTCGATTTTTCCGTTAACGTAGTCGAGTATTCTTCTTCTGCAGGCAGAGGTGCGGCGAATAATTCCGCCGAGTCTTTGGTCCTGTACGTCGAAGCCGCAGGGCTTGTTTTCGATAAACCATTGCTTTTCAAAGGTGAGGGCAAAGGTGTTAATTCTCTTTTCGGCGAGGACGTAGTCCTTTTCCGCGAGGGTACGAAGGGTGTCGAGATCGTGTGCGGCGTATGCGGCTCTCGTTTTCGCGCCAAGCTCGTACTTCACCTCAAGTGCCTCGCAAAGCTTTGCCGCGGTGTTGAAGAGATAGCCGAATTTGCGAGACTTTTTCGCAATGCGGTTAAGCTCCACGGCGAGATTTTTGTAGGTTTCGGATGCGCTCGGCACTACCGTATAATCCATAAAGGAGTTGAAGTAGTCGGAGTAAATCATATACTTCGAGGGGTTGACGGGGTGGCTGTAATTATGTTCCTTGTTTTCAACAATTCCCGTACCGCAAAGGTTGTTTGGAGCGTCGAGCATCATAAACTCGTCAAAGGTAATACCGCCCGTAAAGCGAAGAAATTTTGCCTTTATGGACTCCATATCCTCGTTACCCTTCGCACATTCGGATATGTAGAAGAGGGCGGGAAGAATTGCAAACTTCGAGCATTCGGAGCCGTCGTCGCCCCACATCGTCATAAATATGTTTTTGCACTTGTTTTTACGGCAGGAGCGAATTGCGGGTCCCATAGCAAGCATACTGAACTCGTTGTGGGGCATAAAGCCGCTCCATGTCCAAGCACCGCCGCCAAACCAGGTTTTCTTTGAAAGCTGGTTATGCATTTCAAACATTATATCGTATTCCGACTCGTTAAGATGGTAGTAATCCCAATATACGGGAATTACGGATTCGGGCACGCTGTCTATTACGGTTTGGGGTACTTTTAGCACCTCTTTTGCATAGTATTTGTCGTCCATCCAGCTACGGAAGAACATATCCGACCAAAGCATAACCTCGTAATTGAATTTCTTTGCAATCTCGCAAACCCTCTCAAGGTGGCGGGCGATTATCGTGGAGGAATGCTCGTAGCCGAATTTATCAAGGTGGCGTCCGCGTCCGAGCATATGCGCCTCGTCCATACCGACGTGGATTTTGCGGGTGGCAAAGCACTCCGAAAGCGTTGTGAACATACGCTCGATAAGCTCGTAGGTGCGGGGGTCGTCGGCAAGAAGAATATCGCCGCAGTCAACCGGGATTTGTCCCCAGCGAAGCGTTCCGTTAAGGTGTGCGAGCGTTTGAATACACGGGATTACCTCCATTCCTATGGAGGTTGCAAAGGAGTCAAGCTCCTTCATTTCCGCCTTCGAATATCTTCCGCGCATATAGCCGAAATACGGCTCGTTATCCACCTCGTAGGTATCCTCGGTGTATAAGAACACGGTGGTATAGCCCATCCTTTTCAAAATCGGGAGATACCTTTTAAGAGTGGGAATGCTCATAACCGCGTTACGCGACATATCGATCATAACGCCGAGCGATTGAAACTTTTTAGCCATTTTTTTCTCCGTAAGCTGTTTTTTAGGACGGTACTTCGTCCAAGGGTATTATACATTACATTTTTTGGCAAGTCAACCGAATTTAGCTATTTTTTTTCCTTCGTTCAAATAAAAATTATTTTTTTGAAAGAGGTCTTGAATTATTAACAATTTAAGTGTATAATAATATGGTAAAAATACACTTGAAAGGTAAAAATGTGATGTTTAATTATCTTCTTGAGGCATCGGCAGATCTTTTCAGCTCGCTTTTGCCCATACTTGGAATCGGTCTTGTGATCGTATTTTTTTATTTCTTTATGATTCGTCCGCAAAGAAAGCAGGAAAAAAAGGATGCGGAGATGCGTAACGCCCTTCAGGTCGGTGACGAGGTTACCACCATCGGCGGTATCATCGGTAAGGTCGTTTCTATAAAAGAGGAAACCTTCGTTCTCGAAACCACGAAGGACAGAACGAGAATCCGTTTCCTTCGCGGTGCGATAAGAAGCGTTGACGTGAGAATTGCAGACGTCGTTGCACAGGAAAAGGCAGACGCAGAGGCAGACACCGAGGAAAAGAAGTAATGAAGAGCGAGCCGACGGCTCGCTCCTTTTCTTTCGGTTGCGCTCTTAAAGCCGTGCTGTGCGGCGGCGGCCCTTCCCTTTTTCGTTTTTGTCATATTTTTGCAGGACGGGAATATGCTTTAGTATAAACGAAAAGAAGGGTTATATGAAATGTCGAACAAAAGCAAGCTTTTTAAAAGCCTTAAGCCTCCCGTATTTATTTGCATCGGGGTACTTTTATCCTATACCGTTTTGACCGTGATTTCGCTCCTCGGAGCTTTTATTTGCAATGCAACCGAGGACCCTGCGAGGCTCGTCGGTATTGTGGCGTTTGCGGTTTTGCTTATTACCGCGGCAGTGTCCTCGTTTATTCTTTCGCGGCTTCGCGTCGAGGGCGGCGGCCTTCTCGCAATTTTAACGGCGGCGGGCTTCGTTATCATACGGATAGTTATTTCGCTGTTTTTGTCGGGAACAGACCTTTCCGACCTTCTCGACTGCGCTTGCTATCTCGGTATGGGGACGATTTTCGCGCTTTTGGGTCAAAAGCGCTTTGGCAGACGGCACAGGTAAATTTCGGATAAGTAATGCCCAAAACCGTGGCGAAAAGGAAAATGCGGCACTTAAAAAGTGCCGCATTTTTCGCGTACGGTTATTTAAGAAGCTCTATATAGTAGGGGAGCGCCTCCTCAAAGTTGACGCCGTAGGTGCGGTGGTCGGGGTCGGCAAGCGTTTTTTTCATACACATAAGCGTAAAGTCAACCGCGACGGCGAGTGCCTCCGTTTCGGACCTTCCGCGCATTATCGCGCCGACGGTTGCGGAGGCGAAGATGTCGCCCGTGCCGTGAAACTGTACGGGAAGCCTTTCGTTTGCGTAGTAAAAATATCTGTCGGAGGGAGCGTTGTAGTAATATACGCCGATTTTGCCATCCTCGAGGCACACACCGCTTATTGCCGCGGAGGGACAGCCAAGCTCGGTAAGCCGCTTCAGTACGGTTTTAATATATTCCTCGTCATAATTCGGGTTATAGGGGATACCGAGCATAAAGGACGCCTCGGTAAGATTGGGGATAATAAGGTCAGCCTTTTCGCAAAGCCGTGCCATAGCGCAGGCAAATTCGGGGGTAAAGCCCTTATAAAGCACGCCGTTATCCGCCATTACGGGGTCAACGACCTTCAGCGCGCCCGCACCAAATCTGTCAAAGAAATCGCCGACGAGTCCAAGCTGGCGAAAGGAGCCGAGGTAGCCCGTATATATCGCGTCGAAGCCGATACCAAGCTCGTAAAGGGTATCCGAGATTTTTTCTATCTCGTCGGTGAGGTCGCAAAAGGTGAATTTGTCAAACTGCGTATGCGTGGAGAGGACGGCGGTGGGAAGTATTCCCGCTTCAACTCCCGCAGCGGATATAATGGGAAGCGCAACCGTAAGGCTGCATTTTCCGACGCAGGACACGTCCTGGATTGTCATAATACGTTTCATATATTCCTCCGATATTCGGTTAAAATTTCGGTTAAATTCAACCTTTATTTTAAACGCGCGCGACCCCTTTGTCAATACCTATAAGAAAATTTCTTAAATTTCCGAATATTCGACGTCCGCGCCGAGGGCGGTGAGCTTTTTACACAAATCCGCATAGCCGCGAAGGACGGTTTCGGCGGAGTGTATTTCGGAGTAGCCCTCCGCACCGAGGGCGGCAAGAATGCAGGCAGCTCCGCCGCGCAGGTCGGTTGCCGCGGCAGACCCCGCAGTAAGCCTTGAGGGGAGTATTTTCGCGCCCTTTTCACCGAGGACATAGCTTACGCCGAGCTTTGCAAGCTCGGAAAGGTAGCCGTAGCGTCCGAGCCATACCCTGTCGATTACGTGACCTCCCGAAAATGCCGCCAAAAGAGGGGCGGTGATAGGTCCGAGGTCGGTGGGAAAGGCGGGGTATGCATCGGCTATGACGAGCATAGGAGAGAGTCCTTCCGCCCTTACGGTAATTCCAAGCTCGGTATCCACCGTAGCTCCCGCACGGCGGAGAATGGCGAGAAACGGCGAAAGCTCCGCAGGGTCGGCACCCATAACGCGAATGCCTCCGCCCGTTATAAGCGAGGCGGCAAGCATAGTCCCCGCCTCTATTGCATCGCCGCGGACGGTCACCTCCGCACCGTGGAGAGTGCCTCCCCTTACGGTTATTCCCTCCCCGTCCCTCTCTATATACGCACCCGCAGAGCGAAGAAATTCGACGAGAGTATCGATATGCGGCTCTCGCGCGGGATTGAGAAGTCGGCTTTCTCCGTCGGTGGATGCCGCGAGAATCAGAAAATTTACGGTTGCGCCAACCGAGGGCTTCGGAAATTTATATACGGTGGGACGAAGGCGGGCGGCGGTAAGGCTATCCCCGTTTGCCAAGGCGCCCATTGCTCCGCAAAGGGCAAGGTGATAGTCAATCGGACGCGGACAAAAGGCGCAGCCTCCGTAGCCGCCGACGTCAACCCTGCCAAAGCGAGAAAGACACGCGCCGATAAGATAGGTGGAGGCGCGCAGGCGGGATACAAGCTCGGGCGAGGGCTTTTTATACGAGGCGCGGTCGGTGTTTATATAGGTAACGCTTCCCTGTCGCGTTATAGACGCCCCCTGCTCCTCTATAAGCCGCAGAGCAATATCAACGTCACCAATGTCGGGCAAGCCGATTATTTGCGAGCTGCCAAAAAGGGTAAGGGCGGCAAAAATTACGGGGAGGGCGGCGTTTTTCGAGCCTGCCACGTTTACCGTGCCGCGAAGCGAATTTTTTCCTCTTATAATGAATTTACTCATACACTTCTCCAAAGGCAGAATAGTATATACTATTCCGCACGGCGTAAAGAAGTGAAAAAAAGGGGAGCGCAAATGCTTCGTACCGTTAAGGAAAGTTTTTGAAGGTTAGCAAAATATGTGAACCTACCGACAGGAGGACAGAGGATGCTTTGCGTTCTCTGTCCTCTTTGTATATAGCGGGGAAAGTAAAAAAGCCTTCCTCCGGGAGGAAGGTGGCATGGCTTGCCGTGACGGAGGGATTGTAGAAGATTAGATTTACGCTAAAACAATCCCTCAGTCGCTTAGCGACAGCTCCCTTTACACAAGGGAGCCTTTTGTTTTTGCAAACCTGTTTGTTTGCAAAATAGCCATAAACTTTTGTAGTCCTTAATTTAGTCTTAGGAAGCACTGTATTTGTAGCCACAAACGCAAAATACGGCATACCTCTTTCGGGATATACCGTATTTTTGAAAACTCTCCTTTAGGGTACGACCCTATGTGCTCCCCTTTTTTGCTAAATTCAATTATGCGAAATTTTAATTTATCGGTTTTTGCTTGATTGATGTGTTTCGGCTTTATAGGTTTCGTTTTGGCACGGCGTTTACCAACGGGCGTGCGCTGCCTTTGCTATGCAATCAGGCGTTTTTTCTGTAATACCCGACGGTAAGCCGTACCGCGTAGCCGTAGCTCACAACTCCGTCGGTGCCGTTGAATTTCAGGTAGCCGTCGTTAAGGCGGTCGTTGATTTTTCCGATAAGGCTGTCCGCGTGCGCCCTGCTCACCGCGGCGGCGGCGCGCATATCCGAGATTGCAACCTCGGATATTTTAGAATAAAGCTCGGCATACTCCTCCCTGTCGGTGGCGTATGCGGCGGACAAAAAATATTCGAGCATACCGAGGTAGCCGCTGTATCTTATATATTCGTCGCTTGAGCCTATGCAGACGAGAAAGGCAACGAAGTTAGCCTCGTTTTCGCGAGCAACTCCGCGCTGGTGTGCCATTTCGTGTGCGGCGGTAAACGGGAGGGTGTAATGCGGATATTCGACGTTTACGTTAGCCTCTCCCGTAAAGAAGCTGTATATTCCCGTTATGCCCGCGTCGGACATTACCGTGCTGAAAAGGACGGGCTTTACACCTCCGCCAAAGCCGTCGCATACGCCGTATTCTCCGTTAAGCTCCGCAAATGCGTCGGATAACAGCTCGCAAAGCTCGGAAAGCTTATACGGCATAACCGTTTCGCCGTTTTGGAGAGTAAGACCCTCGGCAAGGGCGTTGGTTTCGGATATGAGAATTTCGGTTACGTAAAAAAGCTCCTCCTTCTCTATATTTCCGACATCCTCGATGCCGTTTTTTTCGGAAAGAGGGCTCGTGCGATAGCCAACTCCGAGTGTAAATACGTAGGAGGATAAAATGAGCAAAATTACGGAAAGAAGGGAGAAAATGCTCCTTACCATATCGCGATTATCCCTTTTGACGCGGATAAGATATATAACGAAAAGGACGGCAAGGGGGAGAATACAAATCAAAAGAAGCTCGAAAAGCGAAAAAGGAAGCCAACCCGTAAGCCTTGCAAGCAGAAAGCGGATTGCCGTGCCGAGGGTTCCGTTTAAAAAATCGGCGAAGGGCGTATAGCATATCGCAACAAGATACAGCATTGCGGAAAAGAGAAATATCGAAATCGCTACGCAGAAAACGGTGGGTACGTATTTTTTTATTAGCCTTCGCATTTATACGCCTCCTTTTCTTCGTTTTTCTTCAAAGTATAGCATATACGGAGTAATATGTCAATTATACCAAAAAAATTTTACATACGTAATACCGTCAATTCGGTTGACTTAACGCGCGCGAAGGGGTATAATTTAAGTGAGGAAATACGATTTCAAATCGGAGGAAAAAATGATAAACGAAAAATACGTATCATACGAGGACTTCGGCGCGGTGGGTGACGGTGTAACCGACGATATGCCCGCGATAGTAAAGGCACACGCATACGCAAACGAAAATGCCCTTCCCGTAAGGGCAAGGGACGGAGCTGTATATTACATAGGCGGAAAAAAGCTTACCGCCGTTATTAAGACAGACGTTGATTTCGGTGAAGCAAAATTTATCATCGACGACAGGGAGCTTGAAAGCATAACGGCAAACGTTTTCCATATTGCCTCCGATTTCCCGAGCTATACTCCCGCGATTTCCAAGCTTTCGGCGGGTCAAGGGCATATAGATTTTCCGCACAGGGGTCGCACCTACGTAAGAGTATATAACGCCGAAAAGCGTATTTTCAGGCGCAAGGGCGAAAACGCAAACAACGGAGTAGATGCAACCGACTGCTTTGTGGTTGACGGCAACGGAAATATAGAAAACGAAATTAACTGGGACTACCCGACGGTATCGCGTGCGATTGCAAAATGCATCGAGGACACCCCCATTACCGTCAAGGGCGGAATTTTCATAACGGTAGCAAATAGGTGGGAGAGGGTTTACAGCTATCACGCACGCGGATTTCTCATCAATCGCTCCTCGGTTACCCTTTCGGGGCTTACGCACCTTCTTGAGGGCGAAGGGGAGGACGGCGCGCCCTACGCGGGATTTCTCTCGGTGTCGGAGGCGGTTGACGTAACGATAGAGGACACGCTGCTCACTCCGCACAAGACATATATGACGAAGGACTCCAACCCGCCGTTTTACGTAAACAGAATGGGTACTTACGAGCTTAATTTTACGGCTTCGATAAACGTAAGGCTCATTCGCGTAAGGCAGACGAGGGATATTGTGGACACGAGATACTGGGGTCTTATCGGGACGAATTATTCAAAGGAGATTTACATCGAGAACTGTGAGATGTCGCGCTTTGACGCGCATATGGGAGTTTCGGGTGCTACGATTAAAAATTCAAAAATCGGGCATCAGTGCCTCTCGCTTATAGGCTATGGGGAGTTTTATATAGAAAATTCCTTCGTGCTTGGTCATTCGTTTATAAATCTTCGCGGCGATTACGGCTCGATTTGGCGCGGAAGCATTACCGTCAAGGACTGTACCTGGAAGCCGCTTGGCAAGGGCGAGATGACAATTATTAACGCGGACAACGCGGGCGACCACGATTTCGGCTACGAGTGCGTAATGGCGGACGAAATCGTCATCGACGGCCTGAAGATTTTGGACTCCGAGGTAAACGTTGGGGCGAAGCTTTACGTGCTTCCCGACTACGACAGGAGCTTTAAGGAGGGAAAGCCGTATCCGTATAGAACGGCAAGGAGGCTCGTTGCACGGGGAATTACCACCGAGTGCGAAAGAAAGGTGCTTCCCTACCTTAACAAGGAGCAATACGCGGGCACGGAGATTGATATTAAATAATGTACATAAGTAATTTTTTCAAGCACCTCGGTGTTGTGACAAGACATAGATTTAGGGTGTTCACGCATTGCGCGAGGTGCGGAATTGTGTGGCGCGGGCTTGTACACGATTTATCAAAATATTCGCCCACCGAGTTTTTTGAAAGCGTGAAGTATTTTCGCGGCTACCGCTCGCCGCTTGGTGCGTGCCGCGAGGAAATCGGGTACAGCAGGGCGTGGCTTCACCACAAGGGAAGAAACCGTCACCACATCGAGTATTGGCAGGACGACGATTGCGCGGAGCATCCCGTAATGCCCTACAAGTTTGCGGTGGAGTGCGTTTGCGACAAGCTTGCCGCGACGAAGATTTACGCGGGTAAGAAATACAACGAAGAAATGCCGGTTGACCACTGGCACAGGCGCGGAAGCTGCGTAAGGGGAAATCCAAGGACGCTTGCCTTTGTGGAAAGATGCCTTGACGATATTCGCATTCACGGCGAGGGCGCGGTAATGAACAAGTCCTATATGAAAAGAACCTATGCCGAAATTTGCGGCACGGGCGAGAGAGGGGACGAAAAATAAAAGAATGCTCACTGTACCAAAACGTAAAGTATAGTGAGCATTTTGCATTGTAAATATCAGAACTCAAAACCCTTTTCGGTTGCCCGAAGTGCGGTGGAAAAGAATACACGGGTAGCCTCTATCATAGGCTCAAGGTCGGAAACCGCCGCGGTTTCGGTTGCGGAGTGCATTGCAAGCTGTGCAAAGCCGATATCGACGGTGGGAATTGCTACGCGGGTGTTGGATATAGAGCCGAGGGTTGACCCGCCGGGAAGGTCGGCGCGGTTGTAATAGCGTTGCGTTTTCACTCCCGCACGGTTGCACATTTCAAGAAAGAGGGCGTGAGAAACCGCGTCGGTGGTGTAGCGTTGATTTGCATTGAATTTTACGACGATGCCGCCGCCGAGGACGGGCGCGTTATCCGCGTCGGACATTTCGGGGTGATTCGGGTGGAGGGCGTGTGCGTTATCTATGCTCAACATCATAGAGGAGGCGAGCATTGTGAGATAGGAATCGCCGACAATACGCGACAGGGTATCGAAAAGGAAGGTGGAAGCCGCCCCCTGCTTTGTTTCCGAGCCGACCTCCTCGTTATCGAAGATAGCGTAAACGGGGATTGAAGCCTTCGGCGTTGAGGAAAGGAAGCCGCGAAGCGAGGCATATACGCTTTCAAGGTCGTCAAGTCGGGGACAGAGGATAAGCTCGTCCTCCGCACCGAGGGTTATACCCCTTTCTCTATTATAAAGGAACAAATCGTGCGAGAGAATTTTATCGGGAGACGTATTTGCCGCGGCGGCGATTTTGTCGGCAAGGCTTCCCTTTCCGAGGGAATAGAGGGGAAGCATATCGCGTGCGGGGTTAAGAGCAATGCCGTCGTTTACTCCGCGGTTAAGGTGGATTGCAAGCGAGGGGATTGTGCAAAGGTCAACGTCGAGGTTGACGAGTCGGCACTCCACGCCGTTTTCGGTGGAAAGCACTACCCTTCCCGCCACGGAAAGCGGACGGTCAAGCCAAGAATAGTAAATCATTCCGCCGTATTTTTCAACGTCAAGACGGGAATACGCGCCGCATTTTTCACCCGAAAGCTTTACGCGGAAGGCGGGGCTGTCGGTATGTGAGGCGGCAATCATAAAGCCGCTTGCGTTTTTAATGCAGCGAAAGGCGATAAGCGAGCTTCCGTTTCGTATAACGTAATATTTGCCGCCGTCGGTGAGCGACCATTTTTCCCCCTCGAAAAGTCGGGTATAGCCGTCCTCCTTTAAGCTTTTTTCGGCGGAGGCAACCGCGTGATAGGCACTGGGAGAGTCGTTTATAAATTGAAAAAGACTTTTAATCTCGGTCATATTCGGTAATCCTTTTTTATTTTTTATTATATTTTACAACTAAATGGGAAAAAAGTCAACTTTATAGTTGAAAAAGACGCAATTTTGTTGTAAAATATAGGTATAAACAAGCTTTTGCGAGGTAAATATGATTGACGTAAGCGATTACAGGAAATACGAGGCGTTGTTTCGCCATTTCGAGGCATTTTCAGCCATTCCCCACGGCTCGGGAAACACGAGTGCCATTGCGGATTTTTTCGTGGAGTTTGCAAGGGCGCGCGGTCTTGAATACTACCGTGACGGGGCGAATAACGTGGTTATAAGAAAGCCCGCGACAAAAGGCTACGAGGACCGTCCCGCGGTGATTTTCCAAGGGCATCTCGATATGGTTGCGGAAAAGAAAACGGGCGCGCAGATTGATATGGAAAGGGAGGGTCTTTCGCTTTATCGCGACGGAGATTTCCTTCGCGCGAGGGACACGACGCTTGGCGGTGACGACGGCGTTGCGCTCGCGTATGCGATGGCTGTGCTTGACGGAGAGGTAGAGGCGCACCCCGATTTCGAGGCGGTATTCACCTCCGACGAGGAGATAGGTCTTCTCGGTGCGGTGGCACTTTCTCCCGATGCGGTAAAGGGGCGACTTCTCATAAATATAGACTCCGACGAGGAGGGCGTTTTCACCGTTGGCTGTGCGGGCGGTGTGCGAAGCGATATTTCCCTTCCCCTCGAATACGAGGAGGCGGACAAGAGCAAAAAAGCGTACAGGGTACGACTTTACGGCTTTAAGGGAGGTCACAGCGGAGTTGAGATTGACAAGGGCCGCGCAAATGCGGTAAAGGTTCTTGGCGAGCTTTTCAATATGTCGGCAACCGAGGACTGGCGCATTGCGACGATGTCGGGCGGAAATGCGGACAACGCGATACCGCGCGAGTGCAGCGCAGTGGTTATTGCGGGCGAGGACTTTCCCGAGAAATTCCGCACTGTGCTTGAAAGGCGCAAGGCTATGTTTGCGGTAATGCCCGACCTTCCGCACACAGAGCTTCGCAAAATGGACAAAACGGGCAGGACACTTCGCGATATAGAGCCGAGCTGTGACATTGAGATTGAGGAGGTCGCATTGCCCGCGCGTATGCTTACGGACGGAAGCCATAGCAGGCTTATTTCGCTTTTGATTTTGCTTCCAAGCGGTGTTATTGCGATGAGCAGGGCGTTGCCCGACCTTGTCGAAACCTCGCTTAACCTTGGTATTCTCCGTGTCGGAGAGAGGGCGGAGGTATCATTTTCCGTGAGAAGTGCGGTCGGTGCGGAGAAAAAGAAGCTTTGCGCGAGGCTTTCGGAGATTGCGGCGGGGCTTGGCGCGGAGTATGGCGAGCGCGGTGAATATCCCGCGTGGGAATACAGAGAAAGCTCTCACCTTCGCGACGTGATGGTAGATGTGTACGAGAAAATGTACGCCAAAAAGCCAAAGGTTGTGACCATACACGCGGGTCTTGAGTGCGGAATTTTCACCGAAAAGCTTCCCGATATAGATTGCGTTTCGATAGGTCCGGATAATTTCGATATTCACACAACCGAGGAAAGGCTCTCCATTCCGTCGTTTGTAAGAGTTTGGGAGTATCTTAAGGAAGTATTGAGGAATATTTAATTTTACGAGGTATATAAAATGAACAAGACAAGACTTAAGAAGTATGCAAACCTTATTGCCCGTTGCGGTGTTAACGTACAAAAGGGGCAGGAGGTTATGATTACCGCGCAGCTTGACCAGCCCGAATTTGTTAAAATGGTGGTTGACGAGTGCTACAAGGCGGGGGCAAAAAAGGTTTCGGTTGATTGGATTTACGAGCCGCTTACCCGCTCGCACGTCAGATATTGCTCGGCTAAGGTGCTTGGCGAGATGGACAAGTGGCAGCTTGAAAAATGGGAGCATCAGGCAGAGGTGCTTCCGTGTAAGATTTATCTTATTTCGGAGGACCCCGACGCTCTTGAGGGCATCAATCAGGCAAAGTATGCCAAGGCAATGGCGGCAAAAAGCAAGCTTATCAAGCCGATTAGAAAGAGAATGGAAAACAAATACCAGTGGTGTATTGCCGCAGTGCCCGGTAAGGCGTGGGCGAAGAAGATTTTCCCGAATGAGCGGGCGAGCGTTGCTATCGAGAAGCTTTGGGAGGCTATACTCTGTACCTCCCGCGTTGACGACGACCCGATTGCGGCGTGGGAAAGGCACAACGCCGACCTTGCAAAGCGGTGCGAATATCTCAACTCTCTCGGCATTACCGAGCTTAAGTACAAGGCGGGCAACGGCACCGACCTCGTCGTAGGGCTTATTCCCGACGGTATATTTATGGGCGGCGGTGAAAACGCGCAAGGGTCGGGTATTTATTTCAATCCCAACATACCCTCCGAGGAGGTGTTTACCTCTCCGATGAAGGGCAAGGCGGAGGGTATCGTTTATTCCTCCCGTCCTCTTTGCTGTAACGGCGCGCTTATCGAAAACTTTTGGATTAGGTTTGAGGGCGGAAAGGCTGTTGAGGTTGGCGCACAAAAGAACGAAAACGTGCTTCGCGAGCTTATTGCGATGGACGAAAATGCGGGTTATCTTGGCGAATGCGCGCTCGTGCCCTATTCCTCTCCCATAAGAGAGTCGGGACTCCTTTTCTACAACACGCTTTTCGACGAGAATGCGGCGTGCCACCTTGCACTCGGGCGCGGATTTACAAATCTGCTTCGCGGCTACGAGAATATGAGCGAGGACGAGGCACACGCGGCGGGAATTAACGATTCAATCGTTCACGAGGACTTTATGATCGGAACGGCGGATATGTCGATTGTCGCGCTAACAAAGGACGGCAAGGAAGTGCCGATTTTTGAAAACGGCGAGTGGGCGTTTTGATTTAAGTAAATAATTGTTTACAAAAATGGCAGACCAAGCGGTCTGCCATTTTAATTATATTTAACACGGGGTGGGGTTAATTATGCTTTTTATTGCTCACAGAAGCAAGCTATAAGCCTTTCGGCGGTGCGTATTCCGTCAACCGCACTCGACACAATTCCGCCCGAGTAGCCCGCCCCCTCGCCCGCGGGATAGATGCCAAAAAAGCCGACGGCAACACCGTTTTCGTCGCGAACAATTCGCACGGGTGAGGTGGTGCGTGTTTCGGGTCCCGTCAAGACTGCGTCGGGGTAGCTGTAGCCGTGAAGCCAAGCATCAAGGCTTGGCATTGCAAGACGGAGCGAGTCGGTAATATAGGACGGAAGGTATTCGTCGGGCGAGGCACTTACCGTGCCGCACGGATAGCTTGGCAAAACGGAGGCAAGGGTTGTTTTCTCGCTTTTATCAAGAAAGTCGGCAAGGCGGAAGCAGGGCGCGCGATATTCGCCCGAAAGCGAAAACGCCATACCTTCGATTTTCCTTTGCAGGGTAAAGCCCGAAAGCGGGTCGGCGTTGTCAAAATCCCGCGGTGTGACAGAAACGAGAAGCGCGGCGTTTGAATTGCTTGCCATTCTTGCGTTTTCGCTCATTCCGTTGGTAACTATTCCGCCCGTTTCGCTTGCCGCGGCAACTACCGTGCCGCCAGGGCACATACAGAAGCTGTAAACGCTTCGCCCGTTTTCAAGATGCGTAACGAGGTGATAGGATGCGGCTTCTTCGATATATTCCCTATCGCCGCGGTAAACTATTTCGTTTATATATTCGCGCGGATGCTCGATGCGCAGTCCGATGCCAAAGCCGCGGGCTTCCATACCCAAGCCGAGGTCCTTCAGCATTTTTACTGTGTCATACGCGCTGTGTCCCGTTGCGAAAATCGCAGCACGGGTGGGGACTTTTACCCTTTCGCCGTCCCTTTCGTAGGTCACGGAGGTTAGCACGCCATCCTTTAGCGAAAGGTCGGTAACGCGCGCGCCGAAGATAATTTCACCACCGAGGGAGATGATTTTTTCGCGGATTTTTTTTACGATAGAGGAAAGCCTGTCAGTCCCGAGGTGCGCGCTTGACGAATAGAGGATTTCCTCCGCACCGCCAGCCTCAACGAGGGTGGTCAGCACCTTTAGCTTATATTTATCCATTGCGCCGCTTTTGAGCTTTCCGTCGGAGTAGGTCCCTGCCCCTCCCTCTCCAAACTGTACGTTGCATTCAGGGTCAAGCACGCCAAGGCGGTGGAAGGTGTTTACCTTTTTTTCTCTTTCCTCAACACAAAGTCCTCTTTCAAGGACAATCGGGCGTGCGCCCGCCTCCGCAAGCGCGAGTGCGGCAAACATTCCGCAGGGTCCAAAGCCGACGACAATCGGTCGGAAGCTTGCGCGAAAGCTTGGCAGCTTTAGGCTGTATTCGGGGCATTCGGTAAAGCGGTGCTTGATTTTTAAGAGGGCGCGCTCCCTTTCGGGTGAAAGAGAGATGGCAACAGTAGCCTTATAATACGGGTGTCCGTCGCCGTTTGACACGAGAGTGCGGCGCAGAAGGCGAATTGAGGACTGCTCCACCCTTTCAAGCGGCAATGCTGCCCTTACGCTCTCGAAAAGAGTGCTGCTATTATATTTTAAAGGTAGAGTTATTTCGGTTTTAATCATTTTTTTGCACTCCCTTCGTTTTTTATATTTTAACACAAAAATTAAGCTTTTTCAAGTACCGCGGCACTGACGTGAATAGAAAAGTTTGGATAGGTCAAAATAGCATTATAAAAAACGGAGGTTATTATGAGAGGCTTTATTTTAAAAACTGTTTCGCTGATTTTATTTATCACGGCTTTAGTGCTTTCGCTTGCGGGGTGCAAACGGAGGGGCGAGGAATGCTCGGTGCTTTATTACACGTACAGCGACACCTACATTTCCACGGTAAGGTCGGCAATGGACAAGGCACTTTCGGGTGCGGGAATAGGCTTTCACAGCTACGATGCGGGAGGCAACCAAACGACGCAAACCGAGCAGGTGGATACCGCGATTGCAAAGGGTACGGGCATTCTTCTCGTAAACGTCGTTGACACAGGCTCGGAGGATGCGGCACGCGCCATAATCAACAAGGCGAAAAACGCGGGAATACCGCTTATCTTTTTTAACCGCTCGGTGGCGGACAGTATAATTAAGGAATACGAGAGGTGTATTTTCGTCGGCACGGACTACGAGGAGGCGGGTCATATTCAAGGCAGGCTTATCGGTGAGTACGTGAGGGATAATTTCGAAAGGCTGGATATAAACGGGGACGGAAAAATAAGCTACGTGCTTTTCAAGGGACAGCAGGGGAATATGGAGGCAGAGGCACGCACGAGGTATGCGGTAGAGGACTGTAACAAAATTCTTTCGGAGGCGGGGCTTTCGCCCTTAAGCTTTTACGACAGGGCAAACAAGGACGGGTACCTCGTTGACCAAAACGGCACGTGGTCGAATGCGGCGGCAAACGATTATATGAAAACGATACTTTCGGGTTATTCGGAGGCGGGCGGAAATATGGTGGAGCTTGTTATTGCGAATAACGACGAGATGGCACTCGGCGCGCTTGCCGCGCTTGAGGAGGCGGGCTACAACAAGTCGGGAAAAAGATATATTCCCGTTTTCGGGATTGACGCAACCGAGGCGGCACAGGCAAAAATCCGCGAGGGCGCGATGACGGGCACGGTCAAGCAGGACGGTGAGCTTATGGCGGTGACTATTGCCAAAATTGCGGAAAATATGCTTTCGGGCGAGGATATGCTTTCGGGAATCGACGAGTCGATGATTGCGGGCGAAAGACGGGTTAATATTCCCTACTCCGCATACGTTGGGGAGGATAAGAGGTGACGGAGCCTTTATCAAGAACTCCGTCCTCCAAGCACGGTGGAACGTTATTAAAAATGACGGGAATGACGAAAAGCTTTCCCGGGGTACGTGCGCTTGACGACGTTTCGCTCGAAATACGGGCGGGCGAGGTACACGCGCTTATGGGCGAAAACGGTGCGGGTAAATCCACGCTTATGAAATGCCTTTTCGGTGTGTATAAGCCCGACGGCGGGCAAATCCTTCTCGACGGGAGGGAGGTTAGCTTTCGCTCGCCGAAGGAGGCTCTGCTCGGCGGGGTGGCAATGGTGCATCAGGAGCTTGAGCAGGCGGGAAAAATGACGGTTGCGGACAATATTTGGCTCGGCAGATTTCCGCGCGTCAAGGGCTTTTTACCGATTGTGTCGGATGGGGAGGCAAGGCGCAGGAGTGCGGAGCTTTTCGCCTCCCTCGGTATAAATATATCACCTACGGCGCGGGTTGAGTCGCTCGGCGTTGGGGAAAGACAGCTTCTTGAAATTGCGAAGGCGGTATCCTACGGTGCGAAAATTATAGTATTCGACGAGCCGACCTCCTCGCTTACCGAAAAAGAGGCGGCAATACTTTTTTCAATAATCGAAAGGCTTAAGGCGGACGGCTGCGGAATTATATATATTTCGCACAAGATGTCCGAGATTTTGAAAATTTCCGACAGAGTAACCGTTATGCGCGACGGACGGCATATCGCGACGGAGGAAAGGGCGAGGCTTACCACCGAGAAAATAATCAAGCTTATGGTAGGCAGAGAGCTTACGGAGAGGTATCCGCGCCTCGACGAGCCGACGGGCGAGGTTTTGCTTTCGGTTGAGAATTTGAGCGCGGTGGGAACGCGGCTGAAGAATGCAACCCTTTCGGTAAGGGCGGGCGAAATTCTCGGCATCGGGGGACTTGACGGCTCGGGTCGGACCGAGCTTTTCGAATGTATTTTCGGACTTTCAAAAAGGGCGTCAGGGCACATTTTGCTTAACGGGCGGGAGATGGAAAACCGAAATCCGCGCGAGGCGATAAAAAACGGCTTTGCACTTTTAACCGAGGAAAGGCGCGTTGACGGCATTTTCGGTATTTTGGATTTAACCGACAACACGACGGTATCAAGCCTTCGGGATTATTTGAGAGGTCCGTTGCTTTCGTCGGCAAAAATGCGGGAGAAAACGCGGAGCTATATTGATGCGCTTAAAATAAAAACGCCCTCGGAGGGGACGAAAATCCGTTCTCTTTCGGGCGGAAACCAGCAAAAGGTTATTCTTTCGCGTTGGCTTTTAACAAAGCCGCGGGTGCTTTTGCTCGACGAGCCTACGCGCGGAATCGACGTCGGTGCAAAGTACGATATTTACCTGCTTATGAAGGAGCTTGCGGCGGCGGGGTGTGCAATCCTTATGATTTCGTCGGAGATGTCGGAGCTTATCGGTGCGTCACACAGGGTGGCGGTTATGTCGGCGGGAAGAATTGCGGGAGAAATAAAATCAAGCGAGGCAACGCAGGAGGGGATAATGACCCTTGCCGCAAAATATTTATAAAAAAACGGGTGACACGCGTCGCCCATAACATAATTTTTTTGCCACATTTTGTGGCGGAACGGAGAAAACTGTGGGTGAGGGTACAACGAAAAACGACGGCTTTTTTACCAAAATTATAGATAAATGGCGGGGGCGTGTCGAGAATTTCAAGGGAATGTCGGGAAAGGACAGGTGGAAAACAGCCAAGGGTCTTTTGCTCGACAACGCAATGATTATTATAATTTTCCTCGCTATCATCGTAATAGCGATACTGCGTCCGAGATTTATTTCGGCGGCTTCGATTATCAATATAATTTCGCTTACGGCGGCGAGATTGCCGATTGCCCTCGGCATAGGGGGCGCAATCGTGCTTACGGGCACGGATATTTCAGCGGGGCGTGCGGTAGGACTTACCGCCTGTATTGCCGCCTTGCTTTTGCAGTCGCAGGGCTATATGGGAAAGATGTTTCCAAGCCTTGCACCGCTTCCGCCCTTCCTTGCCCTTTTGATAGTTATGGCGGTGGGCGCGCTGATAGGTCTTGTAAACGGGTTCTTCGTTGCGAGGTTTAAGCTTCATCCGTTTATCGTTACCCTTTCGACACAGCTGATACTTTTCGGAACGGTGCTTCTTTATTTGCAGATTGGAAACAACGGCGGGCAGACGCTTTCGGGGCTTGATTCCCGATATATCGACTTTGTAACCGCGCCGCTTTTCAGAATTTCGGGAATAGCAGTGCCGAGATACGTGCTTTTTTCGGTGATAATTACGGCAATTATTTGGGTAATTTGGAATAAAACCGTTTTCGGAAAAAATATGTTTGCGGTTGGGTCAAACGAGGCGGCGGCTAACGTTTCGGGCGTTAACGTTTTCCTTACGATTATCGGCGTTTTCGTGCTTGCGGGTATAACCTACGGCATTACGGGCTTTATCGAGGGGGCGAGAATTGCCTCAAGCGCAAGCTATACGGGGCAAAATTACGAAAGTGACGCCATCGCAGCCTGCGTTATAGGCGGCGTTTCCTTCGTAGGCGGCACGGGAAAGGTCGGCGGCGTGGTTATCGGCGTGCTTCTTTTGCAGATAATTTTCGTCGGTCTTAACTTCCTTTCGGTTGACCAAAATATGCTTTATATCATAAAGGGCTTGATTATCCTTCTCGCCTGCGCGGTCGATATGCGAAAATATTTAAAAAAGAGATAAAACGGGAAAACCACAGGATTTTTACGTCCTGTGGTTTTTATAAAAGTGTTCATTTCAAAGAAATTTTGAGGAGAAATTTATACCAAATTTCAAAGTAATTAGCCGCCGAGGTAGGCTTTCTTTATCCCCTCATCTCCGAGAAGCTCCTCTCCCGTGCCCGTTTTAGTCATATTTCCGATTTCAAGCACGTAGGCGCGATTGGCTATCGAGAGAGCCTTTTTCGCGTTTTGCTCTACGAGAAGGACGGTTGTGCCCATTTCGTTGACCTTTTTAATCATATCGAAAATCGTGTTAACGTAGAGGGGGGAAAGTCCCATACTCGGCTCGTCGAGAAGGAGGAGGCGGGGCGAGGACATAAGCGCGCGGGACATTGCGAGCATTTGCTGCTCTCCGCCCGATAGAGTACCCGCGATTTGGTTTTTACGCTCCGCGAGGATTGGGAAATAGGAATACATTTCCTCAAGCTTTTTTTGATATTCGGTCTTATCCTTTTTTATATAGTAGCCCATACGGAGATTTTCAAGGACGGTAAGCTCCTGGAATATGCGGCGTCCCTCCGGGACCTGTGCAATTCCCATATAAACAAGCTTGTGCGCGGGGGTAAGGGTTACGTCGTTGCCGTCAAAGATAACGCTTCCGCCGCATTTGGGGATAAGTCCTCCGAGGGCGTGCATTATCGTGGTTTTTCCCGCACCGTTTGCACCGATAAGAGATACGATTTCGCCCTCCTCAACACGGAAGGATACGCCCTTTACCGCCTTGATAAGTCCGTAGGCGACCTCAAGATTATTAACTTCAAGTAATGCCATATTGCCCTCCATTTATTCTCCGAGATACGCCTTTACGACGGCGGGGTCGTTGAGGACGGTAGAAACGTCGCCCTCCGCAAGCGTAACGCCGAAGTTGAGGACGGTAAGCCTGTCGCAGATGCCCGAAACGAGCGACATATCATGCTCGATAAGCAAAATAGTCATATCAAACTTGTCGCGGACAAAGCGAATGGTTTCCATAAGCTCCGCGGTTTCCTGCGGATTCATACCCGCCGCAGGCTCGTCAAGGAGCAGAAGCCTCGGCGAGGTGGCAAGCGCACGCGCGATTTCAAGTCGGCGCTGCTTTCCGTAGGGGAGATTGTAGGCAAGCTGATTTCTTTCCTCAAGAAGTCCGAAGATTTCAAGAAGCTCCTTTGCCCTTTGGCGCATTTCCTTTTCTACCTTAAAATGCTTTGGCAGGCGGAGAATGCTTTCAACAAGGCTACACTTATATTCGGGGAGATTGTGCAAGCCGACCATTACGTTACGGATGACGGTCATATTGCTGAAAAGCCTTATATTCTGGAAGGTGCGGGCAATTCCCCTTCGGTTGATTTGCTCCTGCGTTTTTCCCTTCAGCTCCTCGCCCATAAGACGAAAGGTGCCCGTTGTGGGCAGATAAACTCCCGTAAGCATATTAAATACGGTGGTTTTACCCGCACCGTTAGGTCCGATAAGTCCGTAAATTTCGTTTTTCTTTATTTTAAGGTTGACGTTTTGCGCCGCCTTCAAGCCGCCGAAGGAGATGCCGAGATTTTCGGTTTCAAGTACGTATTCACACATTACGGCTTTTCCTCCTTGTCGGGCTTTAGCGTGCTTTCGGTGACGTTAAGGTCGGTGGAAAGCACCTCGTCCATATCGATTTTGGTGGGAATAACGTCCCAGCGCGCGGCATCGTCAACAACGTAGCCCGCATCCCGCCTTCTCATCATCACGCGGTGCAGGATTGCCTTCGGATTGTATTTATCTCTGAAAGCCTTCAGCTTCGGTGCGTTGTTATAAATGACGATAACGATAAGAACGAGAGAGTAGATAATATCCTTCAATACCGCGAGATCACCCGAAAGAACGGTTTGAAGCTCGGTATTAAGAATGGTGATAAGGGTTGCGGATATAATCGCGCCGCTTACGTTACCCATACCGCCGAGGACTACCATAACGAGCATTTCGATAGAGTAGTTATAATCGAAGGTGACGGGACGGACGTTGAAGTTAGCGAAGCTGTAAAACACGCCCGCAACACCCGCAAAGGCGGCGGAGATTATAAAGCCGAGAAGCTTGTACTTCGTTACGTTAATACCCGTTGCGCGGGCAGCGATTTCGTTGTCGCGAATGGCGGTTATCGCCCTTCCGTGCTTTGAGCGAATGACGTTTTGAACCACGAAAAGCGTTATAAGCACAAGCACGAAGCCGATGATAAAGAGATAGTGCTTATCAAACCTTGGCGTTTTTATGCCCATAGGTCCGCCAAAGCTTTTCTCCGAGCTGTTTTGGAAGATGGTGCGTACAATCTCTCCAAATGCGAGGGTTACGATTGCGAGGTAGTCGCCCTTTAAACGGAGGGCGGGCAGACCGATTACGAAGCCAAAGGCTCCCGCGGCAATTGCGCCGACGAGCATAGAAATGATAAGATTTACAATTCCGTCGCCAAGCGCACCCGCCGAAAGGAGGCTTGAAAGCTTTCCGCCGATATACGCGCCGATGCACATAAAGCCCGCGTGACCGAGCGAAAGCTCTCCGAGGAAGCCGACGACAAGAGAAAGAGATACCGCGAGAATAATATTCATCGTAATATTTTCAAGCAGGTAGAGGGTGGAGGATTTAGGCTCTCCAAGCAGTGTGACGAGGGTAAACACGAGCATTGCAAGCGCAACGCCGATATAGTTTACGTAGTGCTTCCACTTTACAGCCTTTAATTTCGATATGAATTTCGTCATACCTTTTCCCTCCTTTTCTTTCCGAGAATACCCGTAGGTCTTACAAGGAGGATTATGATAAGAATTGCAAATTCAATCGCAATGGTATAGGGGGCGATAGCGGGAATGGAATTACAGATACATTCCACAACGCCGAGAAGAATACCGCCAAGCATTGCTCCCGGAATAGAGCCGATGCCGCCGATAACCGCAGCGGTAAATGCCTTTATACCCGGCAAAGCGCCGAAGCTCGGCATAAGCGAGGGCACGTCAAGCAGGCTGAAAAGTCCCGCAAGGGCGGCAAGCGCAGAGCCGATTGCGAAGGTGATGGTAATTATTCTGTTAATGTTGATACCCATAAGGCGGGCGGCGTCGCGGTCCTCCGAAACGGCAACCATTGCGCGTCCCGTTTTAGAATATTTGACAAAAAGCGAAAGCGCGGTCATTACGACTACGGTGGCAATGAGAGTGATAACCGTGCTAACCCTTATTTGAAGGTTGCCAAGACGCCAAACGCCGAGGTCAAGAACGACGACGATTTTCGTATCGGCACCGAAGAGAACGAGCGCAAGGCTTTGCAGCAGGTAGCTGACTCCGATTGCGGTGATAAGGACGGCAAGCGGTGATGCTCCGCGAAGCGGGCGGTAGGCAACGCGCTCCACGGTAACGCCGAGAATAACGCAGACGATTACCGCGCATAGTATTGCCAAAATCGGCATAAGAATTGCCCATGTTGTGTCGGGCATAAAGCTCGGCAAGGAGGAAAAAACGAAAAGATAGAGGGTATATCCGCCGACCATTATGATGTCGCCGTGTGCAAAGTTCAACAGCTTTGCAATACCGTAAACCATCGTATAACCGAGAGCAATCATAGCGTAAACTCCGCCAAGGGAGATTCCGTTAAGTAAGGTTATAAGAAAATCCATAAAAATCCTTTTCTCTATTATACGACAATTTGCCGACACGGAAAACCGTGTCAGCAAACCGTCAATTTTTAGTTTATTGTGCGGTGCATTCCTTTACAACCGACTTTTCGGCAACCTTGTTAACGAAGCCGTTATCAGTCCAGGAGATGTTGGAGTAGCCGTTTTCCTCGGGAGCGCCGGTTACACCGTGGAATACAAAGCTGTCGTCGTTGAATACAGCCTTGAGAATTTCGCAGAAATCGGAGGCGGATGTTTCAGCGGAGAATTCAACTCCGTTTGCCTTCGCAAACTTAAGTGCCTCGTAGATTGCGTAAACGCAGTCGTATGCGGATGCGCCAAACTGGTTAAGCGGCTCCTTTACCTCGTCGTATGCCTCGTTATACTTTGCGATAAATTCAGCGGCAGCGCCCGTATCCTTGCTCGAGTCAAAGTGAGTGAGGAAGGAAACCTCCTGGGTAATGCTGTTGATATCGAAGCCGGGGATAGATGCGATACCGTCAAGACCGTCGCAGCCGAAGTAGATGGCGTTAGCCTTTACCTCGTTCTTTGCGAGAATCATAAACTGCGATGCGGGGGTGTAGTAGATGGGCATAAAGATTACGTCGCAATCCTTAAGCTCCTGTACCTGGGAGGCGAAGTTTAAATCCTGTCCCATAAAGGACGCCTGCTTTACAGTGAAGGAGGAGTCAAGGGACTCAAGGAACTTATTCTTGATGCCGACCGAGTACTCGTCATCGGACTTGAAGAACACGCCGACGGTTTTACCGGCGTAGTTGGCGTTGAAGTAGTTAGCGGATGCAGTACCCTGGTTAGAGTCGGCAAAGCACATCTGGTATGCGTTGTCGTACTCGGGAATAGCGTCACCCGATGCGGAGGGAGTAAGAACGAATACGTTATCCTCCTTTGCAAGCTCCTTGAACTCAAGGCCGGGGCCGGTGGTTACGGTACCGAGCGAAATCTGCATACCGTTTTCATACAAATTTGCATAGTTGTTTGCAACGAGGTCGGCGTTATGCTTGTCATCGGTGAACATAAGCTCGAACTTTATGCCAAGACCCTCGTCACCGAGAGAAGCCTCAAGTGCGTTGATTTCGTCAACGGCAAGCTTTGCGGCGTTGCGCACGGCAATACCGTAAACGGCAGCGTCACCCGTAAGAGGACCCGAGAAGCCGATTTTAACGGTATCCGACTTATCCTTCTTACAGGAAGCAAGACCGAATACACAGGTGAGAGCCAACGCGGATACGAGTGCGAAGGCGAGAAGCTTTTTAAATACGTTTTTTGCGTTCATTGTTATATACCTCGAAAAATTATAGATTTGATTTACCGTTGCTCTTCGGCGCAGCGGTCATATAAAAGCAAAAAGGCGACCCCCGTGTCACGGAAAGTCGCTAAATAATTCGACACCAAGGGCATCGGGTCATAGTCGAAATCCTCCGTAATCGGGAAGCTTTTTTCTATTATACGTAATCTGCGAAGGTAAACCGACGGTTAGCAGGACGGTAATTATTATCGATAGCATAACGGCGCGCTCCTTTCGCAAAATTAATAAGATGTTCACATTATACACCTTTCATATCCGTTTGTCAACAGTTTTATGTATGAAAGTTTTTAATACCCTTTTTTGTGTTACGAATACGCTGTTTTTTTATGAGCATATATAACATTTGCGCGACCTTGTGCGGGGGGGTGAGTTGTGTATTTTGACGGTAAACGGGTTAGGTATTTAATATAAAAATAAATATTTAAAATAAAAAAAGTGGGACGGAAAAATCCGTCCCACTGCATTTTTTTGCTTTGCGAGGTAAAATCGGGTAAAATTATCCGACAAGACCCGAGCGCTCGATACCCTGTACAAGGTATCTTTGGCAGAAGAGGTACAGCACGAGAAGCGGAGCGATTATCATCAAGCCGCCCGTATTCTGTACGACCGAGGTCCAAAGCGGAGTACCCGCATACTGGTAGTTCAGGGTGCTGGGAAGCAGGCAAACGTCGGGCATAAGCCAAACCTTTGTATATTCCGTACCTCTGAAGAACATACCCGTGTAGAAATCGTCCGTCCACTGCCAGGAGAAGGAGAACAGGAATACCGTAATCATCATCGGCACAGCAAGCGGAAGAATGATTTGGAAGAAGGTGCGGAAGAAGCCCGAGCCGTCAACGTAGGCGGACTCCTCCAGCTCGTCGGGAACGCCCTTAAAGAACTGTCGCATAAGGTAGATGTACAGTCCGTTTTTGAAGGCGATACCGCAAATCGAAATTATTACAAGCGGCCAGAAGGTATTAAGAAGCATTAAGGATTCGCCCTTCGGACTCAAAATTTCGATAATACCCTTCATATCCCAGGCAAGCACCGTTCCAAGGTCAAAGGAAATAAAGTGCTTTACGAAGGATTCCTTCAGCGCGTTATGGGGGATAATCATCGTAAGGACGACAATTCCCATAAGGAGCTTATTACCCTTGAACTTAAACTTTGCAAGACCGTATCCGACAAGGCAGGATATCAGCGTCTGTACAAGCGCACAGGACAAAGAAAGAAGAAGGGTGTTAAGAAGAGCCTCGAAATAATGGTTTTCGGTAATAATTTCGGAGTAAATCAGAAGCGAGGGGTGCTTTGGAATAAGCGAGATGGTCGAGTCGATTATATCCTCCTTGCTCATAAACGAGCCTGCAACCATTGCGATGAAGGGATATACGATAACGAAGCATACGCCAAGCATTATCAGGAAGCGGAAAATGGAGATGGCAACCTTTATCCAGGTGTTTGATGCCTTCAGCTTGTGCATCATACGCTCCTTAAAGGAGAGCTTGCCTTCGTAATCAACGCTTATTCTGTTTTTAGTTTCTTTGGTTACAACGGGTGTAGCCTGATTTTTTGTTGAATCCATTACAGCACCTCCTTTAATCCTTTCTCTGATAGAAGATATACGAGGAAATTACGCCCGCGATGACCGCGATAATAGCGATAATTACCAGGAAGTATATCCAGTAAAGAGCCGTTCTTTCGGAAGCACCCTGCGGACCGCTTATCGGTTGGATGTATTTCATCGTTGCATTCGTGCTTCGCGTAAAGGAGTCGATGACGGTATATACGGCGTTTACGAGTATCATCGGAGATATCATCGGGAAGGTAACCTTCCAGAAGGTTTCCCAGCCGGTCGCACCGTCGATACGGCAAGCCTCGTAGATAGATTCGGAGATAGACTGTAATCCCGCGAGGAATATAAGCATCTGTACGCCCGAATAGTTGATAATGCTGTAAATATCGTTTACGAGGTTTACGACAACGGTAACGAGGTCGCCGCCGATTGCCATATTTCTAAACAGTGCCTCAACCTCGAGCGTGTTTATAATTCCGCCGCCCGAGCCGTCGTCAACACCGCCCTGCATTTCGCTGGTAGCGGCGTTATCCTGGCTCATAAGACCTGTCATAACTCCCGTAGAGATAATAACGGGAACGAAGAATATTGCACGGAATGCCGCACGTCCGAGCATCTTTCCGTTAAGGACAACGGCGATAAAGAGCGAGAAGATTATTACGGCGGGAACCTCGAATACAAGCTCCTGCAAGCCCGCAAGCAGGTTGGTTGCAAATGCATTACTGCTTACGAAGGCGTCCTTGTAATACTGGAAATGGTTGAATACATAGACGTCAACCTCTCCCGTTCTGTCAATATCGTGGAAGCTCATCCAAATACTGTCAACGAGTATAGGGAGATACACAAGCAAAATACCGAGGATGAAGGGGAGGGTGAACACGTAGCCCGCCCTCGCCTTTCTCGAATCGAGAGAAACCTTACGGTGCTTTTTAATTTTTAACGTATTATCCATAAATAGTTATCTCCCCTCCTTCGATTTTTGCATAGCCGTACTCGTCAAGAGTAATCTCGCGGATTTCTCCGTTAAGCTCGATAACGATGTTTACGGCGTAAATGTTGTAGTTAAGAATGAATACTACCTCGTCGCCCGTCTTTACGTCGGTATAGGTAACCGCGGTTACGTAGTGATTGTCAACCGTAAATTCGGTTTTATCGTAATTTTTGTCGGTTGCCTTCGAGTCGGTAACGTAGTCGTATTCGCTGTTATACTCAACAGCAGAGAAGCTTACGGTGACGGAGTCCTCGCCGCCGACGTACTTCGACTCGTAATAAGCCTTCAGCTCAAGGATACGGTCGTCGAAGTTATCAGCCTCAAGCTCCTCGGCGGTGACGTTGAAGAGCGCGATTGCCTGTGCAATGAGGGCATCGGCGTCAACGGTAAGCTTTACGCCCTTTCCGTTGCTTGCGGGGTCGTCGTACATCGAATCAAATGCATCGCTGACCGCTCTCTTAATCTGCTTTTCAACAAGAGCAACGAACTCGTCCTTCAGCTCGTTCATCACCTTTTCGTTTTCGGATTTCGACAGCTTACGCTCGGCGATAAGAGTTTGGTGTTTGGTAATCTCGTATGCCTGCAAAGCTCCGATTGCGTCGTTAAGCTCGCTATACTGCTCTACGAGCGTGAAGTACCAGTTGGTGAAGCTTACTCCGAAGTACTTTTTAAGAACCTCGTCATCCTTCATAAACTCGGTATTCTGCATTGCGAGAGTGTAGTAAAGAGCCGCGCCGCTTTCAATAGAACGGAGAAGGTCGTATGCGGGAGTACCCGAATAGTTCATTTCGCCGCCCGTGTAGTTTACGTAGCCGTGAAGCACGAGCCCCGTAAACGGAATAACGTAGGAGGAATAGGTGTAATGGCTCGAATCAATGCACATATCGACGATGTGGTCGGCGTACTTTATAGAATATACGTTACCCTTATTGACGATAAGGCTATACTCGCTTGCCATTCTGTCAAGAAGCTCCTCCACGTAGCCCTGTGCCTGGTCGCGGTTAATAGGGTTCTTGTCATCAAAGTTGGAGTTGAGGTCGGAGCCGAGAGTAGAAACCGAAAGACCCTCAAAATCAAACTTTGAATACTTCTTTAAGAATTTGGAATAGAGTCTGTCGAGGGCGGAGGGAGAAATAACCATCTGGAAGAAGGATTCGTAGCCGCCGAGGACGGTGTTATAAACCTGCTTCGATGCGTATCTGTTATCAACCATCTTCGATACGTTATTTTTCTTTCCTATTCCGTCGAACAGAGTATTGTTGTTAATGTACTGGAAATCAAACTCGGGATAAATGCCGAAATTAACGCTTTCATCCTTGTTGACGTCCTTTGCGGTATTGATAAGCTCCTTTGCTCCGTTTTTACCGCCGAGGCATCTTTCCCACTTTGCGCGGACGGGATAGGTGTAATACATACCGTCGTTTGCAAAGCCCGTAAGCTTGAAGTTTACGTTGGTGATGTTATAAACCTCCTCTGACATTGCGCGGTATTCGGCAGCCTCCGCAAGGTAGGAGTCGCGAACGGTTATGTTTTCGGTTTCAGCCTCCGCAAGCGCCTCAAGACGCTCCGCCTCCTTTATAAACTCGTTTTTCGCATCGGCGAGGAGTCTATACATTTCGGCAACGTCGTCGAAGGTGGTAAGCGGTACCTTTACGTTAACCGGGAAGGAGAGGATGTTCTCTACCCTTTCCATAGAGCCGAGAGCCTCGATGTAAAGAGGAAGTCGGTCATATATCTCGGTAAGCTCCTCGATAACGCCCGTATCCTTCAGATACTGCTTATAATAAGCAGCCATACCGTTGTAATCGGGAGGACAAGCGGAGCCGTCATACTCGGAGAGCATAACGTATCTCGTTACGTAAGAGCCGGTATATTTAGATTCGGAAACCATCGTGTAAGAGCCGCTTGCTCCGACGGATATGGTATTCGAAAGGTCGTATTCGTCGGAGGGATAGGGTGTAAACTGTGCATGGGTGGCAACGTAGTTGTGGTCATTACCCTTCATTGACACCATAAGCTTTGCAAGAGATGCGCCCTCCTCCAAAATTGCGAAGAAGCCGTTCGTTACCTTTTCACCGCAGGCAGTAAGCTGCATCATACGGTCGGAGGCGTTAACGGTGGATATCATACCGTAAACAGGCATTGAAACCTGCTCGTTATGCTTACCCGTAATCTTTGAGTAGCAATAGTCGGTTCCGTAAACCTCGAGGTTAAGAGAAAGGCTCTTGAAATCCTCGTACTCGATAATCGAGCCGCTTCCGTCGGGAACGAATACGTATCCGCTTTCGGTGGCGTCACCGCTTCCGAAATAAGGAAGGGGGGTTACGGTTTTAAAGGTGTACTTCGTTTCGTCGAAGACGATGGAGTTTGCGGGAAGTCTTACCGACAGGGAGCCGTCGGAATTGAAGGAGTATTCAAGTGCAAGGCGGAATACCGGCTTTTCAACCGTTTCAAAGACGTACTTACACTCTGCCTCGTCGGCGTACATATCGTTAAAGGTGTACTCCGGAGCGTAAAGACGGAGAGTGGTGGAGTCGGTTCTCTGATATTCAACCTTTCCGGGGAACTTGTAGTCGTAAACCGCAATTCCCTCCGCGGTAAGCGGATAGTACTCCGCCCAGCCCTGGACGATGGATTCACGCTCTCCCTCCGGATTTTTAAGAACGTAGTTGCCGTAGAAGGTTTCGATGCTTTCGTTAACCTTTCTTATGCTCATTACGAGAGCCTGGTTACCCGGGATTGCATTTACGCTCGGCTTCGTATCGTAAAGATACTGCTTTATCGCGTCGGAGTTGATGCAGCCGTTTTTGTAAACGTCGTATCTTCCCCATTTGTCGGATGCAAAGAGGTCATACTGTGCATCGGGGTTGCTTTCGCGCAAATGCTCCTCGAGAAGATTTTCGTAATAATTAAGCATCGGCTTAAGAATATAGTTTTCAAATCTTTCCGCGGTTATCTGACCCGGAACGAGGAAGCGGGTTGTGGTATCGCCGAGGGTGTAGCTGACGCGCAAGCCGTTTTTAATTGCGTTTACGCTTATTTGCGCGTATTCGGCAGCCCACTGTGAGCTTGTGTAGGTGGGGTTATCCGACGAGTTCGAGGTTACGAAGAAGTTTATGTTAACCTGGCTCATCAAATCTCTTTGTACGCTTTCGGCGTTGGTATGAGTGCCGATATTGTACGGGTTACTCGTAAGAATTTCGCCCGTGGTATTGTTTACGTAGTAGAGATTACCGCTGTATCTGTTTACGTAGATAGAAAACTTATTACCCGAGGAATGTACGTAGTCAAGGTAGCCGAGTGAAAGCTCGTATTCAAGCATTTCGGCGGCGTTGTTAAACGTATAGGTGTAGGATTCGCGGACAATTTCCTTTATTTGCTCGTTCGTATAGGTGCTTTCCGTGCTTACAGAGGGGGAATGTGCAGCCGAGCTTTTTACGGGAATTGCACACGCCACTGCGGAAAATACCATCACAGCCAAGAGGGCAGACGATATTATTTTTTTCATTTTCATATAATAATTACCTCCTACCTTCTTATAGTCTGTTTGCAATTTCTTTTACGAGAGAAACGACGAAGGATATCATCTTCATCATAAGGCTTCCGAAAAGAAGAACGAGGAACATAATGATTGCCATTGCCAAAACCGTACCGAGAATGGTTATAAAGTTTTTGCTTATCGAATAATCGTGAGTAACGAGCATACCGAAGAACAAAAGAATTATAGTCCAAATAAGTCCGATTGTGGTAACGAGGGTTACGATTTTACCCTCCGTAGTAACGAGGACGTTGGAGAGAATCGTAGATGCAACGAGGAACAGGGGCAAGGGTGCAAGCGAGTAGCAGGTTGCGATATAAATATCCTTGAAGCTACCCTCTCCGTCAAAGAGCGTCGTAAGACACCAGTTGGATACCGCCCAAAGAAGAACGGGGATACCGACCGAGAGCAAGGCGGTGAAGATGGAGCTTTCATTTCCCTTCGGATTGAAGAGATAGCCCTTTCCTATTCCGTTGTAGAAGAACGCGAGAATAGTCAAGCCGAAAATCGTGCTTGCAGCTCTTACCGAGCCGCGCTTTTCGTGCTTCAAATCCCAGAAGCCGTCGAACGGGTGGAATACCAGGTGGAATGCGAAGAGAAGCTCCTCCCAATAGGTTTTTCTTCCAACCTTGAGGGTGGTTGCCTTGTTCTTTTTCTTTGCATAGCCGAGGAATTTTACCGCAGCAACGATAAGGATGAGAAGAAGCGGAAGCAGCCAGAGAATGTTATTTCTTATAAACTGCTTTCTCATTTCGACGTACGCCTTCGAGGCATAGACGGTTTCGTAGGCGTTTTGTAAAATCTCGTACGCCTCCTTATACTCGCCCTGGCTGAAGAGTGCCTTACCTATACCGATATAGGCGAGGTCAAAGTTGGAGTTTCTTTGAAGAACCTCCTGCCAGTAGCCGATGGATTCGCTGTACTCGTTGTTATTTTGGCTTTCGAGAGCCTCCATAAGCTTGTCACAGTAATCGGTGGGAGTATAAACGACGAGCTGGTAGCCCGCGGAGCTGTTATCAAGGACGATTATACGGGATTCGTAGCTATCCTTGTCCTCGTTATAAACCTTCTGGTAGGTGAGCGCCTTGAAATCGCTTCCGTTACCGATCTGGCTACCCGAGTCGCCGAAGGCGAAGAGCAGGTTTCCGTCCTGGTCATAGGTGAAGAGTCTTATTCTTCTCGTCTTTCCGAGGGCGGTATTATCGAGAATGGTCCAGGTTCCGTTTTCGCCGAGTGCGATATCTCTTATCTTGGATACCTCGCTTGCATTGAAGACGTCAACCTCTCCGCCGGGGTCAAAGAAGCCGTTACGGTTAAGAATCTGCGCACCCGTGGAGTTAAGCTTTTTAACGGGGGAGAAGTCGGGTGCCTTGCTCTTTATTGCGGCAAACTGCTTCTTGGAATCAACCTGGTCCGAGGTAACGTAAACGAAGCCGTCGGAGTCAACGGTGATGCTGTTATACGGTACGGAAAGATTTTGTACCGCGCTTTGCTTTTGTTCATCGGTCTGGAATGCCTTCCAAATCTGCTGCAGCAGAGTGGAGGATACCTTCTGTGCGCCGATGTATCCCGTGAAGTCACCCTTGCTTGAAAGGACGACGACACCCTCGTAGGAGGTGCCCGATACGACGAAAATTCTTCCGTATTTATCTACCGCAATGGAGATAGGGCTGAACTTTTCAACCGTAAGAAGCGGGTTGGTGGGACAGTTAATGGTTCTTACGTGATTGTAGTCACGGTCGAATACTACGATACGCTTGTTACCCGTATCGCAGACGTAGATACGGCTTTCCTCCAGCTCGTTGCTCTCGGTGATATAAACACCGCGAGGACCGCTGAAGCTTTCGATTTGTCCCGAAACCTTATCCTTGAACTCGGAAAGAATCTTCTTTGCCTTATAGTTTTTATCAAGGATAACGATTCTGTTATTTGCTTTATCGGAGATATAAACGTCGCCCGCGTCGTCGGTGACGATGTCGGTTGACTCTCCGAGGGACTTTCCGCCGAAGGCGGGATCGAGAAGTCCCATATCCGCGATGCTTACGGCGCGGTGAACGTCGTATGCGTCGGGAGATTCAAGCGGGATTCCGTCGATAGAATAGGTGTAGGTTTGATAGGGGTTTGCCGCAAATGCGGTAACTCCGCCGAAGATAAGCACGAAGGCGAGGGTCAAAACCAAAATCTTGAATATTCTGTTTTTCATAGAGCCTCCTTTAATCCTTCATACCCGACGAGCCCATCGTTTCGATGATCTGGCTCTGGTTAAGAACGAATACCGTAATGGGAACTGCCATCATTACAACGGTGGATGCAGCGCCCGCGCCCGAACGTGCGATACCGCCCGAGATAATCTGCTGTATTGCGTAGTTGAACGTTTTAAGCTCCTCGGAGTGGATGTAGATCGACGAGCCGGAGTTCCAAAGGGACTTGAAGCACTCGATCATAAGAGTAAGCCAAGCGGGCTTTACCATAGGCATTGCAATCGTGAGGTAGGTTCTGAACTCGCTTGCGCCGTCGAGTCGCGCCGACTCGAGGACGGTATCGGGTACGGAGGTTTCCATAAACTGCTTCATAAGGTAAAGACCCATCGTGGTTGCCATTGACGGTACTATAATAGATAGGTAGGTATCTATCCAACCGAACGAGGAGAGAATGATGAAGTGCGTTACCGCGTTAACCGTTGAGTGGAACATAAGCGAGGTAACGATGAGCTGGAAAATTGCATTTCTTCCGGGGAATCTCAATTTTGCAAGAGAATATGCCGCCATCGATGCAAATATAAGGTTTCCGAGAGTACCGCAAATCGTGATAAATACCGTGTTGAATATGTATCGCGAGAACGGAACCCAGGAGTCGCTCATAAGCGTGAACAGGTCGCCGAAGTTTTCAAGCGTAGGCTTGATAACGTAGAAGCGAGGGGGGAACATAAACAGCTCGTCAAGCGGCTTTAAGGACTGGATTACGACGTAGTACATAGGTACGAACATAAAGAGTCCGAGTGCGGTAAGCATAATGGTGATACCCGTATCACCTCCAGCCGAGCGGTTAAGGACGACTCGGTGGCCTCTGGTTCTTAATTTTTGTGCCATGCTTACTCACCTACCTTTGAAAGAGCCTTCTTTATAATAATGTTAGCGGAGAACATTATTACGAAGAGTATAACCGCGATTGCGGAGGCATAACCGATTTCGTATCTTGCACCGCCGTAGTCGGAGAGGTGGTGCATTATCGTGTGTGCCGCATAGTCAACCGACGGGAAGCCGCACAGCGCGTCAACGACGGCGCCGAAGCCGAAGGAGTTGGTAATCGAGAGGACCGCACCGAACATAAGCTGCGGACGCATCGTAGGAAGGGTGATGTACCAAAGCTCCTGCCATCTGTTTTTAATTCCGTCAACGGCAGCCGCCTCGTACATCGAGCGGTCGATGGTCTGGAAGCCCGCGATGAAGGAAAGGAACGCCGTACCGAGAGAGGTCCAAAGTGCAACGACGATACAAAGTGCCATAACGTACTTTGCATCCTGGAACCAAAGTATCGGCTGTGAAATCAAGCCGTATTTGGTAAGAACCGCGTTTGCCCAGCCGTAGGAGTCGGAGGAGAAAAGGGTTTTCCAAATAAGGTATGCCTGACCCGAGATGGAGGGGGCGTAGAAGATAAGGGTAACGACCGCACGAATTTTCGGAGGAAGCTCGTTAATGAACCACGCAACGAGAAGCGCCAGTATGTAGGAAACGGGTCCCGTTACCGCGGCGAATATGAGCGTGTTCTGGCAGGCGAGCATAAATATCTCGTCGTTGAGGAACAGGTCCATAAAGTTTTCGATACCGACGAAGCTCGGCACCTGGAGCATATTGAAGTTGGTAAGCGAAAGGAAGATCGAAAGCACAACGGGAAGGACGGTGAAGATAAGGAAGAGAATGAAGAACGGTGCAAGCATAAAGTACGCCGTTTTGTTATTCTTCATCTCCTGCCAGGTCCAACGAAGCTTTGACACTTCCGAACGCTTTACGGGACGGTTAGTCTCATTCTTTGCTGACATTTTGATCTCCTTTCGTATTAGTTATTTGAGGTAGATGCGGGGTTTTCGGGATTGTAAAGCATAGGAGGCTCCTTCTCGTCCTCGGACGGTGTCCAAAGTCCGGAGTGCTTGAACTCCTCACGCTTTCTCGTAATCTCGGTATTGATTGCGTCGATGTAGCCGCGCATTGCATCAACGGGGTTAGCGTTTTCGTTTACAACGTCGAAGAATGCAAACTGCATATAACGGTTGATGATGTAAGAGCCGGGATAGTTAACGATGGAGGACATATGATCCATCTGGTTCATAATAGCCTTCTTTTCCTTTGCGGTCCAAGAAAGGTTATTTATTGCCTTGAGGTTTGCGGTTTCGTACTTTGCAGAGGGACCGATAAGGGCAACCATTCTGTTACCGTACTCCGCCTGTGCCTCCTCGGAGGTTTGCCACTGTACAAACTGCCAAGCGGGGAGAAGGTTTTCGCCGACGCCGTTAAGGATAACGGTTGCGCTTACACCCGCGAGGGAGTCGTAGTTGAAGCTTCCGTCCGCCCTTTGCGAGCCGGGAAGCGAGCAGAATTCCCAAAGACCCTCAATTTCGGTTGCATATACGACAAGCTGGTTATAAACGCTCGCGTAATCTCCGATAATGATGGGCATTTCACCCGTTCTGAAACGGTTTGCCGCATCGTAGGATACGGGGAACGAGTAGTCGGTATAAAGCTTTGTAGTAAACCTGAACGCCTCGAGAGCAACGTTGCTGTCAAGTGCAATCTTTGCGCCCGCATACTTACTGTCATACCAATCCTCGGTGTACATCCACATGCTTCCGCCCTTCTGATAAATCATAAAGTCGAGTGCGGAGAGGTAGGAAACACCGATATTCATATTGTTAGCCTGAAGAACATTGAGTATAGAGATCATTTCGTCCCAGGATTCGGGGACCTCGACGCCAAGCTCCGCAAGGACGTCCATTCGGTAGAACATCATTGCAAAGGACATCGTCTGCGGCACGCCGTAGGAAACGTCGAGCAGAGTAATGGTGTCGAGTGCAGCCTGCGAGAATACCTCGTCGGGGGCAACAAACTCGTCGTACGGACGGGAAACAAAGCTGGGAGTTTCGCCAACACGCTCCTCTGTGGTGGTTACGTAGCCGTCTGCCGTCTTGTAGGTATAGTAGGTGGTTGAGAATACTGCGTTATCCTCGTCGGTCCACTTATCGGTCGTCTTTGCATTTCCGCTCATACCGACGACGGCATCGCGGATTGCGTAGTTAATAACGTCGGATGCGCCAAGACCGATGTAAACGTCGGGACCCTTTCCCGAAAGGATAGAGGGCAACAGCGTTCCCGCGGTAACGAGCTTCAACGCTACGGCGTTACCCGTGCTGTCGGTATAGCTTCCGTATGCGTCGATCATAGTACGCCAAATCTGCGACTGGTCACGGCCGTATGCGAGCCATACGTCGATGGTAACGGTGTTCTCGTCGGGAATCGTGGTAAGACCCATCTGGTCGTATTCAACGAAGAAGGAATTGAAGAACGCGCAAATTTCAAACCAAATGGTCTTATACCAGGGAGCGTTTGCTCTCGGGAGGTTATCGCCGCTTACCTTTGCATTTCCGCCCGCGCCAGCGGAGGTGGGCGTAATCCAAATGTTATCTACGATAATCGTGCTGCTCTTCGAATCGTTAATCCAAGTACCGAGAGTACCGAGATAGGATTTGAAGGTCGTCATATTGCGGGCGATGTCCTCGCCGTAATCCTCGCCCATAGTGTGAAGGAGGATTGCAACCGTTTCAAGGGTTGCGGTGTGCGAGCCGCTCGTTCCGCAAAGAGCCTCCAGCTCATCCTTGATATTCATAAGCTCCTTACCGCTTTCAAGAAGGGTAACGAGAACGTCGGGCATTACGTTGATGAAGTCGTAGTCTCTGTTCTTATCAGGCTCCGAGCCGGTAAGCTGGAGAATACGGAGGTAGCAAGCGTTTACGTCCTCAAGCACAGACTCCGCACGCTGGATAAGGTCCTTCAGCGTACCGAGAGAGCATTCAAGGTAGAGGGTGTACTCGTAGCCCTCCTCGAAATAGAACATAAACTCGGTGTCACCCGAGGTAACGTAGGTGGATTGCCACTTTTTATTGTACTGGAATTCCGCATCGTACGCCTCGCTGAAGGGGGCAACGGGAGTTCCGTCGGAAAGTCCGTAGCCGTACTCCTCGCTTCCGCCCGCAAGCTTAATTGCGCGGCAGACGTACATACCCTCGAGCGCGCTTTGCTTATAACGCATTGCGATGTTATAGAAGCCCGTTTCGGTTACGCGGAAGTTGTAGGCAGCCCACTGTCCCACGGAGCTGTAGCTGTTTTCGCCGATAACGTTGTAAAGCTGGCAGCTTGCGTCAACGGGAGTGGTGATTGCGGAGGTATTGTCGTTGGTGGGAGTTACCGAGGAGTCGGAGATTTTGTCGGGGAACTCCGCACGAAGCTCGATAACGCTTCCGCCGTTTGCGGGCTTAAGGATTCCGCCGTCCTTCTCCTTGTACTTTTCAAGATACTCCTCGTAGGTGGGAATAGAGGAGCCGGAATCCGACGCGGGAATGAGCGTGATGGACTTTATAATCATCGGCTCGCGCTCCGCCTCTATCGTAATGGTACGGGTACCCGAAGCCATATAGAATGCGAAGTAATCGGTGTAGTAGCCGGTCGAATCCTGTACTATGTAGGTATTCCACTTTGAAGCGGTAACGGCGGTAGATGCCATAGAGTTACCGTTTATATCCTTCGAAAGGGTGTAGCGGGTGGTGGTTTTTACACCGTCAACAACGCTTTCGACAATCTTGAAATAGCCGTCGGCATTGTTGTAATAGTTAACCGCGTAGGAGTTTTCCGCGCCGGGAGCAGGCTCGGTAATAACCTCCACGTTATTGTACACCCAGTTTTTGTTGAGATTGATGCTGCTTACCTCGTCGAAGGGAACCTTTCCGTCGATTTTAAGCTTTCTCTCGATGGACGAGATAGAGCTTTCGGCGGTCGAGCAATCGTAATATTCAATTTGAATATAGTAGAAGCCCGCTTCCTCCTCCGTAAAGGTGATGTCCCAAGACGCAGAGCCTGTTGCCGAGAGATAAACGGTGTTTGCCACGTTATCTCCGAAGTTGCTCCACGCAGCGGCGTTTTCAATCATAGAGCTCGTGCAATAGCTGCTCTCGCTTACGGGTGTGCCGCCCTCGCAGTTGAGAATATTCTCCACCTGCTTGACAGACAGCTGACTGTCAAAGCCGATGCCGTCCTTGAGATAGCTTGCAATATAGTCCTCGTAGGAAACCGTACCAACGAGCGATTGCATCTCTACGAGCGTTGAGGCGTTGTAGGGATTTTTCTCGTTGGGGTCCTCCTTAAGAGAAGCAGCAGAAGCAGTGAACCCAAGTCCGGTTGCAAGAAGCGTCACAGTAAGCAAAAGGCATATTACCTTCTCTAACAGTTTGTTCTTCATTTCTGTTTTCCTCCAAATTTGTTTCTACACAAGTGTCACACGGGGTTACCCCCCGCGGTAATATCACCCTGTACCCTATGCCCGTTTTAAGAGTGCAGGATGATACCACCGCGTTTTGCGCGTACTTATATATATGTGAATTATAACACACGCACCGAAAATTGTCAATATAAGAAAATGCGCCCACCTCGGCGCGAGGCGGGAATAATAAATAAAGGAAAACGCTTTGTGTAAACAATTGTTTACATAGTTTTTCGGTTTTCCTGCAATAGGTTAAAGTTTTGTAAATTAAATTTACCTTTAAATGTGTAAAATGTGCCGTTTTTCTTTTCGAAATTAAATATTGTAAATTAAATTTACCGAAAAATCGGGATTTTCAGCATAAAAAAACGCAATTCGACAAGTTTGGATATAATGCACAAAACGCCGAAGGAAATTTCTACACTCCGTTTTTTGATTACATCGGGTCGGTTGGTAAAATCGGACATAAATTTTTGAATTTTTAAGCAAAAATACAAAAAAAGTCGCGCCGCAAATTTGATTGCGGCGCGAAAAAACAGCTTTGTTTCGTTGGGGAGGCGGTTGATTTTAGCGGTGGGTTAGGCTTTAAAAATCCAAATCGATAAAGCCGCCGAAAAGGACGGTATCGCCTTCGTACGCAACAACCGACTGTCCCGGTGCTACGAGTCCGGCGGGGGTGTCCATTTCAACGCTTACCCTTCCCTCCCCGATTGAGGTTACGGTTGCGGGGGTGGGTTTTGCACCGTAACGGATTTTAACATTGGCGCGCACGCTCTGCCCAAGTGAGAGCGGAGCAAGCCCGCTGAAAACGAGGTCGGAGGCGGTAAAGCTTTTTACCGCGGGTGCTTCGGTAGAGAGAGTTATAAGGTTGCTTTTGGGGTCAATACGGCTTACGAAGGCGCGCTGTCCGAGAGAAATTCCAAGCCCTTTTCTTTGTCCGACCGTGTAGGAAATTATACCGCGATGCTTTCCGATTATTTTTCCGTTTTTATCGATGAAGCTTCCCTCGCTGAATTTGCCCAGCCTTTGCTCAAGGTATGCGCGGTAGTCGTTGTCGGGAATAAAGCATATTTCCTGGCTTTCCTTAATATTCGGCTCTACTATTCCGCGTGCCTGTGCCTTTTGCTTTACCTCGGCTTTGATTTCGTCGGCAAGAGGAAGATGCAAAATTTGAAGCACCTCCTTTGGCAGGCGGTAAAGCATATAGGTTTGGTCCTTCGTTGCGTCTGCGGCGCGTGCAACAGCGGGTCCGTTTGGAGCTTCGACTATACGGGCGTAGTGTCCCGTCGCAATTCCGTCAAATCCGTTTTTAAGGGCGTAGTCGGCGAGAAATTTAAATTTTACCGTTTGGTTGCAGACAATGCAGGGATTTGGTGTTCTTCCGAGAGCGTATTCGCTCTCAAAATAGCTTCTTACCGTTTCGTCAAAGGCGGCGGTGCAATCAAGGGTAACAAGCTTTATTCCGAGTCGCTCGGCTGCGATTTCAGCCGCTTTCGTATCGGTATATTCGTGCATACGGAGAACTGCTCCGACAACCTCGTTGCCCCCGTCAAGGAGCTTAAGTGCCGCATAGCTGCTGTCAACTCCTCCGCTTAAGCCAAGCAAAATCTTCAATTTTTACACCTCCTTTATCGTCCCTTTTCTTTGTTTTATTACATTTTTTGACTTTTCCCGTTTTTTCCCGCCACCTCACCCGAGGTATTCGTCGGACTTTACAAAGTGTCAAAAGTCTTGTGCTTTTTTTAAAAAAACAACGCCGCGTGCCATACCTTTTTTAAAAATCCATAGTAGCGGATATTGAAAAATTAAGAGCCGTGTGATTTACGAAAAGCCGTAGCCGTGTGATTTACGAAAAAGCCGTAGCCGTGTGCTTTATTAAAAAACGCATTTAAATTAAAAAGCGGGCGGGAAAACAAACGGACTGCCAAAATGCAGCCCGTAAGAATACGGGTCAAGCCCGTGTGATTGCGATATTAACGGCGGGGGTTTGGGGAAAATCAGTCCTCGTCCTCGGTGCCGTGGTGGTCGTCGTCATCGTCGGCGGGAATATCGAAGGGAACCTCCCTGCCGTTTCTTTTAAGATAGTCCGCGATTGCCATTTTGATTGCATCATCCGCAAGGACGGAGCAATGCACCTTTACGGGCGGAAGCCCCTCAAGCGCCTCCACAACGACGGCGTTGGTTATTTCAAGCGCCTCCCAGATGGTTTTGCCCTTTATAAGCTCGGTTGCCATAGACGAGGTCGCGATTGCCGCGCCGCAGCCGAAGGTTTTAAACTTTACGTCCACGATAACGTCATTTTCGTCAACGTCAAGGTAGATTCGCATTATATCGCCGCATTTTGCGTTGCCAACCGTACCAACTCCGTCGGCGTTATCAATTTCACCCACGTTTCTCGGATGAGTAAAGTGGTCCATTACCTTTTCACTGTATTGCATTTTAATCTTCCTTTTGCTTCTTTTTATTTAAGTCCTCCCAAAGAGGGGAAAGCGCGCGAAGCCTTTCGATAATTGGCGGGAGGGTTTCGAGGATATAGTCGATGTCCTCATCGGTGGTTTCGTGGGATATGGAAAAACGGATAGAGCCGTGTGCCTTTTCGTGCGGTACTCCGATTGCGAGAAGCACGTGAGATGCATCGAGCGAGTTTGACGAGCAGGCAGAGCCTGTCGATGCACAAATTCCCGCCATATCAAGCCACATAAGAATGCTTTCGCCCTCTACGAACTCAAAGCCGATATTTGCGTTGCCCGCAAGCCTTTGCGTTTGGCTTCCGTTAAGCTTTGAATACGGGATTTTGGTAAGCTCGCTAATCAGGCGGTCGCGCCTTTGGCGAACAAGCTCCAGCTCGGGAATGCGAGCGTCGGCAATTTCAAGCGCGCGCGCAAGTCCGACGATATAGGGCAGATTTTCCGTACCTCCGCGGCGGCGCTTTTCCTGTCCTCCACCGTCAATAAGGTTTTCAAGGCGCACGCCCTTTTTGATATAGAGCATACCGATACCCTTCGGAGCGTGTATCTTGTGACCCGAAAGCGCAAGCATATCAACGCCGAGGGTCGAAAGGTCGATTTTTATATTTCCGACCGCCTGTACCGCGTCGGTGAACATAAGCACACCCTTTTCGTGGGCGATTTTCGCAGCCTCCGCAACAGGCTGTACCGTTCCGATTTCGTTATTGGCATACATAACCGCAACGAGGGCGGTTTTCTCCGTAACCGCATCACGAAGCGCATCGAGAGAGAGGATACCCTCGCTGTCAACGTCAACGTAGGTTACGCGAAAGCCCTCCTTTTCAAGAGCGGCGCAGGTGTGAAGCACGGCGTGATGCTCAATTTTGGTGGTGACGATGTGGTCCCTTCCCTTTTTTCTCATAAGGTGCGCAGCACCCTTTATTGCCCAGTTATCGCTTTCGGTGCCGCAGGAGGTAAAATAAATCTCGTCGGGGCGGCAGTTGAACACCCTCGCAATTCTCGCGCGGGAGTCGTCGAGCAATTCCTTTGCCTCGTATCCCTTCGTATGCTGGCTTGAGGGGTTGCCCCACGCCTCGAGGAATACGGGTCGCATAGCCTCCATTACCTCCTCCGAAACGGGGGTAGTGGCTGCGTTATCCGCATATACAAATCTTGACATTTTTATTCCTTTTGTGCCATAGCTCGGCACTTTCTTTATTTCCCGATATATTGTACACTAAAATCGTATATTTTTCAACAGCTTTGAATTATTTTACGCCGCATAAATGTTAATTTTCTATGAACAACGGGATAAATCACCGCATTTTTGGGACAAAGTAAATTCCGCACCTTGACAAAGGGTTATAATTTTATTATACTTTAACTAAAATAAACACGCAGCCGCGCACGGGCGCGACTGTCAAGGAGGATAATATGTTTACATTGGGCGTTGACCTTGGCGGAACTAATATTGCAATCGGACTTTGCGACGGGGATTTGAGGATAGTTGACAAAGGCTCCGTGCCTACGCTTGCAAAAAGAGATAACGAGCTTA
This sequence comes from Clostridia bacterium, assembly GCA_017533565.1. Lineage (GTDB taxonomy): Bacteria > Bacillota > Clostridia > Oscillospirales > CAG-272 > UBA1740. Next base: position 90,667 of record JAFXHU010000014.1, read on the forward strand.
TTATAAAGGATATGGCGGAGCTTGCGCTCGCTATCGTAGAGAGAAACGGACTTACACCGAAGGATATTGAGTACGTTGGAATTGCTGCGCCCGGCTCGGTTGATACCGAAAACGGCGTTATCGAATATTCAAACAATATACAAATGAAGAATTTCCCGATTTCGGAGGTTTTCAAGAAGTATTTCCCGACTGAGCGCGTTTACGTTGCAAACGATGCGAATGCGGCGGCTCTCGGTGAGGCTCTTGCGGGTGCGGCAAAGGGTGCGCCCACCTCTCTTATGATAACTCTCGGCACGGGTGTCGGCGGAGGAATCGTGCTTGACGGTAAAATTTACGCGGGCGGCGTCAACTTTGGCGGTGCGGAGCTTGGTCACACGGTCATCGTTGCGGGAGGACGTCAATGCTCCTGCGGAAGGCGCGGCTGCTTTGAGGCGTATTGCTCCGCATCGGCACTTTCGGCAATGACGCGCGAGAAAATGCACGAGCTTTCGCTCAAGGGTATAAGCTCGCAGCTTTTCGAGGAGGAAAAGCAGGACGGAAAGGTTTCCGCACGCACCGCCTTTAACGCGATGAGAAAGGGTGACGTTTACGGAAAGCAGATAGTTGACGACTACATCGAATATCTCGCAATCGGTCTTACGAATATGATAAATATTTTTCAGCCACATATCCTCTCGATCGGCGGCGGAGTTTGCAACGAAAAGGAATATCTTACCGTTCCGCTTACGAGAATTATCAACCGCGAGCAATACACGAGAGATAATCCGAGCAAGACTAAAATCGTTACGGCAGCCCTCGGAAACGATGCGGGAATTATCGGTGCGGCGGGTCTTGGCAAATAATTTACAAAATGTTTTAAAATTTATATTATTTTGTACACTTTATTTGCTTATAATTCTTTTTAGCAATTTTTAAGGAGAGATTTCCCCCTTTTATGAAGAAGATTACCGCATTTTTGCTCTGTATTTTAATATGCTTCTACTCGCTCACCGCGCTTACCGCGTGCAAGGAGGCATCACAGCCCGTAGGAGGCGATACGCCTACTCCGACACCGACACCGTCCACTCCGACTCCCGAGCCCGAGCCGCAGGGGCCCACGATTGCCGTTCCCAATTACAAGGACTTCGGCAGAGATACGGTTAATTTTACCGAAATCGTTTACGAATCTCCCGACGTTGAGGACCTTATCGAGGATTTTAATTCCGCCACTGCAAGGATAAGCGCAAACGAGCTTCCGTTTGACGAGCAGCTTGAAGGCATTTTGGCACTCGAGGACGGCTATAACGCCTATCTCACGATGTACACGCTTGCGGAAATAAACAATTCGCGCGACTCGTCGAACGAATTTTGGCTTGAGGAATATACCTATCTTTCGACGAACAGCTCCGCTTTTTCGCAGGCGGTGGAGGATTTGTACGTTGCGGCGGCACAGTCACCGCATAAGAGTGATTTCGAGGAGGAATATTTCGGAGTATCGCTCGACGACTACGTTGACGGCGGAGTTTACACCGACGAGCTTGTTGCGCTCCTTACGGCGGAGTCCGAGCTTATCGCAAGGTACAACGGCTTTTCCACCGACACGGTTATTATCACCGTAAACGGCGAGGAGGGGACGGTAAAGCAGCTGATGGACGGTGTTCCCGCCTCCAAATACGATTCCACGCTCAACCTTTATATGCTTTATTATATGAACGAGGTTACCCGCCTTACGAAGGGGATATATCTTGAGCTTGTAAGGACGAGAATCGAGATTGCCGAGGAGCTTGGCAAGGAGAGCTATATTGAGGTTGCCTACGAGGAAATGGGTCACGATTATTCACCCGAAAAGACTCTTTCCCTCCTTTCCGACGTAAAGAATGCAGCGGAGATTGCCTATCGGCTTTATTACAATAATTTCTATCACCTTAGCACCGATATTGAGCCGTATGCAACGAAAATCGACGTTATAAACACGCTTTACGCGCTTTTCGGTGAGATAAACGGCGAGCTTGGTGATATTTACGCCTATATGCTTCAGCACGGGCTTTACGATTACTCGTCAAAGGCGGATAACCGACTTGACGGAGCATTCACAACCTACATTCGCACAAACAATTCGCCGTTCATATTTATGACGGCATCGGGCAGATACAGCGACTACGTAACGCTTTCGCACGAGTTCGGTCATTTCGCAGATATGTACACAAATTACGGACGAAATGCAGGGCTTGACCTTTCGGAGGTGTATTCGCAGGCTTTGGCGTATCTTATGCTTTTGAAAATAGAGGACAGCATGTCCGAGACGCAGACGCTCAAAAACAACTACCGCTATATGCTCCACAAGGAGATGGACGAGATTTACAACATTCTCGCATATCAGGGGTATCTCGCAACCTTTGAGCATATGGTTTACTCGCTTTCAAGCGAGGAGGTTACCGAAGATAAGCTTCTTGAGCTTATGGACGAGGCGCAAATCTTCTGCCTCGGCGGTGTTATTCCCGATTTGTCAAGCTGGGATGCCGTGCTTATCGTTCACACGGTTGAATATCCGTTTTACGTTCAATCCTACTGTACCTCTCTTGTAGCGGCGATTGAGATTATGCTTATGGAAATTGAGCAAGAGGGTGCGGGTATCACGGCATATATGAGCCTTCTTAACAGAGATAACGATAATCCGTTAAGCTTTGAAGAGGAGCTTGAAAGGGCGGGTATTTCCTCCCCGCTGCGTGACGGTGCTATACTTGATATGTACCAGGGCGTATATCGCTTTATAACCGGAAAGGTTTATTCAAGATAAGTAAACTATACTTTACAAATCAATATTAAAGCGGCACTCGCAAATGCGAGTGCCGCTTGCTTTTTATTTAACACGGGTTAGCCTTTTTAGCAAAAAGCCAAAGGCATGGCATTGATTGCGTCGGGCATTTTCTTGTAGTTGATTTTTTGCCGTCTGCCGTAAAAAAGAGAGCGTTGCCCTTGCCAAAAGCCGCTATTCGCCGTCGGTGCCGCCCGAAATTCCCGCGTATCTTTGCGCCTGAATGGTAAAGAGGTTGCAATAGCTTCCGCCAAGGCGCATAAGCTCGTCGTGCGAGCCGACCTCAATAATTCTTCCGTCGTCGATTACAACGATTTTGGTAGCGTTAACCGCACTCGAGAGCTTGTGGGAAACGAATACCGAGATTTTATCCCTTGCAAGGAGGGCGTATTGGTCGAAAACCTCCTTTTCCGCAAGCGGGTCAAGCGATGCGGTCGGCTCGTCCAAGATAAGAATTTCGCAATCGTTGTAAAAGGCACGGGCAACCGAGAGCTTCTGCCACTGTCCGCCCGAAAGCTCCACACCGTTTTCCTCGAACATACGGGTAAGCGGGGTTTCGTAGCCGTCGGGAAGCTCCTCTATAAAACGAGATGCACCCGCACGTTTTGCCGCGAGGGTTACCCTGTCATCCGAATGCTCGCTGTCTATATCACCGAAGCGCACGTTTTCGGCGGCGGTTTCGGCGTAGTGTCCGAAGTCCTGGAATATTATACCGAAGCAGGAATAAAGTGACACGGGGTCGTATTCACGCAGGTCGTGACCGTCAAGAAGTATCTGTCCCTCCGTGGGATCGTAGAGCCTTGTCAAAAGCTTAATAAGCGTGGTTTTTCCCGCACCGTTAAGTCCGACGAGAACGATTGAGTCATTCGACTCGATTTTAAGATTAAGGTTTTTAAGAACCATTCTTTCGGTCCCGGGATAAGCAAAGGATAGGTTTTTGATTTCGATTGTGTGAGGCACTCCGCGCTCGACGGTAAGGGGGGCGTCGGTGGCGGGGATAATTTTCGGCTCCTCCTTCATAAAGGTTATCATATTGTCTATGAAGAGAGTTCCCTCGTAAATCGTGACGGTGGAGGCAAGAAGCGTGCCGACGTAGCTTGTTATCGAGGTGAGCGCGCCCGAATAAAGCGAATAGTCACCGACAAGTCCGTCTCCGTTTATTACGTTAAAGGCAACGAATACGAAAAGCGCGGAGCTTACGAGCGTGGAGAGAAGTCCGACGAGAATTTGGGTTATTCCCTCCCTTATTATAATCCTCTTAAGACCCTTATAATACTTTGCAAAGACCGATTTGTATTTCGTTATAAAGGTTTCGCCAAGACCGAGGATTTTAATTTCCTTTACCCTGTCCTTATTAACCATAAGTCCCGAGTAGTAGTTCATTTGTCGGCGCTCCTTCGAATGGAAGCGTATGTAGCGGAAGTTTTTATTCCTGAAATAGAAATTGACAATCGCGCCCGGGAGTGCCGCAAGAATAACTATTACGGGCGCCCATACGGAGAGGGTGACAAGCACGGCAACGAAGGAAACCGCGCTTATAACCGCGCTTATAACGTTGAAGGTTGCGGTTAAAATCGAGATGGGGCGCATACCCGCTTCCCTGTTTGCGTTTTCAAGCTTTTCGTAAAACTCGGGATTATCGTAGGAGGAGAGGTCAACCTCCTTTGCCTTTCCTATAATCATAAGCTTTATGTGATTGACGACAAGCTCGCCCGCAATAGAGGTGGTCATGCTTCCAAGCTTTGAGAGGACCTTTTTACCGAAAAGGTAAACGAGGTTCATTACGAAAAGGAAAAGAAGGGGTCGCATAACCTCAAAGCTTGCCTCGGTGATTATTCCCGCGCCGCGCTTTTCGATAAGAACGGCTATTTCGTTAAGAAGGTCGCGCGAAATATAAGCTCCGAACACGGGCAGGACACCGTCGAGAAGGCAAAGCAGCACCATCGCGACAAGAAGCGCGGGCGCAGCCCTCCATACGAGGGAAAATATGTAGAAAAGTCGGCTCAAAAAGCCCTTTACAAGTCCGAAAAGAAAGCGCGGCATATCACGCATTCGCTTTGGACGAGGTGGCCTTTTGGGTTGGAAATTATTGTGCGGAGGGGGTGGCATATTCATATAGATACCTTCCTTTTGAGAAGAATTGTTAGCAGTTTTATGGGGTTTTGCTTATCAAGCAAAGCCGCTTTGTCGGGGTTAAAGGGATATAGAAGCAGCTCGGTCGGGATTAAAAGTACATAGAAGCCGCTTTGTCGGGGCTAAAGGGACATAAAGGAGAAAAGTACTCCGCCGTCGGTAACGGTGAGTATTCCCGCGGAGGGCAGGTCGCGGTCCCCGCGAAGCGAGCCGGGATTGAAATAATAAACCCCGTCGGTATATTGCTCCGCGCGAAGGTGCGTATGTCCGTAAAGAACAATATCCGCATTCGTATCGGCGGCGAGCCTTATAAGACCGTCAAGACCGTATTTTGCGCCGTAAAGGTCGCCGTGGGTAAGAACTATCTTTTTTTCGCCGAGAGTGATGCTGTCGATTTTATAGACGCTCCTGCCGGGTAGTGGGTTGCCGAAGTCGCAGTTACCCTTTACGGCAATAATCGGAAGCTGCGGATATTTTTCGGTAACGGCACAGAGGTCGGAAAGTCCGTCGCCGAGGAAAAGGAGCGCATCAATTTCGCGGGCACGGCGAAGGGCGGTAAGAAGCCTTTCTCCCGCACCGTGGCTATCCGAAGCAACGAGGCATTGTATAGGTTTCATAGGGGCAGTAACCTTTCTTTTCGCTTTCGCGTATGATGTAAAAGCAATACGGAAAGGAGATAAAGAGATGAAAATTGACAGAGAAAAGCTTAACGCGGTGGTAAATCTTTCGGACGAAGAGCTTTGGCGTATGATACGCGAGCTTGCAAAAAGCCACGGAATAACCCTTCCCGAGGCAGTACCTCCGCACAGCGAGCTTGAAAAGGTGCGCGGAGCGTTAAGCCACGGAGCAAGCCCCAACATTGCCGAGGCAATTCGCGTGGTAAACAATTACCGACGGGGGTGCAAAAATGGCTGATACACCCGACCTTTCCAAAATAGTCGGAATTATAATGGAGCATCCCGAAATCGTCGGGCAAATAAGCGCGCTTATTTCGGGGACGGAGTCGGGCGCAGAGTCGGATGCAGTGACCGCAGAGAATAACGGCAAGTCAAGCGAGAGTATTCCGACGAGCGCACCCGTAAGAAGCGGAAGAACGAACGACAGGGCGCGCCTTTTAGGTGCGATGAAGCCGTATCTTTCGGAAAACAGAGCGCGTGCGGTTGATACGATGATTACGGTAACCGAAATTCTCGAAAGCATGAAAGGCGGTGGATGAATGTACACAAGAAGCTATCCCGAAAGAGCGTCGGAAATTCCCGAGGGGTATGCGGGCGCGGCGGTGCCGTCGGAGAGCGTAGCCGACGAGCGTTACATAGAGTCGGGTAAAAATCCGTGGGAAAAAGAGCCACCGACGGAGGAAAGCGTCCCCGCCTCACGCGGAGCATCCCCGCTTTCGTCAATCCTTGGCGGACTGTTTCAAAATGGAAGGTTTAGTTTACAATCCATAGGCTTTGAGGAGGTTTTAATCATCGCGGCGGCGGCATATATGCTTTTGTCGGCGGACGGTGACAGAGAATGCGGAATAATGCTTCTCATTCTTCTTTTTATAGCGTAAGGATTATAGACTATGACAGCGCGGCGCGGTATGCACCGCGCTATTTTTATTAAATTGATACGGGGGCGTGTTAAATTTTCGCACCGAGGTGCTGCTCCCCATTCCCTATCCGTTCGGGAAGGAGTTCATTTGAAATATCGAATACTGGTCGGTTTCGTTAAGTCCGTCAAGGACTCCGTTACGGCGAAGAATTTCAATAACGGCTTTGGATATGCCCGTACGCAGTCGCAGCTCCTCCACGGAGTAAAGGTCGTACCGTTCCCTTGCCTCTATGATTTTTTCAGCCGCGGTATCGCCAAGACCCGAAAGGCTGTTAAAGGGCATTCGGATTTTTCCGTCCTCGGGAAGGAAGGCGGTGGCGTGCGATTTTTTGAGATTAACGTTAAGGAACTGTACGCCTCTTGCCATAGCCTCCCGCACGAGGTAGAGGGTGGTGCATTGCTCGTGCTCCTTTTGGGTAGCGTCGTTGCCCTTGTCCTCCAGCTCCTTTATCTTCGCGGAAACACCGTTATAGCCGCTGTTGACGATTTCGGCATCAAAGCCGCCCGGTGCAACGGTTAAGAATGCGGCGTAAAACTCCATAGGATAGTAAATCTTGTACCACGCAAGGCGGATTGCCGACATAACATAGGCGGCGGCGTGTGCCTTCGGGAACATATATTTGATTTTCTTACAGGACTCCATATACCAGTCGGGCACACCGTGCTCCTTCATCATCGCCTCCCATTCGGGCTTGAGTCCCTTTCCCTTTCTTACGCTTTCCATAATGGTAAAGGCGCTTGAATTGTCAAGACCCCAGCGAATGAGCGCGTTCATAATATCGTCACGGCATCCGATAACGTTTGAAATATCGCAAATGCCCGATTTGATAAGCTCGTCGGCGTTGCCGAGCCAGCAGCCCGTACCGTGGGTAAGTCCCGAAATCTGTAACAGGTCGGCGAAATTCTTCGGCTTTGCATCTATAAGCACCTGCTGGAGAAAGCGCGTTCCCATTTCGGGTATTCCGTAGGTTCCGATTTGACAGCCGCCGATATCCTCCGGCTTAATACCGAGGGGGCGTGTAGAGGAAAACAGCTCGTAAACCGTTTTATCGTTCATTTTTACGTCAAGCACCGACGTGCCCGTATAGCGCTCCAGCATCTTGTACTTAGTAGGCATATCGTGTCCAAGCTCGTCAAGCTTCAGTATCGTATCGTGAAGATAGGAGAACTGGAAGTGGGTGGTGATGATGTCGGAATTTGCATCGTCGGCGGGGTGCTGTACGGGGGTGAAGTCGTAAATTTCAAATTCGGTGGGAACAACGATTATACCGCCCGGATGCTGTCCCGTTGTTCGCTTTATGCCCACGAGCTTTGAAACCATATGCGCGATTTCGGCAGAGGGGATTTTGATTTTTCTCTCCTCAAGGTACTTCTTTATAAAGCCCCACGCGGTTTTATCGGCAAGCGTGCCCGTAGTGCCCGCACGGAAAACGTGACCCTCTCCGAACAGCTCCTCGGTATATTTATGTACCTTTCCCTGTACGTCGCCCGAGAAGTTAAGGTCGATATCGGGGGATTTATCGCCGTAAAAGCCGAGGAAGGTTTCAAAGGGTATATTGTGACCGTCGGCGTACATAAGCTCTCCGCAGACGGGGCAATTTTTGTCGTCAAGGTCGAAGCCCGAGCCAACCGAGCCGTCGAGGATAAACTCGCTGTGCCTGCATTTTAAGCAGCGGTAGTGCGGCGGAAGCGGGTTAACCTCCGAAATTCCCGACATCGTGGCAACGAAGGACGAGCCAACGGAGCCGCGCGAGCCGACGAGATAGCCGAGGCTTTCGGAATAGGCAACGAGCTTTACGGCAATCATATAAAGCACGGCAAAGCCGTTTTTGATTATAGAGGTAAGCTCCTTGTCAAGGCGCTTTTCAACCACCTCGGGCAGCTCGTCGCCGTACCATTCGTGTGCGCGACGCCAGCAGGATTCGGTAAGCTCGTCCGCCGCTCCCTCGATATTAGGCTCGTACCTTCCCTCGGGAATCGGTCGGATTTCGTCGCACATATCGGCAATAAGGTTCGGGTTGGTAACCACTACCTCCTCCGCTGCCTCCGCCCCGAGATAGGAAAACTCCGCGAGCATTTCGTCGGTGGTTCGAAGATAGATGGGTGTCGGCTTGTCCGCGTCGGCAAACTTCCGTCCCGCAAGTAAAATGCTTCGGTAAATTTCGTCCTCCGCATTTAAGAAGTGGGCGTCGCAGGTTGCGCAAACAGGCTTTCCAAGCCTTTTGCCGAGGTTGTATATCTGACGGTTTATATCCATAAGGTCGGAATCCGAGTTTACGGGTATATCCTTGTCGTCAAACATAAAGCGGTTGTTGCCGAGAGGCTGGATTTCAAGGTAATCGTAAAAGCTTGCGATTTCCTCTATTTCCGCGTCGGAGGCTCCGCGAAGGATAGCCTTGTAAAGCTCGCCCGCCTCGCAGGCAGAGCCGATAATAAGCCCCTCCCTATACTGCTCCAAAACCGATTTGGGAATACGGGGGACGCGGCGGTAGTAGTTAAGGTAGCTCATTGAAATAAGCTTATAGAGGTTACGGAGTCCCTCGCGTGTGCGCGCGAATATAATCATATGATGGGCGCGTATTTTAAGCGGGTCGGCACTCTCGGACATAGCCTCCATAACTCTGTCAAAGCTGTCAACTCCCTCCGCGCGGAGGCGGTCAAGCATCACGAAAGCACCTCGGCAAGCATTTCGGCATCGTCGGACGCCCTGTGATGGTGGAAGTCGCCAAGTCCGTAATGCTCGGCAATTATATTAAGCTTATGCTGCTTTAATTCGGGGTTTACGTAGCGGGAAAGTCCGACGGTATCAAGATAGGAATTATTAAAGGGTATTCCCTGCCTTTGTGCGGCAACGCGGATAAAGCCGACGTCAAAGGACGCGTTATGTGCAACGAGCATATCGTCACCGACAAATTCAAGAAAGGCAAGGAGTGCCTCCCTCTCCTTCGGTGCGCCCGCAACCATTTCGTCGGTTATGGAGGTGAGGCTCGTAATTTCCTCGGTAATATGCTCCTCTGGGTCAACGAAAAGATTGAGGCGGTCGATAACCCGTCCGTCCTTTATTTTTACAGCTCCGATTTCGATTATTTTACAGGATTTTGCGTGAAGTCCCGTCGTTTCAAGGTCGAATACAACCATTTCCCCGTTAAAGTCGGGGTAGCTTCCACCGAAAATACACCTTGCGGTATCGTTGACGAAATACGCCTCCATACCGTAGAGTATCTTCAAATTTGCACCGCCCTTTTTCGCCTTTTCAAGCGCGAGCATTACCTCGGGAAAGGACTGTACGTTTCCGTGGTCGGTAACTGCAATCGCCTTGTGTCCCCAGCTTATGGCGGTTTTGACTATTTCCTCCGGAGTGATAATGGCATCCATTGAGGACATATTCGAGTGAAGATGAAGCTCCACTCTCTTTTTCTCCGCATTATCGGCTCTTTCGATTTTTTTGATTTTCTTTATTCCGCGCGGGTGGATGTAGGTTTCGTTATCAAAGCTGTCAACCCTCGTTTTACCGAAAACGGCAATATGCATTCCGCGCTTTATATTTTCAAGCCAGCCCACCTCGTCAAGGTTAAAGGTGCGCTTTATATAGACTCCCGACGCACCGTCGGAGATACCGATTGCAACGTTGAATTTATCGCCCTTCCTCGTTTCCTTGCTCTCAACCGAAAAGACCGTGCCGAGAAAAACGGTGTTGCTTTTTGCTTTTAACACCTCGGAAAGCGGGGTTGGCTCGTATATATCAAAGTCCTCGCCGAAAAGGAGCGAGCTGTCCTCCGTATTATAGGTAGAGGCTCCCATTCGGTATTTCGTATCGCTTATAACCGAGTTTTGACCCGTAAGGGTGGAAAGCCCCGCCTTTTTTTCAAAATCGTAGGTAGGGTCGGCGGCTCTTTGCTCGGCTATTCTCGCAGCCTCCGCTGCGGCACGCTCCTTTACGAAGCGCTCTCGGTTTGCAGTCTCCGCCTCCTCAAGGGTGCGGCGGCGATGCTCCTGCATATCCCTTTCGAATTTTTCGGCGTTTTTGCCCATTTCGATGCTGACACGGCGGGTAACTCCGTAACGGGAGAAAAGAATACACGCAAGTATAGCCTCCGTATCCGCGCTTACGACGAAGTCGATGCCGATTTGGTTAAAGGGTATGCGAATATGTACGGTTTCACCGTCGTCCTCGTATTCGGCGAGCGAGAGAAAGCCACGGGTTACAGCACCGAAGAGCGAAGCCTCGTATGCGATTTCGCCCCAGCGGGAAACGTTATATTCGGTGGCGGGAAAGTGCGGGAAAATTTTAAAGCTTTCGGCACTGTATAGGGTGCGGCACTCGTCCTCCACGTCGTAAAAAACGTCGGCATCCCAGTGTCGGTCAAAGGTTAGCTCCACCTCCACGCGCATAGGTTCTTTTTTATATCTGAATACCGCGTCGGTGGCACTTTCAAGCACCGCGCGCTTTTTATCATCGGGATTATATCTTGTAAAGACGTCAAAAAAGCCCTTTGTCACTTTCAAATTCCTTTCGTTTGATAGCCCGACGTATAGGTCAGCCTACGTATGCCCTTATTTCCTCGATAAGCTCGTCAATGAGCCTATCCTCTCCGACCTTTCGGAGAATTTTTCCTTTTTTGAATATAAGCCCCTCGCCGTTTCCGCCCGCAATTCCGAGGTCAGCCTCCCTTGCCTCTCCCGGTCCGTTGACAGCACAGCCCATAAGGGCAACCTTTATATTATGGGTGTCAAGCCCCTCTTTTCTTACGCGCTCCTTAAACTCCTCAACGAGCGAGATGAGGTTGATTTTCGTCCTTCCGCAGGTGGGACAGGAAACGATATCCATTCCGCCGTTTTCGGTAAGCTCAAGAGCCTTTAAAATCTCCCGCGCGGCATAGACCTCCGATATAGGGTCGGCGGTGAGAGATACGCGGAGGGTGTCACCTATTCCCTCGGCAAGCAGAGCGCCGATGCCGATGCTGCTTTTTACAATCGCGCTTTCGCCTCCGCCCGCCTCCGTCACTCCGAGGTGAAGCGGATAATCGGTTTTATTTGCAAGTATTCGGTTAGCCTCTATCATAGTGCGGGTGTTTGACGCCTTTACCGAGAGGATAATATCTCCAAAGCCGAATTTTTCAAGAAGCGAGGCGTGATACAGCGCGCTTTCGGCAAGGGCGGCGGCGGTGGGCGCGCCGTGCTTTTCAAGTATATGCTTTTCAAGCGAGCCTGAATTTACGCCGATGCGTATGGGGGTGGAATTTTTTTTGCACGCCTCCACAACCGCCATAACGCGCCCGTCATCCCCGATATTTCCCGGGTTGATACGGATTTTATCAACTCCCGCATTGGAGCAGGCTATTGCAATTTCGTGGTTAAAATGAATGTCAGCAACGAGGGGCACGGGCACTCCGCGCGCCTTTAAGACCTCAAAGGTTTTTACGCTTTCAAGGTCGGGTGCGGTGATGCGGACGATATTACAGCCCGCCTCGTAAAGCCGCATAGTCTGGTCATAGGTGGCATCAATATTATGCGTATCGGTATTGGTCATCGACTGTATAGATATTGGGAAATCCGTGCCGACGGCGATATTACCGACGCGGACGGTGCGTGTCCTTCTTCTTTCCATATTGAGCCTCCTTAATTTAAATTCAAAGATTTCGCTGCTTTTCAAGCCGAAAAGCGGGCGGGAATTGTTCAAAAGCTTTGCCCTTTTGCAAGCGGCAAGGGGGTGTATTTCGGTTTAATTAAAACAGACCTATTACGTCCTTTATCATAATAACGAAGGAAAGGAGCAAGAGCGCCGCAAGACCCACGCCGTTTATGATAGCCTCCACCCTTGCGGGGAGCTTTTTGCGGGTTATCATTTCAATAAGAATTACTACTATTCTTCCGCCGTCAAGCGCGGGAATAGGCAACAGGTTCATAAATCCGAGATTCATACTTATAATCACGGTGATGTTGAGAAGGGATATAAAGCCATATCTTGCCGCCTCCCCGATTGCGGAGGAAATTCCGACGGGTCCGGAAACGGCGGAGAGCGAATACCTTCCCGTAATGAGGTCAAACACCGACTCCCAGCACATACGCATAACGAGCGCGGAACGGCGGATTGCCATCGAGAATACCGAAATCGGATTTTTGTCAAGATAGTCGGTTATCATAAAATCGACAACGCCGAATTTTTCACCGTCCGAGATAACCGTTGGGAATACGACGTCCTCGATAGTCATTTGCTCTCCGTCGCGGATTACGGTGACGTCAACAGGCTCTACGCCGTTTCGCATAATTTCGTAGGAAAGCTCGTCGTAAATTTTAACACGCTTTCCGTTGATTTTCACGATTTCATCACCCACGCGAAGCCCCGAGGCATCCGAGCGCACCGAAAGGTCGAGGGTGTCGGTGCCGTAGCTTTCGGTAAGCCTTTCGTCATTGACAATTCCGCCGTAAACGGTATTCGCGGTATTTACGCAGCTTACGATAATTATCATAGCCAAAAATCCCGCGACGATATTTACGGTTGCGCCCGCGGCGGTGATTATAAAGCGCTGCCACGCGGGCTTTTTATTGAAGGCGTTGGGGTCGTCGCTTTCCTCGTCCTCCCCAACCATTGCGACGTAGCCGCCGATTGGGAACATACCGAGCGAGTACTGTATATTCGTTTTTTTGGAGGTATAGGTCACAAGCTTCGGTCCCATACCGATAGAAAATTCGTTTATCGTTACCTTAAACAGTCTTGCGGTAATATAATGTCCGAACTCGTGAATAAAAATCAAAAAGCCAAATACCAAAAGAGCAATTATTACGGTAAATGCTGTGCCCAAGTTATATACCCCCGATTTTGGAAATTTGTTCGTTTGCTATGGCGCGAGCCTCCCTGTCCGCGGCAATAATGCCGTCAAGGTCGGTGCTTGCCCTGTGCGCGGTTAAAAGCTCAAAGGTGTTTGTTACCGCGTCGTATATATCGGTAAAGCCGATTTTTTCGTTAAGAAAAGCCGCAACGGCAACCTCGTCCGCCGCATTCATAATAGCGGGCATTGCACCGCCGAGGGTTATGGCGCGCCTTGCGAGGTCGAGAAAGGGAAACGCCGACGTGTCGGGAGCGTAAAAGCGTAACGAGCCGATGCCGATAAGGTCGAGCGCGGGCGATGCCGACGGCTGCCTTTCGGGATAGTCAACGGCATACTGCACGCACATACGCATATCGGGCACGGAAAGCTCCCCGACGACGCTGTTATCAATATATTCCACTGCGGAATGCAGTATGCTTTCGCGGTGAATAGTTACGCGCACGCGCTCGGGCGCGACGGAAAAGAGATGCACCGCCTCTATAAGCTCAAAGCCCTTATTCATAAGGGTTGCAGAGTCAACGGTTATTTTTTTACCCATTTTCCATGTTGGGTGCGAAAGAGTATCGGCAAGAGTTACCCCGTTTAGCATTTCGCGGGTATAGCCGAAAAACGGACCGCCCGAGGCGGTGAGAATTATGGATTTGATTTCGCTTTGCCTTCCCGCCTTCAGGGACTGGAAGATAGCGGAATGCTCGCTGTCCACGGGGATAATTTCAACGCCGCGCTCTCTTGCTCGCGACATAACTATATCTCCCGCGATAACGAGGCTTTCCTTGTTTGCGAGGGCAAGACGCTTTCCCGCGTCGATTGCGGCAAGCGAGGGGATAAGCCCCGCCTCCCCAAGTATGGAGTTTACGACGGTTTCGGCGTTGGTTTCGCCGACCAAGGAGGCTATTCCCTCCTCCCCCGAATACACGCATATATCCGTGTCACAAAGTTGCAGCTTTAAGTCGCGTGCGGCGGACGGGTCGGCCATCGCAACGGCGCGTGGACGGAATTCGCGTGCAAGCGACTCCATTGTGCGGACGTCGCGATTTGCACTCAAGGCGTCGATTTTGTACCCGCGCGTGCGGGCAACGTCGATAGCCTGCATTCCGACGGAGCCTGTTGCTCCGAGTATAGTAACGGTTTTAGACATAAAACCTCCGAGTAGTCAAGGTTATTTTTCGGGCAAAAATCGCCGCGAGGCTTCGCGGCGATTTCGGTGCCGACGTTCAAGTCAGGCAATCACGGTAAACGGCGGGAAAAGTATGCACGCCGCGGTAAGCACGGGAGAAACGATAAGAACGGAGTCGAATCTGTCGAGAATGCCGCCGTGACCCGGAAGAATTTTGCTGTAATCCTTTACCCCGTGTTCTCTTTTTATGAGCGAGGCAAACAGGTCGCCGACCTGTGCCACGGCGGAGATAACGAGTCCGAGGATACAAAGAACGAGATAATTTGCATCGAGATTTTTATTGACGCACTCGATGATAAAGCCGTAGAGGGCAAAGCCGCCCACGGTAAACAGCATACCGCCGACCGAGCCTTCCACGGTCTTTTTGGGTGAAAGCTCGGGTGCAAGCTTATGCCTTCCAAAGAGCCTTCCCGTAAAGTATGCAAAGGTATCGCACACCCACGCGCCGATAAATATCAGCTCGAAAAGGTACTCCCCGTTTTTCATATAACGCAGAAGCGACATAGAGGTAAAGCATACCGAAACGTAGGCTACGGCGGTGAATGCCGCGGCAAGCGAGGAGAAGCCCAGCCTTCCGCGCGAGAAAATTGCACAGCCCGCAAGGTAAAGCAGGTAAAAGAATACCGCAAGTGCAAGAATGAGTACATAGGTATTACCGTCTATACCGAAAAACGGCTCGTAGGACAAAAGCGGCAAAAGCGCCGTAAGTATATAGGTCGGTATCGCAACGGCGAGATTTTTTTCCAAGCCGATGACACGCAAAAGCTCGAATGCGGAAAGCGCGCACAAAAGCCCGAGCGCAATCGGATAAACCGCATAATCCGAGAAAATCAAAAGCGGCAAACCGAAAACGGCAATGCCGACGGACGTGAGTATTCTTACCTTCATAATTAAAACCTTCCGTAGGTGTGGGAGAGCCTTCTCCCCCGTAGGGGGAGAATTTAAGCTGCGTAATATTTTTGCCCGAAGGGGATCAGTCGCCCGCATCCTCCGGGTCGAGAGCGCCAAAGCGGCGTTTTCTTTTATAAAACTCGTTTACCGCCTTTACAATCTCCTCTCGGTTAAAGTCGGGCCAGAGGGTATCCGTAACGTAAAGCTCGGAATACGCTCCCTGCCAAATCAGGAAATTAGACACGCGCAAATCCCCTCCCGTACGTATAATGAGGTCGGGGTCGGGCGAGTTGGCGGTGTAAAGGTGGCGGGAGATATCCTCCGCGGTGACGGGGTTGCACCCCTCGGCAATAGCGGCGTTGACGGCGTGTACGATTTCGTCGCGTCCGCCGTAGTTAAGCGCGAGATTGCAGACGAAGGGTCTGTTTTTCGCCATATTCTCTATTTCGATGCATTTGCTGCGGAGCTTCTCGGACAGCACCGACTTATCCCCGAGGAAGCACATCGAAAAATCCTTGTCGGTTTTGATTTTTTCAATAACGACCTCGTCGAGATATTTATAAATCAGCTCCATAAGTCCGTCAACCTCCTCCTTCGGTCTTTTCCAGTTTTCGGTGGAAAAGGCGTAGAGGGTTACGTGGTGGACTCCCATCGCGCGCAGGTCCTCGAGAATTTTTTGAATAATCTTTGCACCCGCAACGTGACCCGCGCTTCGCGGCAGCATACGCTTTTTAGCCCATCTGCCGTTGCCGTCCATTATAATGCCGATGGACTGCAGTCTTTCGTCCACCGTCGGCAATTCCAAAAGCTTTTTTGCCATAGAGATTAAATCTCCATAATTTCTTTGGTCTTTTGTGCGGTGATGGTATCGATTTCCTTGATGTACTTATCGGTGAGGTCCTGTACCGCCTTATCCGACGCCTTTGCCTCGTCCTCGGTCATCTCGGAGTTCTTCTTCATAGTCTTTACCTTATCGTTTGCATCGCGGCGGATGTTGCGGATTGCAACCTTTGCATCCTCGCCCATCTTTGCAATCTGCTTTGAAAGCTCGCGGCGGCGCTCCTCGGTCGTCGGGGGGAAGGAAAGACGGATTGCAGAGCCGTCGTTCTGGGGATTGATGCCAAGGTCGGAGGTAAGGATTGCCTTCTCAATTCCCTTCATTGCGGATTTATCCCACGCGGTGATAACGATGGTGCGCGCGTCGGTAACCTTTATTTCCGCGATAGAGGAGATGGGGGTGGGAGAGCCGTAGTAATCAACGCTGATTTTCTTAAGCACGTCGGGATTTGCTCTGCCCGCGCGAATGGTAGAGAGATTGTCGGCGTAAGCGGCAACGCTCTTTTTCATTTTAGCTTCATAATCTCTGGTATCGAGTTTCATAATAATTCTCCTTGTATATCTTAAATTTTATTCATCTGAAATTACAGCCGTACATCGGATTTTATTCCTTCGGGATACGGACGGAAATGCAGCTGCCTCACCCCTCGCGGTAAGGTCTTTTCCGCTGTCCTTATTCGGCGGTTATTAACGTTCCCGCGGCAGTACCCTCGATTGCGCCGATAATATCCTCCGGATTTTTAAGCCCGAAAACCCTTATCGGCATTCCCGTAGAGAGGCAGAAGGCGGTTGCGGTTGCATCGATAGCCTTCAGGTTCATTGCAAGCACCTCGGACGCCTTTACGGCTTCAAGCTTTTTTGCATTGGGGTTTTTACGGGGATCGTCGGTATATATGTAGTCAACGTTTTTCGCCATAAGCATTGCGTCCGCGCCTATTTCTGCCGCGCGAACCGCGCCCGCGGTATCGGTGGAGAGAAAGGGTATTCCGAGTCCGCCGCCGAGAATAACCACGCTTCCCCCTTCAAGATAGGAAACGGCGGTCTCCGCGGTATACGGCTCCGCAAACGGTGACATAGGGACGGAGGTAAGCACGGCGGCGGAGGCTCCCGCACGCTCGAGCGCGTCCTTTAAATAAAGCGAGTTGATAACGGTGGCAAGCATACCCATTCTGTCGGCGAGGGTGCGGTCCATTTTTCCGCCCTGCCTTCCGCGCCAGATGTTGCCCGCACCGACAACCACTGCAAGCTCGTAGCCCTTTTCGGTGCATACCTTCAGTGAGGCGGCAACGCGGTCAACGAAGTCCCCGTCGTAAATCTCCGAGTTTTCTCCCGCAAGCGCTTCTCCCGAGAGCTTGATTAAAATTCTTTTCATACCTATCTCCTTCGTAGGAAAAATTATTTATTCGCGTGGGTACGCTTCGGCGCGATAGCGTCGTCGAAGGTTTTTTCGTTTATCTCGACGAGGTAGGTGATATCCTCGTCGGTGACCTCTATTCCGAATGCCTCGCAGGTGAGGCGGTAAACGAGAGGATTCGGCTTATAGTGTGGGGAATCCCAGATGCCGAGGTCCTCCCCGCCGAGATAGCGCACGATTGCCGCGGCAATACCCGCGGAGCGTGACTGTCCCCCGTCGCAGGCGGAATAAATGTTTTTGATATTCGGATTTTCCTCTGCCCGTCTTACGAGCTGTGCTACGCGCTGTGCAAGCTCCGAGTTGTACGCATATTTATCCTCGGGGTTGATAACGTCATCGTAGCTCATCACAAGCGAGTCGGAAAAGCCGTTTACGTATTTCCATCTCGGCTCGTGCGAGGTGGAGAGAATAAGCACGGACTCCAAAGCGTCGGTAATCACACCGTCGTCGATATCGTAGCCGAGCTTTTTTTGAGAGATTATAATTACTTCACCCGTCATATTATGCTCCTTTTTTGAGGTTTTTGGAGAAAATCGTTAGGATTTGGGGTGGTTTTCTTACTTTTTAAGGGCGATTGCCTTTCTTGCCTTATCGGCGATATTTTGTGCGGTGAGTCCGTAGATTTCAAGAAGCTCGGGCACCCTTCCGCTTCTGCCGTACATATCGTTTACACCGACACGAAGGACGGGAACGGGGCATCCCTCTCCCACAGCCTCCGCAACGGCAGAGCCAAGACCGCCGATTACGCTATGCTCCTCCGCGGTGACTATCGCGCCGCTTTCCTTTGCGGCGGCGAGAATAAGCTCGGTATCAAGCGGTTTGATGGTATGGATATTTATTACTCCCGCATCAATGCCCTCTGCCTTTAAAATATCGGCAGCCTCGACGGCGAGGTGTACCATATAGCCTGTTGCGACGATAGTAACGTCGTTACCCTTTCTATACGTAACACCCCTTCCAATCTCGAAATTATATTCGGGGATAAGGTCGGAGGTAAGGTCGGGCACAGCAAAGCGTCCGAAGCGAAGGTACATCGGCCCTTCGAAATTGAGCGCCGCCTCTACCGCCGCGTAAGCCTCCGTAGCATCGGCGGGGCAAACGACGGTCATTCCCGGGATTGTACGCATCAGGGCAATATCCTCGTTACACTGGTGGGTGGCTCCGTCCTCCCCGACGGTAATTCCCGCGTGGGTTGCGCCTATTTTTACGTTAAGGTGGGGGTAGCCGATTGAATTTCGCACCTGCTCAAAGGCTCTGCCCGCGGCGAACATCGCAAAGGTGGAGGCGAAAACGGTAGTTCCCGTCGTGGCAATGCCCGCGGCAACCGACATCATATTTCCCTCCGCAATTCCGCAATCGAAAAATCTTTCAGGAAATTTTTTCTTGAACATTCCCGTTTTGGTAGCGGCGGCAAGGTCCGCATCAAGCACGACGAAGTCGTAGCTTTCGCCGAGGGCGGCAAGTGCCGCGCCGTAGCTTTCTCTCGTAGCCTTTTTATCTGCCATTTTTATCACCTCAAGCTTTCTTCAATTGCGGTAAGGTCGGAGATTGCAACACGGTAGAGGTCCTCCTTCGGAGCCTGACCGTGCCATTCGCAAGCGTTTTCCATATAGGACACACCCTTGCCCTTTACGGTGCGGGCGATGATAACGGTGGGCTTGCCCTTTACGGTGCGAGCCTCGGCAAACGCGGCTGCAATTTCGTTAAAATCGTGTCCGTCGATGGATATAACGTGCCAGCCGAATGCCTCGAATTTTTTATCGTGGGGGGTGGGGTTCATTACGTCGGTAATTGCTCCGTCAATCTGTAAGCCGTTCCAGTCAACAACACAAACGAGATTATCAAGCTTGTAATGTGCGGCGAACATTGCCGCCTCCCAGACCTGTCCCTCCTCGCTTTCTCCGTCACCGACAACGGTATAGACGCGGTAATCCTTTGCATTAACCTTTGCAGAGAGTGCCATTCCGCAGGCGGCGGATATTCCGAGTCCGAGAGAGCCGGTGGACATATCAACGCCGGGCACGCCCTTCATATCGGGGTGACCCTGTAGCCTTGAATGGGTTTTACGGAGGGTTTTAAGCTCCTCCCTGTCGAAAAATCCGCGCTCGGCAAGCGTGGCGTAAAGTGCGGGTGCGGTATGCCCCTTTGAAAGGACGAAGCGGTCCCTATCCTCCCATTTGGGATTTTTGGGGTCAATGCGCATCTCCTCGAAATAGAGATACGTAAGCACGTCAGCTATCGAAAGCGAGCCGCCGGGATGTCCGCAGGCAGCGTTATACACGCCCTCGATAATGCCGAAGCGAACCGAATTTGCAAGTTGTTTGAGCCGTAAAAGTCTTTCGTTATCCATTTTTCCTCCACGCACGCGCAGTGCGAATATGCGCGCATAATTATACGATAATATTTTACAATAAACACTCGCAAAAGTCAACCTTTTTTCCGCCTGTGCGGGAGATTTCTATATATTAACGGATTTGTTTATGTATTTTCCCCAAAATTTCGGTTAAGCGTACAAAAAAGAGACGCCGTTTTTATTTCGGCATCTCTTTAAAGCGATAATCAATATTTCCTTTTCTTCATTTTCTGCTGTACGAAAAATCCGGGGATTGCGAGGATAAACGCAGATCCTACAAGCACCGTCCATTCGTAGCCCGCGGGAATAATGGGCAAGAAGCCAAGCACGGGCACGGTAAAGTCGAAGATGCAATGGATAACGATGTAGAGCATAAAGTACGCGCCGAGGAAGGCGGTACCGAACCTTTCGACAAAGTTATGGATAACGAGCAGAAGGATGAGTGCAACGGCGGCAACGATAAGTCCGACGACGTAATTCCCCTTTATTTCGGGAAGAATCGTACCCGATATGCAAAGGAGGTAGGAGCCGTATCCCGCGACAACCGCGTAGAGGACGTAGTATAGAATGGGAGAAAGCGCGCCGAGCGCAAGTCCGATAACAAGTCCGACAGCCCAACCCGGAATTGCGGGAAAATGCACAGCAAAAGGAGCGGAAAGGTAATATATGCCAAGCACGTAGCCGACGAGGAAAAAGGCAACGAAGCGGAAAAATCCGAAGAGCCGCTTTCCAAACAGCCAAACAACGAGCCAAAGCGCGATAAAGAAATAAGGCACGTATGAAAGAACAGGGGTAAGAATACCGCTGAACCATGCGTTCATCGAAACGATATGCTCGTTAGCAAACGCAAGCTTCCAAAGCTCGGTAAAGAACGCGAGCATAGAGTCGAAGCCGTAGGTGCCGTTCTTTATTGTTTCAAAGAAGGAGATCAAGGATTCGTTCAAAATAACACCCCTTTCGTAACGATTTTGTTATATTATAGCAAATATTTTCGTTTTTGTCAACAGGCAATGTGACGGGCGAGCGCAAAGATTGCGACGGATTACGCCGCAATGCAACAAAAGCACGGCGTAAAAATCAGTCGCACATTCCCTCGAGCGAGGGAAAAATGTTGAAAACGCGCGCTCCGCGGCTTTTTGCAAGACGGACGGTATATGCGGTACCGCCCTCATCGCGCCCGAGGTAGGCGATAACGATTTCGGAGCGAAGAACAAGCTCTCGGTTTCGTGCAAGCATACAGCCGTTGTAATAACGTGGAGATAGGCAGATAACCTCGTCGGCGAGGGAGAGGACGCGGGAGAGCCTTTCCCTGTCGAATCTGTCCCATCTTGAGTCGTGGTTGGCGCAGGGTA